>NZ_MIKE01000022.1:0-781930 GCF_001853485.1 Flavobacterium tructae | reverse complement strand
TTGTAAACATTAGAAACAACAAAGACTTTCATGATGCTTTAAATGTAGAGAGCGGTTGTTCCTACTTGTCTTTCGGCAAAGAATACGGCAAAGTTTCCGAAGAAGAAATCGCTTATATCAAACTCTTTACCCAGGGAAAAGATATGACCGATGTTCAAGTCGAATCGGCACTGCCAAAAATAGGCGATAAACTTAAAATCGAACATGGCGAACTATCAGGTTTGGAATGTGAAGTTTTCAGAGTTGACAATCAGCACAGAATCAGCGTACGATTAAGTTCATTGCGCCAGAATATATCAGCCATAATACCTTTGTCGTATTTATCCAATCCGGAAGAAAACGTATTTGCAAAGGCATAGGTTTTAGATTTTCTTTTCAATTAGATTATCGCCTCCTATATAATGGAGCTAATCATTAAAGTGATTTTTGTACTTGTTGTAAAGTGTAAAAGATCTCTTATCTCAATCCTTTTTTACCACATCAAAATCTAGTTTTACTACCTGGTAAATCATCACAACACATTGTCTTTTAGAACAATGTGTTTGGTGTTGTACATAGGTTATTTTAAATATATCAGTTATTAATTCAAAAATAAAGCATTTAGAAAACACTATTACGATGAAAGATATCAAATCAATAATTACCGGCTTATCCCATAAAGAAGTACAAATTTTTCTTGATGATTCAGAAGAAAATTTAAGAGTAACAGGAAATACAGCAGCTCTTACTGCAGAGGATAAAAATGATATTTCAACCAATAAAGATCGTCTTATCGCCTTACTTAAAAGCAGTAAAAACAGTGCGAAATTTAATTTTGAGTCAATTTCTGCGGTTTCTGAATCTGAAAGTTACGAAGTATCGGCCGGACAGCGCCGTCTTTGGACTTTAAGTCAGTTTGAAGGAGGGTCTGAGGTGTACAATATGCCTATGCGTACCATTTTAAAAGGTAATTATGATATAGGATACTTTCAAAAAGCGATAATCGCTACTATAGAGCGTCACGAGATCTTGCGTACTACTTTCAAAATGGATGAAAACGGTGATGTGAGACAGTACGTGCAGCCAACAACAGACGTAAACTTCGGGCTGTCTTATGTTGATTTCAGAAATGTTGCAGATAAAGATGCCAGTGTATCCGGTTATATCAAAGAAGATTCATTCGTTCCGTTTGATTTAGAAAAAGGACCATTATTTCGTCTAAGTTTATTACAGACTGAAGAGGATACTTATGTTTTTTATTACAACATGCACCACATTATAGGTGACGGCTGGTCGATGAATGTATTATCAAAAGATGTATTTGCATTTTATGAGTCTTTTGTAAAAGGGATTACTCCTGATCTTGCACCTCTTGCCATTCAATATAAAGATTATGCAAACTGGCAGGCAGTACAGATAAATTCAGCGGTTTCTACCAAGGATAAAGCGTATTGGATGGAAAGTCTTTCGGGTGAGTTACCAATCCTGGATCTTCCTTCAGAAAAACGTCGTCCTTCTGTGAAAACACATAAAGGAAGAAGTTTAAGAGCTTATATTTCTAAGGAAACAACAGCGATGCTTCAGCATTTTACAAAAGAGAACAATGGCAGTACTTTTATTAGTTTACTAACCACGATCAATGTTCTGTTTCATAAATATACCTCAGATACAGATATTATTATAGGTAGTCCGGTAGCAGGACGTGACCATGCAGATTTAGCCAATCAGATTGGTTTTTATGTAAATACTCTTGCCTTGCGCAATACTGTGGAGGCCGGGGAGAATTTTACTTCGATTTACAAGAGAATTAAAGAGCAGACACTGGAGGCGTTTAACCATCAAATGTATCCTTTTGACAGTTTAGTAGAAAACTTAAACATAAAAAGAGATGCAGGAAGAAGCAGTGTGTTTGATGTTTTGTTAGTGCTTCAGAATACATCAGCAAATGAGGTGACGATCGAAATACCAACATCAAAAACCGATGCAATTCTTGATTTAGGAGAAACAGTTTCAAAATTTGATGTAGAGCTTAATTTCAGAGAAGCCGGAGAGCACCTTGTTTTAGATGTTGCTTATAATACCGAGGTGTACGAATATCAAATGATCGAAGGATTAATACGACACTATAAACAAATTCTGGAAGAAGTATTATTTCAACCGGAAACTCCTATTGGAAAACTAACCTACATCAGTCAGGAAGAAGAAAAAGAATTAGTACAGGATTTTAATGCTACGGCAACGAATTACCCTGTTGATCTTACGCTTATAGACCTCATTGAAGAACAAGTTGCTAATAATCCGGAAGGAGTTGCTTTGGCTTTTGAAGGAGAAGAAATGACTTATGCAGCTTTAAATGAAAAAGCCAATCAGGTGGCTCATTATTTACGCAGTATCAATGTTACAACAGAATCTATAGTAGGATTGTGTATGGAACGTTCTTTTGAAATGGTTATTGGAATGTTGGGTATTATGAAATCAGGAGGAGCTTATGCACCTATTGATCCTCATTACCCGGTTGAAAGAATAGAGTACATTGTTAAAGATACTAAGGCAGAAGTTGTATTGGTAAATAACGACAGTTTCAACAAAGTTAATTTTCTGGAAGGGACTACGATACTTAATCTTGATCAACAGGATTCAGTACTTGTCAATCAGTCCAAAACTAATCCCGCTGTAGCAATACCTGTTACGAATGCGGCTTATGTAATTTACACTTCAGGATCTACAGGAAATCCTAAAGGAGTTGTGAACGAACAAAGAGGTTTGGTGAACCGTCTGTTATGGGCGAAGGAGTACTATAATTTAACGGCTAAAGATGTATTGATACAAAAAACTACTTTCTGTTTTGATGTATCGGTTTGGGAGTTCTTCCTTCCATTATTGACAGGGTGTAAATTAGTAATTCCAAAACCGGAAGGACATAAAGACAGCGATTATTTAAGAGAGCTGATCGCAGCACATGGGGTAACAATGATTCACTTTGTACCTTCTATGCTAAGTGCATTTTTATTGGATATTGATGTTTCTAAATGCAGCAGTCTGAAAAATGTGGTATGTAGTGGAGAGGCTTTAAAAATAAGCCAGGTAGAAGATTTTCAAAAAGTATTGCCAAATGTTGTTTTGAGCAATTTATACGGACCTACAGAGGCTTCAATCGATGTGACAAGCTGGATTGTTCCTTTTAATGCGGTAGATTTAAAACGTGTTACGATAGGAGTTCCCGTGGCAAACACTCAGATTTATATTCTGGACAGCGAAATGAACATACAGCCTAAAGGTGTTACAGGAGAACTGTACATAGGTGGTGTTCAGGTAGCCAGAGAGTACATCAATCTTCCGGAACTTAATGCTTACCGATTTGTGCAAAATCCTTTTGGGGAAGGAAAATTATACAGAACCGGTGATAATGCAAAGTGGCTTCAGGATGGTACTATAGAATACTTGGGAAGAGAAGACAGCCAGGTAAAAATCAGAGGGTACAGAATTGAATTGGGAGAATTGGATACCGTTATCAACAGCTGTCCGTTTGTACATCAGGGAGTTGTTATTGCGAAAGAAGATGCTTACGGAGTAAATGAATTGGTAGCCTATGTAGTTTTTAAAGAGAATAAAACAAAAGAAGATCTTGTTGCTTATTTAAAAGAACACATTCCAGGGTATATGATTCCGGGAATAATGGTACAACTGGATGAAATTCCATTGACATCAAATGGTAAAGTAAACAGAAAAGCATTACCGGATCCAACATTTAGCAGAGAATATGAATATGTAGCACCAGGAACAAAAACAGAAGAGGAATTAGTTGCCATCTGGCAGAATCTGCTAAATGTAGCGCAAATTGGTATTACCGATAATTTCTTTGAACTGGGAGGACATTCCTTATTAGCAGTACGTTTAATATCGGCAACAAAGAAAGTAATGAACGTTGGCCTTACCATTACAAACGTATTTGGTAATCCGACGATCTCAGAGCTGGCTTCTTTTATAGAAAAACAAGATACTGCCTCAACATTTTCTTTGGTAAGTAAACAAGACTTACCTGCAGATATTCCATTGTCATATGCTCAGGAACGTTTATGGTTTATAGATAAATTAAAAGGCAGTGAACATTATCATATGCCTACGGTATTAACACTAAAAGGAGATCTTAATACTGCTTATCTTTCACAAGCTTTAAAAACAATTGTAGAGCGTCATGAGGCACTCCGTACTATATTTATAGAAAAAGAAGGTGTTGCTTATCAAGTGGTACAATCCTCAGACCGTTGGGAGTTGAATGTTGTTTCGGGAGTGGCAGATTATAAAGAATTTACAGCCGAAGAGATAAACAAACCATTTGATTTATCGAAAGATTATATGTTACGTGCTACGATTATCAAGGTATCAGATGCAGAACATATTTTAGTATTGGTACGTCATCATATTGCAACAGACGGATGGTCTGAATCTATAATCGTTAAAGAATTCAAAGAATTATACGCTTCCTATGTAACAGGAAAAGAAGCTAATTTACCAACGCTTAACTTTCAATATACGGATTATTCCGTTTGGCAGCGTACCGAGTTGTCTGAAGAGGTTTTAGCAGAAAAATTAGAGTATTGGGAGTCTAAATTAACAGGAGTAGCACCTTCTGCACTTCCAACAGATTATGCAAGACCAGCTGTTCAAAGCAGTCGCGGGAACCATATCAGTTTAAAGTTAGACAGCGATCAAAGTGAGGCTTTACGTGCTTATGCGAAAGAGCAGGGTGTAACTTTATTCATGCTATTATCTAGTGTTTATAAAGTATTATTGTACCGTTACAGCGGTCAGTCTGATATTTGTATCGGAACCACAGTTGCCAATCGTCCGCAGCAGGAGTTAGAATCGATGATTGGATTCTTTGTCAATGCTTTAGCCCTTCGTACTGATTTATCCGGTAATCCGTCGTTTAATGAAGTTCTGAAATCGGTAAGACAAACCACTTTAGAAGCGTACAATCATATCGCAGTTCCGTTTGAAAAAGTAGTAGATCGCGTAGAGAAAACAAGAGATAAAAGCAGAAGTTCTTTATTCCAGGTATTGTTTGTTTTAAACAACAACCCGGAGGCAAAAGTTGCTGAATTTAGTGATATTACCATCGAACCAATGGCAATGAATTATAATATTGCCAAATACGATCTGACTATTTTTGCAGAAGACAGTGCGGAAGGAATCTCTTTTTCATTCAACTATTGTACAGATCTTTTCAGTGCTGCAACCGTATCAGGTTTAAGATCACATTATCAGAACTTATTGACTGCTATCTTAGAAAACGGTACCTCAGCTATAGGAAATCTTGCCATGCTTAGCGCCGAAGAAGAGCAGGCGCTTTTAGTAGAGTATAACACACCTGAGTATGTATTATCAGGAAAAGGAACGGTATTATCTCACTTTGAAGCGCAGGTAGCCAAAACACCGGATGCGATTGCATTTGTTTATAATGATAGCCGTATGACGTACAAGGAGCTGGATGAAGCTGCTACCAAATTAGCATACTACTATCAACAAACGTATGATTTAAAACAGGGTGATTTGATCGCCATGATGATGGATACTTCAAACTGGTCTTTATTGGCGATGGTATCTATTCTAAAATCAGGAGCAGGTTATGTTCCGATTGATCTTTCCTTACCAAAAGAGCGTCAGTTGTACATGGTACAGGAAGCCAATGTAAAATGTTTGCTTATTGAATCTTCGAGTTTATTTGATGTAATTGATTTTTCAGTTCCTGTATTTTCTATCGATATTCAGTATGCCGATATCCAGACACTTCCGCAGGAGGTTACCTTCTCAACATTGGCAACAGAAGATACTACGGCTTATGTGGTGTACACATCAGGAACTACAGGCCAGCCAAAAGGAGTTCAGGTAAGTCATAAAAATTTGGTAGACTATTACGAAGGATTAGAGGCTAAGATTGCGATCAGTGCCAACAAAAGCTTCGGATTAATGTCTTCACTTTCTGCTGATTTAGGAAATACCGTATTGTACGGTTCTTTATTAAGCGGAGGCTGTTTGCACTTATTCAATAAAGATACTTTAATGGATGGAGTGAAACTGCAAGCGTACTTTAACGCCAACCCAATTGATTGTATCAAAATAGTACCAAGCCACTGGCAGGCGCTGAGCATAAATAACAAGTTATTGTTGCCGGCACGTACTTTAATATTTGGTGGAGACGTACTTCAGGTGTCTTATGTAAAAGAAATCGCAGCACAAGATTCAAATGTGATGATTGTTAACCATTACGGTCCTACTGAGAGTACGATTGGAAAATTATTGCACCAGGTAGATCCTGCTTTTGATTACGTGACCATTCCGGTTGGGAAGTTGTTCTCAGACAGTGAAGCTTATATCGTAAGCAGCGATATGTCGTTATGTCCAATTGGAGTCTCAGGAGAATTATTACTGGGAGGTAAAGGAATCTCGAAAGGTTATCTGAATCGTGAAGATTTAACTCAGGAGAAATTTATTGCCAATCCATTCGCAACAGCTAAGAGCACGGTTTTGTACAGAACGGGAGACTTAGTTCGCAGAAATTCATTGGGAGAAATCGAATTTTTAGGACGAGTAGACGATCAGGTGAAGATTCGTGGATACCGTGTAGAGTTAAAAGAAATCAGTCGTGTAATTCAGGGGTATTCCGGAATTGTACAGAATGAGGTTTTATTCAAAGAAGACGCTACAGGAGTTAAACGATTGGTAAGTTATCTGGTTGTTGAAGAAGGGTATTCAGAGGCTGATTTGAAATCGTATCTTTCAGGAGTTGTTCCGGATTATATGGTTCCTCAGGTCTATGTTGTACTGGATCAGATGCCATTGACTTCAAACGGAAAAATCGACAGAAAAGCATTGCCGGAGCCTACAGTTACAGAAGGACGTGTATATGTTGCAGCTGAAACGGAAACCGAAAAAGGTCTGGTTGCGATCTGGCAGGATTTATTGAATGTAGAACAGATAGGAGTTACGGATGATTTCTTTGAATTGGGAGGACATTCTTTGCTTGCCGTTCGTTTACTATCAGCGATTAAAACGACACTTAATGTTGCCATCAATATTACCGATATATTCGATCATACTAATATTGCTGCTTTGGCTTCTTTTATCGAAAGTCAGGACAATACGCTTGCACTTCCGTTGGTTGTCAAACAAGACTTGCCGGCAGACATTCCATTGTCTTATGCTCAGGAACGTTTATGGTTTATTGATAAATTAAAAGGAAGTGAGAATTATCACGTACCGGTATTATTAAACTTAAAAGGAGCTCTTAATACTGATTATCTGTCACAAGCTTTAAAAACAATTGTAGAGCGTCATGAGGCATTGCGTACTATTTACTTAGAAAAAGAAGGAATAGCGTATCAAAAAGTTCAGTCTTCAGAGCATTGGAATCTTACTGTTCTTACTTCTGTAGCCGATCAGAAAGCTTTTATCAAAGACGAAATAAGCCGTTCTTTTGACCTGTCTAAAGATTATATGTTACGTGCTACAATTATCAAGGTATCAGACGAAGAGCATATTTTATTATTGGTTCGTCATCATATCGCAACAGACGGATGGTCGACATCACTTATCGTTAATGAATTTAAAACATTATATGCTTCCTATGCAGAAGGAAAAGAGGCGGTATTGCCAGCACTTAGTTTCCAATACACCGACTATTCCGTTTGGCAGCGTTCTGAGGTTTCCGGAGATTATCTGGCGGAGAAATTAGATTACTGGGAATCTAAATTAACAGGAGTAGCACCTTCTGCACTCCCAACAGATTATGCAAGACCGGCTGTTCAAAGCAGTATAGGAGACTATATAAACTTTAAATTAGATCGCGATCGCAGTGAGGCTTTACGAGCTTACGCCAAAGAAGAAGGAGTAACTTTATTCATGTTATTGCTAAGTGTTTACAAAGTAGCGTTGTACCGTTACAGCGGTCAGTCTGATATCTGTGTTGGAACTACGGTAGCCAATCGTCCGCAGCAGGAATTAGAATCGATGATTGGATTCTTTGTCAACACTTTGGCACTACGTACTGATTTATCCGGTAATCCAACATTTAATGAAGTGCTGAAATCGGTAAAACAAACCACTTTAGAAGCGTACAATCATATCGCAGTTCCGTTTGAAAAAGTAGTCGATCGTGTAGAGAAAGCCAGAGACAAAAGCAGAAGTTCTTTATTCCAGATATTGTTTGTTTTAAACAACAATCCGGAAGCTAAAATTGCTGAATTTAGTGATATAACGATTGAGTCTGTGCCAATGGATTATGACATTTCGAAGTTCGATCTGACCATTTTTGCAGAAGACAGTCCGGAAGGAATTTCTTTCTCATTCAACTATTGCAGCGCACTTTTCAATTCGTCTACGATTACAGGATTCCGATCTCATTACGAGAATTTGCTGGACACTATTTTAGCAGACGATACCTCATCAATAGGAAATCTGGCCATGCTTAGCGCCGAAGAAGAGCAGGCACTTTTAGTAGATTATAACACACCTGAGTATGCATTATCAGGAAAAGGAACGGTATTGTCTCACTTTGAAGTGCAGGTAGCCAAAACTCCGGATGCGATTGCATTTGTTTATAATGATAGCCGTATGACGTACAAAGAGCTGGATGAAGCTGCTACCAAATTGGCGTATTACTATCAACAAACGTATGATTTAAAACAGGGTGATTTGATTGCCATGATGATGGATACTTCAAATTGGTCTTTACTGGCGATGGTATCTATTTTAAAATCAGGAGCAGGTTATGTTCCAATTGATCTTTCCTTACCAAAAGAGCGTCAGTTGTACATGGTACAAGAAGCCAATGTAAAATGTTTGTTGATCGAATCCGGCAGTTTATTTGATGTAATTGATTTTTCAGTTCCGATATTTTCTATCGATATTCAATATGCCGATATCCAGGCACTTCCGCAGGAGGTTACCTTCTCAACATTGGCAACAGAAGATACGACTGCTTATGTCGTATATACTTCAGGAACCACAGGTCAGCCAAAAGGAGTTCAGGTAAGTCACAAGAATTTGGTAGACTATTACGAAGGATTAGAAGCTAAGATTTCGATCAGTGCCAACAAAAGTTTCGGATTAATGTCTTCACTTTCTGCCGATTTAGGAAATACCGTATTGTACGGTTCTCTATTAAGCGGAGGATGTTTGCACTTATTCAATAAAGATACTTTAATGGATGGCGTGAAGCTACAAGCATATTTTAACGCCAACCCAATTGATTGTATCAAAATAGTACCAAGTCACTGGCAGGCTTTACGCATCGATACTGATTTGTTATTGCCGGAACGTACTATAATATTTGGAGGAGACGTACTTCAGGTGTCTTATGTAAAAGAGATCGCAGCACAAGATTCAAATGTGATGATTGTAAACCATTACGGTCCTACCGAGAGTACGATTGGAAAATTGCTTCACAAAGTAGATCCTGCTTTTGATTACGTGACCATTCCGGTTGGGAAGTTGTTCTCAGACAGTGAAGCTTATATTGTAAGCAGTGATCTGTCGCTATGTCCAATTGGAGTTTCAGGAGAATTATTATTGGGAGGTAAAGGAATCTCGAAAGGTTATCTGAATCGTGAAGACTTAACTCAGGAGAAATTTATCGCCAATCCATTTGCAGCAGGTAAAAGTGCTGTTTTATATAGAACGGGAGACTTAGTTCGCAGAAATTCTTTAGGGGAGATTGAATTTTTAGGCCGTGTAGACGATCAGGTCAAGATTCGTGGATACCGTGTAGAGTTAAAAGAAATCAGTCGTGTGATACAAGGCTATCCTGGTGTTGTACAGAATGAAGTTTCTTTTAGAGAAGACGTTGCAGGAGTTAAACGATTGGTAAGTTATCTGGTTGTTGAAGAAGGGTATTCAGAGGCTGATTTGAAAACCTATCTATCAGGAGTTGTTCCGGATTATATGGTTCCTCAGGTGTATGTTGTACTGGATCAGATGCCATTGACTTCAAACGGAAAGATCGACAGAAAAGCATTGCCGGAGCCTACAGCTGCAACGGGACGTACATATGTAGCACCAACCACAAAAGCAGAAGAGGATTTGGTTACCATTTGGCAAAACCTGCTTAATGTTGACGAAATTGGAGTGACGGATAATTTCTTTGAACTCGGAGGTGACTCTATCATCGTCATTCAGGTAGTAAGTCGTGCCAAGAAAAAAGGTTATCAGGTTCAGGTTCAGGATTTGTTTGACTATCAAACGATCGCAGAACTGGCGGTTGCTGCAGAACGAAATAGCAAAGAGTTTAGTACTGCCGAGCAGGGAATTTTAGAAGGAGAAGTACCTCTATCCCCAATTCAGCAATGGTTTTTTGAAAGAAATGAAGCCGTATTGTCACATTTTAATCAGGCCGTTTTATTGAGCATCGATAAAAAGATCCCGAAAGAAAAACTCGAAAAAACAGTTGAATTAATAGCCAAACGTCATGATTCGCTTCGATCAATATACCAAAAAGAGATCGTTCAGGGACAGGAAGAATGGAAACAGTTTTACGGAGAATCGGTTAATTTCTATCGAACAGAAACGATCGATGATGAAAAGAATGTTGCAGAAGCTGTGACGGCAATTTGTGCAAAATACCAACAATCACTGGATATTGAAAAAGGAGATTTAGCGCGTTTTGTTCTTATTGAAACACCAGACGCTGTACCCTACAACCGATTTTTCATGGTATCACATCACTTAGCGGTAGACGGAGTTTCCTGGAGGTTTATCATCGACGATCTGGAAACACTGCTGACAGAAGAAACAACAGACGAAAAGCTGTATCTGGAAAACAAAAACAATTCGTTCAGAGACTGGATCAATAAGTTGAAAAACTTTGCAGAGACCGAAGAAATAGAATCTCAGTTAGAGTACTGGCAGCAAATTAATAGCGACTATACGCCGCTTCCAACCGATTTTTCGGCCAATAAGCCTACCAGACAAACGAAGAAAACTCAGATCGGAATTCTAAATCAGGAATATACCAAACACCTGTTGAAAGATGCCAATTCAGCTTATAATACAGAAATCAACGATTTGATGTTAAGCGCACTTCAAATGACTTTTGAAGATGTTCTGGGAACAAAACGACTGGCATTAGGATTTGAAGGCCACGGAAGAGAAAATGTACTGAAAGACATTGATGTTAGCGGTACTACAGGATGGTTTACCAATAAATATCCGGTGATCCTGTCAAAAGAAAATGCCGAAACGGAAGGCGATATTGTTAAATCGGTAAAAGAAGCATTGCGCAGGATTCCAACCAAAGGAATGGGGTACGGCTGTTTGCGTTATTTACACTCGTCTGAAGAAATACGCCATTCTTTAAAAGATTGCGGATGGGATGTTGTCTTTAATTATTTGGGACAAATCGATAATGTGCTGAATCAAAGTGCAGTCTTTTCATCAGCTCCGGAATACGGAGGAGATCATATCAGCCCAACTTCTATACTGGAAGAAAAATTTATTGTAAAAGCAATTATTGTGGCCAATGAACTTAGAATTTCCTGGGATTACTCCGAAGCACAATACCAATCAGAAACCGTTCAGAATCTGGCTGATAAGTATATAGAATATTTAACCCAGCTTATCGAACACTGTATTAGTAAAGAAGACCGAGAACTAACCCCTTCCGATTTTGGATTAAGCGATTCATTAGATTTTAAAGAGTTTGATGCTCTGTTTGAATCTGAAATTGCCGAAGAATCTCAGGATGAAAGTGTACTAAGATTCTAAACTCATAACGAACCCTAATAACTATCACTATTTAATACCATAACATATGAAATTACCTGTATCCTATCACCAGCAAAGGATGTGGTTCATCGACCATTTCGAAAGAGATTATCTCTACGAAGGAGGGCCAGTTTACCATAATATACCATTGAGTTTTACAATAGAAAAAGAGGTAAGTACCGAAGAAATTTATCGTGCTTTTACACAATTGATCAACCGTCATGATGTTTTAAGAACCAAAATCGTAAGAGAGGGTGATCAGATTTTTCAAGTCATTACAACCCCTGAAGAAACGGATATAAAAAAGCTGCTTAAAGAACAGCTTAATCTAAAAGAAAATCAGGAAGAATTGCGCAAGATATCCTTTGATTTTGAAAATGGAGTATTAGTAAAAGCCTATTTCGAACGTTTGGAAAATCATATCAGGATACTATTTGTACTTCATCATGTAGTGGCAGACCGTTATAGTCTTAAGATTCTCAAAGAAGATTTTTTAAGTTTCGTTTCGCATCCCGAAGATTCATTAGGATTTACCATGCAATACAAAGATTTTTCAGAATGGGAACAAGCTGTTGATCCTTACGAAACAGAAAGCTTGGTTGCTTTTTGGAGAAAACAGTTAACCGATAATCAGGTGCTGTATCTTCCTACGGATTCAGAACGCGTTCCGGTTCATATTTATCAAACTGCAACGAGCTCTTTTTCTTTTAATAAAGATGGTTTACAATCCTTTGCAGCAGTTAATGGCACTAGTCCGCAAATGGTGACTTTAGCTGCCTATAAGATGGCTTTGGCTCAGTTTTCAGGACTTTCGGATATCGTGATCGGTACCTTGATGAACATGCGCAACCATCTTACAGAATCAACCGTAGGACCCATAGAAAATCTGGTAGTGTTACGATCTGTACTGGACAGAAATGGAACACTTGAAGATGCCTGCACAGTGGTTGCCAATACCTGGCAAACGGCATACAGCAATAAAGAAATTCCATTTGACAAGCTGGTTGTAGAAATCAATCCTAAAAAAGACATGAGCAGGACAGCACTTTTTGATGTTTTGTATTTATACGACCGATACGATGCTGTTACCGAAGAAGAAGGAGAGCCTTTTAACTATAAAAATCAGGGATTAGGAAAATACGATCTTAATCTTTTAGTACAGGAAAGAGAAAACAGTTTTGACTTTATACTCACCTATAATGATCTTTATTTTAAAGCTGAAACCATCACTTCCTTTTTAGAAAGTATAGAAAGTATCCTTACAACGGCTACGGAATACGAAGATACCTTAAGAGGAATTGCCGTATTCTGATTACCATTCGATAACGCACCGTATTATTTCATATTAACAGTAAAGAGTGACTACGTTACAAGAAAATATTTTTAAAATCATGGAAAAATTCATAAAAAACTTAAAAGACCTTGGATTTCAGCTTAAAATTAACGGACAGGATTTAGTTTTATTAGGAAAGGAAGGAAAACTTACACCTTCTGATATTAAGATTATCACCGAACGTCAGGACATAACTTCGTTCATTAAAGAAAACAAAGCCGATATTATTGCTTATTTAAAGAAAGAAGATTTTAAACTGGACCGAAAAAACATTTCTTCTATGTACGGATTAAGTCCTGTTCAGGAAGGAATTTTATTTCACAGTACCTATTTGTACAGTACCGGAGCAAAAGAAAATACCACTTATCATACCCAGTTTGATGTTACTTTTTCGTCTAAACTGGATGTAGTTCGCTTTAAAAAAGCCTGGCAGCATGTCATTAACAATCATACTATCCTAAGAACCGGTTTTATTTATGATAAAGTAAATATTCCGATTCAGTTTGTAAACAAAGAAGTAGAAGTTCCGTTGCGATTGGTTGATTTAACCGAGAATACCGATCAGGAAAAAGACATAACATTTAAAAAACTAAAAGACGAAGACCGATTCGAAGATTTTAGTTTTACAAACCCGCCTTTAATGCGTATCACGCTGGCTAAGTTTGGAGAGAGTACTTATAAAATGATCTGGACAAAACATCATGTATTATGGGACGGATGGTCCGGGCAAGTGATCATTCAGGAAGTGATACGTGCGTACACCAACCTAATGCACGGTGCAGAACCTGAGGCACAGGAAGAAGACCGATACGAAGATTTTATCAATTATATCAAAGCGATAGACGCCTTTGAAGAAAAAGAATTCTGGCAGACTTATATGCAGGATTTTAACGAACCTTCATTACTGCCTTTCTGTAAAGCATTACACGAACGTAACAAAGGAAAAGGAAAATACGAGCGTATTACCATTGATTTTGATGCCGAATTAACGCAAAAAATAAATGATTTTTCGAAAGCACAACATGTTACACCTAATACTTTAACACAGGCTGTCTGGGCCATTTTATTGTCAAAATACACTGGCTTTAAAGATATTGTGTACGGTGTTACCGTTTCTGGACGTCCGGCTGAACTCAATTACGACAGCAAAGTAGGATTGTATATCAATACCATTCCGTTAAGAGCAAAAATAGATCAGAATCAAACGATTACTGATTTTCTGGCAATGCTTCAGAAAACATCTGTAACGGCTAGGAATTTCCAACATACGTCTCTTAATAAAATTCAGCAATGGAACGAAATAAAAGGAGATTGTTTTGACACTTTATTATCGTTTACCAACTATCCGTCTAAAAGCAGTGACAGCAAGCAGAAACCGGTTTTAGAAATAGAGAGTGTAAATGTGAAAGAAAACAACAACTATTTACTTTCGATTCAGCCTATGCTGAAAGACAGACTGGTTATCGATTTTACATTCAACAGTTCGATAATGGAGGCCGCTTTTGTTCAGATGATTACCGAACATTTCAGAACAGCCTTGTGTCAAATGGCCGA
The DNA here is from genome assembly GCF_001853485.1 of Flavobacterium tructae. NCBI lineage: Bacteria > Pseudomonadati > Bacteroidota > Flavobacteriia > Flavobacteriales > Flavobacteriaceae > Flavobacterium > Flavobacterium tructae. The sequence continues at coordinate 767,304 of NZ_MIKE01000022.1, read as the reverse complement.
AGAGCAGTTTACTACAATAGGAGATTTCAATATGCTGGGTGCAGCAGAAATCGAAGTGCTTACCAAAGCTTACAACGCCTCTGAAGTAGATTATCCGGCAGATCAGAATATAGTGGAGATTTTTGAAGAAAAAGCGGCAAAAACTCCCGATGCTGTTGCCTTGACTATAGACGGTAAACACATGACCTATAAAGTATTGAACGAAAAAGCAAATCAGCTTTCCAGATACTTACAAGAGCAGGGTGTAGGTCCGGAAGTCATGGTAGGAATGTGTATCAACCGTTCTTTTGAGATGATCATCGGAATACTTGGAATCTTAAAAGCAGGCGGAGCGTATGTACCTATTGATCCTGAATACCCAACGGAGCGTATCAGTTTTATACTCAATGACAGTAAGTCAAATATTGTATTGGTAAGCACAAAAAGCAGTGAAACCGTAAAACTGGATATCCCTGTTCAGCTGGTAAATTTAGATCATGCAGATACATTTCTTTCTGCTTATGAAACGACCAATTTAGAGTTGGACTTACCTTTAGATAACCTGGCTTATGTAATCTATACTTCAGGAACTACCGGAGTGCCTAAAGGTGTAATGATTGAACACGGCAACGTAGTACGACTTTTCTTTACGGAAAAACCTTTGTTTGATTTTGACGAAAAAGACGTATGGTGCCTGTTCCATTCTTATAGTTTTGACTTTTCGGTTTGGGAAATATTCGGAGCTTTGTTATACGGAGGCAGACTGGTGATCGTTCCTGAACTGGTTGCAAAAGATACAGAAGCATTTGCAGATCTTTTAGCAGAGCAGGAAGTAACTGTATTGAATCAGACCCCTTCCGCATTCAATGCTTTACAAGAGCAGGTAATCGACAAAAAACATCCTTTGAAAGTACGTTATGTAATATTTGGAGGTGAGGCACTTACACCGGGAGTTCTTAAACCATGGGCGGCTCAATATCCGGATTGTGCTCTGATCAACATGTACGGTATTACCGAAACAACGGTGCACGTAACCTTTAAAGAGATCGGTACACGTGAAATTAACCTTAATGTAAGTGATATCGGAAGACCGATCCCAACAATGAGCTGCTATATTCTGGATGAAAATATGGAATTAGTACCCATGGGAGTTGCCGGAGAATTGTTTGTTTCAGGAGCCGGAGTTTCAAGAGGGTATTTAAATCGTCCTGAACTTTCAAAAGAACGATTCATGACTAATCCATTCAATCCCGGAGAACGTCTCTATAAAACCGGAGACGTTGCCAAACGACTTTCAAGCGGAGATATAGAATATTTGGGAAGAAACGATAAACAAATCAAAATCAGAGGATTCAGAATTGAACTTGGCGAAGTAGAAGCAGCTTTAAACATCTGTCCGTATGCGAATCATGCCGCAGTTATTGTACATGAAGATCAGTTTTATTCAAAAGAATTAGTCGCTTATGTAGTCCTTAAAGACAATTATACACTGGAAGATTTTAAAGGATATCTTTTAGAAAGTCTTCCTAAATATATGGTGCCTACTTTATGCATCCCTCTGGATGAAATGCCACTTACTTCTAATGGAAAAGTAAATAAAAAAGCTTTGCCAAAACTGGCATCACAAGGAACAGATGCAAGTGGTTATGTTGCGCCGCGCAATACTAATGAAGAGCAGTTGGTAACCATCTGGAAAGAAATTTTAGACAGAGAACGTATAGGAGTTACCGATAATTTCTTCGAGTTTGGAGGACACAGTTTAAAACTGACAAGACTTATTACCCGATACCATAAAGAGTACGGAATCAAGTTGGAACTTAGAGATTTATTTGTCAACAAAACAATCGAGGAACATTGTCCACTATTATTCGGTGCTTCTGCTGAAAGTAATGAAATCGAAAAAATCACCCCTGTCGCTAAACAAACGAATTATCCGCTTTCAAGCGGTCAGTATCGCATGTGGGTGTTGAGTCAGTCGGGAGAAAATAATACTTCTTATAATATGCCTGCGCAGCTTACTTTAGAAGGATACGATATTCCGCTTTTAAAGAAAGCCATTGATGCTGTTATCGAGCGTCATGAAACATTGCGTACCATATTCAAAGAAGGAGAAAATGCTGAGGTCAGACAATGGATTATTGCCCCTTCAGAAATTGACTTTACCATCCAGGAAGAGGATTTCAGAGGAGAGGCAAATATTGAAAATGCTGTAGCAGATTATATACTGCAGGATACTTTACAGCCTTTTAACCTTGCAGATGGGCCTTTGTTAAGAATAGCATTACTGCAGGTATCCGATCAGAAACATGTTTTTTATTATAACATGCATCACATTATCGGAGACGGAGTTTCCATAAACATCTTAAAGAGAGACGTACTGGCATTTTACAACGCATTCAAAAATAACACGGTGCCTTCGCTTCCGGTCCTGTCTATTCAGTACAAAGATTTTGCGGTATGGCAAAAGCAGCAATTGGAAAACAATGCTTTTGATCAGCACAAAAAATACTGGCTGCAAACGCTTTCCGGAGACAGAGGAGTATTAGATTTCCCTAGTCAGAAAGCAAGACCAAAAGTGATGACCAATAATGGACAAACGTTAAGAACATTTCTTTCTGATACGGTCACCAGAAAATTTGAAACGTACTGTAAAACAAAAGGAGGAACCTTATTTACAGGAGTAGTAGCGGTTTGGAACATATTGTTTTACAGATATACCAATCAGAAAGATATTAGCATCGGGTCACCGGTTATGGGTAGAGATCATGTAGATCTTGAAAATCAAATCGGACTTTACTTTAACAATATTGTGATCCGCAATCAAATCAATCCGGAGGACAATTTTGACCAGATATTTGATAAGGTTAAAGAAGCCATGTTTGAGAATATGAAACATCAAATGTATCCGTTCGATAACTTGCTGGACGATTTAACCATAAAAGGTGATACCAGCCGTAATCCTTTGTACGATATTATGATATCCTATCACAATACGGGAGCAGCAGAAAATAATAAAGATTTACTGCTTACACAGGAAGAGACGGATCAGATTGTGGTTCAGGATCAAAAAGGATCAAAACTGGACATGCTTATTAATGTTAAAGAAATAGGAAATCACCTGTACTATAACATTAATTACAACACCGATTTGTACAATCAAAGTTTTATCGAAATCCTGATGAACGACTTTAAGTATTTATTATCACAGCTTTTAGAAAACAAAGCTGAAAGGATAGATGATATTGATTTCCAGAAAGAAACCAAGCAAATCCTGAGAAGCCTTAATGCTAACAAATTTAAATTGGTTAAAAAATAAAAGCCTTTAGCTTATCGCATTTACAGCGATAAAATTCTTTTTCAAATTAGAGTACAGAGCCGCGAATCAGGTTAGATCATTTTTGGTTCGACCTGATTGGTGAAACTCTGAATCTTACGAACTAAATATTTTGATTACAAACACTACAGTCAAAAGCTGTATTCTAAAAAAATAAAATTATGATCAATAGTATACAAAAATTAAAAGGGATTAAAGCTCAAAAAGTAACCGATGTTGCACAAGTTGACTATTCAGTATGGCCAGGTCAGGCAGGATTTCCATTGGTAGTTAAACCATCGGCAGTCGGAATGCAGTTAAACGACTGGGTAGCTCAGAACAGAGCTGAATTTCAGGAAAAAGTGAATACCTACGGAGCCATACTTTTTAGAGGATTTCACATTAACACCGTTGAAAAATTTGAAAATTTCAGCAAATTATATGCAGATACTCCTCTTGAATATAATTTAAGATCATCACCTCGATATTCAGTTGGAAAGAACGTGTACCACACGACAACTTATCCTAAAGAATATTCGATCGAAATGCACAGTGAAAGTTCGTATGCGCCCGTTCACCCAAGCAATATTGTGTTTTGCTGCATCGATCCGGCCGACAAACAAGGTGAAACTCCGATAGCCGATAACAAAAAAGTACTGGAGTATTTAAGCGAAAAAACAAGAACTAAGTTTTTGGAAAAAGGAGTGAAATATGTGAGAAACCTCAACGAAGCTTATGGTTTGTCCTGGAAAGAAGTTTTTCAGACTGAAGACCAAAAAGAAGTAGAGAAAACCTGCAACGAACAAGGCATTTCGTTTGAATGGAAAAGCGATACCAATTTAGTTTTAACATGGACTAAAAAAGCAATTTGGGAACACCCGGCTACAGGAGATTCAGTTTGGTTCAATCACGCTTACTTTTTTAACAAATATGCATTGGAAGCCTCCTTTTTTGATCTGGTAAATTCAGAAGACCAGCTTCCAAATAACACCTTCTACGGAGACGGAACCGAAATCTCAAAAGAAGAAATCGAAGAAATCAGAGAAGCCTATCAAAAAGCTACCGTTTTATTCCCTTGGGAAAAAGGAGATGTATTATTCCTGGACAACATGTTGATGTCACACGGAAGAAGCCCTTATGAAGGCAGCAGACAAATTATAGCCTCCTTATTTTAATTTCTAAACATACCTAATCCAAAAACAAAGTACTGTTCGCGTTCTGCCGGAACAGTTTGAATACCTAATTAATCAGATACTAAAATCATGGAAAAAGAAACAATAAATAACGTTGAAGGATATCAGCTTTCAATAAATCAAATGAACTTATGGAGTGTAGCTGAAAAAAACATACAAAACTATTTTAATCAGGTAGTTATTGATCTGAAAAGTGATGTGACTATAGAAAAGTTAAAACGCGGATTAGCACTCGTAATAAGTAAAAATGAAACCTTATTGTTTAAAATGAACGAGGCACCAAATGTTGGTTTCCCGGTTCAGGCAGTATCTGAATTAAAGCAAACAGAAATAGTCGAAAGAACGGTTCAGGCATTGGATCAGTTTACGATTACAGCGACTGTTCAGGAAAGTTTAGGATACGGGTACGACCCTTTAAAAGATAGTGCGATACGTTTTTGTCTGCTGAAAGATTCACAAGGAAATCAGGTATTGGCAGTGCGTTTGTTTTCACTTTGGGCAGACAGTTACAGTACCGCCTTTTTATGCAGCGAACTTTCCAAAGCCATCTTCGACGAAACTTCGTATGAAAAAGAAGAGAGAGAAGTGGTAGAATATCAGGATTTTTCGGCCTGGCAGCAGCAGTTGTTCAGCGATCCGGAAGAAGAAGGAGTGAATTTCTGGAAAAACTATCCAACAGATCTGACCAAAGACATTGTACCGTTTAAGAATCGCAATAATCAGACGTTCAGTCCTCAAAGAAAATCCATCTGCCTTATTGACGGAGATGCTTATACCGAACTAAAAGCCAAAATGGTTCAGGAGGATAGTTCAGCCGAACATTTGCTATTGTCTCAGTTCGCGGCTTATCTGTCAAAATTTGACGAAGACTCTTTTACAATTGGATATCTTCCGTTTAAAAGATATTATAACGAACTTGAAAATACATTTGGTTTAGTAGCAAAAACACTTCCGGTTGGCCTGAACGAATTTGCATCACTATCTGAAAAAGAAGCCATTGCATTTATCAAAAAAACAGTTGCAGAAATTGGAATGTGGTCGGATTATTTCTATGTAAACAGAATTCATGACAAGGAAGTTACTGAAGCTACAACCTTCAACTATGTGTTTGAGTATGCAGAGCTGAATGACAATTATTCTTCAGATACTTTAAAAATAAGAGATCTGTTTAGTGTAACGGATGTTTTTGAAGTAAAGGTTAATGCTGTAGATTATGGCGACAGCTTAGCAATAGATTTGTATTACGATACAGCTTTGTATTCCGATGCCGCAGCGGCTTTAATGGCTTCTCAGCTTAAGGGAGTTTTTACCAATCAGAATGATGTTTTAGCAGGTCAGGCCATTATAGCTGCGTCAAATGATACGGCTAAAGAATATGCCTCATTTGATTCTATTTTGGCAATCTTTAACGAGCAGGCAGCATTACAAGGAAATAACACGGCTCTGTCTTATGATGATGTTACTATTTCTTATAAAGAGTTAGACGAAAAATCAAATCAATTCGCTCAATATTTAATTCAGAATTGTGGCATTCAAAAAGCAGATCCTGTTGCGGTTTTACTGGATCGTTCGCCTTATTTTATGATTAGTGTTTTAGGAATTCTGAAAGCCGGAGCTTACTATATTCCAATGGACACCGCTTATCCAAAAGATCGAATTCAATTTGTTTTGGAAGATGCAGCCTGTAAACTACTTATCAGTACACCGGCTATAATTGGGGCAGAAATTTATGCTGATTTAACTGTTCTTGATCCGTCTAAAGAAGAAATATTTCAAGCACAGGCCGATACGGCACTATTTAATAAAGCCAATCCCGAAGATATTGCCTATTGCATCTACACTTCAGGATCTACCGGAAATCCAAAAGGTTGTCTGATCACGCATGCCAATCTTTTAAACTATATACAATGGTCGAATGACTATTATTTTACGGATGCGGAGACAGGAAACTGGGGATTGATTACGTCTATTTCGTTTGATCTTACCATAACGTCTCTTTTTACAAGTTTAACCAGAGGAAAACAATTGTGGATCGGATCAGATGAAAAATCAATTAACGAATTGCTTATAGAAAGTTTTACCAACCCGAATATTGATACTTTAAAATTAACGCCTTCACACCTTTCGTTACTGAAAGAGCTGAATATCAATAAAACAAACGTTAAAATCATTATTTGCGGCGGTGAACAATTGACTCAGAATCAATTGCAGAATGTGTGGGACATTGACAAAGACATTCGCATATTTAATGAATACGGGCCAACTGAAACGACCGTAGGCTGTATCGTAAAAGAAATGACAAGCGATCAGACTGAGGTACGCATTGGGAAACCTATTGCCAATACGACCATAGCAATTGTGGATCAGCAGGGTAATCCTTGCGATATTGGAATGTACGGTGAAATTATAATTTCGGGTGCAGGAGTTGCAAAAGGATATTTAAACCGTCCGGAGCTTAATGCAGAACGTTTTATCGCAACAGAAAATGGTTCATTGTCTTATAAAACAGGAGACATTGCCAGATGGATGGACAATGGAGAGATCATTTACAAACAACGAAGAGACGATCAGGTCAAAGTAAGAGGTTATCGAATAGAATTAAGTGAAATCGAACAACAGCTGCTGCAGCATCCCGGGATCCATCAGGCAGTTGTATTAGTAGACAGTAAAAATGAGAACGAAAAAGAAATTATTGCTTTTATTGTTTGTTCTCAAAAAGAAGAATCAAAAGAGATCAAAAGATATCTGGAACGCAAATTACCAGTGTATATGGTACCCTCTGTGATTATAGAAACAGATGCCATTCCGCTAACTGTAAATGGAAAAGTAGATAAAAAATATTTACTGACATTAAATAAAGGCCGATCATCAAGTGTAGCGTATGTGGCTCCGGTAAATGAACTTGAAACACAAATTACAGCCATTTGGCAGGAAGTACTTCAATTAGATACCGTAGGAACTGAAGATGACTTTTTTGAACTGGGAGGCCACAGTCTTAAAGCAACACAACTGATCAACCAATATCATAAAGTTTTTGAAGTAAAACTGGGATTAAAAGAAGTATTCTCAAGTACTACGATTAAGGCCCATGCCAATTTGATTGGAAACTCGGAAGTAAAAAAACACCTCTCCATACAAAAAGTTCAGGATGCCGAAGATTATCCGGTTTCAGCAGGACAACGCAGATTATGGGTGTTGAGTCAGTTTACAGGAAGTGCCGGAGTATACAACATGCCTTTTCATCTGGCTTTAAAAGGAGCATATGACGTAAAATGTTTTTCAAAAGCAATAGAAGCTACTATAAGCAGACACGAAGCTTTGCGAACGGTATTTAAAATCAATGATGAGGGTGAGGTAAGACAGGTAATCAAAACGACAGAGGAACTGGGGTTCCGTGTAAATTATATAGATTACACAACCGATCTGCATCAGGATACAAACGTAGCTCAGTACATAAAAGAAGACACCTATGCAGCATTTGATCTGACAAACGGACCGTTGGTAAGAGCCAGCATATTACAGCTTTCAGATGATGATTATATATTTTATTACAACATACATCATATTGTTTGCGACGGCTGGTCAATGAATGTTCTGGCAAAAGATGTTCTGGCACTATACGAACAGCTTCTCGAAGAGAAAGAACCGGAATTACCGGTATTAAAAATCCAGTACAGAGATTATGCAGTCTGGCAGCAGGAACAATTGCAGCAGGAACAAAACAATGTTCATAAAGAATATTGGTTAAAAACACTGACAGGAGAACTTCCTACTTTAGATCTGCCGTATCAAAAAGTAAGACCGACCGTTAAGACTTATGCGGGGAATAGCCTGAGAACTTATATTACACCGGAAGTCACAAACGGACTTAAAAAGTACGGACAAAATCAGGGAGGAAGTTTGTTTATAGGATTGCTGGCCGCCTGGAATGTCCTGTTTCACAAATATACCGCCGAAAAGGATATCATTATCGGAACGCCTGTTGCAGGTAGAGAGCATGCCGATTTAAGTGATCAGATAGGTTTTTATATCAATACACTTCCGTTGCGAAATGCAGTAGATCCAGAGCAGAGTTTTGATTCTTTTTACCAAGCGGTAAAAGAAAATACCCTCTCGTCTTATGAACATCAGATGTATCCTTTCGATAATTTGGCAGACGACCTTGATCTTCGAAACGATACCAGCAGAAGTGCCGTGTTTGACGTGATGCTTATGCTACAAAACATGAGAGATGTTGCTGAAAACAAAAATCTGGATCAGACGGCTTTTTATACGATAGAAGATAAAGGGTATAAAGTATCTAAGTTCGATATGGACATTGCGTTTCAGGAACAGGGAGATTATCTCGCTTTTAATATCACTTACAATACCGACCTGTATTCGCAGGAAGCGGTATCACGTATCATAAACCATTACAAACAATTGCTGGAAGTACTGGTACAAGATCCAAATCAGCAGATAAAAAACATAGATTACCTATCGAAAGAAGAAAAACAAGAGCTTATCATTGATTTTAATGCCAATTCAGTATCCTATCCGACTGATAAAACCTTAATCGATTTGTTTGTACTTCAGGCTGCCAAAACTCCTGAAAACACAGCATTATCATTTAAAAATCAAAAGTATACTTATCAGGAACTGGACCATCTTTCGAACCGTTTGGCGAATTGTTTAAGACAGGATCACCATATTGTAAAAGGAGACTTTATAGGAGTACAGTTAGAAAGAGATGCGTCTGTAATTATTTCGATTTTAGGCATTATGAAAGCGGGAGCGGTTTATATTCCGATAGACACAGCACATCCGGAATCCCGAAAAGCATACATTTATGATGATACCAACATAAAGTTACTCCTTACAGATAAGTCTCATATAACGATCAGCGATGATTTTAAAGGGACCTTGCTTGATCTGGTTACCGATTTTGAACCGAATAATTATAGTAAAGATTTAGAAGATGTAAAACTTACAACGGATGATTTAGCCTATATCATTTATACTTCGGGCTCTACCGGAAATCCTAAAGGAGTAATGATTGAGCATAAAGGGATTGTAAACACTATTCTCGCTCAAATCGAACTTTTCGATATTACAAATAATGATAATGGATTGCAGTTTGCTTCATTCTCATTTGATGCTTCAATATCCGAAATATTCACAGCACTTTTATCAGGAGCCTGTTTATCTGTAATCGACAGAGAACACCGTGAGGATCCAAAAATGCTGGAGAAATACATTATCGAGAATAAAATCGCTGTAGCGACAATACCGCCTTCTTATTTGAGTCTGATGGACGTAAATTCTTTAAGAAGATTAAAAACTTTAATCACAGCTGGTGAAGCTCCTGTTTATAATAAGGTAAAAGAATATTTGGAGTTAGGAAATTACTATAACGCCTATGGCCCCACAGAAACCAGTATTTGTTCTGCGATGTATGGCTTGCTTAAAGGAGAGGATTTACCATTAGGAAATATTCCAATAGGAAAACCGATTGCCAATACCCAAACCTTTATTCTGGACAAGGATCACAAAATAGTACCTGTTGGAGTTATTGGAGAAATATGCATAGGAGGAGCCGGATTGGCCAAAGGTTATTTAAACAGACCGGAACTTACAGCAGAGAAATTTATTGAACATCCGTATGCAGAGAACGAACGCCTTTACAAAACAGGAGATTTAGGAAAATGGCTGCCGGACGGTACTATCGAATTTCTGGGAAGAAAAGACGACCAGGTTAAAATTTCGGGATATCGAATTGAACTCGGAGAAGTAGAGCAAGCTTTGCTGGCTCACAATCAAATTGACGAAGCTGTTGTAATGGTAGAGATCAATCAATTTAATATCAAAAGTTTAATTGCCTATATAGTAGTATCCGATGATACATTGTCGTTAGAGCAGCTAAGAGGATTCCTGAAAAACTTAATTCCGCATTATAGCATTCCTTCAGAGTTTATAGCCTTAAAACAGCTGCCGATCACCATAAACGGAAAGATCGATAAAAAAGAACTGGGGAATACACCTGGAATTAAAATAGCCAGCGAAAAACAATACGTAGCACCCGAAACAGAGAAAGAAAAACTGATTACCGGAATCATTGCAGAAGTATTGGGGAAAGAGGCAGGAAGAGTAAGTCTGCAGGACAATTTCTTTGATCTGGGAGCCAATTCCATAAAGATTGTCAAAATACTTAACGAAATCAATAAGCAATTAGGGCTTGATATTAAAGTCGTATCCTTATTTGAAAACCCTAATGTCGAGGAGTTTCTTCAATACTTAAATGCTGTTGATTCACAGGAAAAACAAACCGAACAAGTTCCGGAAGATATATCAGAAGCTCTGGATGAATTTATAAACTTAATGTAATACGATGCAATTTAATTACTATGGAAAATAATATTAGAAAAAAAGATATTGCTATTGTTGGAATTTCAGGTAAATATCCCAAGTCAGATAATATTAATGAGTTCTGGAAACATTTAATGAACGGAGAAGAATTAGTTCATTTTTACAGCGATGATGAATTAAGAGCGGCGGGAGTAACGGAAAAAGAACTTGCTAATCCGGATTTGATAAAAGCACAGGCTTCTCTGGAAGACCCTAATAGTTTTGATTATTCTTTTTTTGGATACACCAGACAAGAAGCAATGTCAATGGACCCTCAGGTACGTATGATGCACGAACTGGTTTGGCTTGGTCTGGAAGATGCCGGATACAATCCTAAAACATACAAAGATAAAATCGGACTGTATTTGTCTGCTTCAGATAATATGAACTGGAGAGCCTATACGATGATCACCAATAATGATAATGTAAATTCATTTTATCTGAATCAAATCTCCAATAAAAACTTCATCAGTACTCTGATCTCTTATAATATGAACCTTAGAGGTCCCAGTTATTATGTAGATACAGCCTGTTCAAGTTCATTGGTTGGAATTCATCAGGCCTGTCGTTCTTTATTGATGAGAGAATGTTCTATTGCAATTGCCGGAGGAGTAAGAGTATATTCAAAAGTATACAAAGGGCACCAGTATCAGGAAGGAATGACCAATTCTAAAGACGGTCACTGCAAAGCTTTTGATGAAGATTCATCCGGTATTGTATCCGGAGAAGGAGCCGGAGTAGCCGTTCTGAAAAGACTGGAAGACGCCATAGCCGATAAAGATCAGATTTATGCTGTGATACGTGCCTCAGTGGTAAACAATGATGGAAACCGAAAAGTAGGGTATACAGCTCCAAGTATCAGCGGTCAGTACGAATGTATCAAACAGGCACAGCAGATTGCAGATGCAACACCTGAATCGATAACCTATATTGAAGCACATGGTACCGGTACAAAATTGGGCGATCCTATAGAAGTAGAAGCTCTTAATAAATCTTTTGAATACAATACCAATCATCACTGCGCTTTAGGATCTGTAAAAACTAATATTGGGCATCTGGACAGTGCAGCAGGAATTACAGGGTTCCTTAAAACAACACTGGCATTAAAAAATAAAATGCTTCCGCCGTCTTTACATTTTAAAAATCCAAATCCGGAAATTAATTTTAAGTCCGGGCCTTTTAAAGTACAAACGGAATTATCGGCCTGGACATCGAAAGACAACCAGCCTTTGAGAGCCGGTGTCAGCAGCTTTGGAATAGGAGGAAATAATGCCCATGTAATTTTACAGGAAGCGCCGCTAAAGGAAGAAATCGCTGAGAACAATTCTTATAAGTTATTGCGTTTTTCTGCACAATCTGTAGGAGCCTTAAATGCCTATCAGGAAAGGTTAACTTCGTTTCTTGAAGAAAATGAAAAAGATAATTTTCAGGATATGGCCTATACTTTGCAGGTCGGCAGAAATCAGTTTAAGTACAATCGTTTTCTGGTAAGCAACTCCAGAGAAAATGCCATTGAAACTTTAAAAGATCCTTTAAGTAAGTCCGTTTATTCCGGTAAACTAAGTCAAAAGAGAAAGATCGTTTTCATGTGTACAGGATCCGGAGCGCAATACCTCAACATGGGTAAAAATCTTTATGAAAAGGAACCTTATTTTAAAGAGCTCATAGACAAAGGATTTTCGATTATCAAAACGTTAACCGGAGTAGATGTCACAAAGGTTTTGTACGGAGAAAATGCAGGCGCAGAAAAAAATACAGACATTAATAAAAATGAATTCACGCAGCCTATCGTATTTGTTTTTGAATACGCTTTAGCCAAATTAATGATGCGTTGGGGAATCACTCCCGACAAATTAATAGGACACAGTACAGGAGAATATGTTGCGGCTTGTTTAAGCGAAGTATTTTCTTTTGAAACCGGTGTAAAATTGGTGGCTAAACGTGCTTTATTAATGAACAAGACGCCGGGAGGAAGCATGTTAAGTGTATCGCTTTCTGAAGAAAAAATAAAAACCTACCTAAATGATCAGGTGAGCCTGGCAGTGGTTAATTCTCCGGAATCTTGCGTTTTATCAGGTACAGATTCAGCTATAGAGGCACTAATAGAGATATTGGAAACCGAAGAAATTTTATGTTCAAAACTAAGAATTTCATTAGGAGGACATTCGTTTTTAATGGATTCAGTTTTGGAAGAGTTCAGACAGGAGTTAGAAAAAGTCGAATTCTCGGCACCAAAAATTCCTTTTGTATCCAATCTTACAGGACAACTGATCAATTCGGAAGAAGCTGTATCAACGCAATATTGGGTTGATCATTTGCGTCATACAGTACGATTCTCAGACGGATTAGCCACATTGTTAAAAGATTCGGATAGCATTTTTATTGAAGTCGGACCAGGAAATACCTTAACCACTTTGTTTCAGCAGCAAAAGCACGATGAAACTTCCAATAATACCGCTATAAATTTGGTCAGACATCCCAAACAGGAAATTAATGATCAGGAGCATCTTTGTCAAAAATTAGGAGAATTGTGGATGAATGGTATCGATATTAACTGGGAAACTTACTACGGAGAGCAAAAGCCATACAGAGTGTCAATGCCGGGTTATGTATTTAATAAAACAAAACTGCCTGTAAAAGTAAATCCTTTTGCGTTTCTCAATTTTTCAGGATCAGAAGAGGGCGCTATTGCTGCTCCTCTCACCACAGAAGATTATGATGACAGTGAAGCCTTCCAGGAGGATTTAGAGGATAATGCGGTGTCTTTTGTAAACTATGTACCACCATCAAATGAAACTGAGGAAAAGCTTGTTGAAATGTGGAAATCATTTTTTAGTAAAGATGAAATTGGAGTTTTACATGATTTCTTTGCCTTAGGAGGTAATTCTTTAAAAGGTGTTACCATGCTTAAACTAATTCAGAAACGATTTGACATCGAAATCAAAATTAAAGATTTCTACCAAAAATCGACCATCAAAGAACTGGCTGCAGAGATTGATATGGGATTAAAGCTTGTGACACTTCAGGAAGAGAGTACCTATAAATCGGTAATGACAATCTAAAAAAAACACCTGACTTTTCTTTTGTACGAACCAAAACTAAAGAAGATTGAAACACATTATTACTTGTAAACAAACATCATGTAAAACCAAAAACGAAATGAAATGGTCAATTTATTAAATGAGATATATGAAAATAATATTACAATATCATTAGAAGGTACAGATCTTAAACTTGGTTTTAAGAATGACGTTATAGATGAGGTGCTTATTCAAAAGATAAAAGAAAACAAACAGGAAATTGTCTCCTATCTTACCAAATACTCGTCTGTAAACAAACACAACAGTATTCCGAAAGCAGAGAAACAAAACAGCTACGAAGTTTCGTCAAGCCAGCTTAGAATGTTATCTTCTATACTTTTAGATACAGAAGCAAAAGGATTCAATTATGCCGTTCCAAATTCGGTTTATCTCAAACAGGATATAAATGTTGCAAACTTTAAACGTGCAGTATTAAGCACCATAGAACGACATGAGTCATTGCGTACCGTTTTCAGAATTAGTGAAGAGGGAGAAATCAGACAGCATATTCTGGAAAAAGACGAAATAGATTTTACAATTGAGTTTTTTGACTTTAGAAATTCAAATAAAGGGAAAGAAGATGTAAAAAACTTCACCAGAGAAGATGTAAACGAACCATTTGATATTCAGAATGGTCCTTTGATCAGAGTGTATTTATTTCAATTAGCAGAAAGTGAGTTTATCTTTTACTGCAACATACACCACGTGATAAGCGACTCCTGGTCTCTTGAAATACTGTTTAAAGACATTTTTGCTTTTTATACCTCATTTTCACTGGGGCTTCCTCATGAACTTCCGGAACTGAATGTTCAGTACAAAGACTATGCGGTTTGGCAAAATGAACAGCTTGCCGGTGGTTTCTTTAAAGATCAGGAAGCTTATTTTAAAGACACATTTTCAGGAGAATTACCCATAATTAACTTTACAAATAATAAAAGCAGACCGGCCGTTAAAACAGTCAATGGTTTTGCACTTAAAAGTTACCTTTCGAAACAAACAACAGCAGAATTTAAAAAGCTTTGTTCAGATAAAAAAGGAAGTATATTTATGGGATTGCTTGCTGTGTGGAATGTACTGGTTTATAAATATACCAATAGCAGGGACATTATTATAGGTACAGCAGTTGGCGGACGTGACCACGCCGATTTAAAAGGGCAGATAGGATGTTATATCAATTCCCTGCCACTGCGCAATCAGATCGATCCGGAACAGACATTCAGTACGTTTTTTGACACTGTAAAAGAAAATACATTATCAGCCTTAGATTGTCAGTTCTATCCTTTTGATCATGTACTGAAACTCATCAACTATAATAAAAACATGTCAAGATCACCTCTGTTTGATGTGATGATTCTATTGCAGAATGCGATTGATAACAGCCATCAATTCAAGGTAGATGAAAGTCAGATTGACACCATAAAACAGTTGGGAGAAACTTCAGTACTGACAGATTTAGACATCAATTTTATGGAAGAAGGAGAGCATTTATGCTGCCATCTGGTGTACAATACAGACGTTTTTGAAGCTGAATTTGTATCAGGTTTGATGACACATTTCAAACAATTACTGGAGAAAATTGTTTTACAGTCCGATATTCCTCTTCAGGAAATTGATTACCTGTCTGCTGAAGAAAGAAAAGAACTGGTACTGGATTTTAACGACATTACACTGGACTATTCTAAAGACGAAACCTTATTGTCATTATTTGAAAAACAAGTAAAACAAACTCCGGAGGGAGTGGCTCTTGTGGCGGGTAAAAATAACTTTACCTATGCCGCTTTAGATAAGGCTTCTGATGATCTGGCACGTTACATTCAGGCACATTATAAAATTCAAAAAGGAAAACTCATCGGAATACAGTTAGACCGTAATGAATGGAATATCATTGCTATACTTGCGATCTTAAAACAGGGCTGTGCTTATGTTCCGATTGCTCCTGAAATGCCTAATCAGGTAAAAGAGCATATCATTTCCGATACACAGTTGGAATTGCTCATTACCACAACCTCCTATATGTTTGATCTGGAATTTTATACCGGAGCTTTAATAGCAGTAGATTTAGGTTTTGATGTAAGTGACTGCGATTCGATAGCAATTGAGGTAACCCCTTCTGATCTGGCGTATGTAATTTATACTTCGGGATCAACAGGACTTCCGAAAGGAGTGATGATTGAACACGGTCAGATCGTAAATACCATCCTTTCGCAAATCGATTATTTTAAACTGAATGAGAGCAACAAAGGATTGCAGTTTGCACCCTTCTCTTTTGATGCGTCGGTATGGGAAACATTTATGATTCTTTTATCAGGAGGAAGTCTTTATATGGCAAATGATGAACAGCGAAAAGATGCCAATACCCTTACTGCTTTCATAAAAGAAAATAAAATTAATATTGCGACATTACCACCTTCTTATATTGCCCTGGTTGACATAGATGATTTAAAGACATTAGAAACACTCATCACAGCAGGAGAGGCGCCGGATTATGAAATCATGAAACCATACTTTAAATACGGAACCTATTACAATGCTTATGGTCCAACAGAAGCCAGTGTTTGCGGAACTGTTTTTAAAATGCCCGAAAGCAATACAGAGGCCTACCGTAATATTCCAATTGGAAAACCAATTTCGAATGCTAAAATACATATCCTGGATCACCACAACAATCTGGTTCCGGTAGGAGTAGTAGGAGAAATATGTATCGGAGGCACAGGAGTTGCGAGAGGATACTTAAACCGCGAAGAATTAACAAACAGTAAGTTTATTAAAAATCCATTTGCTGAGAAAGGGAATCTGTACCGAACAGGAGATTTAGGCAAGTGGACAAAAGAAGGGAACATCATCTACGAAGGGCGTAATGATGAACAGGTAAAAATAAGAGGCTATCGCATCGAACTTTCTGCCATAGAACAACAGCTGTTAACTGACGATCAGATACTCGAAGCTGTTGTGGGTGTGGAAGAAGGATACGAAGGAGCAAAGGAGCTTGTAGCTTATATTGTGGCATCGGAAACCATCAATCCCGGAAACATAAGATCTTTCCTTTCCAAAATTCTTCCGGAATATATGATTCCTCAAAAGTATGTGCAGCTCGAACAGATGCCGCTTACAATTAATGGAAAGATCGATAAAAAGGCATTGCCTGCACTGCATAATAATACAGTACTTGACGATAATCATACCTTTGTGGCCGCCACAACGTTTGAAGAAAAATTATTGGTAAGTGTCTGGGAAGAAGTGTTAAAGAAAGAAGGTATCGGAATTAAGGACAATTTCTTTACCGTTGGGGGAGATTCCATTAAATCGATTCAGATTGTCTCCAAACTCAAACAACACGGATTTGCACTTAAAGCAGGAGATATCATATCAAAGCCTAAACTGGAAGACCTTGTACCATTATTACAAAAGAACGATCAGATACTCGATCAGTCAGAAGTGACAGGAGAAGTGATTTTGACTCCTATTCAGGAATTTTTCTTCAGTAAAGTGAGAAACAAAATTTTTAATGCACCTGAGTATTACAATCACACTGTTTTACTTCAGACGCAGGATGAGGTTGATCCGCAGGTTTTAGAATCATGTATCGATCAGCTGGTGCAACACCATGATGTACTGAGAATGGCTTTTCCGGAAGAAAATAATACCAGAAAGCAATACAATAAAAGCAGTACAGAAGAAAGTTATACCATCCATTTTTACGATTTAAGGGAAGATGAGGATCATCTGACGACGATCAGAAATACCGGAATAGCATTACAGTCTTCTTTTAATCTGGCAACAGGACCTTTGGTAAGAATCGCTCATTTTAGATTAAAGGATGGTGATCGTATCGCTTTTATTATTCATCACTTAGTGGTAGATGGGGTTTCCTGGAGGATTTTATTACAGGATTTTGCCGATTTGTATGCGAATAGTAAAGAAGGAAACGAATATAAGCTTCCTTATAAAACCACTTCGTATCAAACCTGGGCAAAAGAGTTGAAAGCACATGCACAAGAGCTAAAAACAACCGAAGAACTTTCTTATTGGCAGGAAATATGCAGGCAGCGCGGTACCCCTTTATGTGAGTTGAAAGAAAATGAAGCTTACAAACTCAATTGCGATACCACCACCGCAATGGTTTTAGATAAAGAAACCACAACGCTTTTGCAGACCTCAGCGCATGCTTTGCTGAACACACAAATCGATGATATAATTTTAACCTGTCTTGGACTGGCTATTAAAGATACCCTGCATAAAGACAAAGTGACCGTACAGATGGAAGGTCACGGAAGAGAAGAAATCATTGATACCGTAGACATAAGCCGCACTGTAGGATACTTTACATCGTTTTATCCTTTTGTATTAAATGTATCAAAGCATGATGCATTGGAAAATTTAGTTAAAGTAAAAGAAGACTTGTTGAAAATTCCGAACAAAGGTATAGGATACAGTGTCTTACATTTTCTAAATGACGACGTTGACCTCGGTACTACCTTTGATTTGGAGTACAATTACCTGGGTGATTTTGGATATGAAGTCTCATCAGAAAATGATTCGGTGTTCAGGTATGGAAGGGAAAGTATCGGTGGAAATTCAAGTGCAGCCAATCATAATAATCTTGGATTTAGTGTTGTAGGGATGATCTCACTCGGAGAACTCAAAATGAACATAGGCTATTCTTCTTTGTTATTTGAAAAAGAAACAATGGATGAATTGTCCAGTGCCTTTAAAAATCATTTGGTTACGCTGGTAAATCATTTAAACTTACTAAGCGAAAGTCAGGCACATCAGAACGAGGATGTTGAAATCAATACAGCAGCAGATTTTCAGATCACGCCAAATCAGAATTTTATACTTAGTAAGACCATGTCTCAGGGGATTATAGGTCCAATAGTCACTTCTAAATTTGATTCAAAAGAAGATTTCTTAAAAAGGTTTAAATCGTTTATGGAGCTGTTCCCAATTTTGAGGACTCAATTTTATAAAGAAGATGGACTTGTAAAACAGCGCATGCTGCCTTCATCAGAAGTCCCAATTGAAGTTTATTATGAAACAAAAGTAAACAAAGAACAGGTTACAGCTTTATTGTCTAAGCCTTTTGATGTAATAGAGGGAGCATTAGTAAAAGTACTTTTGATACAGGAAGCAAATAATGTGTCAGATCAAAACTCTTATATTTTTATAAGCATACATCACGCACTTACAGATGCTTTTACCAACATGATTTTGCTTAAAAACCTGAGAGCTTATTTTAACGATCAACCTTTAGAAATCAATCATACTTTGTATTATGAGTTTGCGGCCTGGCAAAAATCATATTTGCACTCGGCAGAAGCAAATGAGCATAGAAAATACTGGCTGGAAACCTTAAAAGATGTTGTGCGAAAAGAGCAGACAGAGGAAGCCCCTGCCGG
Organism: Flavobacterium tructae; assembly: GCF_001853485.1. Taxonomy (NCBI): domain Bacteria; kingdom Pseudomonadati; phylum Bacteroidota; class Flavobacteriia; order Flavobacteriales; family Flavobacteriaceae; genus Flavobacterium; species Flavobacterium tructae. The sequence goes on along the minus strand of NZ_MIKE01000022.1, from coordinate 747,959 downwards.
ATTGATCGACTGTGTACAGCAAACGGCCACGATAACAGCCGATGATTTTGCAACACTTTCGAAAACCATAAATGCAACCGGTCTGACTCCTTCGGCTTTCTTTACAGCGTTACACCAGTTAATACTTAGTAAACATACTGACAAAGCTTTGCAGCTGATTTTGGTACAGGCAAGAGAATTAGGAACTAATGATATCGAAAGACATAAAGTGTTGGGGGTTGTAAATAATTTTCTGCCTTTACCGGTTTTGAATCCTTCAAAAACCACAAAAGACAGGTATGTAAAAGAAGTTTACAGTCTCTATATGGAAACACTTATGCATCAGCAGATTCCTTATGAGGTGATCTGCGAAGATGTAGAGCGTATTTATGAGGTTTCGGTAAAAAGTGAAATAGGAGGTATGCTAAATTTTATTAGCAGTGAAAGCGAAAAACCGCTGGATGCCACTGTGGCCGAAAACAGCAAAAAGCACTCGGTCAATGATTTTACTCAGGGTATAGACTTAATCTGCAGCAGCTATCCAAACGCAGTTGAAATAAGCATGTCCTGCTCCTTAGAAAAATACAAGACATTATTCTCTGAAGATTTTAATCTCAAAAATTACCTGTTTGAACTTGCACAGGAATTAATCTAAGAAGATTTAGAAACAAACGCAATACTTTTTGCTCAGCGCGAATAGGTAAAGAATACCTCTGAAATTAGGGTAAGTCTTTATACTATTCCTGGCTGCTTTATGCACATTTTTAATCAAATAACAACAATAATTAATTAAATAAAACCGGAAAAAAAATGGAAATTCAAAATGAAGATTTAGTATACATTAAAAGGAATTTGGCTATTGAACCTTTAGTAGACAACTGGTATGCATGGCCTCACTTAATATCACCGGCTACGGCAGCAATGAACATTAAGGACAGACATTTGAAAATTATGACTTCTTATGTTCAGAATCCGATGATTCACGCAGCAGCAGTTAAAACCCCTAAAATGTTAGGCGGACCTTTCATCGATTATGATGGAAAAAGAGTAGATGAAATCAAAGGACTTATTGATAACACCAAAGAACAATGTGCAGCTCTTCTGAAATTAAGAGAAGATGTATTCGCTCTTAACGACATGCTTAAAAAAGAGGCAAAAGGATATGCACTTATAGAATTATATAACAAAGTACCGGAGAGTTTACAAGGTCTTGTAGAATTGGTATATGATATCAATAACAATCCGTCATTTCGCTTTTTTGAATCCTTATTGTATGAAACAGAGTTTTACAATGAGTCGCTTCAAAGTTTCAATTTATTTTTAGTACATGATGATGATTCAAGATCATTTGTACTAAGCACACCAAAATTGCCGGGAGAGGATATTTTAAGAGTAAACTTGCCTTTGAAAAGCGAGAAAATAGATCAGCTTTTCGAAATGGAAGACCATCCGAAAACGTTTGGAGAAATTGCCAGAATATTTGAAATTGAGGCAGAAGACCTTCCTTTGTTTAAATCGTTTTTCACAAAAGAAAAATCTAAAAAATACGAGCGTTATAGCGGAGACGGTGTTCTAACAAGATATTTTGGACATGCCTGTATTCTTACCGAAACCAAAAGTACAACAATCCTTGCAGATCCTCTGGTTAGTTACGGTTACGAATCGGATATATCACGTTATTCTTATGATGATTTGCCAGAATCTATCGATTATGTATTGGTAACACACAATCACCAGGATCATATTCTTTTCGAAACCTTGCTGAGACTTCGACGTAAGATCAAAAACATTATAGTTCCAAAAAGCAACGGAGGTTTTCTTCAGGATCCAAACCTGAAATTAATGTTTGAAAGAATCGGATTCAAAAACATTATAGAGCTGGGAGAAATGGAAACCATTCATTTCGACGACTGTTCTATTACAGGATTACCATTTGTTGGAGAACATTGTGATTTGGATGTAAGAAGTAAATTATGTCACCATGTTGCTTATAAAGACGGATTAAAAATATTGTTTGCTGCAGATTCCTGCAACGTATCCCCAAAACTATACGAGCGTATTCACAAGGTAATGGGAGACATCAATGTTATTTTCTTAGGAATGGAATGCGAAGGAGCACCATTGTCCTGGTTATATGGCCCTCTGATGCCGGAAACTTTAGCACGAGATAAAGACGAATCCAGACGATTGGCCGGATGTAATTTTGAACAAGCTAAAGCAATGGTAGATGTTTTTAAACCTAGTGAAGTATTTGTATATGCAATGGGAATGGAACCTTGGCTTAAATACATCAGTTCAATCAAATACACCGATGAATCTATTCCAATTGTAGAGTCAAACAAACTGTTAGAATATTGTCTTGCCAATGATATAGATCCGGAAAGACTTTATGGAGAGAAAATTATCGAATACAAAAATGATCTTGTCCTGAGTTAAAAATCAGGAAAGCTTAATAAAAGCTCTTAAATCAACAAACCAAATAATAATTAATATCATGATAAAATCAATATTCATATATGCACTAGTATTGTTATGTATGTGTTCTGTATCTGCCCAATCTTTGACTCAAGTATCAGGAACAATAACAGGAGAAGACCCTAATGAAAAGTTGGCTTATGCTTCAGTTATCATAAAAAAGGATGCATCAATTGTCGAAACGGTGATTACCAATGATAAAGGAGATTTTAAAGTTGAAGGGATGAAAATAGGGAAGTACACCGTCGAATTTCAATTTCTTAGCTTTGAAACTACTACAATGGCACTAGATGTAGACGGTTCTAAATCCCATATTAATCTTGGAACGATTAAATTGAAGTCGAATGTGACCTCTCTGAACGAAGTTGTTGTTACCGCTGAGACTTCTCAGTTGGCATTAAAACTGGATAAAAAAGTATTTGATGTAGGTAAAGATCTGATTTCAAAAGGAGGATCTGCAACACAGGTACTCGACAATGTACCCTCCGTTAGAGTAGACCCTTCCGGTTCTGTCAGTCTGAGAGGTAATAATAATGTGCTTATTCTTATTAACGGAAGAAAATCGGGACTAACATCGATTCAGGGATTGGAACAAATTCCGGCAGAATCCATAAAATCGATCGAGCTTATTACCAATCCTTCGTCACGTTATGATGCAGCCGGATCGGCAGGAATTATCAATATTATTCTAAAAAAGAACAATAAGCAGGACCTGAGCGGGAGTATGACCCTTTCAACCGGAACACCGGCAGATCACAGAATATTGGGAAGCCTTAATTACAAAAAAGGAAAATTTAATTTGTTTTCTAATTTTGGAGTTCGTTATTCCGATTATGTTGGACTTAACACCAGAGATCAGGTGACTACTGCAGACGGAAAGAATCTTTTTTTAAGCCAGCGCGAAGATCAGGACAGACATGATGATGGTGGATTGGTATATTTGGGACTTGATTATGCTATAAATGACGACAATTCGATTACAGCAGCATTTTACCGAAATCAGACCAAAGATAAAGATACCAATACTTTTAACTATTATCTTTCAGGAGACGGAGTTGGTAATTCACACATTCAAACCATCGCTGATTCACAGGAAAAAAGAAGTTACAATCAGTTGGAATTTAACTATACCAAAACGTTCAAAAAACCGGGCAGGAAATTTACAATAGACGCTCAGTATGATTTTTGGAATAGTACAAAAGACTTTAACATTGAGAGAAGAACGATTACACCTAACAACGGAGACCGTTCTCTTATCGATACAAAATCCAACAGAGGAAATGATGATATTGTAGTCCAATCTGATTTTGTAACCCCTTTAAGCGAAACTGCAAATCTTGAAGCAGGAGTAAAAGTCGAACACAGATTAATTACTACAGATTTTGCCGCTGATGAAGAGGTTAACGGAACTTTAAAGCCAATAGATGGTTTTAATAATGGATTAGACTACAAAGAACAAATTCTTGGGGCATATGTCCAGTATGGAAATAAGATAAACAAATTCAGTTACCAGTTAGGCTTAAGAACAGAGTATACCAGTATCGAAATTAAAGATCAAAACACAAGAAATATTCTTATAGATAGTACCTATACAAGACTATTTCCATCTGTAAATTTAAGTTATGCCCTTTCCGACAAAACAACAGCTCAGTTAAATTACAGCCAGCGTATCAACAGGCCTAATTTATTTCAGTTAAACCCTTTTCCGGAACTTCAGGATTTTAACTCCCGTATTTTTGGAAACATCAGACTTGTACCTTCTATAACAGATGGTATTGAATTAGGTCTTTTAAGCAAAACAAAAAAATGGGTACTTAATCCGTCTGTGTACTACTCTAAAACCCAAAACAACTTTCAATATTTTACATCGCAAAATTCAGACGATGTTTTTGAAACCGTTTTAATCAATCTTGATGAAGAATCGCGATTTGGAGTAGAGCTTTCAGCACAGTATGCTCCGGCAAAATGGCTGTCTTTAAATGCAGTAATTAATGCCTATAGTTTTGATCAGAAAGGAAGTGTGGGAACAACGAATCTGGATTATTCTAATGAAACCTGGACAGCAACTTTATTAGGTCAGGTTAAGTTTCCTAAAAACTTTACATTACAAAGTAAATTCGAATATCAGGCACCTGTAAGTGATGCTCAGACAAGAACCAAGTCATTTTACTATCTGAATATGGCTTTAGGAAAGTCGCTGTTTAATAATAATGGAACATTAACACTGGGAGTAAGTAATATTTTTAATACTCGAAAAACAAGAGAAACAACCATTGGAAGTGATTTTGTTGTAAACCAGATGACCAATTTTAATGCAGCGAGATGGAACCTTAATTTCAACTATAGATTTAACAAAGCTAAAAGTAGAAAAGAGCATAAAAGTAACAGAGAATAACACCCTTACAATTGCTACATCTTAAAAAAACAAACTATGTATTCAAATCAAAAAATACAGATATTTTTACTGCATTTTGCAGGAGGAAGTTGCTACTCTTTTGATTTTCTAAAGAACTATATTCAGAATAGTTTTGAATATCATGCCTTAGAACTTCCGGGTAGAGGAAAAAGAAATCTCGAAAGACATCTTCATAAAAAGACAGATGCCATAGATGATTATGTATCTCAAATTAAAAGATTGAGAAATAGTAACCAACCCTATATTATCTATGGTCATAGTATGGGGGCAACTTTAGGATTGTCAGTTGCAAAAAAAATGGAAGAACAGCTGGATTCGCCCCATATATTAATTGTTTCAGGTAATCCGGGGCCTGGTGCTTCTTATAATGATAAAGTGAGGCACTCCTTAGCTGATTCTGAATTTAAAGAAGAACTGAGATCTCTTGGGGGAGTTCCGGAAGAGATACTCGAAGATGAAGATCTTTACAATTATTTTAGTCCTATCATGAGAGCCGATTTTGAAATTTTAGAAAAAAATAAACTTTCTGAAGTAGGTCTTGTAATTAACACTCCAATTTATGCCGTGATGGGAGATCAGGAAGAAACATCCAAAGACATTCAGAATTGGGAACTATATACCAGTGGAAAATTTGACTATCAGGTACTGCCCGGAAATCATTTCTTTATTCACAATCAGGTAAAAACATTGGCAAAAATTATTAGTGAATGTGCTGCTTATTCAGCAGTGTGTACCTAACAGAAAAAAGATAAAAGCCATCTGATAAGTGTGTATTTGCAGGTTTAAAATATACACTTATTGTTCTGTTTTCGCGAAAGCAAAATCATCCCACCGGAAACTAAATCAGTAAAATAGAAACTCCTGCGTAGTGGGGCCGGGGACTATTTACAATTTTATTAAAAAATAGCTATGAAAAACAATATATCAGAAATTAGCGACTTTAAACTCATACCTTTAAGACCCTTGATAGGATACTCTTTACTGGCTATAGTTTCAGGATTGTCGGGATTTGCATTTATCACCATAATTAATAAAATTATAAGCAATTCTATAACCTCAACCGAAACAGTATCCATGCAAAATTATCTGTACCTTTTTGCAGGAACCATTGTTGTATTTTTTGTTTCGCGCAGATGGTTGTCAGAAGGGATTATTCGATTGTCTCAAAAAATATACTGGGACATTAGAAAAGATGTAATAAAATTGATTCTTAAAGCACCTTACAGAAAACTTCAGGAATACAAAGAGGAAGTATATACAACATTGGCGACAGACGTAAATCATATTTCAAATGCTTCCTTAATGATTATTACCTTTTTTTCTTCGATTATTCTAATACTTGCCTGTTTGGTTTATATGGCCTTTTTGTCTTTAAAACTATTCGCAGTCAGTCTTGCTGTTATTGCGTTAGGAGTATGCATATATACACTGAGGGCAAAAACCAGTAATCGACAAATAAAAGAAGTACGAGAATTGGAAAAAGTATTTATCGGAATTTTTAACAGCATTCTCAACGGAGCTAAAGAAATTAATATCAACAGCGATAAAGGAACTCAGATTTACGATCAGAAAGTAATGAAAATTGCCACAACCGGAGAAGATAAATATGTTACGGCACTTTTAAAATATCTAAATAGCGAAATAATAAGTCAGTTATTATTTTATAGCCTTATTACATTTATTCTGGTGTTTGCAGGACCAGTATTTCAAACGCCTATAGCAATCAAAATAAGTTTCATATTTGTTTTATTGTATTTAATGGGACCAATTGTAAGTGTAATGTCTATTATTCCGGTAATGAACAGAGCCTTAGTATCCCTGAAAAAAATGGAAAAACTAAAAAAAGAACTTACCGAACTTGAAAAATTGAAAGAGGTTGATGATAAAGAAGAATACAAAGATTTTTCAAATTTAAAAATACGAAACTATGCCTTTTCTTTTGGAGAAAATCAATTCTCAGTCGGGCCAATTAACTTTGACATTAAAAGAAACGAGATTGTCTTTGTATACGGAGGTAACGGAGAAGGAAAAACAACTTTTATTAATACCGTCTTAAATCTCTACGATTTAGATAATGGGGAAGCTTATATCGATGGAGAATTAGTTCCGCTAAAAGAATTAGAGAAAATAAAAAACCTTTTTGCTCCCGTTTTTAGTGATTTTTATTTGTTTGATGAATTCTACGGAATAACAAATGTGGATTATGATAAAATAAATAAATATTTGAAATTGTTTGAGTTAGAAGGAAAAGTGCACATAAAAGACGGTTATTTTTCGACCACTCATTTGTCTACCGGACAACGCAAACGAATCGCTTTAATCAATACACTTTTAGAAGACAGACCTATAATTGTACTGGACGAGTGGGCTGCAGATCAGGATCCGCATTTCAGACATAAATTTTATACCGAAATTATTGCCACACTGGTTCGCGATGAGGATAAAACAATCATAGCCATCACACACGATGACAAATATTACAATACTGCAGATACTTTACTTAAAATGGAGTATGGTAAATTAGAAAAAACAAACATTTCTGAACTTGCCGAAATCTTTTAGAACAGTTTAAAATAACCTAATAATTTCCTTTTTGGCCCCGTACAGCTCTCTTTTTATTTTCCGGTAAAGAGAGAGGGGCCTTATATGCTTTGCAAAATGAAAAAATTAGGAACAGACCCACTAAACGTATAAAATCTATTATCTAAAGATATAATCTTGAAAAAAATGAAAAGAAACAAAACAATCAAAGTAGTGCTTTTTGTGTTATTGTCCCTAGTTTGGATATTTATCACAACCTTTAATTTGGGTCCATTTGGCTCCCTGGGAAAATTAACAACCTATAAAACAGGTCTGTTGTCTGTGCCTTTACAAAGTGATGGAATTCAAAAGATAAAAAGTGATCAAAAATTAGACATCTATGTAGACAATGTTGGAATTCCGCATATTTATGGAGCTACAAAAACAGCAGCGGCTTACGGACTGGGGTACATGCATGCAAAAGACAGGTACTTTCAGATGGAGATGATCTCAAGAATCGTACAGGGAAGATTATCAGAATTTTTATGGTCCGGAACCTTAAAATCGGACAAATTCTGGAAGCCGTATGAGTTTGAAAGAAAATCAGAAGAGATACTGGCAACCTACAAAAAAGAGAACCCGGAATTTTATGCTTATTTACAAGCTTATTCTGATGGGGTAAATGCTTACTTAAACAATAACGAGAATACAGATCCTTTGTATAAAGCGTTAGGCACAGCACCGAGAAAATGGAAAACCGAGTATTCATTGCTTTTCACTTGGTATATGAGTTATACGCTGACTTATTTTGATCACCATATTGATCAGCAGGAAATTTTGGAGAAACTACCGGGTCAGGAGATCACTTATTTTTATCCTTTACAGCCAAAAGGTATAAACACCATTTTGCCTTCCGGTTTATTACCTTCCACTACTAATCTGCCTCATTTAGGAGCTCATTCTTTGGAGACAGCCTCAGTAGAGAACGCTCAAAAAGAACCGTCGTTATTTGATCTGGGAGCAAAATTGATGACCAATCATAAGTTCTATCAGGGTGTAGGAAGTAACAACTGGGTGGTAAACAACACCAAAACAAAAAGTAAAAATAATATTCTGGCAAATGACCCGCACCTGTATTTGACGCTTCCGGAAGCTTTTTATGAAGCTCACATTGTAACCGGAAGTTTTAAAGCATATGGTTTCACAATTCCTGGTGTTCCGGTTATAGCGAGCGGTCACAATGATAAAATTTCGTGGGGAATTACCAATGGTGAATGGGATCTGGTAGACAGATACAAACTTCAGGTAAAAAATGACAGTCTGTATTTATATGAAGGAAAATGGATTCCTTTCCAGATTAAAAATTACACGATCAAAGTAAAAGGAAAACCTGATTTTATAGAAAAGTACAGAAGTACGGTACATGGAAAAGTTATAAAAGAAGAAAATGGACAGTATTATGCACAGCATTGGTACGCTGCAGAAAAAAGTAACTCTGTAAAAGCAATGTATGAAGTCATGAAAAGTAAAAATTGGGATGGCTTCTCAACAGCTTTAAAAGACTACAGTTATCCTCCACAAAACTTTGCTTACAGCGATGTTGACAATAATATTGGAATCGTATGTGCGGGCGAATTACCGGCAAGAAGCAGCGATTATATCGGTCAGGTATTAGACGGTAGCAAAAAGTACACTCCAGTGAAAGCTTTAGATGCTTTCTGGTCGGCTTACAATCCCGATAACGGATTTTTGTTTTCAGCAAACCAGCAGCCAATTCAAAACAATGTTTATTTTGGAGCACATGGTTCAAAAGACGATTACAGAGCCAAACGTATTTACTCGGTGTTAGAAGAAAAGAAAAACTGGTCCGTTCCTGAAATTCAGAAAATGCAGAGTGATGTTGTTGATATTTCCCTTAATGATTTTAAAACCTTAATGAATAACTATCCGCAAAAAGAAAAATACAATAGCATTGTAAAAGAGTTAAAAAATTGGGATGGAAATATGAAAGGCGACGGAAATCAGGGATTAGTTTTTGAAATGCTGCGAAAAGTTTCTATAAAAGAAGCTAAGCAATTTGCAAAAAACAGACTGCAGGTAAAACAAGAGCCTTCTTTACAGAACTTCTTAAAATATTTAAACGATAAAAAATACACCCTTCCGGGAGGTGATGACAAACAAAAAATTGTAGATGCTATTTTCAAGAGAACACTTGACACCCTAACGCAAAGTTATGGCGATCAATGGAAAAAAGTTACCTATAAAAAGATATCTAAGTTTGATATCAACAACATGATGTTCATTCCGGGATTGGGAGAAAAAATTGATAATATCGGAGGTAATGTCAATACCATTAATATTAATACAGAAAAGTTTCATCCGGTCTTCCGTGCAGTATATGAAGTAAAAAACGGAAACATACAGGCACATACAATTTTGGCCGGAGGCCAGAGCGGTTTGATAAATTCTACACATTACAAAGATCAAATCGAATCCTGGAGAAAAGGCGAGTACAAAAAAAGCCAATTTGTTGCGAATCCTGCTAAACTGGAAAAAATTATAACCACTATAAAATTTAACTAATGAAAAATATACTGAATTACTTGCCTTATGTAGTTGTGTTACTAGCACAATTTTTAATAAACAACTATACCGTAATATTGATCCTTACCATTGTAACGGGGTTTATTGCAGCTTTTAAAATTGAAAACAAAAGAGTTTTTCTAAAGTGCTTTCTAATCGGACTCGTGGTAGCTACTACCGTATTCCTTATCTATGAATCAAGAGTAGAATATGTAAAAGAACTTTTCGTAAATATCGGATTATCCAGTCTTTTTATCTACGTTCTTTTCCCGTTGTTTAATGCTTTAAACACCGCAATTCTTTTCTTTTTTGGTTATAAAATTGGTACACTGGTTTTAGAAAGAAAACTTAAGAGAGCCCTTCAGGCGTAAGCTTTCAATGAAGTTTCAAAAATTTAGACAAGCCGGATAGGAGCTGAAGAGCACCGTAATGTCAGACAGTTTTTATTTATGATTACAATCCTGATAGATACTGGCCGTCTCTTTCTAAAAGAGACGGCGGTCTATTGGAGTATGAGTTTTGAAAGCTGGCAGAATTCACCCAAACCGTAAAATCAAGCTCTTTTCTAAAAAAAATACTATTAACAACCAAAAACACCAAAAAGATGAAAGATAGTAAGCCAAAATGTAACTGTGCTAAAAATGGAGTAATGTGCGCACTTAAGATGAGTTTAATCAAACAAGGCGCATCAGTAGCTGACACTACGGCAAAAAGTAAAGCAGTTTGTCCTTTAAAAGCAGCAATATTCAGTTCTGCTTCTTAAACCGCCATATGACCTTGGAGAGGGCAATTAAAATGGAATAAATTGTTTATAAAAAGCCTTTTAGAGGTTTAAAAATAGTTTGATTTAATCAGATCCGTAGATATTCCATGAGAATATGAAACAGTAAAAAAATAGTGTCATTGTTACAAGTAACAACTGATGGCATTGTAACCAGTACTGAGAGCAATATTCAATTATACGTAGGTATCATTGAAATTAAAAAAATATAAAATATTGGTAAAGTCTAATGCAAAATATGCAGTGAGAAACCTCAATGTAAATTTTTATACACCTTAATAGTATGATGCAAAATTCGACACATTACTTAGCCTTTAATGATTTTGAATCCATTCCTAAAATAGATTTAAAAGAAGATGAATATTACTTATTTCAGTATTCAAGTGATAGTAATCTTGATCAGGGTATTTTAAAATACTACCTGGAATTTTTACCTCAAAAGTTTAGACAGGAAGTACTTAAATACAGAAGATGGGATGACAGATACAACTGTTTGTTTGGAAAACTAATGGTTTGCATGGGATCTCACATATTGGGAAACAACACATTTGAATTCGATAAAATTGTTAAAGACATTTATGGGAAACCTTATATGTTAGACAGCAGTTTTAACTTTAATATTTCACATAGCGGCAATACAGTTGTATGTGTTTTTAGCAAACAGGAAATAGGAGTTGATATTGAAGAAATCAATGAAATCAATTATTCCTTATTCGAAAATGTATTTTCCACTCAGGAATTTGCAGAAATCAATCGTGATGGATTGGATAAGTTTTATGAATTCTGGACCAGAAAAGAATCAGTAATTAAGGCAATAGGAAAAGGAATGTCTATTCCGCTTACGGAGATTGAAATCAATAAAGGTCATGTAACCTACGGTGAAGATACCTGGTATACAAAGAGCTTTAAAATTGATAACAAGTTTTGTTCGATTACCACAAAGTACGATCAAATAAAATCCAGACAAACCCATATCCTGTTTTAGCAACCTTGAAAGAGAATTGACCTTCTGCGAATTGATGGTAGTCATCGCAGAAGGAATTTAAGGTTGCACAACTACTACAGCAAGAAAATAATTAAAAATAAAAAATGAACCTAATTATGGAAAAATTATTACTTGAACTTGAAAGAGAAATACTTTTAAAAGACTTATATGAAATGGATGAATGTCCGCCATTAGGACATACTCCCGCTTTAATGCATGCCTATGTCATACGACCGGAAAATCATGGAACTCCTTATCAGGCGTTTCAGCAGGAAGTGATTAAAACCCCAAAATTGGGATTTAATGAAGTTCTCGTTAAAGTGATGGCTGCCGGAGTAAATTACAATGGTCTTTGGGCCGGATTGGGAGAACCAGCTTCGCCTACTGCATTTCACGGCAAGGATTTTCATATCGCAGGAAGTGATGCATCCGGAATAGTATGGGAAATCGGAGAAGGACTAAAGAATAATCCGGAATTTAAATTTAAAGTTGGAGATGAAGTCATCGTACACTGCGGACAAACCTGTGGCATATGTCAGGAATGTAACGGCGGTAATCCGATGTTATGCGAATCACAGAAGATATGGGGCTACGAAACCCCTTACGGTTCCTTTGCACAGTATACCAAAGTTCGTGCACAACAATTACTTCAAAAACCCAAACACTTAACCTGGGCAGAAGCAGGAGGTTATATGCTGACTTACGCCACCGTTTGGAGAATGCTTTACGGATTTGCTCCAAACGATTTGAAACCCGGAACCAATGTACTGGTATGGGGTGGAAGTGGAGGTTTGGGAGCTTCCGCCATTCAGTTAATTAAATTGGCAGGAGCAAATGCGGTTGCCGTTACTTCAAGTGATGAGCGCGGAGAAAAATGTATGGAGCTTGGAGCTGTCGGTTATATCAATCGGAAAAAGTTCAATTGTTGGGGAGCTTTACCTGACATTGGTAATAAAGAAGAATACAAAGAATACTTAAAAGAAGTCAGGAAATTTGGAAGCGCCATTTGGGATATATTAGGCAAAAAAGTGAATCCTGATATTGTTATTGATCACATTGGCTCACAAACCCTTCCCGTAAGTACCTATGTTGTAAAATCAGGAGGTATGGTTGTTTTCTGCGGTGCTACATCAGGATTTAATATGTCTTTTGATGCCTCATTCGTCTGGATGAGACAAAAAAGGATACAAGGCTCTCATTTTGCATCCCTGTCTGAATTGTATCATGCCAATCAACTGATTTTACAGAAAAAATTTCATCCCGTTATATCTGATGTGTTTACCTGGGATGAACTGCCTTTAGCACATCAAAAAATGCTTGATAATAGTGTTGAATATGGAAACATTGTCATTAATCTTGCTTCGTAATAAAACAGCACAAAGTTATTTTTATACCAAAACAAACATCTAAAAAAAATAAATCGAAACCTCCAAAATCGTATGATTCTGGAGGTTTTTTTATGCCCGGTAACGATTTTTGGAAGTGATCTGTTTTATTCGGAAGCGATTACAGCAACAGTAATTGTTTAGAACAGAAAAAGAGTTTTCAATACCATTTAAAAGACGTAATATTCAAAAAATAGGACCTCTTTTAAATTGTCGGTTTTTACTGCGATTGCATTTTTTCTTCACAAAAAAACTTTATCTTGGCAGAGAAAATAGAGTCTGTTTCTTCTGTAAATCCGGCTGATAACAGAGCCTGAAGGGATTCATTGAAATCAGAGATTATAAAACAATAAACCGTACCAAAAAACAGATAAGAATGTTATCATCACATGAATTGTTATTCTTTTTTAGTGCCTTAGGAGCTTTTAATGGTTTCCTGCTTTCCTTATATTTTGCGGTAAATGCCAAAAAGAAAATTTTTGCAAACTATTTTTTATCCTTACTGTTATTGGTATTAAGCATCAGAATTATAAAATCGGTTTTCTTTTATTTTAATCCTCACTTATCGAATACTTTTATTCAAATCGGACTTTCGGCCTGCATTCTTATTGGCCCTTTTCTATTTTTATATCTCCGATCTTACAGTCCCTATTCCAAATCAGTCTGGATTACACATACAATACCTTATTTGGTGATGATGGCAATTCTGGGAAGTCTTTATTCTTACGTAGAGCACCCTCAGATCTGGCGTATGTGGATTGTAAAAGCCATATATCTTCAATGGTTGGTTTATATCGGTTTTTCTTTTAAATATATTCAGCCAATTCTGAAGAAAATCAAAGAGAAGGAGAGCTTAAAAAAGTTAGAAGTATGGTTCCTTAGCATCTATTTTGGAGTAGCTTTGGTTTGGGCAGCCTATACTTTCGCTGCTTACACTTCTTATATCGTCGGAGCATTATCCTTTACCTTTATTTTATACCTGATCATTTTACTATTAATTTACGGAAATAGCCAGGAAACTACTTTCTTTCAGGAAAAAGAGAGATACAAAAACAAAAGCATTGATAAAGAGACATTAGATCTGATTAGTCAAAAATTTTCTGTTATAGTAGAAAAAGAACTTTTTTTAAATTCCAATTTCACTTTGGAAGAAGCGGCAAAAGAACTAAAAGTAACCAAACATATTTTATCACAATATGTAAATGAAGTAGTAGGCAAATCCTTCTCCAATCTCATTAAAGAATACAGAATCGAGAAAGCAAAAGAGCTATTAGAAACCGAAAAAAACTATACCATTGAAAGTTTGGGTTATGATAGCGGTTTCAATTCTAAATCAACGTTTTTCACCGCCTTTAAAAAACAAACCGGATTAACCCCCACCGAATATCAAAAACGGTACTCCAAATGAGTTCTAATTTATAGAATGAGACTTCAGTTTTATAATCTATACCCTGTAAACTAAGACGATACCGGACATTTGCATTCATTATTAATAACCTAAAAAATTAAAAATGAAAAAAGTGTTTTTGTTTATCGGATTAAGTCTGTTGTTTTTTAAATCAAATGCTCAAAGTCAAAATACTACTGATGACTGGAGTTTGATTCAAAAAACACTAAATCTCTACATAGACGGTCAGGCCACTGGCGACTCGGTTAAAGTAGGTCAGGCATTCCACAGCTCCTGGCAGCTGAAAGGCTTCAGAGAAAAAGAATTCGTAGTCGTTCCCAAATCGAAGTATCTGGTAGGATATAAAAAGCGTGATGTTAAACCTGATAATTGGTCAGGTCGCATCGTTTCTATTGATTTTACCAATAATGCGGCCAGTGCCAAAGTAGAAATAAGCACTGCAAAACTATTGTTTGTAGACTATTTCAATCTTCTGAAAACAGACCAGGGCTGGTTTATTGTAGATAAAATTTCAACCCGTACTCCTCACAAAATGGTTGAAGCGGAAGTAAAACCAAAAGGATAACCCAGTACTTTTTGTTCAAACTAAAACCGATAATCTCCAGAAAAATGTTAAAAATAATCGTTTTATCACTAGTTTTTACGGGGCTGTATCCTCAAAGTATTCATGCGCAAAAAAACATACTATTTGTTACCTCAAATCAGGATTTTTATGGCAATACGAAAATAAGTACATCCAATCACTTTGAAGAAATAGTAATTCCGTACGACATATTTACAAAGGCAGGTTACAAGGTTGATTTTATAAGTCCGAAGGGAGGAGCAATTCCTATTGGATACATTAACGCTTCCGACAGTATCCAAAAAACATACTTATACGACAGTTGGTTTATGAGTAAATTGAAACAGACCAGGAAACCTGAAGAAGTTACGGCTAATGATTATTCCGCAATATTCTATACGGGTGGAGGTGCCGCAATGTTTGGTGTAGCCGAAAACCAGACCATTCAGAAATTGGCAGGGGCAATTTATAAAAAAAATGGAATTATCTCCACGATTTGCCATGGAACAGCAGGAATTGCTTATTTGAAAGACGAGAACGGAGTTTCACTCTATGTGGGACGAAAAATCACCGGTTTTCCGGATGAATTTGAAAGTAAAGAGATGGCCTATTATAAAACATTTCCCTTTTCGATGAATAAAGCAATTGTAGCCAATAAAGGAAACTTTGTTTATTCAGAAAAAGGAAGAGACGCTTTTTATGTAACAGATGGCAGGTTTGTAACGGGGCAGGATCCTACTTCAGGTACCAAAGTGGCTAATGAAGTAGTAAGATTAATCAGGGAAAACGATAAAGAGGCAGGAAATAATACGGTAAAAAGTGACTTTGATCAAATCACCGAAGTCCTTTTTGACTACATTGAAGGTACGGCAGAAGGACAGCCCGAAAGACTTAGAAAAGCCTTCCATCCCAATTTTAATTTGTACACAGTAACCAATGATACGCTGTGGACACGTTCCGGTAAACAATACATCGCTAACATAAAAACAGGGGAAAAATTAAACCGAATCGGACGCATTCTTGCGATTGATATGGAGAAAGATGCCGCAATTGCGAAAGTAGAAATTAAAGTACCCAATTGGCGCACTTTTACAGATTACTTTCTAATTCTTAAATACGAAGGAAACTGGAGAATAGTACATAAAAGCTACAGTTGGAGAGCTATTTCTAAAAAAGAATAAACCATAAAAACATCCGCTAACCGCAGTTTGATCAAATAAGGTAATCAAAAAATCAGGATTTTTTTCAATTAAATATATTGGGGTAAATTAAAAAGTTAAATATCCTGAAAACCGATATTTTGGCAAACTGCAACTAGTGGGAAGTATTACGTATTAACAGAGATGAGGTCTCCGGTAATAGTTCAAAAACGAATTAAAAAACAATTAGATGCTATGATAAACAGATTTTTACTGACCATAATTCTAGGTACATTTTGGGCAATAAATATAGAGGCACAAGTTAAAAGCAACAAAAAAATTGACGCCTATATAGTAGAAATTAAGAAGCAGTACAATATTCCGGGTTTGGCTGTGGCCGTAGTAAAGAATGGAGTACTGATTCACAAAAAAAATTACGGACTGGCAAATATCGAAATGAGTGTTCCGGTAACTGATAAAACGTTATTTCCCTTATTCTCGACCACAAAAGTAATGTCAGTTGTAGCCGTTTATCAATTGATCGAACAAAACAAGCTGTCGTTGGAGAGTACTATTTCGGATTTTGTAGAAGATTTACCCGATAGCTGGAAGAAGGTGAGAATTAAAAATCTCTTAACACATTCATCAGGATTGCCGGATATTGTTGAGTACACGGACAGTAAAGAAGAGGATACAAAACAAAAAGTATATAGCGATACCATAAAGTTCAGCCCGGGAAACCAATTCGATTACAACCAAACCAACTTTTGGCTTTTAAATCGTATAGTTCAAAAAGTAACCCGAAAAAAGTTAAGTGAATATATCCTGGATACACAGTTTCCTTTATCACAAAAAGAAGCCGTCTTTGAAGGTAATAATTTAAAAGTCGTTGAAAATTTAACCTATGGCTATGTCAATACAGCAAATAGTGGACAGATTTTAAAAAGAAACTGGAACTTTCCGGAATACGAATACGGAGCCGCTGCCCTGAATTTAACGCTTGATGCATTTGTAGAATGGAATAGGAAACTGGACAGCAACGAATTTATCTCAGAGCAAACGAAAGTTCAATTGTTAAAACCCTTTGATTACGAAGTCAAAAGGGATTTTACTTATGGACTGGACTTCATAAAAGTTAAAGGAGAAGTATCGTATGGTTTTTCCGGTGGGGTGTCCACAGCGTTCAGGAAATTCCCCGACAAAAAACTAACTATAATTCTTCTGGCAAACGGAATGTTTATACCCACAGACAAATTAAACGGAATAAACGAAGTGGTAAACAATATTGCAAGCATTGCCTCTCCATAACTTTGATGCTTTTACCGTTTAGGGATTTATTTCATTCTGGTTGAGAAGTTTTTTTTTGGGGGAAAGTAATTTAATCCTTCCATTTTGGATGGATGATCGTATCATTTTGATAGGTATTGGTAAATTGAGAAATATGCTTTTAGTTTTAGTTGTTTGTTACTCAGTGTTTTGTTCTTTTTGAAAATGTTTGGTATATCAATTGTCTCTAAAATGCAAATCGGAATACCGATACTAACAGGTGTAAAACAATATAAATTAGAGCAACCATGAATGAAGATAAAACAAGAAAGAAAAAAATAAAGAAATTGGGCATATCAAATAAAGCGGTTCGTCAAAAAGACAGAGTTATCAATTTAATGGTATTTACTACGATTTTTTTTATTGCACTTTTAATGATTTCACAAATAGTGTAAACACTGTTGAATAAAGACATCACATTACATCTTTTAAAATTTCATGAATTTGTATCATCAGGAAGTTTTAAAATAGAGAAGCCGTCATAGAATTTGTTTTGTGACGGCTTCTTTATTAGATCAAGTTTATTTAAGCACATTTACAGAACTTTTCTAAGAGGATTAGTAGAAAAATTTTGTAAAAAGGACTGGCAAGTGAAATAAAATCTAAATTTGTAAGTATGAAAATTTTAATTGTAGAAGACGATTTAAGAGTTGCTGAGCTTATCCGAAGAGGATTGGAAGAACAGGGGTTTATCTGTACTTTAGTTTATGATGGAATTTCAGGAAAGAAAATGGCCTTGCAAAATGAGTTTGATCTAATGATTACCGATATCATTTTACCAAAAATGGACGGATTAGATTTGTGTAAAGTCATTCGTGAAAACCAACCCAACTTGCCTATTATTATGCTGACCGCTTTGGGTACCACAGACGATAAGGTGGAAGGCTTTGATGCCGGAGCCGATGATTACCTTGTGAAACCTTTTGAAATGCGTGAATTATTGGTTCGCATAAGAGCCTTACTCAAAAGACATATAAACATAGGAAATAATTCAGGAAATGTTTTAAAATATGCGACTCTTGAAATGAATCTCAATGAAAAAACAGTCAAAAGAAATGGAAAAGAAATCAATCTTACGCCAAAAGAATTCAATCTTTTGGAGTTTATGCTTCTGAATCCTGAAAGAGTTTTGTCAAGAGTAGAAATCGCAGAAAAGGTCTGGGATACTCATTTTGACACCGGAACTAATTTTATTGATGTCTACATCAATTATCTAAGAAAAAAGATTGACAAAGATTTTGACCAGAAACTTATCCATACCAAATCAGGGATGGGATTTATCCTGAAATTAAATAATGAGGATTAGAACGCACTTAACTATATTATTCAGTATCATCACAGCTGCAATTTTGCTTGTATTTGCAGCAATTATTTATTTTTCAGCCAAAGAAGACCGGGAAAAAGAGTTTTATGCCGTTCTGAAAAAAGAAGCAATTACCAAGGCCAATTTGTTTTTTAATGCCAAAGTAGAGGTAAAAACCCTGCAAAATATTTATCGAAACAACCGTAAAGTGCTTAATGAAGTTGAAGTGGCGATTTATGATGTTAATTTCAATCTTCTTTACCATGATGCTGTTGATATTGATTTTGTAAAAGAAACACCCGAAATGGTTAAGGAAATTTACCAAAAGGGCGAAAAACGTTTTTATCAGCAGGATTGGCAGGTGATAGGGTTGAGGTATACGTATGAAAAAAAGAGCTACATTATTACCGCTACTTCTTATGATCAATACGGTTACAGCAAATTAAACAACCTGCTTCATAATATCATTTTTGTCTTTACACTTTCTATTTTATTCATTTACGCGGCAGGAAGATATTTCTCCAGAAAAGCATTTGAACCCGTTAAGGAAATGACAGATCAGATGAAGAATATTACAGCTACTAATCTTGATTTACGTTTAAATGATAATGAAAATAAAGACGAACTTTCGGAATTGGCCAATACCTTTAATGAAATGCTTAATCGTTTAGAAAACTCTTTTGATGCCCAAAAACAATTTGTTTCCAATATATCCCATGAATTGCGTACGCCGCTTGCTGCTATTATTACCGAATTGGAACTTTCAATTACTAAAAACAGAGAAATAAGCGAATATCAATTAGCCATACAAAGCGCTTTAAGCGATGCCCGAAAATTAGCCCGATTATCAAATAGTCTGCTGGATTTTGCCAAAGCAAGTTATGACCCTTCTGAAATAGCATTCAAGCAGGTGCGTATAGATGAGGTTCTTTTGGATGCCAGACAACAATTACAGAGGGCAAATTCAGAGTATAAAGTAGACATTCATTTTGAACAGGAATTTGAAGATGACAGTGAAATTTCAGTAAAAGGGAACGAATATTTATTAAAAACTGCTTTTGTCAATCTTTTCGAAAATGGATGTAAGTTTTCAGAGAACCGCCAAAGCATGGTTTCAGTTTCCTTTGATAAAAAAAAGATCATATTGAAATTTTCAGATAAAGGAATTGGTATTCCATTAAACGATATAAAAAACATCTTCACACCTTTTTATAGAGGTGACAACAAAAAATACGCAGAAGGCAACGGTATTGGATTGTCTCTGACCCACAAGATTATTCAGCTGCATAACGGTACTATTACTGCAGCTTCAGCACCTTCAAAAGGAACAACTTTTACCATAATATTAGAGAGTTTGTGAGGGTCTCTAATGGAATTCTAATTTTTTTCTATTTGTTTTCTAACGGCGTTTTATAAATAGTCAGACGAATTTTGCATCAAATATTTTTAGCGATGCAAATTCAAAAACAACAGTTTATTTTTTTACTCTTTTCCCTGGGGCTTTGTTTTCATATACAGGCACAGGAAAATTGTACGCTGCAAAAAGCACTTCAAACTGCACGAAGCAATAATCCGTTTCTTAAAACAGAGCAATTAAATGTAAAGATTGCAGAATCGGATATAGTCACGGCTAAACTTCGTCCCAATCCAAGCCTGAACAATCAGACCCTGCAATTGATGCAATCCTCTGGATTTCATGAAAACACACAATGGCACGACAAGCAAAATCGTCAGGTCTGGTGGCAATTGACTAAACCCTTCCAAATAGCAGGACAGCGTAAAAATAAAATTGAGTTGGCCGGCAAAAATGTTTTGTTTGCAGAAAAAAACTATAGTGAAACAGAGCGCAATCTTTTTTTTGATGTAGCTAATAAATGGCTGGAAGTCTGGACCGTTAAAAGAAGATTAGAGATTATCAGTACCGCTAAAAGTAATATCGACAGCCTGCTTTTTACAAACCAAAACCGGTATAAAAACTTAGTAATTACCCAAACCGATTTATACAGAACAGAACTACTGTCAAAACAATATGACATTCAGCTTAAAACGGCATTTCAGGAGGTAAATAACCATCAAAGCGAATTGAAATTATTGCTTGGTACGCAGGAGAATGTAAGTGCCGACATGTCAGATGATTTTTTATTTGCAATGCCCAATACTATTGATGATCTGTTTGTTAAGGCATTTCAAAACAGAAGCGATTTACAGTCCGTAAAATCATTAATAGACGTTTCTGACAGTAATATTAAACTGCAGAAATCGCTTTCTTTTCCACAGCCCGAATTAGGAGTTATCTGGAACCCACAAAATGCAGTTCAGTACTTTGGGGTTTATGCCAATATTGATTTGCCCATTTTTAATCGAAATCAGGGAGAAATTAAAAAATCGGTTTTGGTAAAAAATCAGGTTGAAAATCAATTGTCCGCTCTCGAAGTAAAAGTCAGAACCGAAATTAAGATCGCTTATGAAAACTATGAGAGGCAGAAACAAAATATTGCAAATTTTGAGTCACTATTGAAACAGTCGAAAACCATTTTAGATAATGTCAAGTATTCTTATCTAAAAGGAGGAACCACCATTGTTGACTTTTTAGAAGCACAGCGCAGTTGGTTAGAAACACAGCAGCAATATTACGATACGATGCAGTCTTACAAGCAAAGCTACATTCAATTACTTTATACAACAGGTTTAATCAATCAATTAGCATTATGATACAAAAAATAGTTTGCGCATTTTCAGTAGTAATCTTATTTACTTCCTGCGGAAAAAAAGAGAATAAACTAACCGAAAAAGAAACAGCACCAATTATAAAAGAGAAGGGAATGTCTATTCTTTTTCCCGATAAAAAAGGGATTGATTTTTTTAAAACAGAAACCATCAGTACCAACACTATAACAGCACAGTTTTCGGCACCGGCAAAAATTGCGGCGACCGTGTTACCATCCGACGAAGGAGCTTTGCAGCCTGTTGTACTGTTTGACAATTCTGAGCTGGCAGCCAGTTACACGCAGTTTATGCAGAGCCGGATTAGTATCAGTCAAATTCAAAACATTAATATTAAACAAAAACGATCAGAATTAGAGCGTACCAAAGATTTAAATCGGCATGGAGCGGCCACAGGTCAGGATTTACTAAATGCACAGACAGCTTTATCCATAGAACAAACCAGTTTGGCCAATGAAAAAGCAGCCCTGATAGAACATGAATCGAGATTAATTTCGGCAGGTTTCACTCCGGATATGCTGAGAAAAGCAAAAGTTGGAACAGCCTACTTGATTTGTGATATTCCCGAGAATCAAATAAGCAAAGTAAAATCTGGCAGTACAGGTGACATTTCTTTTAATTCATTTCCTAACGAAACATTCAAAGGCAGAATAGATGCGATTGTAGATAGGGTTGATCTTGAAACACGAATGGTAAAAATTAGAATTTCAGTGCACAATCCATCAAACAAATTGAAAGCCGGAATGTTTGCCAGTGTATCTTTTGGTTTGAAGGAAGGGAATTTCATCAGCATAAGCAAAACATCATTAATTACAGTCAATGGAAAAAATTATGTATTTGTAAAAGAATCTGAAAATAACTTTAAAAGAAGAGAAATTCAGACCGGTCAGCAAGTAGGAGACAGAATAATTGTTTTTAAAGGGCTGAACAATAATGAATTAGTTGTCGTTGAAGGCGTAATGCAGCTAAAAGGATTATCGTTTGGCTATTAAAAAAGTAAAAATGACACAAGCACAAATCTATATCGACAAAGATGAATTGAAAGAAGGAAAACCTCTACATCAATTCATAATGCATTTACTGTTGGAAAATGGTATTGTGGGAGCAACTTCTTTCACAGGTCATTCCGGTTTTGGAAGACACAACAGATTGAAGCAGCCGGGACAACAATTCTCATTTGATGAAACACCAATGCTCCTCACGTTTATCGACGAGGACAAAAAGATAAAAGAAGTATTAACTGAATTAAGAAAGCAATACCGAGGCGGGTTTATTATAACCCACTCTGTTGAACTCTGGTAATCATGATTAAAAATTTACTCATATTCTCTCTGAAAAATCGCTGGCTGGTCGTAGGTATCAGCATCGCGTTAATGGCTGTTGGTTACATCTGTTTTACCCAGTTAAAAATTGAAGCATACCCGGATATAGCAGATACAAATGTTATAGTAGTGGCGCAGTATCAGGGGCGCGCTGCCGAAGAAGTAGAACAACAGGTTACAGTTCCTATTGAAAGAGCGTTGCAGAACACCCCAAATGTCTTAGACAGAAGAAGCAGGACTATTTTTGGTTTGTCAGTGGTACAGCTTACATTTAAAGACGGTACCGATGATTATTTTGCAAGACAACAGGTAATGGAACGCCTGGCAACAGCCGAACTTCCTGAAGGAGTTTCTTCTGAATTGGCTCCTCTTTCGACGGCTGTAGGTGAAATTTTCCGATATGTTGTAGAAGCCCCGCCAACACTCTCACCAATGCAGGTAAGAGATTTGCAGGACTGGGTTATAAAACCTTATCTGTTGCAGACCGCTGGTGTAGCTGATATTGTAACTTTTGGCGGACCTCTAAAACAATTTCATATTCTGGCATATCCGGATAAATTGCAAAAGTATAAACTAACGATTGCAGACGTTGAAAATGCCATCAGAGCCAACAATCAGAATACGGGAGGAAATGTCATTGAACGAGGCGGGCAAGGATTTGCCGTGCGCGGTTTAGGAGCAATCAAAAACGAGAAAGACATTGAAAATATTGTATTGAAGTCAGTCAATGGTGTACCGGTATTTGTTCGTGATGTCGTAAGTGTCGAAATAGCCCCTCCTCCGCCAAGCGGGGTTTTGGGATACACAATTGCCGATGAGAAAGTGAATGTAAATAGCGGGGTTGAAGGAATTGTTTTGCTGCGCAGATACGAAAATCCGAGTGAAGTACTCAAAGAACTGAAACAGAAGATCAAAGACTTACAAGGACAAGAACTGCCGGAAGGAGTAAAAATCAGAACGCTTTATGATCGCAGTTTTCTAATTGATCATTCCCTTCATACCGTTGGTAAAACGCTTTTTGAAGGTGTAAGTATTGTCATCATTATTTTGATTTTCTTTTTGGGCAGTATGAGAAGTGCCTTAGTGGTAGCTTTGACCATTCCATTTTCATTGCTTTTTGCATTTATCATCATGCGGTTTACAGGCATTCCGGCCAATTTATTATCGTTGGGAGCAATCGATTTTGGAATCATTGTAGACGGCGCGGTAGTCATGGCAGAACATCTAATCCGGAAATACCGGACAGCAACACCCGAAGAAAAAGAAAATGGCATTGTACACATCACTTTACTGTCAGCTCAGGAAGTTGGACGTGAGATTTTCTTTTCTGTTACCATCATTATATTGGCCTACATGCCAATTTTGCTAATGACAAGAGTTGAAGGTAAATTGTTCTCTCCAATGGCATTAACATTAGCTTTCGCTGTGGTTGGTTCGATGTTGGCAGCACTGACTTTTATTCCGGTTCTGATTTCTTTCGTTTATAATAAAGCAGTTTCAGCTAAAGATGAATCTTTCAAGGAACATAATAATAAGGTGCTTGAGTTTGTTGAACGGTTGTATGCTAAATTCCTCCATAAAATTTTGACGAACTATAAAAAGTCTGTTGTAATCGGGTTTGGATTGGTATTGCTTTTAATTGGATTTGGTTTAAAATTAGGAACAGAGTTTTTACCGGAATTAGACGAAGGTTCTATTTTTCTTAGAGGAAATTTTCCGGCGGGAATCACCATACAGGAAAATGCTAAAAATGCGCCTAAAATAAGAAGTATCATTTCAAAATATCCGCAAATCGATTTTGTGATTACACAAACGGGCCGAAATGATGACGGAACAGATCCTTTCCCGGCCAATAGAAACGAAATTTTGGTAGGACTAAAAGAGTATCATTTATGGAGTGATACCATTTCAAAAAAAGAACTTGTCAAAGATATTCGCTTAGAGCTCGAAAGAGAGCTCCCTAGTGTGAAATTTACGTCAGGACAGCCTATTATTGATCAGGTAATGGAAATTGTTACCGGAAGTGCAGCAGATTTAGCCGTTTCTATTGTAGGAGAAGATTTGGGAATGATGAGGAAAAAAGCAGATAGTATTGTTGCGATTATGAAATCGATGCCGGGAAGCGAAGGAGTAAATATAGAGCAGGAGGGAACACAGGAACAGCTGGCGATAAAGATAAACCGGGAATATGCTGCCCGATATGGTATTAATGTTTCCGAAATTCAAAATATGATTGAAGCGGCAATTGGGGGTAAAAATATTTCTACAGTGTATGACGGTACCAAACGTTATGATATTGTTATCCGTTACCTGCCGCAATTCAGAGACAACATTGATGAGATTAAGAAGCTGCTCGTTCCATCAGCAAATAGAGCCCTTATTCCTATGGAACAATTGGCAGAGATCAATTTTACTGAAGGACAGACCAATATTTACCGTTACAATAATAAACGAATGGTGACCGTAAGAACCAATATTAGAGGCAGAGACCAGGGCGGTTTTGTAAAAGAATTGCAAAAGAGAATAAAAACCGATGTGAATATTCCAAAAGGGTATGAACTAGTTTATGGAGGTCAGTATGAAAATCTGGAAAGAGCCGGAAAACAATTGGCTCTGACAATTCCACTTACACTAATTATGGTTTTTGTGTTTCTTTTTATGCTCTATAAAAATTTCAAGCATACGATAATAACAACGAGCTGTGTTTTATTTGCTTTGAGCGGAGGTATTATAGCCTTGTTAGTCAGAGGATATTATTTCAATGTTTCTGCCGGAGTTGGTTTTGTTTCCATTTTTGGAATTTCAGTAATGGCCGGTGTGTTATTGGTTTCAGCACTTCACAGAGCAACATTTAAGAATCCAATTTCACAATCGCTCATTCAGCAGACAGCAAAGGAACAACTACGGGCGATTCTCAGTATTCTTGTTTTAGCCATTCTTGGACTCATTCCAGCGGCTATTTCCAGCGGTATAGGTTCAGATGTACAAAGACCGTTAGCAACAGTTATTATTGGCGGATTAACCAGTACATTAATTTTTACACCAATATTAATACCTCCCTTGTATATGTGGATGAACAAGAGCAGTATAAAGTAAACGCAGGCATGGAGATGTTCTGAATTATTCCGGTGAGAAGGTCTGAGGTTTTTTATTAGGATTTGAAAATGAAAATTTGTAAATTGTAAATATTTGATATTTAGTTTTTTATGATTTAGTAAGCGAAGTTTCTTGTGTAACCTAAATAATCTTAAAAATGAAAATACTTTTAAATCTCAGAGCAGCTCTGCTTCTTGTAATGATCGTTATTCTTTCATTGGTTAGTGCCTATTATAATTTTTCTATTGAAAACGATACTAAGGATATTCTGAAGGCGAATTACAACACGCTTGATTATTCCGGAAATATGCTTCTTTCATTGGATAAAATGAATTCTGATAAAGAAAATGCAATACTAGTATTTCAGAATAATCTAACCAGACAGATGGAAAATATTACTGAAGAGGGTGAGCAAAAAGTGACATATGACCTTCAGGTTAATTTTGATGCTCTAAAAAGGAATTGGAACGATGAAAATTTAAAAAGTAAAATACGTCAGGATATTTTTCACATTATAAAATTGAATATGGCTGCGATCAAGAAGAAAAGCGATATCGTTACACATACTACCGAGAAGGCAAATTTTTGGATCGCTATTTTAGGAGCACTTTGTTTTCTGATAGCATTCAATCTTATATTGAAGCTATTTAGTAATAAGCAAAAGTGATCTTTGTAGAGAATGAAAAAATACCTAAAAAATAAGTTCCTTTTAAAGCGGTCTCAAAATGATAAAAACATATCATTTTGAGACGTTTTTTTTGTGCTCAAAAAATACGGTTTAAGATATAATGCCTAAGATTTGCAGGGTTTTAATGGTAGTTGATAAATTATAAAGAATTAGTGGTATACAAGTTGGATGTAGTGTTTTGTATTTCTGCCCTTTTTGAGGAATAAAAACAGTAACAAATAAGATCTACACTAAACGACTATGAGAACCTTGACCTATAAAATAGAACCTATTGAAAGACATTTTACATTTTCAACCCTGTTAAAAAAACAACAAGCTTCTTTACCACTTAAAGAAGCTGTAGAAATTCCCGATTTTAGTATTGAAAAAGCCAGACCTGTCCATACCTTTTGGATAAAAGAAATTTGTGAAGTAACACTTGCATCAGCCATAGCCCGCGGAACCGGAATTTCCGGTCGTTCTCCCGAGTTTCTTGAAACCAAAATAAAAAAAGGAGAGGCAGTCATAGCCTTTGCTTCAGACGGAAGGTGGGCAGGATTTTCTTTTATCACCTCTTGGGAAAATGGAAAGTATGTTTCTAATTCCGGATTAATCGTCGCTCCTGAATTCAGGCATACCGGACTTGCTAAAAGAATTAAAACAAAAATTTTTGAACTCAGCCGCGAGAAATACCCCAATGCCCGTATATTTAGCCTAAGCACTGGTCTTGCTGTCATGAAAATGAACCATGAACTTGGTTTTGAACCGGTCACTTATTCAGAACTGACTACCGACGAAATGTTTTGGGAAAATTGTAAATCCTGTGTAAACTGTCCAATACTGATAAACAAGGACAAGAAAAATTGTTTGTGTACAGCCATGCTTTACGATCCAAAACAGAATACGAGGATCGTAGATTAAGTAAGATTTTGATGACCCTAGTATCGAACAATACAATAAAACACTTTGGAAATAAAACAACAAAACCCTCAACATTGTTGAGGGTTTTGTCTTCAGCGGAGGAAGAGGGATTCGAACCCCCGGACCTGTTACAGTCAACAGTTTTCAAGACTGCCGCATTCGACCGCTCTGCCATTCCTCCAGTAAGATGCAAGCATTCGCTTATTGCGGGTGCAAAGATAGTATGTTTTTTTGATTGCAGAAATTTTTTTGCTACTATTTTGAAAGAAAATAATATCACGTCTTAAATACAATTGAGACATAAGTAAAGTTTACGAGTGTTGCGTATTTAAAATATATTTTATAGGTTAATTGATGAACAATTTACAAACCATTTCTTCCAAAATTTAAAGAAATTCTTTACTATGCTATATATGCTGATTTTGATTTTGGCAGACGAAGGAGAAGGATGGCGAAAAAGGTTTTTCATTAAAAAGGGAAGATATTTTTTTCTTGTTTAAAATCCTTATAATAGATAATTATTTTTTAACTACGCAAAATAACTGCGTACTTCTTAAGTATCTTTGGTATTGTTTAGTAATCATAACTAAATTATATACCGTAATTATTAAAAAAAGAACGCGGGAAGGATAGTAAGCTGATTTTGTATTTAGAAAGATTTGTCAATTCAGAAGAATGGAATTAGTTTAGTACCGATTCCGCTGTAATGCCAGTACATTACCAACCCCTATAAAAGAAACTAAATGGAAATAACCGAATTTAACGGCGAATTATTTAAAGATTTTATTGAAATTGTTCATCGTACAATGGAAGAGATTCGTATTCATCCAGAGTATAGCTTGTCCAAAAACAATCATCAGTTATTTAGTCCAGAAGGTAAATATGCTAATAAAGTTTTTGACATTTATTCTAAAATAAATGAAATCAAAGGGGATTTTAAAAAAATAGAAGTCTTTCTTCGTCGTTTTCCATTAAAAAAAATTTATGATGAAAATGAAATTACTCATTTAGATTATATTAAATATCATACCGAAGTTTTTTATCACAAATCCAATACACTCTTAGATTTGTTCAAATTATTTACTAATGAAGTATATGAACTTGGATATTCCGAAAGGAAATGTACATGGGGTAATTTAATGAAATCGGAAGTAGTTAAAGACTCATTATCAATAAAGGTTATAGAATATTATCATAAAAGTTTTGAGCACATTATTAAAGCCAGAAATTTAAATACTCATCGCGGAATATTCAAAGATTCCGAAAAAGATGATATCGAAACTCCAATGATGATTTATAAAAATTCAGAAAAATTTAATATGGAATTAGGTGATGACTTCAGAAAAATGATGCCTGAATTTTTATTGGAATATAAATTGAAAAAATACAAAAATGAAAGATTATTGTACATTAAAAGTGGAAATAATGCAGCTGAACAATACATCAATTTTTATATGAACGTAACAATTCCTGAATTTTTAAACAGGGCTAAAGCGAAACGATAACGGCAACTAACACACATCTTATGCAATTTGGGAATTTAGTAGAATTACCGTTTATAGCATGTTTTCGTTTAGCTGAAAAGACTCTATTACGAAAGTCGCGAATTGAGCAAGGCGAGGGAATATTAGCTATAATGCTCTCTCAAGAGGCCTCAAAATAATAACTTATATGAAAGAAATAAATTATTTACAACCTGATGAAATCTGGGAAGTATTTGATGTAAAATCTGAGGATGATTTTAGAGAAAAGTATTTACTAAAAGGAAAATTCCATTCTTTAGTTCCTGAGACGATAATTAATGATTACAAAGTAGTTGAGAGGCTTATGTATTATAGCTATTTTAATTATCCATTAATAGATGAAGCATTTTCAAAATCGACACGAATTTTTGAAGCATGTGTTACCTTAAAACTCGAAATTTCTGGTTTAAAAAGAGATGGTTTTGAATCATTACATTCAAAGCTTACACGATTAAAAGAATTATGTTCGAATGATTTATTTGAACAATGGAGAGGAGCAAAAGAGTTAAGGAATCATTTTGCGCATCGCGAAGCTGGTGCTCTTGTGGGTATTTTTCTGATGAATGGATTCAAACATAACTTAAATCTAATAAATTCAATTTTTCTTGAATCTACAGCTATATTAAATAAAGAAAAAAAGCTTAAAGATTTGCTTCAACAGAGTGAGCATTTAGTTAAAGGTTTATTTATTTTAGAGTATAAGACGCAAAAAATATTAATCTACGGAGCCAAACCTTTTACAACTGGAATTATAAATAATTTAGGTAAATCACTTTGGGTTTTTATTCCGATTACAGGTGACAAGATTATACAGCACGTAAATGATTTTCCTGCTTCACTAATTTTAAAATTAGAAAATGTACAAATTAATGAGAAAGGATTAAATGCAATAGATGCTGTAACAAAAGAAGTAATTCAGCTTACAGTAACTGAGAATGCTGAAAATGTTGAGAAATTCAATTTACACAATAAACGAATTGCAGAAATCGAAAAGATCTCGCCAAATATTAGTTTAGAGTATATGTCAATGTTAAAGCATGATACAGCGAAAGAAATTTCAGATTTTCTATATGAAGATTGGTAATTGTATAACAGCTGACTGCTGCTGAAACGGATGTAGATAATGGCCTAATTGGAAAACGATTTTGCATGCGGCGTAATGAAAACTTAACTGAATTCGAACCATATTCCTTGGGAAATAGAATTGTTTAACTTTTTTCCAATTTAGATCATAAGGAATTATAATTAATCAAAAGAAAAAAAATGAACTTTCAGCCTACATTTGAAAATAGACAAATTGCAATTGAAAAAGCTCTTTTCTTTGAGTCATTAACTTCTAAACTTATCAAGCACATGATGGGGCTGGAGTTACTGGGCAGTACGAAGTCATTAGATAATAAAACCTCGTCGATAAGTTTGCGTGCTAAAATTGATCTGCTTGTGGATTGCGGTAAAATTGACAAGTTGACTTATGCCAATTTATTACATATTATCAGTATTAGAAATCAGTTTGCACATAATTTTGAATGCAATAATTTTGAAGATTTACCAAAATTTATTGACGGTATTGATAAACCATTGCTAAAATATAGTCCAGATTTAAGTGCTTCTGTAGAAGAAAGCTTAAAAAAGGGATTTTTGAACATGGCGAATCAAGCGTTCAAATTTCTTTTAAATGAATTCGGAGGAGTTACAAAAGAATATCAAATTGATACAGAGAAACTAAAAATACGCATTACAGAGGAAGAGGAAAAATTATTGGATCAATACGGAATCCAAGGAGCTAGAAATAGGGCGCTGGTTTTAAATAAAGTAAGACAGCTTCTTAAAGAAGATGAAAATGAAGAATTGAATTCGAAAATAAATGATGAGATTATCAAATTCAAGAGCAAAAATCCTGATCTGCATTAATTCTAAAATTCTGTAGTGTTGTATTTCTTATTTGCGGTTAACTCAAAGCCATCTAAAAACATATTGATACCTTTTGTAGGTGGAGTAACAAAGTGGTAGTAATGAGCCGAAATTAATCAATTTCTGACTTCATTTGAACAACAGGCAATTGTATATATATACAATTTGTATTGTGAAAAAAACTATTGCGAAGTAGAGAATAAACAAGAGCTTCAGACTCCACAATGTAAAGTTTAATCGGTTAATTTCCTAAAAAAAAAGATATATATATTCGGTAACGGTTGTGGGAAACGGAGGAGAGCTGGATTCGAACTTAACCGCTAAAATCTGCTTCTATGCTATATTTTTATGATGTCTTAAACCTAAAGTGCACCGATTCTGCCCCTGAAGCATAATTGTTACTTTTTTACTGTTTGTTTACTTTAAAAAATCAGTTTAGCATTTATCTTTAACTTGTTGTTATTCAGTGGTATTATTCAGAATAGTTATATCTAAATATATCAATGTTTTTCAATTATTTGTAATTTAATTTTTATTTTTTTAAGTAGTCCTAACGTGACAATTCTCGAACCGTTTTCATGAGGATCTGAAAAAAATAAATATTCAATCAAATGGTAGATTTAATTCTCTATGATCTTTCATTAATCTTTAATATGTTTTCGTAAATAACTCCTATAATAATATTTACATACCTACCTATAAATCCTCGCATTTGCATTAAAGAAATCAAGCAAAAGATATGAGTTTAGAAATACTTGCACTAAACGAGGATTTTGTACAGTTGAATGAAATATAATTTTAGTTCAAAATATCAAGAATCCATCTAATGCTTACATGTGAAACATCTTTTTTATAGTATTCAATGAAATATGCTTTATCAAACATATTTACTTTTTTTCTAATAGAATTAATTAAATATTCATCAAAATTGATTTTATAATTATTCATCTCCATAACTATAAAGAAAAAATTTTCAACAGTAACAGATAAATTTATTATGTGAGTGAATGTAAATTTATCAGGCAGTATAGTCTTGTCTTTGATTGTTTTATATAGGTTAATTGCAAAAGAATAATCTTGACTGTTTTTTAAAACAGAATTATAATGTATGATATTTACTTCAATATTACAAGAATTTAAAATTTCAATAATTAAAAGACCTTTTTTATTTGAATTTTTTGAAAGTACTGAAGTTAAGTATCTTGGATTAGATCTATAATATGTTGTATGATTTGTTATTAGATATTTAAGTTCTTCTTTTTCTGAAAATTTATTTAAAAAATCAAACCATATTGAAATTGGAATATTACCTCCAATGTCAAGTACTCTCGATATAATTATTTTTAAAGAGTTAAACTTTATATTGAATTTAAAAATCTTAATAAAGAAATTAACAAAATAATCTTCTTCTTTTTTGAAATTTGCATTCTTTATGAATTTGTTAAAGTCCTTAAATAAATTTTCGTAATGGACTTCAATAAATTCATTTATCTTAGCATCAGAATTATTAAATAAATAATTTTCGTAAATAGTACTTGGGATTAAATTATTTTCGAATTCACTTAATGCATATAAGAACCATTTGTTTGCAATTTTAAAATTAGGTGCAATTTCAATCATATGCGAAATCAATTTTAATTCGCTTACAACAGATTTATCAGCATGAAAATCCTTACTTTTTACTGAAATATATTCATAATAGTAATTTAATGCTTTTTCGTATTCCTATTGATAAAGAATGTAAGGAATCCAAACATTATTTCTGTTACGATTATTTTTTATTAAATCTAACTTTATTATATAATCGAAAACTTCGTTAATTATCAAATCATACTTTATGCTTTTCTTTTTAATTAAATATTTGAATGTTTCTAGATTGGGATTCAAATTGTATTCTTTTAATTCATTATAAAAATTAAACACACTAATATCATCTGATATTAAAATCATCTGATTAATAATATTTACCGTCAACGTTTTTAATTTTTTCTTAATATCAAAAAATATAATATTTGCTTGATCCCTATTGCAATTTTTTAAAAGAAAAAATATGATATCCGGATTGTTATAATGTATTGAGTTGCTTACTTCGGCATATAGTTCTAAAACATTTTCATTGTTAATTACTTTGCTAAGGGATAAGTAGTATTTGTAATCTTTATCAGCAGTGTTTTTAGACACTATTTGAATAATATTTGATAAAACTTCTTTGGATAATTTTTTTGATATTTGATTTATAAAATCAAGTGGTTCAGTATTTCTTAAAATGGCATTAATTGCTATATTTTGATTTATTTTTAAATCAAATTTATAATTAAATAAATCAGTAGCAATATAGTATTCTTGCATTTTTAAAAGTGTTACAATTGAAAGATAATCATCATTATCTTTGTATGAATAGAAAGCTCTCTTTAATATTTCAACTTCAATATTTTCCTCTTCATTAATACTTGTCATTTTGCATTCTGCTGCAAGTAGTATATTTACTTCTGACAAATCAATTACAAATTCTTGCCTATCATTTATATTTTCAAACAAACCAGAATAAAGATGTATCACTTCAGACCAATTAGAGTCATCAATTTTCTCTGTTAATATATTTCTTTGGGGTTTCAATTTGTATTTTACTTTAAAATTATTATTGAGATTAATTATTGCAGAATTATTAATGCATTCTCTGGATTTATTTTTTTTAATTGTTTATTTTTAAGAGATAGAGATTCATAAATAAATTCTTTATTGTAACATTTTAATTTATGTTTTGAAATTATTTTTAATGCAAATCTGAAAGAATCTTTTCTTCTTTCTTTCAATAATTCATAGACAAAAGCCTCATTTGCTTTTTCTTCACTATTGTTATTTATTATTAAAAACAACTCATAAGCAAAAGTGTAAAATTTCCTCTTGAATAGTAATTCATAAGGAAGTTTTAAATTCTCAATTTGTTGAGTGTTTAATGTAAATTTTTTAGCAAAACTAATAGACCAAATTAAAAAAGTAATGTGTTTTAATTTTGAAACGTAACATAAATAACTAATATATTGCTCGGCTGTAGAATTGATTAATAATTCATCAAATGATTTTCTATCTCTTTTACCAAAAGGATTTCTAAAAGCATTATATTTTGAAAGAAATAATTCATCGGCGGCTTCAATTTCTAATAATGCAAAGACGGTATTTCTTGGGTCTTTTTTAAAGTTATTTATTGCATCTTTTTTTATCGCATTTGTAATGTTTATTTCTTCTTCGATAGAAGTTGTCTTACATTGAGCAGCTAATAAAACATCTTGTTGCGCTAAATCAATTACAAATTCTTCTCTTTTGTATTCATTCTCAAATAAACCTGAATAAAGTTTTACTACTTCAGACCAATTTGGATTATTAATTAATTCATTTATTATTTCTGTGTTTTTTTTTAACATCAAAAAAAGAAATTTTAATTTATAAAGGTAATACCTTAACAAAAAAAGGATTTATGACTTGAGTTACAACAAATTCTTGCGATTTTAAGGGAAAGTCTGCAGTGTCATATTTTTTCATTAACATGCATTTAAAATCTTTCCCCAACCCTATTGGTGATAATCTAATCCTCTCATCATTAAAAAAAATTTTGCACTTAATGATATCATCTTTATTTAATATGTTCAAATGCTTAGGGTTGAAACGTAAAGAATGATTTTTTAATTGTTTTTGAGAAGTATATAACCTTAAATTTTTATTGTCAATATGTAGTCCAATAACTGAGACTTGATCATTAATTTTTAAGGTCTCTATTGTTTCATCAAAAGGCAATAAACTTGGTTTTAGACCATAATTACCAGAATGTAAAACGTAATGATATTTCCAGATAGACAGTACTTTGGTATGATATATTTTTCCTTTAAATGAATCCAGATTTTCTTTAATATTAATTTCTCTTAATTTTTTTGTTATTTGTAATTCAGTACGAGTAAAACACTCTCTTTCTTTTAAATTAATTTTATTTTGAATTAAAAAAAATAAAGATAAATTTTCAGAAGATAAATTTTCTTTGAAAATATTTATTTTATTGAAATATGAAATTAAAAATATTCCTAAAACAAGACATCGTTTATCTTCTCTTTGAATTAAATTTTGAATTAAGCTATGAAGATAGTTTCTGAATTTTTTTTTATTTTTTACTATTAAACAAAAAATCAAGTATGATACTTTTAATGAAATATCTGATTTGACTTTATCATTAACATAATTCACATAGTTTATCTCGATATCGAATTTATTTATCCAGAATTTAAAATCATTATAATCATCAATTTTTTGAGCGATAGCATTTATTTTTTCTTTTTCAATATATAATGTTATTTCATTTTTGAGCTTAATAAAATCGATTAAATATTTAGTTTTATTGTTTTTACAGTCAATTAAATTATTGACAATTAGTCTATATTGATCCTCCTCAATTTCTATTTCAGAAGAGTTATAAAATTCAATTATCTTAGAAATATAAAAATTTGAATTATTCTTTAAAATAGCATTTAAAGAATTTGCATTTATAAATGTATTGTTTTCAAACAACCTGTGAATAATAGAATTTAAATATGGAATGTTTTTAGGTAGAGTTTTTTCATAGAATGGAAGAATTTTTTCAAACTGTCCTAATTCAAGCATTGTATTTATGTATAGAATATCAATACTATAATTACTTGATATTTTTTCATTTAATAAAATATCAGCCTTGTTAATTATTTCACTTTCCAATTCTAAATTCTCGTTTATGAACGATGTACTGCATTGTGCAGCTAGGTATACATTGATTGAATTAATTTCTTTTATAAATTCGTTGCTCTCAATAGTGTATTCAAAAAGACCAGAATATAATTTTATTACCTCTGTCCAAGATGGGTCGTTAATATATTTTTCTAAAATAGAACTATACATTTTTATGATTTCATTAATTGATGTAGGTATTCCGCAGCATAATATTCCTGATATAATTCGTGACTGAAACTATAAAGATTATTATCGTTAACAAGAATATTTAAATCAATAGCTTTTCTTAAAAAGTCAATTAAATTAACTTGAATTCCTAATTGCTCCTTTCTTTGTTCTAGCAATGGTAATATGTATTCATCTCTTTCAATTCCAGAATTTGAACCCGTTAAATCTCTAGATTGAAATCCTAAATAACAAAGCAGAAGATGAAATAACTCCTTGTCAAAATCAATAATTTGCCTTTGTTCTCTATCATAAAGACTATGCATGAAGGAACGAATTATCTTGCCTTTTTCACTGGGTATTTTACCTTCTTTGATAACAACTGCAATAAGCATAATTAGCATTAAGGGGGTTTGAATAATTTTTTTTAGTCTATCATTATTATTAATTTCATTTAAAATATAACTTTTAACCGGTTTTCCATTTCTAGTTAAAAAATCTTCAATCTGATTATCTTTCATTTTTTGTAATAGAAATACAGGAATTTTAAAATTACCTATTTGATTGTCAAATTCTCTGTTATAATGCTGAGGTCGACTCGTTATTAGATAAAAATTATTGGGATAATCGTTTATTAAATTACTTATTTGTTTAAAAATATTTGCTTTTATTTTATTTTCAATTTCATTTAAACCATCAAGCGATATATTTAATTTTCCTCTTCTTAAGAGATCTACTGCTAAGTCGTCATCCAATCCTAGTTTTGCCTTAATCTTTGTTACTAATATATCCTTGTCTGTTAAATTTTTTAATTCAAGATAAATAGGGACTGATTTATTTTTATCATTTAAAGCTGCTTCGGCATCTTTTAAGTGTAGGTATAAAAGGGTTGTGGATTTTCCCATGCCTACGTCTCCTAGAATAATCATTTTCTTTTCGTTGATACTATTTCTTAGAATATCAATTGTGCCTTCACGAGCAATTATATCTTCTGTTACTTCGTTTTCTTCTTCCTCATTTTCTTCAATATCTTCCATCATTTCTTTAGCATAAAGTGCTATTTCGTTGATTTCTTCTTTTCCTTCAATATGTACAAATCGAGACTGAAGAATTTTTATTTTTTTAATCTCATCTTTTAAATATGAGGTCACATCGAACGGATTAATTGCAATTTTTAATTCATTGTATTTTCTATAAGTTGCATATAAAAAAATGACAAGTACACTTCTCAATTCATCATATAATTTAGTATTGGTCCATTCTGTACAATTATGACCTTCAAGATTTCTTAAATTATAAGCCTTTATTAAATGTATAGAAAAATGTGTAGATTGAGATGGAGTAAGTGACGTTGATGAATAATCAACTCTGTTTGGATTTAATCCTAATGCTGATATTATTGCTCCTAAGCCTTTTTTTTCTAGCTTAATTTGATCAAATAATTGTTTATTTGTGATGAATAATATTTTTCTCAAGTAAGGTTCAATTTTAGCGACATCAGTAAAAAAAGTGTTTTTGTCTACTCGAGATAATGGTTCAATAAGAATTTTTTGTATTGCATTAGGTATTCTACTTTCAATACCTGATAATTCAATGTCTTCTAATGGAAATTTAAGTACTTCAATAAACAAATCCAGAACTTCATTTATTTTGATATCCGTATCAGTACGCATAATATCTTTAATTTCTACAAGTATTTCTTTTTTTATTTCATTCCAATTTATTTCCATTTTATTTCATTTTTTCTTTATAAAACTATCGAATTATAAAATGATTATTTTTTTTATATAACCTGAATTACTTTTATCTGTTTTAGCCAGAACAATTTTAACTCGAAATCTAGTATTTAGGCATCCGTTTGGATCTATCTGTCAATAAAGCTTCTGTTAATTGATTTACTTCTGTTTCATTAATGGAAAGCTTTGATTTTTTATTTTTAAAAACTTTTCTTCCTTCTTTTTCTTTTTTTTATTCAAACATATATTCTGTCTTATTTAGATAAATCGACTATCATAGTAAAGCTGTTATTATATATAATTTGACGTGTTTATTAGTTTACAAAAGAAATTGTTTTAATAATAATTATATTCTCACAAACATACGTAAAAGGTATTAATATAAAATGATGAAAACCGTATTCGTATGAAATAAGAAAAAATAATTCAAAAAGATTAAGTGTAAGAAATGTAGCTATTTTTTTGATAGAAAGTTTAGATAAAAATGCATATTATAAAAACGAATTTAACCGATAAAAATGCAAATCGGAATTAGTAGTATTTCTGATTTGCATTTAAATAATTATAATAGTTTTTCTGTTTTTTGTTTTTTTTTTTGAAGTCGAAAAATAAAAAAGATTTTTATTTTTTTTGCTTCCGCTCATTACCTGGAATAAACCATTTTCGGCCCCAGTTGAATGGCAAGTATACAAATACTTTAAAAAAAAATATTTAAATTATAAAGAGCAAAAACTTCTGGTAAATTTCAATAATTTGATTTTAGCGGGAACAGGACTCGTACCAATGTTTTTCGCTGATGATCTTACGATGTTGATCTAGAGCTTTGTTTCTTTCTAGATTGTTTGTATGTGTATTTTGGACAGTGGCGATAAAGTGAATTGGGTTGGGGCATTATTTAAAAGAATAGACTATTCAAAAGTTAGTTAGTTTTCTTTTTATTGTATGCAGTTTCGAACATAAAGCCACCAAGCCTTGATTTAGCTGGATTTCTTGTTTTGGAAAATAACATGTGCCACAAATCTCAGAATAGTGATGTTTATAATATTTTTGATGTAGTAATGTTTCGAACATGAGCTTGTGAAGTACTGTCTTTGCTTAGGTTTAATATTTTAAAAAAGTATGATGCCACGATGTTGCCGCAAAATTAAAACTGGTGAAAATCAGTAAAATTGTGCTTTAACCTCTATTGTAAAATTATAGCAATTCCAGTATTATTATGTCTCTTATTTGGGAATTTTATTTGTTTTTCTAATTGCGTCCGCACTGCGGACGCAATTAGAAATGTTTAGAAAGAATAGATTTATCCAATTTGTAGATTGCTGTTGAATATAAAGGTCATTTTTTCCGAGCCGAAACCTATATCCTTCAACCTGCAAATAAAAAATCTCTGTCTAACTAATATCTCTCAACAGTGTTGAGAGATTTAGATAATCTTTATTCAGTAAAAAAACTAAAAGAAATATAACTTTTTTGTCCATGTCAATTGTGTCCGCAGTGCAGACATAATTTGAAATGGTTTGTAGGTTCGTTTCAGTTCATTTATATGTCTAACAGATAGTCCTTTGATTTTTTGTTTTAAATTTGATCAAAGTTTTAAAAGAAGTTGCAAATTGGGGACCCGCTTTCTAAAAAAATATCACTTAAATTTAGATTTCAGTTTTTCCATGTCTTCCATTATGTTCACATCCAAAACCTTTGCGTAATGCTGAGTCTGTTTTGTGTTTGTATGCCCCATCATCGCAGATACATTTTCCAGTCTTACTCCATTCCCTAAAGTGACAGTAGTGGCAAAGGTATGCCTGGCAACATACCATGTAAGATGTTTGTCTATACCACAGACATCAGCTATTTCCTTAAGATAAGCATTCATTTTCTGATTGGAAATTTTCGGGATAAGACCCTTCTGCTGGTTTTTATATTTAGCAATAATTTTTTCAACTGTTGCTAGTACAGGAACATTAGCTCTTATAGCAGTTTTAGCTCTGCTGGTCATAATCCATAAATTTCCTGTCGAATCTTCTGATAAGTTTCTTTCGGTCAGATCCATGGCATCGACAGGTGCATATCCTGTATAGCAGCTGAAAAGAAATATGTCCTTAACTTTTTCAAGACGGGGCGTTGAAAATATTTTATTCTCGATTGTATTAAGTTCATGTTGGGTCAGGAAAACAGCATCTTTTACACTCAGCTTTCCGTCGTAAACGTTGAATGGGTTTTTTATGATCAAATCCATTTTAATGGCATAATTGCAGGCAGTTTTATACATTTTCATATACTTTACCACCGAATTGTTTTTGATGCCTGTCTGATCTTTAAAACTGCTCTCGTATTTAAGGAACTGTTCCAGTTTAAACACAAACGAGCTTGATATTTCAGATGCAGGCATATCTTCCTTTTTGTAGGCGCTGGTGATGAAATCCAAAAGTAAATCCTTTGCTCTTTTGTACTTCTGCAGTGAAGCCGCAGCGCGTTCTCCGGAATTGACTCTTTTGGTGAAGAATATATTGTATGTTTCTATAATTGAAATTATGGAAGGCCCTTGAGGCTGGCCGATTTTGGCTTTTCCTGTAAGTTCAGATTTTAGCAGTTCCAGATCAACCTCAGGATCAATTCGGAAGAGTTCTGTAAACTTCTTTTCGGCATTAAGCTGCATGAGATCAAGAGAGCTTTTGATTACCTTTTCTTTTTCCGCCTTTAGTGTATTTTTCAGATGGTTTGTCTGGATCCATTTTTCTTTCGAAATATATTTTCCCGAGGCGATTGTAATTGTTTTGGTTTTATAAGAAAGCCTTAGAATAATAGAGCTTTCTCCATCTCGATTAACTCTGCCGGATTTTAGCAGAAAAATTGTTTTTAACATGTTATCTAATTTTAAAATTAATAATCAAATTGAATTAATAATTTTAAGAGAGCCCATTAACAGCAGGGAATTCCCGGGGAATTCTTTTGTTTTAGTGGTCTAATTTTGAGAAAAAAGATCTCAAAAAAAGTGGGACACTGATTGTGCCACCATTCTTTGATAAAACATGTGCTTTTTGAAAAGTGTGTAAAATCGAAAAAGCCTTTAAACACTAGTGTTTAAAGGCTTTTGACTTTTAAAGTTTCTTGTGAAACTTCTACTGGCGGAGAAAGAGGGATTCGAACCCCCGGACCTGTTACAGTCAACAGTTTTCAAGACTGCCGCATTCGACCGCTCTGCCATTTCTCCAGTATGTTGCGATCATTTGCTGACTGCGAGTGCAAATATAAGATGCTTTTTCGGTTCTCAAAACTTTTTCAGTGCTTTTTTTTGAGCTATTTTTGAAATAATTTTCAAGTATCTAATTATCAGTATTTCCGAAAAATAGATTTTTGAAAAATTAGTTCAGGTCGTCCAAAATAGGCACCGGTTTTTTGTTTTCATCCACTGCAACAAACGAAAATGTTCCTGAAACTACGGTTTCGCGAAGCTCGGAATACATTTGCTCCATAAAAATATCGACGTGAATTTTACAACTCGTTCTTCCAACACTGATCACTTTGGCTACTAATTCGATTAAAGTTCCCGCCGGAATGGCTTTTTTAAAATCGATTTGACCGGTTGAAATCGTTACTACTTTTTTTCTGCTGAATCTTGTAGCACAAATAAAAGCAACTTCGTCCATAACATGAAGAGCTGTTCCTCCAAATAAAGTGTCGTAATGGTTTGTTGTACTCGGGAAAACCGCTTTAAATATTCGTGTTTCCGATTTTATAATTCTTTCTTCTACTGTTCCCATATATTAATAACTTACGTATTCGGTAATTTCAAGTCCATATCCAATCATTCCCACACGTTTTGTTTGTTCCGTGTT
The DNA here is from genome assembly GCF_001853485.1 of Flavobacterium tructae. Lineage (NCBI taxonomy): Bacteria > Pseudomonadati > Bacteroidota > Flavobacteriia > Flavobacteriales > Flavobacteriaceae > Flavobacterium > Flavobacterium tructae. The sequence goes on along the minus strand of NZ_MIKE01000022.1, from coordinate 706,450 downwards.
AGAAACCAATCTGATTTTTGAAATGTCGATATCGTGTAAAATTTGCGCACCAATTCCATAATCTTTACTGTCAATGATTACTTTCGGAGCTTTCATTGTTCCTCCTGCCTGTAAAGTTTTAAGTTCGGAAATTCTGTTCAACAGATTTACTGCCGTCATATCCTGATTAATGAATAATACGGCTCCTTTACCATTTTCATTAATCACTTTAAACATATCGTCTAATTGCTGTTCTGCATTATTAGTTAAGGTACCTAGTAAATCGTTGTTTACCTGCGACGAATTGATTCTTGTTAAAATTGCTTCTCCCAGATTCCAGGTTCCTTTTGTTAAGGCAATATGAATTTGTTTGTTGGTGGTTTGCTCGTATGCTCTTAATCTAAAAGTTCCAAAACGGGTTTCGATATCAAAATCCTCTTTTTTTACAATCAGACTGTCGTGTTGCATTCTGTAAGCTACCAGATCTTCAATCGAAACTAATTTTAAATTGAATTTTTTAGCCACTTTTGCCAGTTCAGGCAAACGAGACATGGTACCGTCTTCATTTAAAATTTCGCAAATAACACCAGCGGGTTTAAATCCTGCTAATCGGGCAAAATCTATAGCGGCTTCTGTATGTCCGGTTCTTCTTAAAACTCCGCCTTGTTTGGCTACTAAAGGAAAAATATGTCCCGGACGCGCCAATTCATGTGGTTTAACATTTGAATCGGTCAATGCTATTACCGTTTTAGAGCGGTCAGCTGCCGAAATTCCTGTCGTTACGCCATGACCTTTTAAATCTACAGAAACCGTAAAAGCAGTTTCCATATGATCGGTATTGTTAGTTACCATTGGTCTTAAGTCTAATTCTTTACAACGGCTTTCGGTCAATGGAGCACAAATTAATCCACGTCCGTGAGTAGCCATGAAATTGATCATTTCCGGAGTCACTTTTTCGGCTGCAGCCAGAAAATCACCTTCATTTTCACGATCTTCATCATCCACTACAATGATTACTTTACCCTGACGAATGTCTTCAATAGCTTCCTCAATGGTGTTTAGTTGTATTTTTGTTGTTGACATAGTTATTTTTGATTTTGAGCCGGAAAAAACCGCTCGGAAATTTTTTGAAATAGTTGTGAGATTGGAGTAGTAATTGCATCAAAGTTGATTAATCCGTTGTCGTTAGTAGCACGATACGTTAATAATACAGCTAAAGGCAATAGTATAAAAGAGGACATCCATGCTCCTAAAAACGGATTCATTGCGCCTTCCTGTGAAAGTCTTTTTCCAAAAGTATTGATGAAATGGAAGGTAATGAAAATTAAAACGGCAAATACAATAGGTAAACCAAGTCCTCCTTTACGAATGATAGCTCCTAATGGTGCGCCAATAAAAAACATTAAGAAACAGGCAAAAGCGATTACAAACTTTTCGTATAAGGCCGTTAAATGTTGATTGATATCTCTTTGTTTTTCTTTTAAATCGTTTTGTGTTGATTCAATAGAATAGATATTGCTCGTCACATTGCTGCTAGCCATTCTTATCACATCAGCCTTCTCTTTATTGGTATAGCGTGATAAAAGATCATTGGGCAGATTTTTTTTCTTGATGGTTGTTTTTACAGGAACGACTGATTTGGTAATACCCACACGTTGATTGATATTTTCTGAAAAAGAGATGATTTCATTATCCAGATTTTTGTTCAGGGAATCCAGTGTGTAACGAAGTTCGTTAATGTTCAACATTCCGTTCGTGTTGCTTATATTTTCTTTATCGTCATCGGTTTTGTTTAATTCAGATAAATCAATATTAATGATCTGTTTTTTGAAAGCACTTTTTATGAAAGGCAACTTAGCGCGATCTTCGTATTTTTTCGGAGTAACATCCTGGTAGTAATATCCGTCATTTAAAACTAATTTTAAAATACTGGATTTTTCGTTACTCATCAATTCACCATCTCTGGCTTTGATAACGGTTTTGTTTTCGCCGGTATTGGTTGGTTTTTCGTGAATCGTAACACCGGTTAAAATGTTTCCATTTTCGCCAGATTTTTTATTGACTTTAATGTTGTAAAAACCAACATCATTAAACTGCCCTTCGGCAATTGCCATGGCAGGCTTAGCTTGCGCAATGTTTTTTCGGAAATTAATAAATTTATATTCCGCATACGGAATCACATTATTAGCGAACCAGAAAGCGACAATACTTAAAACAAAGATAAACACGATCAAACCTCGCATCGCTCTCTGAAGTGATATTCCTGATGATTTCATCGCTGCAAATTCATAATTCTCAGCCAGATTTCCGAAAGTCATAATAGAGGCTAATAAAACCGATAGAGGTAAAACCAGCGGGATGATTCGCGGCATTGAGAATAAAAGGAATTTCACAACCAAAATCAAATCGAGATCTTTACCCGCAAGTTCAGAGATAAAGAGCCATACGGTTTGAAGTATGAAGATAAAAAAAAGGATTACAAATACCGTAGTAAATGTAATCAGGAATGTTTTTAGTAAGTATTTGTCTAAAATTTTCAACCTTGTAATTAATCTAATTTATTGATGTAGTATTTTGGATATTTGCTCGCTACAAATGTAAATTGATTTTTTGATAAAGGCTGATTGGTTTTAAAAGAATTAACGGTTAAAGTGGTTTTTGTTCCATTTTTTCCGGTTTCGATCAAATTATAAATGTGTTTGGTCTGAACATCAATACCCAATAGGATCTCTTTTCTTTGGTCTTTAGAGCTTGTAGGAGCTAATTTGATATATTGTATTTTTCTTCCTTTCACATTTTGAACAATATCCATGTTGTATTTGTAGCCAGAATTGAAGAAAGTCAGCATTTTTGAAGGTGTAATAGCAGTATCGTCCTTCTCGTTTACTTTAGAAATTGTAACTTCTTCGTCTTCCGGAACGATGGTGTAGGTTTTCTGACCGTCAAATATTTTGGTTACTCCCATAAAATTCAATACATATTGATTGCCTTTCATGGTTACATTTCCTTTACTGTCCTGGTTGATGTTCTCTTTAGCGTTATTCAGTGTGTATTTAAAGTCAATAACAATATTGTTGTAGCTTTTTATTTTTGAAGTTACTTCATTCAATAAATCTTTGGCTTTTTTATCCTGAGCCTGAATAGAAGTGAAGCTCAAAAGCAATAAAACTGCCATTTGAATGCACTTTTTAGTCATCTTAGTAATAGAATTGTTTTGGATTTCCTGAATTTTTGTTTTCATGATGGGATTAATTTTGTTCATTATTAAAAAATTGGTCAAGAGCACTTAAGTCAGTGATGTTTACGGTTCTTGCTTTACTGCCTTCAAACGGACCAACAATACCCGCTGCTTCCAGCTGATCGATCAAACGACCGGCTCTGTTGTACCCTAATTTTAATTTTCTTTGCAGTAATGAAGCCGAACCTTGTTGTGCATTGACAATAATCTCGGCAGCTTCTCTGAATAAAGTGTCTCTTTCGGAAATATCCACATCAAGATTGATGCCATTTTCTTCTCCAACAAACTCCGGAAGCAAATAAGCTGTGGCATAAGCTTTTTGCGAACCGATAAAATCCGTAATTTTTTCCACCTCAGGAGTGTCTATGAAGGCGCATTGTACACGTATCACATCATTTCCGTTGGTGTATAATAAATCTCCTCGTCCAATCAACTGATCAGCTCCCTGTGTGTCCAGAATGGTTCGGGAATCAATTTTAGAAGTTACTCTGAAAGCAATTCTCGCGGGGAAATTGGCTTTAATTAAACCTGTAATAACATTCACCGATGGTCTTTGTGTAGCAATAATCAGGTGAATACCAATAGCACGGGCCAATTGGGCCAAACGGGCAATAGGAACTTCAACTTCTTTACCTGCAGTCATAATTAAATCAGCAAACTCGTCGACTACCAGAACAATGTAAGGTAAAAATCGGTGGCCTGCTTCAGGATTTAGTTTTCGTGCTCTGAATTTTTCGTTGTATTCCTTGATGTTACGTACCATCGCGTCTTTTAGTAAAGAGTAGCGATTGTCCATTTCAACACAAAGTGAGTTCAGCGTATTCACTACTTTTGCGTTGTCGGTGATGATAGCGTCTTCTGTGTCAGGAAGTTTGGCTAAGTAATGTCTTTCAATTTTATTAAAAAGCGTAAGCTCTACTTTTTTCGGATCTACCAGTACAAATTTAACTTCGGCCGGATGTTTCTTGTATAAAAGAGAGGTCAAAACAGCATTCAAACCTACCGATTTTCCTTGCCCGGTTGCCCCGGCCATCAGTAAGTGAGGCATTTTGGCCAGATCGACCACGAAAGTTTCGTTTGAGATTGTTTTTCCTAAAGCAATTGGCAGTTCCATTTCAGCTTCCTGAAATTTAGCAGACCCAATAACGCTTTTCATCGAAACCATTGTAGGATTTTTGTTCGGAACCTCGATACCAATAGTTCCTTTTCCTGGAATAGGAGCTATAATACGGATTCCTAATGCCGAAAGTGATAATGCGATATCATCCTCTAAACTTTTAATTTTCGAAATTCTGATTCCGGCTTCCGGTACAATTTCGTATAAGGTTACCGATGGACCAACGGTTGCTTTGATCTGCGCAATTTCAATTTTATAATTGCGAAGTGTATCAACAATTTTATTTTTATTTTCTTCTAATTCTTCCTGATTGATTGTAATTCCTCCAGTTGAGTATTCTTTCAATATATCAAGCGTAGGGAATTTGTAATTGGATAGGTCTAAAGTAGGGTCGAATAAACCAAAATCGGCTACCAGACGGGAAGCCAGATTCTCTTCGATAATATCTTCTTCTTCCGCTTTTTCGATTACAAATTCTTCCGTATGAACAGGTGTTTTTACAGTTACCGGATTGATATCCATTTGAACTGGTTTTAAAATCGGATTCAAATCAATTTCTGAGGCGTTTGAAATAGTTGGTTTTAAAGCTTCTTTGTTGATTTCGAATTGGCTGATATTAGATTTTAGATGAATGTTGTCCAATTCCGGATCTTCTTCCTCGATAGCAAATTCTTCTAAATTATAAGCACTTTCGGCTTCCTGAGGTTTTTTTATAGAAGCCAATTCAGAATTGAATTCTTTTTTAGTAGAATCAAAATACGACTGAATTTTTTCAGGAGATAGTTTGATTTTAAAAATCAGATACACAATTAATCCGAAAAGTAGTGTAAGTAAAGTTCCGGTTTTTCCGATGTAATCTTGTAAAAACAGATTAAGTTCATATCCAATCGTTCCGCCCAATTCAGGTGCTGAAGTGGCGAAAAATCCAAATAGTACAGAGACAATAATAAGGGCAAAAAGATCCCAAAACCAAGTGTTTTTTAATTTTTTGGTAGAAAGTTCCAAAGCGAGAAACATTCCGGTAAGGAAAAATAAACGGACGAATATAAAAGAGGCAATACCAAAACCTCTGTATACAATTAGATCGGCGAGGAATGCCCCGAATTTTCCGAGCCAGTTTTCTACAATTTCGGTACGATCGCCAAGCTGGCTTACCGCACTTTGGTCAGATTGCCATTGTCCGTTGACATAAAAAGAAATAAAGGCAACTAATAGTGCCACAGAAAAGAGTATCAGAAGACATCCCAAAACAAATTTTTGTTGTTTGGATAGGTTTCCGTACTTTATCTTTTCAGTCTTTGATTCGTTTTTTTTGTCTAAAGTTTCCTTTTTGGTTGTTTTTGCCATTCTTGCGTTTCCTGTTGCCTATATAAATTTTGGGATGTAAATGATTAAGCCTATTGCGATTGCTGTCATCGCGGCAAAAAATACCGCTCCGGCTGCAATATCTTTAATAAAACCGATTCGTTTGCTGTAATCAGGGTGAATAAAATCGGCAATTTTTTCTACTGCCGTATTCAAACCTTCAACGCTTAAAACGAGGCCTATGGCTAATGTTTGACACAACCATTCGGTTTGTGAAATATGAAAGTAAAACCCGGCAATGGTCATGATAATTCCCAGAGAGAATTGAACCATAATGCTGTGTTCTGTTTTGATTAATTTTACCGCTCCGTTAAAAGCATAGGTCATACTTTTTAGTCGGCCGGTAACAAAGGTATTGTCTTTTTGAAATTCCATTTAAAGATCTTATAGTGCTGCTAAAGCTGCTTCGTAATTTGGTTCGTTTGCAATTTCAGCTACTTGTTCAGTGTGTGTTACTTTTCCATTAGCATCAACTACAATGATTACTCTTGAATGTAAACCAGCCAAAGGTCCGTCAACAATTTCTAAACCGTTTGTTTTTCCAAAATCTCCAGCCTGAAAATCGGATAAGTTAACTACATTTTCTAATCCTTCAGCACCACAAAAACGTTTTTGTGCAAATGGTAAATCTCTTGAAATACACAATACAGTTGTGTTTTCTAAGTTGCTGGCACTTTCGTTGAATTTTCTAACAGATGTAGCACAAGTTCCGGTATCGATACTTGGAAAAATGTTTAAAACCAGTTTTTTTCCTGCAAAATTGCTTAAAGAAACAACTGATAAATCGTTTTGTACTAATTTGAAATCAGCTAGTTGTGATCCAACTGTTGGTAATTCGCCTGAAGTATGAATAGGATTTCCTCCCAATGTTATTGAAGCCATGATTTTTATTTAAATTAATGAGGTTCAAAAGTAAGGATTAATATTCGAATCTAAAAGTATTTGTTGATGGGTTTAAGGAGAGATTAAGGGGGCTGTTTTAATAGTCGCGAATTCACGAATTTAAATTGAGAGGCTTTGTTAAAGTTTCAAATTTTAACAAAACATGGGGAGGGAGTTTGTTCCTAATAACTTGCGTTTTTCGTTTGTTGGTTCAAGCGGGACGAAGATGTTTTGCAGCGTGAAAGTCCTTCGACTTCGCTCAGGAAGACGCCCTTGGTTGAAACTGAGGCTGAACACTGAGACCGAAAACTAAAAAAAAGCGCCTCAAAATTGAAACGCTTTCTCTTGTCATGTTTTTTTTATTTGTATGCTCGATTATTTATCGATGGAACCTAAAACACGTTTCATAAACGCATTTAGAGCTTCTTTTTTATCAGTGCCCTGAACTACCATTTTGTGTACTTCAAGCGCACCATACATATTCGAAATTAATTCGCCAATTACATCTAATTCTTCATCTTTTAAAGACGGAATTTCAGTCATTGCTTCTAAAACTTCGATAGTTTCAATGATATAATCCTGATCGTTTTCTTCGATAAATTGGGTTAACTGCTTTATTACGGGTAATTTCATAATTAGATTTCTTAGATTTTAGACATTCTTAGATTTCTTAGACTTTCTTGAAAATTTAGACATCATCTAAGGAGTCTAAAGATCTAAGTAAGTCTAACCAATCTCATTACGCGATCGCGTTTACCAAGTCGATTAAAACTTCTTGTTTGTTGGTTTGAGTTTCTCCAACCAATTGTCCGTTTACAAAGGTTGCGAAAGTAGGCAGGTTGCTTACATTGGCTAACTTTCTTGATTCCGGTGAATTTTCAGCATCAACCAAAACAAAAGTGATAGCTTCGTTTTCTGTGGCTAATTTTTTGAATTTTGGTTTCATAATACGGCAATTTCCACACCATGAAGCTGAATATTGCACTACTACTTTTTCGTTTTTAGCAACTAAATCTGCTAACGTATCTTCGTTTAAGTCGATTAACATAGTTTTTATTTTTAAGACACTAAATTGCTAAGGTTCTGAGATGCTAAGTTTTTGCTCTCGAACCGAATAACTTTGTGTGGATTTATTTGATAGTTTTTTAAGTCGTTGAGATTCTAAGATCTAAGTTTAATCTTAGAATCTCTTGACTTTTATTGTAGAACTATATGTAAGATTCAAAAGTTAAGTTAAAAAACTTAGCATCTCAGAACCTTAGTATCTTAGCCGCTTAATTAGCGCTCAAATACTCAGCAGTACTGATTCTGTCAGCAGACATTGCTTCTTTTCCGGCTTCCCAGTTTGCAGGACAAACTTCACCTTTAGTTTGAATGTGAGTGTAAGCATCCACCATTCTTAAATATTCGTTTACGTTACGTCCTAATGGCATATCGTTAACACTTTCGTGGAAGATTTTTCCAGTTTCGTCAATTAAGTAAGTAGCTCTGTATGGTACGTTTGAACCTTCGATGATAACTGAATCAGTTTCTTCGCTGTAGCTTGTAGCTTCGATGTCAAGAATACCTAAAATGTTAGCTAAGTTACGGTTTGTATCTGCTAAGATTGGGTAAGTAACACCTTCGATTCCACCGTTGTTTTTTGGTGTGTTTAACCATGCAAAGTGTACTTCGTTTGTATCACATGAAGCTCCGATTACGATAGTATTTCTTTTTTCAAATTCTGGTAAAGCAGCTTGGAAGGCGTGTAATTCAGTTGGGCAAACAAAAGTGAAATCTTTTGGGTACCAAAACAATAATACTTTTTTGTTGTTGTTTACTGCTTCTTCAAAAATGTTGATTTTTAAATTATCACCCATTTCAGAGATAGCATCAACTGCAATACTTGGGAATTTTTTTCCTACTAAAGACATATTTTTCGTTTTAAAGTTAAAAATTAATTTCTGGTGCAAAAGTAGGGTATAAGTGCGTATTCTTACAATAAGAAGTAATTATTAATATTTATTAGGTGATAGTTTTTGATTATATATAGCTATTTAATCTTTGTAAGTTATTGGATTTCAATATTTACGGGTAGGTTTCCTCTGCAGATATTATTTTCAAGAAATTGAATTCCTGCATTTTTTTGAAATTCTTCGAAATCCTGATACACCTGAATAATTCGGGAAGCTTTAGAAAGATTCGGAATTATTGGTAAAACATAAGGGTTTCCGAAAACGTAAAGGAGGCACTTTTTGGTTTGAAGAAGGTCAGAAAGTAATTCTAAAACTTCATCATCGATTTCGAAATTATTCATTGGTTTTGCTTTAGGGACAAACAAAGAAATAATAACGGTTTCGAATGGCTCGAGACCTTTTTTGATTTCTGAAATGGATGAAGCTTCTGCATTCTCAAAAGCAAATTCTGCTGAATTTAGTACTGTATTTAAAGTCTGAAAAAACGGATTTTTCGTGTTTTTGTATAAACTCAGCTTCGCTAACCGGTTGTTTTTTTGCGCTTCAAAAATCTGTTCGATGGTGAAATTATCAATGATTTTTGTGATGGAATTTTGAGCAATTTCAAGGTTTAAAGCTGATGCTCTTCCGAAATTTAGTTCACCTGAAGTAAAGTGATTTTCGGCTAGAATTCCAACTTTTTGTTTGGCTTTGATAATTCTGTTGAAACTTTCTTCAATACGTTCCGGAGAAGCATTTTTAAGAATGGCTTCGATTCCTTCGGGTACATTTTCGGCGAAACATAAAACATCATTACCCGCATTAAAGGCTTCCCATTCCAATTCTCCTTTGGTTTCGTGTAATTTAGAAACACTATGCATGTTCAGCGCGTCAGAAATGACCAGACCATCGTAACCCAGTTTTTCTCGTAAAAGTGTTTCAATAATAGGTTTTGATAAAGTTGCCGAAGTATTTTTTCCTTCATTCAAACTTGGAACAGCTAAATGCCCAATCATAATCGAATCGACATTGTGTTCAATTCCTTTAATAAAAGGGTACAGCTCGTTTTCAAGTAATTCTTCTAAAGTCTCGTTTAAAACCGGTAACCCCAAATGCGAATCGACATTGGTATTGCCGTGCCCGGGAAAGTGTTTCAGACAGCCTAAAATTCCGACTTCCGACATACCTTTTAAATATTCTACAGCAAAATGGGCTACTTTTGCTTTGTTTTCACCAAAAGAACGATAGCCAATTACGGGATTGTTCGGGTTGTTGTTAATGTCGGCTAAAGGAGAAAGATTGTAGTGAATCCCGGCAGCTTTTAAATCTAAACCAATTTGTTTCCCCACTTCATAAACCAGATTCGATTTATCTTCCGGTAAGGCGCCTAACGTAATGGCGTAGGGGTACTGCGGTGTTTTTTCAATACGCATGGCCAAGCCCCATTCGGCATCAATGCTGATTAGGAGGGGGGTAGTGGCAGCGTTTTGATAACGGACAATCAGGGCTTTTATTTTTTGATAGCTGTCGTCATTGAATTCAACTTTTTTCTTGCTTTCGTAGTTTGTTGCGGCACTGGCACGACTATGGAAAAAGGTAAGTCCGCCAATGTTGTATTCTTTTATTAAACGTTCAGTTTCCTGAATGTTTTCTTCGGTATCGTTTATAAAAACTGCAGGAAAAAAGAATTGTCCCACTTTTTGTCTTAATGCTTGTGTTGTCATTTTCATTGTTATAAAGTCATTTTCATACAAACACTATTGTCCATTTTCTCGTAAGGAGGATAGTTTGGAATGATAGTGTAGCCTAATTTTTGGTATAAGCTGATGGCTTCCGGTTGATTTTTACCGGTTTCTAAAATCGTATAACGGTATTCAATTTCCTTAGCCCATTGTTCCAGTTCTGCCAGCACCTGAGAAGCAATTCCTCTTTTTCGGAAATCCGGATGTACAAACATGCGTTTGATTTCGACCGTATCTTTTTCTTTTTCCCTGAAAGCACCACAACCAACTGCTATATCATTTTCATAAAAAACGACAACATGTTTGATGAGATCGGTTTTGTAGAACTGATTGTAAAAGGCATGGTCGTCTCCATCTCTGATCTTTAAATCCTGATCTAATAAAACTACTAAATTTTTAAAATCAGTATCGTCTGAGTTTGTTCGCTTTAGATTATTCATGATGTTAAATAGGTTAGTTTTGAAGATTAATTGTTATCAAGATTTCCAGTAAACCAGTCATAACCTTCAATTTTTTGATATTCGTTTGGTACAGAATTGAGTCGTTCTATTATTTTTTTATTATTGTAAGAGCGGTTTTTCGAAATGATTATTTTTCCGGTTTTTTGATCTTTGATATTTTTTTCATAGCTCACAAATTCAATGGTATCAACAGCTTCTCCATTCCATTTGTATTTATACATTTCAGTTTCTGCCGGATGTCCGTAACAAATACCTCTGATTATTTTTTCCTTAGGGGAGAAGGTTGGATTGATAAATTCAAAATCGGTGGAAAATGATTTATTGTCTTTCCTAAGCAAATAAACGTTACTAAATGCTTTTAGACAACACCCCACAGAACCGTACCAATTTACAACGAAATCCTTTAATCCATCGCCATTAATGTCTCTAATAGTATCGTTTCTATAAGTCATCGACCATTCATCGTGCGATAGTACTTTTTTTAATTTTTTACCATTTTTAGAATATATATCAATACATAATTTATCTGCTCCATATCTCCAAATAATTAAGTGTGGAGCGTTTTTTGTGAAATGATTATCCATATTCATTTCAACCTTAATGTTGTAATCCTGGTCAGTTTTGACCGTATATTTTTTTTGAAATTTATCTTTGCCAATATTTTGAATAGCAATTTTCAAAGCTTCAGATAAAACTTTATCTAATTTTAAATTATCAATTCTGTCCTGTTTTTCGATTTCGGCCCTTTTCTCTAAACGTTTCTTTTCTTTTTGCTCAAATGTTTTGGCAGCAGACTTTTTTTGGTCTGACAGTTTGTTTTTATTTTCATCATTTTGTCTGCATGATAATATTGATAGGATAATCAATGTAATAATACAGATCTTTGTTTTCATGCTTTTTCTGTAGTTTTAGAGATTGATGTTTTATTTCAACTTTGCCTTCTTTTGTTTTGCCAATTGCTTCTTAGTTTCAATTGCTTTCTCGAGTCGGTTTTTGAAACGGAAGAGTTTCGGCAAACCTTCGAGTCGGTCTTCGAGCGTAATTTTTTCAAAAACAACAATGGCTTTTTCTAAAACCCGAATCTCATTATCGAGATCAATCTGATTTTTGTAGAAGGTTGCCAATCGGTCGTAAGGATGATTTCCTTTAAAACCTTCGTTGATATTTTGTTCGTATAACGCAATTGCTTTCTCCGTTTCTCCTGCTTTTTCCAATTCAATTGCTTTCAGGTTTCGTTCGGCCTGTAAATTTTCATTGATCTCCATAGGTAAGATGTTCGATTTGGGGTTAAACTTCTTCAGACTTTTTTCCAAAATCTTTTGGGAATATTAAAAAACGAGATAAAATAAGACCCGGAATTGTGGCGATTACGACCCAAATAAAGAAGTTTTCATAACCTAAATATTTTTGTATAAAGCCACTAAGCATTCCCGGAAGCATCATTCCTAATGCCATAAAACCAGTTGCAAGCGCATAATGTGCCGTTTTTGATTCTCCTTCTGCAACATGAATTAAATACATCATAAAACCTGTGAAACCAAAACCGTATCCAAATTGTTCCAGAATAACAGTAATACAGGTATAGAGGTTTAAAGGAGAGTTAATTTCGAAAAAATATAAATTGATATGAAGATGGAAAATATCCTGTGGTTGAAAATGAGCCAGTCCGATAAAACCAAGAATAGGGAGGTGCATGGTCAAAAACATAGGAAACATCCATTTGGTAAGACCATGTTTAGAAAGTGCGATTCCGCCTAAAATTCCTCCAACAGTCAAAGCAAAAATCCCCAGAGTTCCATAGATTATTCCAACAGCTTCGGTATCTAATCCCATTCCGCCTAATTCCCTTCCGTCCAATAAAAAAGGACTTAACATTTTAAGTAATTGAGATTCGCCAAGTCTGAAAACAAGAATAAAAGCGAGAATTATTCCAATTTGTTTTTTTTGAAAGAAACTTATAAATATAGTTGCAAAGTTTTGATGATGTGTTTTATCTGTACTTTCTAAGGCGTTTATTTCTTCTTTCGGCGTAAAAATGAAATTGTAAAGGGTAATAAATGTCATTAATAAACCAACAATAATCATGGTATAGGACCAGGCTTTGGTGTTGTCGCCATATTTATGTTCTAAATAACCGGCAAGCAAAACAATTAATCCATTTCCGGCAAGCATCGAAAGTCTGTAAAAGGTACTTCTGATTCCTAAGAAAAAAGATTGCTGCTCTTTGGGTAAAACCAATAAATAAAAACCATCACTGGCAATATCGTTGGAGGCTGATGCAAAAGCGGCAACCCAGAATATGGCTAAAGTCATCATGAAAAATCCACTCGTCGGAATCGTAAATCCAACGATCAAAAAAGCAATGGAGATGAGCAATTGCATCGATAAAAACCATTTTCTCTTAGTTCCTGTCAACTCAATAAAAGGGCTCCAAAGTGGTTTTATCACCCAAGGCAGGTATAATAAACTGGTGTAGACGCCAATATCTTCGTTTGATATTCCCAGATTTTTGTACATAATTACCGAAACAGAGATAATTATGGCATAAGGCAATCCAGATGCGAAATTTAGAAACGGAATCCAGAACCATGGTTTATTATCTGTTTTCATTTGGTTGGGCAGGGGTATAAGGTTTAAATGGTTTTTTTAGGTCGATAGCTGCGGGCGTACTTTCATTGGCATAATAATCAATAAAGGTTACGGCACAGGCTTTGTACTGATTTATTTTTTCGGCAGGAATGCTGAATGAAATTACTCCGTTCGTTTCGTAAACGGTAATTTTATCGATAATTTTTGTAGCGTCATTAATGTCCACTTTCGAAACATGATCTCCGCCATAAATTACGATGTAGCGCACTTTTGTATTCAACGGACTTTTGATCGTGAATGTGTATTTACTGCTGTCTTTTGAATACTCACTGAAAACCGGTGTATCGATTATAATGTGCTTTAAATTGGGTACTGCAGCCGGAAGCGCCGGATATTTATATTGATTTTCTTCTAAAAGACGAACGATATCAAAGTTTTTGTTCATGAACCATTTAGAGCTGAAATACGCGCTTCCGCTTACTTTTTTGAAGCTTCTCGCATAATCAATCTGATTTGGAATCTCGCTGGCAAAATTCCAGCTTTTGTCATTGTCTCCTCTGATTTTATAAGAGGCATGTCCGATATAAAGCGCAGTATTATTAGAGTTCTCTGACCACCATTTGACTAATTTTGAATAAGAAGCTCTTGGGTTGTTCATACTCCAGTACAATTGAGGAAGGATGTAATCGATCCATTTTTGGTCCATCCATAAAACAGGATCGGCATACAAATCGTCGTAATTGGAAGTCGATTGGGTTTCGGAACCCTTCGGATCCTGAGATTTATTGCGCCACACTCCAAACGGACTGATTCCGAATTGTACCCATGGTTTACTGGTTTTGATCATGGTCGAAATGGTGTGTACAAAGTTGCTCACATTTGCACGACGCCAATCACCAAGACTTAACCCGGCTCCGTATTTTTTGTAGGAAGCGGTATCGTTAAAGGTTTTTCCCGGAACAGTATACGGATAAAAATAGTCGTCAAAATGAATGGCATCGATATCGTATTTGTCAACTACTTCTTTTACCACTTTGGTTAAATGTTCTTGAACCTCAGGTAATGCGGGATCGTAATATATTTTTCCGGCGTATTCAATCATCCATTCCGGATGTTTAAAAATGTCGTGATCGGGACTTAACTGTTGTTTGTTCAGATCGAAAGTAGCGCGATAAGGATTCAGCCAGGCATGAAATTCAAAACCTCTTTTATGGGCTTCTTCGATCATCCAGGCCAAGGTATCGTAATACGGATTGGGTGCCTGTCCTTCTTTCCCTGTCAGGAAACGGGACCATGGTGCGAGTTCTGTTGGATATAAAGCATCTCCAACGCTTCGAATCTGAACTATTACAGCGTTGTAGTTTAATTTTTTATAAGCTTCTAAAATCTCAAGATAGTCCGCTTTTTCTTTTTCTACGCTGTCTTTAGCCGTTTTAGGCCAGTCGATGTTGACCACAGTTGCAATCCAGACCCCTCTAAATTCGTTTTTAGGGTAAAGTGTTTTTTCCTGTGCATCGGATTTCCATCCGAAGAAAAATAAAAATAGAATAGAGAATAATAGTTGCTGATTTTTATGCATTTCAATCTTTTTTAACAGAAACCAAAAATAGTTTTTTTAGATGAGTATAAGAAATTATAATTTTAGAATAGTAATTGAAGGGGAATGTTTAATTGTTTAATCGTTTATTTGTTTAATTGAAGGTTGATAAACGGAGTAAAATTGTTTGTTGTTTATGGTTTATAGTTTGTTGTTTGTAAATTAAAGTTGTCTGTTTGAGCAGAGTCAAGGTTGTCTGTCTGAACGAAGTCAAACTTGTCTGTCTGAGCGGAGTCGAAGACAGGTCAACGATAACGTGAGGGGCTTCGACTCCGCTCAGCCCGACAATGCTTCGATTCTGCTCAGCCGGACATTAGTTTTAGTTTTGTAAATCAATAATCGTTTATACCTTAAAAATGAGCCTTTTTTTGTAAAAATATCCTAAAACACAACTCCATAATAGTACATACAGTACAGAATAGGTAAGGGATGATAACAATTGATTTTCAAAAAGAGGACTGATCCAGTACTGGTACGCATAGTCTCTAACGTTTATAGTCTCGGAAATATTTTGAGGATTCTGAATTTTAATCATCGCAAGTGCACGAGGCAGTATGCCGGAAACAAAAAATACAATCATAGGATTTACGCCCCAGCTGAGTAAAAAGGTTGTCCATTTTTTGTGATTGAGTATATCTACTACATAATAGACCAGAGTGAGGAGAAATAAACCAATCCCGGCAGTAAATAAAACATAAGAACTGCTCCAAAGTGCTTTATTTATAGGGAAAAATAGAGCCCACAGTAATCCTGAGATAATGAGCGCAACACTAAGGATTCCCATTTTTTTGGCAATTTCGGTTTTGGGTATGGGTTTTAGAAGCAATTGTCCTATTAGTAGTCCGATCAATCCGTTTGCGATAGTGGGTACGGTGCTCAAAATTCCTTCCGGGTCCCAGGTTTTGGTAGCGATGTACATGTGATCTTTGAGTAAAATACTATCGAGCCATGACGCTAAATTGGTACCCGGTTCCAGATTTGCAGGACCAATTCCGGGAACCGGAACCAGTGTCATGATCGCCCAGTAGCCCAATAAAATAAGAGCACTCAGAATGATTTGGGTTTTTACGTTTGTTTTTAAATAGACGAGTGAAACCAGTAGATAAACAACTCCGATACGCTGTAGTACACCGGGAAGTCTGACATCGCTGAAATTTTCGTGTCCGCCATAAGCTAAAGCAAGAAAAATAATGAAAAGACCAACGGCTAAAATGGTTTTAATTCTTAGGTTGAAGTTTCCAATTAAAGCATAACCAACTAAAAAAGTGAGAATTAAACGTACGAGAAGAAGCGGAAATCCGTCAAGTCCGAGAAAATAAATACTGTTGAAAAAGTACAGAAAAAATCCAAGGCAAATGATGCGCAGAGAACGCGTGATTATTTTTAAGATGTTTTCGGGTTTGTCTTGTTTAATGGGCATGGCCAAAGGAATTGCGATTCCTACAACAAGTATAAAAAACGGAAAAACGAGATCGGCTAAGGTACAGCCGTTCCACTTTGCGTGATCGAGAATGGGGTAAACATAATCCCAGCTTCCCGGATTGTTTACAACGGTCATTAATAAGACGGTAAGGCCTCTTAAAACATCAACTGAAATGATACGGTCTTTCATTTTTTGGTGTATTATTTAATCAGGTAACGAAATTTTCCCCATGGTTACGGATGGAATTCCTTTGTGTGAGCCAAAATTAAAATCTTCCCCAGCTATAGTTTCATTAGCCAAAATAGCAAACAAAACGGCTTCTTTGGCATCGCCTGAAATGCCCAGTTCGTCTGTTTTGTGAAAATCGCAAGGCAACAATTCTTTAAGCCATTGCACCAGTAAAGGATTGTGCATGCCTCCGCCGGACAGGTAAATTTTGAAATCTTCGAGACTGTCGACAGAGTTGTTTACGGCATAATGAATGGCTTCGGCGATTGTTTCGGCGCTAAAACGGGTTAAAGTGGCCAGTAAATCGGGAGCAGCAATGGTTTCAGAGGAACTTCTGGTCAAAGCTGCTTTTACGTATTCGGCACTAAAAAGCTCCGGACCTATTGTTTTTGGAAATTCCTGACGGAAAAAAGCATCGTCTTTTAAATGATCGAGCAATAACTGATTTACAGTTCCTTTTCGGGCTATTTCGGCATCTTTGTCGTAACTTTTTTCAGGGTAATACTGTTTCGTAAAAAGATCGATCAGGGTATTTCCGGTTCCGGTATCGGTTACGAAAGTTTCTTCAGGATTTAATGAAGCAGGTAAGAAGGTAAAATTAGCAATACCGCCCATATTGAGCATGATGCGATTTTCGCCCTTTTTTCCAAATAAAAAATAATCACCATAAACGGCTACCGGAGCGCCTTCGCCACCTGCTGCAATGTGTTTTTGTCTGAAATCTGAAAGGGTAATGATACCTGTTTTTACGGCAATATGATCGCCATCGCCAATTTGTAAAGTGGCGTTTGGAAATTTTTCCTGCTGGTGCAAAAACTTAGGAGCGTGCAGAACCGTTTGCCCGTGTGAAGCAATCAAATCGATTTCGGCGGAGGGAATATTTCGTTTTTTGAGAAAATTATTGATCATTTCGGCATGAAGCAAACCAATCCATTCGTTGAGCATCACCAAATGTTGAAAATCAATTTCTTTCTTCGCAAAAACTTTACGGATTTCGATTTTAATGTCTTCTGAATAATCAATGGTTTCAAATTGAGCTATTCTGACAGTGCTATTTTGTCCTGAACCTGAAATTTTGCATAAGGCAATATCGAGCCCGTCAAGGGAAGTGCCGGACATTAGTCCGATAATGTTGCGGGTTTCTTTTTGAGCAATTTGGTACAGGGCGTTTATATTTTTATTCATGAAAATTGAATTTTATAAAGACGATTTGAATTATAAAAGTGATAAAATGAACTCGTTGGGTATAATTGTTTTAACAGATAGATTTGTTTTCCATCACGAATTCACTAATTATTGCTTTATAATAATTCGTGAATGCGTGGCGAAATTTTTTATTCACAAATCGTATGTAAAAGATGTATCATTTTTTTGTTAACGGGTTAAAATTAGATTATTTTGACAGTAATCGGCTTAAAAGTATATTTTTTCGTCGGTTTTTTTACTGGTAAAATAAAGGCCTGTATAGGTAATCAGTGCATTTATAAGGATCAATTCATTGTCAAAGACATAACCGAAAAGAGTTTTCGAATTTTCGCTTAGTACATAAGTTAAAATAGGAGCTACGATACAAAACCAAGGTACCAGTTTGTCGGTTACAATTCTGTTTTTCTGAAGTAATCCAAAAGCATACAAACCTAAAAGCGGTCCATAAGTGTAAGAAGCCGCTTTGAAAACTAAAGCCACAACAGAACTATCGTTAAAAGAATTAAGAACTATAATGACCAAAAAGAACAGAAACGAAAAGGTGAGGTGCACTAAATGTCTTCGTTTTACATTTTTAGGATTTGAAATGTTTTCGGTTTTATCCATTCCCAGAAAATCAACACAAAAAGAAGTGGTCAGAGCCGTTAAAGCAGAGTCGGTTGTAGCAAAAGTGGCTGCAATGATTCCTAACAAAAATACCAGAGCGGGAACAGTAGCCAAATGATTCAGTGCAATCTCCGGAAATAGAAGATCTGTTCTGGGTTTGTTGGTTACTAAATCCAGCGGTACGGAAATGTTGTTTTTTGCAGCATACATATACAGTAAAGCTCCAAGACTTAAAAAAAGAAGACTGATCGTGACAAAAATAACGGTAAAAGTGTACATGTTTTTTTGCGCTTCTTTAATGTTTTTGCAACTGATGTTTTTTTGCATTAAATCCTGATCCAGTCCTACCATCGCAATCATGATTAGTAACCCTCCTAAAAATTGCTTGGCAAAATGATATTTATTGGTCAGGAAATCATCAAAGAAAAAAGTTTTAGAGTAATTACTGTTTCGAATTGCTGAAACCGATTCGAAAACGGTTAAATCTAAACTGTTTAAAACAAAATAGATGGTAATAAAAACTGAGGACACCAAAAAGAAAGTCTGTAAAGTGTCTGTGATAATAATGGCTTTTAAGCCGCTTCGGTAAGTATATAGAAAAACAAAGGTCAAGCCTAAAAATACGGTGAGCGGAAACGGAATGTGATAGTAATCAAAAACATAACGCTGCAGTACAAGTACAACCAAATAAAAGCGCAAGGCAGAACCTATTGTACGACTTACCAGAAAAATAGAGGCGGCCGTTTTGTAACTGTTTGTTCCCATTCTTTTTTCGATATAGCTGTATATCGAGGTAAGATTCATTCTGTAATACAAAGGGAGTAATACTTTTGCAATTACAATAAGCCCTACGGCCTGTCCTAATATAAACTGAAAATATTTGAACTGCTCTCCGTTTGGAGATCCAACCTCACCCGGAACGGAGATAAACGTTAGTCCGGACAGCGAAGTGCCAATCATTCCAAAAGCTACTAAATACCATTTGGAGTTTTTATTGGCTTTGAAAAACGAATCGTTGTCCTGTCCTTTTTTGCTGATGATTTGAGAAATCAGTAATAGTATGCCAAAATATACGATGATGAAGATTAAGATGGTGCTTGAAGACATTTTGGTTTTGGATTAGTGATGAGATTATTTTTGGTTATGTTCAATGTACTTAATAAAAAGGATAATTAAACACATAGAAACATAGTTTATGGATTCCGAATAAAGGCATTTCACTTTTAATAGTATCGCATAGCGTTGTCGTAAAGCTATGTCTGGAAATCTTGATTTTTTTCTCGCAGATCATGCAGATTTTTAAATTCTTTAATCCGTTTAATCTGTGGCGTTTCTTTATAGATTCCAAACACTATGTTTCGATGTGTTAAGCTGTACTCAGTTGTTTTATTTCTTAGCGTTATTTGCCTGTAAAACGGCTCTGACACTTTTGTGTTTCTCTAAAAGTTCGGCAGCCTGATCGTGTTCAATTTGGAGTTCTTCCACGATCATTTTAATAGCTCTTTTAACTAATTTTTCGTTAGACAATTGCATGTCGACCATTTTGTTGCCTTTGATTCTTCCCAATTTGATCATAACCGAAGTTGAAATCATATTTAAAGTCAGTTTTTGTGCTGTTCCTGCTTTCATGCGGGTACTTCCGGTTAGGAATTCGGGACCAACCACGACTTCGATCGGATAATCGGCGACTTCGGCAATCAGTCCTTTACTGATACAGGAAATGCTTCCGGTTTTAATATTGTTTTCTTTGGCTTTTTGGAGTCCTCCCAATACATACGGAGTGTTTCCGGAAGCGGCTATTCCGATAACAAAATCCAGACTCGAGATCTGATGTTTCGATAAATCTTTCCAGGCCTGCTCAGTATCGTCTTCGGCATTTTCTACGGCTTTTCGAATGGCGGTATCGCCTCCTGCAATAATTCCGATAATCATATCGTGAGGTACTCCAAAAGTAGGAGGGCATTCAGAAGCATCTAAAATTCCAATACGCCCTGAGGTTCCGGCACCAATATAAAATAAGCGTCCGCCCAACTGCATCTTTTTAACGATGGCTTTGACTAGTTTTTCAATTTTCGGAATTTGCTTTTCAACAATATGAGGTACCTTTTGATCTTCTGTATTCATATTGATCAGTAGTTCTTTGGTGCTCATCTGATCCAGATTTTTATAAAGGGACTCTTGTTCGGTTTCGGGGTTTTTATTTTTCATAATACATAGCTGTAGTATTGTTTAATCGTTTATTTGTTTAACCGTTAAGCTGTTTATTGCTTAACGGTTATTGATTATTGTTTGGAAATCAAAAAATAATAATCAGAGAATGTCGGTCTTCGACTCCGCTCAGACTGACAGATTGCATTTATTATAAATTGAGTTTAGCTTTTGTAAATCAAAAAATAATAATCAGAGAATGTCAGTCTGATCAGAGTTAAAATTGTCAGTCTGAGCGGAGTCGAAGACCGACAATTTTTAAATAGCCGGATCAGCAGGGGTATTCGTATTATTGTTTCGTTCAGAATCCGGATAAGGATACCAGTTACGATTTCTTTCGGCTCCGGCTGTTCCTGCTGCCGGACGATCAAATCTTCTGCTGTCTTCCAGTTTTAGACTTGACATGTACATTTCGATACAGCGGTTGCGGTAAATTTCGGTTAAGATGGCCGGTTTGGTTACAGCTCCTGCATATGGAGGAAGATTGGCACCAATGCCATAAGTATCTGCTCCGGCTGTTTTAGTTAAAACTTTATTAAGTTCGATAAGTGCTTGCGGTAAATTGTCTTTTCGGGCATAACTTTCGGCTTTAATCAGCATCATTTCGCCCGGTAAATACAATGGAATCGATTTGGTATTCGAATCAAAGAATCCTGTGGCAACAGTTGGGTTTGAACCTGGTTTGATGTAAAAATTCAGCCTTCCGTCTGAGTTTGAAGGAGCTAAAGCAGGAGGTAATCCCAAAGTCAGATCAACAGGCTGAAAAACATTATTGGTTGTGATTGAGATATAAGCAATAGGGTTGGCGCTAATCTGGTCAAAAGCAAAAACCGATTTTACAGAGAGGTCAACCATACCGGCATAGGTAATGGCGTTGTCGTAATCTCCGGCCATCAGATACGTTCGGGCTAATAAGGCATAAACAGTATTTTTGTAATTAATGCTAGTAACCAATCCTGTTGCTCCGGTCGCTTTGTCCAGCAGTGGTTCTGCTACTTTTAAAATTTTGATGGCTTCGGTTAATACATCTGCTCTCGAATCAAAAGTGGCGTTTTTACCTGTTTTTAACGGTACGCTTTGAAAATACTGTACCAGAGTGGTAAGTGCCATTGCCTTAAAAATAGAGGCGTGAACCAGAATGCTTGCTTTTTCGGTATCTGAAGTTAATACACCAACATTATCGATTACTTTTTGCGATTCAGATTTAATTACTAAACACTGTGACCACAGATTGTTTACGACCTGATTTTTGGTCGAAAGTACGCCGCCACCCACAGAAAGTTCACCTTCGTCAACATTTCCCGCATTTAGCAATCGCAGTTCTTTTGTGGTAAATCCGTTTCCGGTAATGGTGTTGTAAATGGGACTTGTTCGGTCAACACTCCAAAGAAGCTGTAGTCCGTTGGCAGCACCAATAACTCCCTCTCGGGTTCCAAAAACTAATTCCTGAGAGGGCTTGGTAGGGTCTAGATAATCTTCGTTACAGCTTGTTAAAAGCATTGTAAGGGCTACTATAGGGATGAATATTTTTTTCATGATGTTTTAGTTTGGTTAGAATTGAACTTTTACCGCCAAGGAATAAGAACTTGGAATTGGCACGGTTCCAAAATTGTATCTCGCAACCGAAGACTGTCCGCCCGAGTTGGTTTCCGGATCGAAACTGGTAAAGTGATCCCAGGAGATCAGGTTTCTTCCACTGGCCGTAACAGTTAGATCGTCAAAGAATTTGTTTAATTTTCCGAAAGAATAATTAAGTGAAACTTCTCTTAATTTCAGGTAACTTCCGTCTACCACTCTAAATTCTTCCACATTGTAAACCGACCAGATGTACCCACGTGGTAATTCGCCGTTAAGCTCCTGAGTAACTATTTTTCCTGATCCCACACCTTGTCTGGTTCTGTAATCGGCATCAAAAACGTCTACGCCCTGAACACCGTCAAACAATATAGAAAGACCAAATTTTTTGTAATTCAGGTTGGCTCCGAAAGCTATAATATAATCCGGGTTTGGATTTCCAATTTGTTTGTTCAAAATAGTTCCGGTTGGCTGTCCTGAAGCATCTCTTTGTGGTGCTCCAGTATTTACATCTCCTTTTTCGGTTTGTGGATATCCGCTTGGAGTAAGTAATAAACTGCCGTCGGGATTTCGGGCAAAATAAGTTCCATAGAATATTCCGATAGGTTTGTCCATCTCTACAAAAACAGGAGCTCCTGCTAAGTTACTGTCCAGTTTGAAACGAGTTTGCGGTAATCCTGTCACTTTGTTTCTGTTACTGCTGTAATTCACGAATACATCAAGGTGCAGGTTTTCTTTTTTGATCAGATCGTATTTCAAATTGATTTCGAACCCTTTGTTGTTCATTTGTCCGATGTTTTTAATCGTATTCGTTGCGCCTTCAGAAGCCGCCAGCTGAACCGGCAATAACAAGTCATCAATATCGGCATTGTAATAGCTGAAAGATAAATTCAGACGGTCTTTGATAAAACCAAAATCACCTCCAATTTCATACGTAACACTTTGTTCCGGTCTTAAATCCAGATTTCCTTGTTTGAATCCTTCGATCGTAAAAACACTATTTCCTAAAAGTGTTCCGGTAGAATAATTGGTAAAACGGGCATAAGGTTTAATTGCGGTTAAACTTCCTGATTTTCCCCATGAAGCTCTAAAACGTACGGAGCTTACAGCATCGTGAATGTTTTGCATAAAGGGTTCGTCTGAAAATACATAACTCACACTTGCTTTTGGATAAAACTGAGAGCGGTTGGCACTCGAAAAAATAGTCGAAGCATCCTGTCTTCCGGCAACTGTTAGGTATAATTTGTCTTTGTAGCCAACAGTTTCCTGAAGATAATACCCCCATAAATTATATTTGGACTGACTGGAACTTGGCGAACCCGGAATCAAAGTATTAAAAGCATTGATAGTTTCGATAAAAGGTTTTAAGTTACGTCCTTCAACTGCTGCAAAATTATCACGATACGTCTGTACGTTGTAACCTCCGTAAGTAGTAGCTTTCCATTTGTCGTTAATATTCCAAAGGTATCTTAAGTTCAAATCGTTATTGAATTGTACCACTCTATTAGTAGCCTCAGAAACATACCCGTCATTGTAGTAAGCCGGATTCACAACATACGGATATCTCGGAATGAAGACATTTCCTCTCTGATTGTAGTTGTCGATACCAAAAATCAAATCGGCATTGAAATTTTTAAACGGTGTGTAGTTCAATTGCAAATCCGAAATAATACGATCCGTATTTTGTTTGATTTTGAAAGTTTCGATAATCGAAAGTGGATTGACTCTGTTCGGATCAACCGCCAACAGATTGCCATTTACGTCTCTTTGATTAATGTCGTAGATATTATTGGTGATGTTGATCGCGTTAATCGGACTCCAGAAGACGTTTCCGTCCGGTTTTTCATTCGAACTGGAGTTTACATAATTTAATCCCACCGTAGCGGATAGTTTTGAGTTGAAGTCATGTTTCAATCTTACTTTAGCACCCGCTCTTTTAAAATCGGTATTTTTTATAATTCCTTCGTTTACCAGATAACCAAGAGAAGCAAAATATTTGGTTTTCTCGTCTCCGCCTTGTAGGGAGAAATACGTATCAGTTCCTACACCCGTAGTAAAAATATCATCCTGATAGTCGTGTCGCTGTACGTTAGTCGTTCTGGTTTCAAGGTTTCTGCCTAAAACCGTTACAGTAGTTGGACTCGCAGGATTTCCCTGAATTGGGAACAGGGCTGGTGAAGTACTTACAAACTGCTTGTCAGACATATTCATATCCAGTTTTTTGCGAATTTGGTTAGAAGTCACGCTGGTTGAAAAGGTATATCTGGTTTCTCCTGCGACTCCTTTTTTAGTTGTAATTAAAACCACACCATTGGCCGCTCTTGATCCGTAAATGGCTGCGGCAGCACCTCCGTTTAAGACTTCAACGCTTTGAATATCGTTAGGATTAATGTCCGCAGATCTGTTCTGACCAATTTGCATGTTAGAGTTTCCGGTAGTCACGTTTAGGTTGGTTACGTTGGTAGTGGCATTGTTTAAAACCACACCATCAATAACATATAAAGGATCTGAAGAACCTAATATAGAAGAAGTTCCTCTCAGTTTGATGCTGAAACCTCCCGCAGGATCACCCGAGTTTTGAGAAACCTGAGCACCGGCAATTTTTCCCTGAAGCGCCGTAGAGAGACCTCCAGGCTGTGCTTTAACTAAATCTTCTCCTTTTAAACTGGTTACGGCATTTCCGAGCTCTTTACGGGTGGCGCGTACGGTGGAACCCAGTACAACCACTTCAGAAAGAGCGTTCGTTTCTTCGGTCATTTTAAGGTTGATTGTAGTCATGTTTGCTGAGATCTTGATTTTCTTCGAAGCAAATCCTACAAAACTAAAAACGAGCGTTTCGTTTTCGTTTGCAGTGATGCTGAATTTTCCGTCCAGATCAGTTGTAGTGCTTTTAGAAGTACCTTCGATCAAAACGGATACTCCTGGAAGAGAAAGTCCGTCGGTAGTACTGATAATCGTACCGGTTACGGTTTTTGACTGCGCAAAAATGGGCTGCGCAAACAAAATAATTCCAAATAAAAAGAATAGTTTTTTCATTTTTAAAATATTTGTTTGGTTAGAGATTTTAAATGTAGAGAATTATTTTTTATAAATGCAAATTTTTGCAACATATTTAATTAAAATATTAAAAAATGCATAAAAATGCATAAAATTATGATTTTGTAAATACTGTGAGGTTTTTATGAGGTGTTTTTGAAATAATTGTTTAATAATCATGCATGATCATGCAATATATTTTTATATTTGTTCAAAAAAGTTAAAATGCTGAAGAAAGAGAGACATCAGTTTATCATGGATAAATTCAAGAGTGTCGAAAAGATAAACACGATCGATCTTGCCACGGAGCTCAGTATCTCTGAGGATACCATACGTAGAGATTTTAACGAAATGCACAATAAAGGCTTGATCAATAAGGTCTATGGAGCGGCTTTTCCGGTAAAGGAGAAATCCAATAACGTTTTTGATATTCATATAATCAATGAAGACAAAAAGAGAATAGTAGGACAGAAAGCCTTATCGTTTCTGAATGAAGGTCAGGTGATTATCATGACCGGAGGAACTACCAATTTGTCTTTTTGTAAACTCATTCCGATTGATTTTTCGGCTACCATATATACGTATAGTCTTCCTATTGCCATGCAGTTGTCGCAGCATCCCAATATTGAACTGATTTTTATTGGTGGAAAACTGCAGAAAAAAGCCATGGTAACGGTGGGCATCGACGTGGTACAGGTATTGTCTAAAATCAAAGCCGATGTTTGTTTCTTGGGAGTGAGTAGTTTAGATGTTAATCAGGGACTTACCGAAATGGGATATGAAGTTTCAATTATCAAAAAAGAAATGATTAAAGCTTCCGATAAAGTAATTGTGCTCGCGACTTCTGATAAAATTAATGGTAAAATGCCACATCAGGTCTGTGGTCTCGATAAAGTAGATGCCATCGTTACCGAACTAAACCCGAAGAGTGCTAAGATTAGAAGCTTTGTGGAGGCCGGGGTGAGGGTTGTGTAGATAAAATTGCGTTTTTAGGCGGGATTTTGTACTGCTGTGTGATTCTAATTGTTGTTGGAATTATGCAGCATTTTTTTTGAATAAACAGGTATTTATACGTGGCTGTTTAGTAAGGTTAATTGATATTTTTGAAGATTTGTAAATTTTTTAAAAAAAATAATAATGTAAAATAAAAAAAATGAACGATATAGAAAATTATTCAATTATTATAGAGGAAATATTCGGAGTGGGAACAACTACATTTGATATTAATAAACTACATTCAAATAAAGTTATTAGAGCATTAAATCATACTCAATTTAGCCATTTTAAAGAAAATTTTATTGAACGACTTAAGCGTTTAGAAAAAACATATAGGCTATATCCTAAATATCTTAAAGAAATTTTAGTGCAAGTTAATGAAATTCAAAGTTTAAAAAATTGGGATGGTGCTTTTGCGGAATTAGCAGCATTCGATCATCTTAACAGTACAAATGAATTATTTGAACCAATAAGTCCAAATATAACTTTGGCTAGTTCAAAATCCCTAGCGGAAGAACTTGGAAAGAATGAAACTAATCTAGATGGATTTGTAAAAGACTATTCACTGTATTTTGATATCAAATGCTTTAAAGACAATAATGAAGAGATATTACAAGGAATATATTCACAAATTAGGGATCATCTAAACTATCAAAATGTTCATTTTTCAGCTGAATATGCTCTTGATGTTTCCTATGATGATTTTAAAAATAATCGAAATAATTTATTAAATGAATTAAAAGAAACTTTAAACATAAAAACAAAGCAGTCATATTTTCGAAGCAAAGTAATTCCGAATTTTGGTGTTAGGATCTTATGGGATGAAGGAGTTTTAACGGCAGTAAGGACGTATGACCCATATTTACATGCAAAGAACCTTCATAGGTCTATTTTTAATTACGCAAATAAATTTATGAAATCAGAACCAACACTAATTGTATTAGTTGTATTTCCTTGGTATAATTTGGTAGTTAATGATTTCGTTTCAAATATTGAATTTTATCGTTCGTTTTCTAGACGTTTTTTTTGTCAATACAAATATAGTAGCGAAAAAATGAGCAATTTTAACTCTAAATATAAAGGTTCAAAAAAGCTATATACCATATCGAAATATTTATCTGGAATAATTGTTTTAGAGGACAATACCATTTTAAGTGAAGATAAGACTATAAGTAATGTTAACTCTTACTCCTTTTTAAATCCAAATGCTAAAAACTCAATTAAAAGTATGCCTAAGCATTATATTCATCAATTTACAAATGTGAGATTTGATGATTTTGAAAATGATAATTATTAAGTAAATTACTATTCGTGGCAAACATCACTTCCTAGTTTGCAAATATAATTAGAGTACTTTTTTAATCGTATTTTGTTTGACCAAAAACGCAAGTTTCCATAAAGCTGCAAATAGCTAAGGTTAAATAATATTGGATTCAATTTTTAAATAACATCTCAATGAAAGAGGAAAATGACAATTTAAAATTCATTATTTTATTACTTTCAATCTCATTATTATGGGTTTGGAGTTGGATATTTATAGATAAATTTGTAGCTATTGAACAAAGAGCAAATTTCGGAGATAAATTTGGATTTATAAATTCCCTGTTTTCTGGATTAGCACTTGCAGTTATAATTTATTCAATAATTCTTCAACAAAAAGAGTTAAATCTGCAAAGAAAAGAGCTATCAGATACTAGGCAGGAATTTAAAGATCAAAATTTCCAAACTACTTTTTTCAACCTGATAAAAACACAGCAACAAATTGTAAATGAGATTTCAACAACAATAGTAGATTTGAAATCGTATAATCAATATTCATATTATGAGGCAAATGGGCGTACTTTTTTTATGCGTTCTAGGATTGAGTTTAAAAGAATAGAAAAAGCATTAAATTCTTCTTTTGTAAATTTTTCAGAATGGACAGAATACGATGAACAAGTAGGTGGTCCGCAAAATGAATATGAAGAGCAAGGTCTATTTGATAGCAGAAAATTATCTTATACATTAAAATATTATGATATAAATAAAAAAGACTGGGAAGATGCACAGAGACTTAAAGAATTAGAATTGGCAAAATTTATATATGGTAAATTTTTTAATAAATTTTTGCATGTATATGGACATTATTTCAGGCATATTTATCATATTTTACTTTTTTTAGACAAAACTGAACATGAAAAAATGGCCCAGTTTGAAAGTCTAGATGAAAAACAAAAAATTAAACAAGAATTTTATCAATACGCAAATTTTGTTCAAGCACAAATGACAACGCCAGAATTATTTCTAACATTTTATAATTCGTTATCATTCTTTAAACTTCAAAAGCTTATAATAAAATATAATCTATTAGAGAATTTACCAAAAGAAGATTTAATACATGAAAAGCATAACATCGTTGAAGGAATAAGTCTTAAAAGCAGAGTAGATATTTTGAATTAAATTTATCTAACAAAATTAAGTTTTCCAACTCTAAGAAGCCTTTCAGAAATCAGAAAAAAATATTAAAAGTTGTACTCTTTGCGAAGCCTCCCGGCTTCGTGCCTATTTCAATAATTAATTAAAATAACTAAATAAAAAAACTCAATCTTCAAAAATCGAGGCTTTTCTGTTAATTCTAAAATGTTGTAATCAGTAATCTATTCCAAACCCAAATAAGGATTTAAAACTTCGGCTAATTCATTGAACCAATAAAAGCTGTTTTCGAGATTGCTTACCTTATTTTTTCGTTCTTTGTCTCTTTTGAGGATTTAAGTAATCCAATATAAGTTAGTATTTCGATTATTATTTCTATCATGAAGTTTAGATTTTGATATAATGGATTAAATGTATTGCTATAATTTGATTTTAAAAAATAATTCTGCAAAACAGATTCATAGTATAGATTTACAAATAAAAAAAAGTCTCGATTTTTGTAAGATCGAGACTTTTAGTTTTGTTAGTTCTAAAATAGAATAATTAGAATTCTATTCCACATCAAAATAAGGATTTAAAACTTCGGCTAATTCATTGAGCCAGTAAAAGCTCTTTTCGAGATTGTTTACTTCATTTTTAAGCGTCTCATGTTCTCTTAAAACACCTAAGGCAAGGATGTAATTGACTTGTCTTATGGCTTTCGCCATTTCTTTTGGGTCAATAGTGCTGTTGAAGAAATTGGTTAGCCTGGTTTCAGTTTCTTGTGAAAGGTTGGTTGTACTCATAATCTAAAATTTTAGGGAAATATGTGTGATTGCAACTTCCGTTATTGAGCTATGTTTAATTAGCTGAATACAAATATATAAAATAAACAGTTGAATACAACCGATTGTTTGCAATCATACAAAAACAATCTGTTACTTGTAAATTCATTTCCATGAAAAGGACAAGAAAAAGTGAAGTTCCGGAAGTTGTCAAACAATTAGGAATCAGGATAAAAGATATCATAGAAGAGCAACAGTTGAAACAAAGGGAGGTTGCTCATGATGCTGAAATGGATGTGGAAAATTTAAGGAAATACATCAAAGGCTCTCAGGAAATGAAGATAAGTACTTTGTTTAAAATTGCTCAATCTTTAAAAGTAGATCCAAGTGATTTAATTAAAGACTTATAAAACATAATTGCACTCCCTCACGCTCGGGGAGAGGGTTGCGAATCCCGTATTTTCAATTTAATTTTGGGACAATTATGATCGAAAAAATAGTAGCGGAGTATGTCAGTTTTATAAGAACATTTGAAACTTTATTAAAAAAGAAATATAAACAGGATATAAATCCATGTTCGTTTTCGAGCACTTTTTTTGAAAGAAAAGGAACTATTGAAGGAATTGAATATTACTTTCACGGAAGTGGCTGTACGGCCAATAAAGACGGTGTTATTTATGACTATGATATTTCGATAAATGAAATTACGTTTTCGCAATGGAAATTTTCGGAGTTTGTTAGAACGCATCCGGAGTATCAGAAACTAAATTATAGTGATGATTTTATCGAATATGAATTGTATCAGCTTATAAATAAAGGAATATTAGGTTGGGTGATTGTTAAGAATATGGAAAAACCTCCTTTTGGATGTGTTTTTAAGTCTTACAGAGTAATTCAAGAACCGCCTTTTCTTATTAATTAATGTTTTCTTATGACACCAAAAGTCCTAGCCCTGATGGGAGGGAAAATCCTTTTGTGCCGGGGTTCGGCACAAAAAATTGGAAGGACAGCAGGATTAGCTTCTGAAAATACCTTATTTAATTGGCCAGCCAAATTTTAAAATATGTTGTATAAAGTCTTCGGCTTCTTTGTTGGTTTCGATTACATAATCATATAAAGAAAAATCAACAGAGGGTTCTTTTGTAACGGTCGAAAATTTGATGTTTTCATTTGAAAATTCGATGGCTAATTTATGTTCGAAATTTTCGGGAAAGCAATCAATTTCATAAATCTGAAATTCGTTGAAGGATTCGTAAAAGGTTATTTTTGAGCCAAATGTGGTTGTTAAATAATCTTGGAAATTTTCTGTGTTTATTTTGCCTGTATTAGAGCCATCCTTTGAAGTGTTTTTTTGGTTTTTGTCAAATACAAAATCAGAGAAAAGTGATACCGATACTATAATATTTAGGCACCATACAGAGCAGATAAATGAAAAGCCATAATAATAAAGGTCAAAGTCCTTTTTTATGTACGTTATGCTAAAACCTGCGATGAAAATTAGAATAGTTATAAAACTTAAACTAGCAGTAGGTTTTAGATTAAAACACAGTCTTAAAGTGACTATCTGAATGGATAAATAGATAATTAAGACTGCGAGAAAAGCAAAGACCTCAATTCCGAAACTGAATGTGAGCATTACAAAATAAAAGAGACAAAATGCCAGACCTATGAAAAAGAATACAATAGTCATGGTTAGAAAATTGCGAATAAATTTTCTATAAACACAACAATGAAAAAGGCCTAAAAAAGTGCAATAAATTACATAAGAATTAATAAAAGACCTATTTGTTATCTTGTTTTCAAGATGAGAGGTTCCGAAAAATAAGAGTAAGTTTAGTAGTACTCCAAACAGAATAAAAAAAGCAATTCTTTTGTATAATTTGTCTGTTCGAATATCAAAAAAATGATCTCCCATTTAAGTGTTTTTGAATTTGAAGATAATATTACGAATAAAATAAATAAGTAAAAAAATCTTTGACCTTCTAAACTTTTTTCAGGACGAGACAAGATTGTGTGCGCAAACGAGACACTCGCACTAGCGGGTGAAATTCTAACTCAAAAATTCCAAATTCCAATTCAAAAAGACGCAATCAAAGAAAAAAACTTAGAACCTTAGCCTCTTAGCCTCTCAGAACCTCAAAAAAAACTATTTTTGTAATTCACGGAATCCGTTTTAGTTTATAAATCAAGTTATAATGTCAATAATTAAAGAGTTAGAACAATTATCAGCATCATTAGAAGGAACCCTTTTATATGATGATCTTCATAAAACGCTTTATTCGACCGATGCTTCTGTGTATCGAATTAAACCCAATGCGGTAGCGATCCCCAAAACAATTGAAGATATTGCCAAGCTGATAAAATTTGCAGGACAGCATCAGATGTCGATTACGCCAAGAACGGCCGGAACTTCGTTGGCAGGACAGGCAGTAGGAGACGGATTGGTTGTTGATGTGTCGAAGCATTTTACTAAAATTATTTCGTACAATGCCGAAAAGAAAACCGTAACAGTTGAGCCTGGTGTAATTCGCGATGAGCTCAATTTGTTTTTAAAACCGCACGGTGTATTTTTTGCCCCAATTACATCAACTTCAAACCGCGCAATGATTGGTGGTATGGTGGGGAATAACTCTTCAGGAACCACTTCGATTCGATATGGAGTGACACGCGATAAAATTGCTGAGGTAAAAGCTCTTTTAAGCGACGGTTCGGAAGTGGTATTTCAAGATCTGACTTCGGCTGAATTTATCGAAAAAACCAAAGGAGATACCTTAGAAAATAAAATATACAAAACCATTTACGACGAGCTTTCTGTTGTTGCCACTCAGGAAGAAATTGTAAAAGAGTTCCCGAAACCCGAGATTCACCGAAGAAATACAGGTTATGCTGTTGATATTCTGCTGAAATCGGATTTGTTTGGTGGAACTGAACCTACTATCAATTTAGGCAAACTGCTTTGCGGGAGCGAAGGAACGCTGGCTTTTACAACCGAAGTGACGCTGAAAGTAGACGACCTGCCTCCGCCTCACAGCATTATGGTTGTGGGGCATTATCACACGATTCAGGAATCATTAGAATCTGTTGTTGTAGCGATGAAGCATCATTTGTACACGGCGGAAATGATTGATGATACCATTTTAGATTGTACCAAAACGAATCGGGAACATATTAAAAACCGTTTCTTTTTGGTGGGAGAGCCCAAAGCCATTATGTTGTTTGAAGTGGCGTCGCATACTTTAGAAGATGCTGAAAGACAAGCGGATGCTTTGATTGCTGATTTGGAAAAAAACAATTTTGGTTATGCACGGGTAAAAATTTACGGGAACGATATTGACAAAGCCAATGAACTGAGAAAAGCCGGTCTGGGTCTTTTAGGAAGTATCGTTGGTGACAATAAAGCAGCCGATTCAATCGAAGACACTGCGGTTGAATTGAGCGATTTGCCGGCTTATATTGCTGAATTTTCGGCCATGATGAAGCGTCACGGACAAGAGGCAATTTATTACGCACATGCCGGAGCAGGAGAACTGCATTTGCGTCCGGTGTTGAATTTGAAAAAAACATCCGATTTAAAACTTTTCAGAACCATAGCGACGGATGTGGCCGTTTTGGTTAAAAAATACAGAGGATCTCTGAGTGGAGAACATGGCGACGGAATCGTGCGTGGTGAATTTATTCCTTATATGATTGGTGAATCCAATTATGAATTGCTAAAAAGAATCAAGCTGGCGTTTGACCCAAATTCAGCCTTGAATATTGGTAAGATTGTGAATGCCTTAAAAATGGACGAGAATCATCGTGTGGTTTCGGGCAGAGTTGAACCGGATATTAAGACATTTCAGGATTTCTCGGATAGTTTGGGGATTTTACGTGCCGCTGAAAAATGTAACGGTTCTGGTGATTGCAGAAAATTGCCATCGGCAGGAGGAGCCATGTGTCCGAGTTACCGCGCGACGAAAAATGAAAAAGAAACGACGCGTGCCAGGGCGAATGCCTTACGCGAATATTTAACGTATTCGGAGAAAGAAAACAAATTTGACCAGAAAGAGCTTTACGAAGTTTTTGAATTGTGTGTGAGCTGTAAAGCCTGTGCCAGCGAATGTCCGAGTAATGTAGATGTAGCCACTTTGAAGGCAGAATTTTTATACCAATATCAAAAAGCAAACGGTTTTTCGACCCGAAACAAAATCTTTGCACACAATGCCAAACTGAATAAGATGGGAAGTTTGTTTCCGTCGATTACGAATTTTATTTCCAATCAGTCTCTCGTGAAAAAAAGCATGGGAATTGCTACGGAAAGACAGGTTCCGTTATTGGCAAAAAAGACGTTCAGAAAATGGTACGAAAATCATAAACCACAACAAAAGAATTTTCCAAACGGGCAAGTGTATCTGTTTAATGATGAGTTTACCAATTATTATGATGTGAATATCGGAATCGACGCTTTTGAACTATTGACAAAATTAGGTTACGAAGTTTTAATCGTCGATCATGAAGAAAGCGGAAGAACGTATTTGTCGAAAGGATTCTTAGAAGAAGCCAAGAAAATTGCAGATGTCAATGTGGCTATTTTTAAGGATTTAGTTTCAGCAAAAGCACCTTTAATCGGAATTGAACCTTCAGCAATATTAACGTTCCGAGACGAATATCTGCGTTTGGCAACGAATAAAGAAGCCGCTGAAAAAGTAGCTAAAAATGCTTTTACGATAGAAGAATTCTTTAAAAGAGAAATTGTCGATGGTAAGATCACAGCTGATTCTTTTTCGGCAGAAAAGAAAGAAATTAAAATTCACGGACACTGTCACCAGAAATCCCTTAGTTCTGTTGAAGCAACTTTTGCTATGCTGAATTTACCAACGAATAATGTGGTTACCATTTACAATTCAGGTTGTTGTGGAATGGCGGGATCATTTGGTTACGAAAAAGAGCATTATCAGGTGAGCATGCAAATGGGAGAAGATACTCTATTCCCAAAAGTAAGAGCGACCGCCCAAGAGGTAAAAATCGCTGCAGCCGGAACCAGCTGCCGTCACCAAATTTATGACGGAACAAGCAGAGAAGCACAGCATCCGGTAAGTATTTTGAGAAACTGTTTGAAGTAGAATGTTGTTAGCCACGAATTTCACGAATTGACGCAAATTTTTTTGTTTCTAATCTTTGTAAAAAAAAATAGATTCTATTCTTTTTGCCACAGATTATGAGGATTAAATGATTTAGAATAAAAGAAATTGGCGTTAATCTGCTAAATCTGCAGCATCTGCGAGAGAAAAAATAGTCAAGTATTTGAAATGCTAAAAAAAGGTTTTTCGTAGATTCTGCAGATTGGAATAAATAAAATCGGTAAGTATCTTAAGAAACTGTTTAAAGTAGGAACTGTTGGGCACTAATTCACAAATTTTTTCCACGCAGCTAAAGTCGATGGATTTTTTTCACAGATTAAAAGATTTTTATAGTTTTTTTAAATCATTTTAATCTTTTAATCTGCGGCAAAAAGAATAATTCGCGCTAATTCGTGAAATTGCTTCGCCTGTTCGCTATCGCTCGGGTCGTGGCAAAAGAAAAAATAACGTAAATCTGTTTAATCCTTATAATCTGTGGTGAAAATAATTCATCGCAAAAAGTGATGCAAAACAAAATCGTTTTATATATTTGAAATCAGGATAATTTTTGCATTATTTGCAAAATAAAACCACAAAGACCGAATTAAATTAATTTTAAAAGCAAAATCATATATGGCATTATCAGGTTTATTCCGAAAGAAAACGGTACAAGATATTCTGAAGCAAGTTGCAAAAAACGATGCAGACGGTCATAATGCATTAGGGAAACACTTAACTGCCAGAGATTTAACCGCCTTCGGAATTGCTGCTATAGTGGGAGCCGGAATTTTTAGTACGATCGGAAAAGCCAGTGCAGACGGTGGTCCGGCCGTTATATTTTTGTTTTTATTTACAGCGGTAGCTTGTAGTTTTGCCGCTTTTGCCTATGCAGAATTTGCCTCAATGGTACCTGTTTCAGGAAGTGCCTATACCTATTCGTATGTGGCGTTTGGAGAAATTATAGCCTGGGTAATTGGCTGGGCTTTGATCATGGAATATTCCGTTGGAAATATAACCGTTGCGATATCGTGGAGTGATTATTTTACAGGACTTCTCGCCAGTGGAGGGATTCATCTCCCGCAGTGGGTTCAGATGGATTATTTAACGGCTTCAAACGGATTTAATAACGCAACAGCTTTGATGCATAGTGGAAAAGCCTTTGAAAATTTAGAACCAGCTCTGCAGTCTGCTTATACGGCCTGGACAACTTCTCCGGTTTTATTTGGCTCGTTTCATTTTGTTGCCGATCTTCCGGCTTTATTAATTATCATTTTGATTACAGCATTGATTTACCGCGGAATGAAAGAATCCCGTAATGCCAGTAATATTATGGTGGTAGTAAAACTTTGTATTGTACTTTTGGTAATTGCGGTTGGGATATTTTACGTAGATACAGCTAATTGGGATCCGTTTGCACCAAATGGAGTAAGTGGTGTATTAAAAGGAGTTTCTGCAGTATTTTTCGCTTACATTGGTTTTGATGCCATTTCAACTACAGCCGAAGAATGTAAAAATCCGCAAAGAGATTTACCACGCGGAATGATGTGGGCGATTATTATTTGTACGCTTTTGTATATCGCCATTGCCTTGGTTTTAACCGGAATGGTACGTTATAATGAATTAAATGTAGGTGATCCGCTAGCATTTGTATTTGAAAAATTAGATTTAAAATGGATGTCCGGAATTATTGCAGTAAGTGCGGTAGTAGCGATGGCAAGCGTTTTATTGGTTTTTCAAATGGGACAGCCTCGTATCTGGATGAGCATGAGCCGTGACGGATTGTTGCCAAAACGTTTCTCCAGAGTACATCCAAAATTTAAAACACCATCTTATGCAACTATCGTAACTGGTTTTGTGGTTGCAGTACCCGCCTTATTCTTAAATCTTACCATGGTAACTGATTTATGCAGTATCGGAACTTTATTTGCATTTGTATTAGTTTGTGCCGGAGTTTTGGTATTGCAAAATAAGCCAGAGATTCCAAGAGGAAAGTTTAAAACGCCTTATATCAATTCAAAATATATAATGCCAGCTTTATTGATAATAGGATTAGTTTTTGCCTTTGGGTGCAATAAAAAAGCTACGATGAGTTTTATCACCAATGAGACCCAGGTGAATAGCCCGGCAGATATTATAACTTCATTGGATAAAAGCGATTCTGAAAAAGTTTTCAATTATTTAAAAAGTATCGACGTTCAGAATAAAACTTCAGAAACATCCGATTTAGAGCATCTATTAAGTCAGTATCAGGATGACGAAGCAAAATATGTTGAGGTTGTAAAAGGTTTACCTATAAAAGAGACTGCGAAATTTGAAAGCGGACTGAGTTTATTCAAACATAAAATTCCAATGTGGATCTTCTTATTGGTATTGGTTGGTTTAACGGTTTGGGCTTTCAAACAGAATCTATCCTTAATTCCGCTTTTAGGCCTAATCTGTTGTTTGTACATGATGGCCGAATTAAGTGTTTGGAATTGGATTTATTTCACAGTTTGGTTGCTTATCGGTCTTTGTATCTATTTTGGCTTCAGCCGAAAAAATAGTAAGCTGAATAATATTTAAAAAGAAATTTTTTTAATACCCACCAATTCTATTTCTATATTTTAATACAGATTTCATTTGAAAAATATCTCAAATAAAAAGCTCCTCTTAATTTTTGTTGTTCTGCTTGTGCTCAACATAGTGGGATTAACTTTTCAAGTACAAAAGATGGGAGCTTATAATCTTGATGGTACCTATAGTGAAGCTAATAGCGCAAAGTTAATTCTTGATGTATTAGTTGGTATTATTGTCATTTTTCCTTTGCTTATTGCTTTTTTTACAGCTATAATAGTTCTTTTTATCAAAAAAGAGGTTCCGTATAAAAAAAGATTTAGAAGAACATTTCTCTTTGTTTTAGTTATTTTTTATACGATCTTTTTGATACGTATTTTAATGAATATTCTATAAATTATTGCCTGATTAGATTTGGGTTAAAGACAGTGTAAATACTTAATAAGCCGTTCTGAGAATTTTAGAAAGGCTTATTTTTTTGTTGTCGCGAATTACCCGAATTTTCGGCAATTAAAATTTAATGAATTTACAGTAAAAAAAATCCGCCAAAAGAAAAACCTTCAGCGGATTTAAACAAACTAAAAAAAAATCGTGCAAATTTATTTATAAAGAATTGTTTTATTTTGCAAGATGCCAAGCTCTGTCATGCAGGCTTTCATCATTTTGTAGGTACGTTCAATGTCATTGTCCAGACCGATAGAGAAACGGATCAGACCATCCGTCAGTCCCATTTCGGCTTGTTCTTCTAACGGAATTTCACTTGAAGTAGAAGTCCCCGGTGCGCTGAATAATGTTTTATAAAATCCTAAACTCACCGCCAGATAACCTAAATTTCTGGTTTGCATCAATTCCATTAATTCGTTGGCTTTTTCCAACGAACCCACATCTATGGTCAGCATTCCTCCAAAACCATATTCCGGATTGATCATTGTTTTGTACAATTCATGACTTGGGTGACTTTTTAATCCCGGATAAACCGTTTTTAAACCGTCTTTCTCAAATTTATCAGCCAAAACATGTGCATTATGACTGTGCTGCTTGATACGAATATGTAGCGTACGAAGGTTTTTCATCACAGAAGCCGAACGCAGACTGTCCATTGTAGGGCCTAATAACATACTGGCGCCTGAATTTACATTTTTTAGCGAATTGATAAACTCTTTCGAAGCACAGGTTACACCGCCAACAGTATCACTGCTTCCGTTTATGTATTTGGTTAAACTGTGAATCACAATATCGGCCCCTAATTTTGCAGGAGAAACCGATAAAGGTGAAAACGTATTGTCTACTACCAATTTTAGATTGTGTTTTTTGGCAATTTTGGCCAGGCCTGCGATATCAGCTACTTCCAACAATGGATTGCTAACCGTTTCACAGTATAAAACCTTAGTTTTAGAGGTGATTGCCGCTTCTACAATGTCAAGTTTGGTAATGTCCACAAAGCTCGTTTCGATTCCAAAGCGAGGAATGAAATTCTTTAAGAAGGCATATGTTCCGCCATAAATAGTTCTGCTTGAAACAATATGATCACCCACACCACAAAGTTGTAAAAGAGTAGGAGTGATAGCCCCCATTCCGGAAGCCGAAACATTGGCGGTTTCCGTTCCTTCCATCGCTGCCAGTGCCTGATCCAAATACAAGTTACTTGGAGAAGAATGACGGGAATATAAGTAGCAACCTTCCATGTTCCCTTCAAAAGTATCGAACATGGTTTTGGCTGAAAGAAAAGTATAAGTAGAAGAATCGGAAATCGATGGATTTACACCGCCAAATTCACCAAAGTATTGCAAATCCTGAATTTTGTCTGCCGGGTTAAAGTGGTTCATAGTTGGTGGTTTATGGTTTATAGTTTGTGGTTTTTTGAGACCACTATTTTGACTTTTACTTTAAAATAAGAACCTCGTTTATTCTTTTTTGAAAGAAATCTTTTTCAAAATAAAAGCTAATTGGAAAATAAATCAATCACGAAATGAATAATTAGATTTTAAAACTATAAAAATGTGTTTATCCTGATTTTTAATCTAAATTTGATGGATGTAAGATCAGTTAATAGATTTTCTTTCATTTTACAACAATAAGAACAAACCATAAACTGAAGCCATGACTTTAGATGCCACAGATAAAAAACTTCTGGTTTTATTACAAACCGACAGTAAAAAAACAAACAAAGAATTATCTTTAAAACTCAATCTTTCTGTGACGGCGGTTTATGAGAGAATTAAAAAACTGGAGCGCGAAGGCATCATAAAAAACTACGTCGCTCTGGTGAATAAATCTAAAATCGAAAAAGGATTTGTGGTTTTCTGTCATTTAAAACTGATTCAGCATACCAAGGAATTCCTAACCAAATTCGAAAGTGAAGTTACCAAGCTAAACGAAGTGTTGGAATGCCACCACGTAAGCGGCGATTATGATTATATCTTAAAAGTTTTGGTAAAAGACATGGAAGCGTATCGTGAATTTCTGGTCACAAAACTGACTTCGCTTCAACATATTGGCAGCACACAAAGTATGTTTATGATTAGCGAAGTGAAGAATTCAACGGTGATTTCTTTTTAAGGGACTGAGGAACTAAGATTCTAAGGTGTTTAATCTCGCAAAGTTCTAGAGTGATAATCAAAAAAAAATAGTTTTTTATTTAATAGCATCTTCAAAAGTTGGCCTTGTTCGTTTTTCAGATATTACATCATTTATGATTGCTTCAATATTTTTATTTATCGAATCATTTGGCTGCAATTTAATGGCTTTGTCAATTATTGCTTTTGCTTCCTGGTCTTTTTTAGCAACAAGTAAATTCATAGCATGATTGCCTAATAATGCAAAGTCATTAGGGCTTCTTTTTAGAGATTCTTCAGAATAAAATATCGCTTTATCAATGTCTTTTAGATGCATAGCTTCTAGTGAAGCTTCCATAGGAATAATATGGTTTTCTAATTCAAGTTTAAAGGCAAATTCCAATTGTTCAAGAGCTTCTTTGTGCCGCTCTAGTCTTTGAAGCGCTTTAGACATTAAAATCATACTTTGCCAATGTTCTGGAACTATTTCAAGACATTTTTTGAAATCTTTTATAGATTCTTCAAGTTTTAATTTGTCGGAGTCCTTCAATTCTTTTTTATGGTATCCACCTAATAAAATCAATCCCTCTTGCTTTTTTCCAGCTCGCTCAAAGATTTCATTAAATTCTTGATTTTTTTTATTTTCAAGTTCTAGCTCATCAATTTTGTTATAGATTTTGCCGTTTAAAAGGTTTTCAATTTCTTCTGGAATTAATTCTTTTGTGAAATCTGAGTAAGGATTTAGTATAAATGTTACTCCATTCAATGTTTCAAACAAAACTTGTCCTTCTAAGCTAAGATATGGAACCATTTTTGGGATTATTCCTTTGTCAAATATTCTATTTATGGATGTGAAGATTGGAATCTGTCCATTTTCAAAAATAACACATTGAATAGTTACGTCATTTTCCAGAGTTTGATTTCCAATTCCCGAAATAGAATTTTCGTTAGTCAATATATACAATTGATTTTCTAACAATTTTTGATAAAACTCCTTTTGAGCAGAAAAATTTGATGCAGCTTGCATTAAACATTTTTCAAGTTCATTTTCAGGAAATGTCAATTCTGTTTTCTTTTTTTTAAATATGTCAAATAATCCCATTGTAGGTCTTTTTTTATGCTCTTAAAGTTGTTTCTAATGTTTTGCTATTTTGTAAGGTCACGAAGTCCGGAACCTGTTATTTTCTGCTAAAGGTAAAATTTATTGCGAGACTCCTAGTACTTTTAACGGTAAAATCCTCACTCAAAATTTCACCCAAAAAACATTGAAAATTAAACTTCAAACAAAACTTTATTCCTTAATTTTGTAACGCTAAAAATAAAATAGACAAACTATGAGTTCATTTGACGTAGTCATTATAGGTTCAGGTCCTGGCGGATATGTATCAGCAATTCGTTGCGCACAATTGGGATTTAAAACTGCAATTGTAGAAAAGTATAACTCTTTAGGCGGAACTTGCCTTAACGTAGGTTGTATTCCTTCAAAAGCATTATTATCGTCTTCTCATCATTATGCGGAAATTGCACATTTTGCAGATCACGGAATCGAAGTTTCAGGTGATGTGAAAATCAATTTAGAGAAAATGATCGCGCGCAAGCAAGCTGTTGTTGATCAAACTGCAGGTGGAGTTAACTACTTAATGGATAAAAATAAAGTTACTGTTTTTAATGGTTTAGGTTCTTTCGTAGATGCAACACACATTGCGGTGACAAAAGCTGACGGAACATCCGAAACTATTGAAGCAAAATATACTATAATTGCTACAGGTTCAAAACCATCTTCTTTGCCTTTCATTAAAATTGATAAAGAAAGAATCATCACTTCTACTGAGGCTTTGGCTTTAAAAGAAGTTCCAAAACACTTAGTAATTATTGGTGGTGGAGTAATCGGAATTGAGCTTGGACAAGTTTACCTTCGTTTAGGTGCTCAGGTTTCTGTAGTAGAATTCATGGACAGAATCATTCCGGGAATGGATAGTTCTTTGTCTAAAGAATTGACTAAAGTATTGAAAAAACAAGGAATGAAATTCTACGTTTCTCACAAAGTAAAATCAGTAGAAAGAAACGGTGATGCTGTTGTGGTTCAGGCTGAAAATGCAAAAGGAGAAACAATCACTTTAGAAGGAGATTATTCATTAGTTTCTGTTGGACGCCGCCCGTATACTGACGGATTGAACGCTGACAAAGCAGGAGTAAAAATTTCTGACAGAGGACAAGTAGAAGTAAACGATCATTTACAAACTAACGTTCCAAATATCTATGCTATCGGTGACGTTGTTCGTGGAGCAATGTTGGCACACAAAGCGGAAGAAGAAGGAACTATGGTTGCTGAAATCTTAGCAGGTCAAAAACCGCATATCGATTACAATTTAATTCCTGGTGTTGTATACACTTGGCCGGAAGTTGCAGCAGTTGGACAAACTGAAGAGCAATTGAAAGCTGCAGGAGTTAAATACAAATCAGGAAGCTTCCCATTCAAAGCTTTAGGACGTGCAAGAGCAAGTGCTGACTTAGATGGATTCGTAAAAATCCTTGCTGATGAAAAAACAGACGAGGTTTTAGGTGTTCACATGATTGGAGCCCGTACAGCAGATTTAATCGCTGAAGCTGTTACAGCTATGGAATTTAAAGCTTCTGCTGAAGATATCTCAAGAATGAGCCATGCGCATCCAACTTTTGCTGAAGCTATAAAAGAAGCGGCTTTGGCAGCTACTGATAACAGAGCATTACACGTATAATTTACGTAAAATATATCTTAAGAGCCCGTCAGAATTATTTCTGACGGGTTTTTTATTGCCTTATTATGGTAAAAATATAATACGTTTCTTTATTTTTTAAATAGACATTATAAGTTCCATTCTCTTCTTTATATAAATGGTATAAATATTTGTCGCCTTTAATACTTAAATTTTTTCGTGACAGATTATTACTTTCAATAAATTCCAGTTCAAATTCGCAACTGCCTTTCTTTTTGTAACGCAATTTTGAGAATGTACCATCATTGAAATTTTCTGTCCATAAATGATCGCTTAAAGTTACGGCTACTTTAGCGCCGCTATTTTCTATGTAATAATATTTTGAAGATTCATCAAAATGATTGCATTCCTCTCTGGATATTTCATCAAGAGGTTTTTCATTCTGCATGGACCAGTTGCTTTTCTCGGATTCGTTTGGAAAAAGAGCTACAAATTCGTTACAGTTTTTATGTAACCTGAAAAATAACTGCTCAAACACTCTTCTTTGAACTATACTATCCTTAAATTTTGCCAGGTAAGGGGTGATATGCGAATTGTTGATGGTATTAATTCTGATTTCATTGTCTAAAGCCTGATTTTGAACCAATGATTTACAGATTTCGGTCGTTAGCGAATCTATAGATTTTATAGATTGCGATCTGGAAAAATGAACAAACAATAATAAGAAGGCGAGTAAATATTTTTTCATGTAAAATGGAAATTTTCATCAAATATAATTGTTTAGTAAAAGTATTCGGAGAATTGAATTTTATTCTTGTAATATTTGAGTCTAAAAATGAAAAAGTTCAGAAAAAATTTCGTAAATTAGAGGTATGATTCTGAGGTTGTATTTGCAGATGTATATGGTTTAATTGTTTGATAATTAAGCTTGTAGTTTTGTTTTTACAGAAGCCAAAAAATGGTAGAGATACTTTGTTTTAAGAGCACTGAAGAATTCAAAAAAGGTAGTTTTGAAGGGCTAAAATTTTTTTAGTAAATATTAAAATTGTCAGATCAGATTCTAAATAAGGGTTGTTATTATTCTTTTAAGTAATAATATAGAGATAAGGTAAATAACAGGGGCTATAATGTCATAAAAGACGAGTGAGAGGAAAGTATCGGGAAAAGCCAGCTTTATCAGAAAAGATAATATTGGTATGCTTAAGGTCTCATTTTTTGGTCCTTTTTATTCTGATTTTAAAGCAAAATAGTGTAAGTAGTAAAAAGAGCAAACCCGACAGGTTTTTAAATCTGTCGGGTTTGCTTTTTAAATCTAAAGTGAAAAATAGATTATCTGGTGAAAACGCTTTTGTAATTATCCCAATATCTGTAGATTAAAAACAAGTTAGCCAGGAATAGTAATATTGCCAACGGCAATCCTTGTGGCGCAAGAAAGTAATTAATAAACAAGATATTTACCGTAATGGGTAAGATCAGTATATTGGCTAGTGTTACATATCGTCCTGTTACAAACGCAATTCCGCAAAGTAGTTCGATTGATTTTGCTAATGGTAATAAATAAGTTGAGGCAACAAGCCCCATATTAAAAGCTTTAAAATCACCGGTAGTTTCTGGTTCCGGAGCCAGTTTGAAGAAAAAACTAAGAGAAGCGAATAATAACAAAAGGCCAATTAAAACACGGACAATAATGGTAGCAATTTTCATAATACGTAAGATTTTTAATGGGTTAAAAAAGTCTAATTTATTTTTGGAAAACGTTATAATCTGAACTCACCAATGATAAAAAGTAATTTTCATGACTTTTATATTGAGAATTTGACAGTCATTATCGTTCTATTTTGAGATAAATAGAATGCTATATCAAATATAACGATTTTTTTCTTATGAAATTGTTGTTTTTTAACACTTTTCTTATTTCTTAAAGTATTTTTTGTAAAGGAAAAATCCTCCAAAACCAATCAAAAGAAATGGCCACAAATTAATTAGAAAAACAAAGATCGTTTCAAGAATGTACCAACCATTTTTTAGCGAATCGATGACTTGAATTCCCAGATTAGGTTTGTAAGCATCGCTGTCTTTTTCGCTGGCTATTATCTCCTGTTTTATCGTTTCGTTTTGATACAGTTGTAAAGTTATGGTACTGAAGTTGATTTGATCCTCTAAGGATAATTTCTCAATAATGCTGTTATCATTGGCTTCTTTCTGGTTCGCCAGCGCATTTTCAGCTTCCATGACATCATTGATTTTTTT
The DNA here is from genome assembly GCF_001853485.1 of Flavobacterium tructae. Lineage (NCBI taxonomy): Bacteria > Pseudomonadati > Bacteroidota > Flavobacteriia > Flavobacteriales > Flavobacteriaceae > Flavobacterium > Flavobacterium tructae. Next base: position 661,939 of record NZ_MIKE01000022.1, on the reverse strand, counting down.
GCCCTTAGCATCAATTGCTTTTTCGACTCTTTTTTGTGTAACAGTGTTTCTTTTTTGCGAAAGCTGATTGGATAATAACTTTAAAGAAACATCATCGGCCTTGATAAGTCTGAAGTCCAGAAAATCAATTTGTTTGGCTATGATTTTAATAACGGTATCGAGCTGTGTATTGGGAACACGGATTGTAATGTCGTTTTGTACCGTATATTTAGTGGTTTCTAGAGTACTATCCTGACTGATTTTGGTTTTAACTTGATCTCGAATGGTGCTTTGTAAGCTGGTGTAGGTTACAAAACCTCCAAATTTCTGAGTGGTGTTTTCAATTGCATAAGTAGATTTAACGACGTTTTTTACCTTAAATTTAATGTCGGCAGTGCGAATAAATTTTTGCTTACCGTCTTTTTTTTCCACTGCTGCCGATGAAGAAACCGCAGTGCTGTCTGTTGTAGTTTGTTGGTCTGCAAGGTTTTCTGATGTAGCGGGATCGAATTTTTTGCAGGAAAAGAATAAGATGATAAGCACTAAGGAAGTCAATCCAAGGTTGGCAATTGTTTTCATAAAGTTTTTTAGATTTAATGGGTTGAGTAATAATTTAGAGAATCCGTTTTTCAGGGAGAGACTAGGAAAATTTTTATCGATTTTTTGGTATAACGAATTCAATCTGTGTTAGTCTTTACCGGCTGTGTTTTTTAGAAGTGTATTTTATCAATAGGCAAAAAAGGTTTGAGTATTCTTGTTAATTCGATATACTAAAAAGTGTGCCAATATTTTTTGTTTAATATTTTATTGAAGGATTTTTTTTGTTGTAATTTTGAGGCCTAAAATTTACCTATTTTTGAGAGTTACCATTTACAAAGACATTTCAGATCCAGAGCATTTTAAACAGCAGCTTTTAAGCTGGTCACAACAATTTCGAGAGGTAATTTTTTTGGATAGTAATTCGTATCCACAGGAATATTCAAGCTTTGATTTTGTTTTGGCAGTGGATGCTTTTACCTCTTTAAAAACAGATTTTCATAATGCTTTTGAAGATCTGAAACAATATCAGCAAACGACTAAAGACTGGCTTTTTGGATATCTTTCCTATGATTTAAAAAATGATACGGAAAACCTCACATCATCAAATTTTGACGGTTTAGATTTTCCGGATTTGTTTTTCTTTCAGCCTAAAAAGATTTTTACGTTAAAAGGAAATAAACTTGAGATACAATATTTATTGCTTTGTGATGATGAGCTGGAAGAGGATTATGAAGAAGTCGTTGATAGTAAATATGATGCTTTTGAAACGGTAAGTAGCATTGAAGTCAAACAACGTATTTCAAAAGAAGCTTACGTTGAAAAAGTAAACAAAATGCTGGAGCACATTCATGTAGGTGATATGTATGAGGCCAATTTTTGTATGGAATTTTTTGCTGAGACTGCCGAAATTAACCCCTTAGAGAAATTTCAGAAGTTAAATGCAATATCACTGGCTCCGTTTTCGGTATTTTTTAAGAATCATAAACAATATTTGCTTTCGGCTTCTCCGGAGCGATACCTGAAAAAAGTTGGTGAAACTTTAATTTCTCAACCAATAAAAGGAACTTCAAAACGATCTTCAGATTCGGTTGAAGATGAAAAATTAAAGCAGTTTTTAGCATCAGATGCGAAAGAACGTGCTGAAAACATTATGATTACCGATTTGGTACGAAATGATTTGTCGCATACGGCACAGAAAGGTTCTGTTGAAGTAACGGAACTTTGTAAAATTTACTCATTTTTGCAGGTGCACCAAATGATTTCAACCATCACTTCAAAAATAGATCCGCAGTATTCACCAATAGATGTTTTAAGAACCACTTTTCCAATGGGAAGCATGACGGGAGCACCAAAAATTTCGGTCATGAAGATTATTGAAAATGTGGAAGAAACCAAACGAGGTCTGTACAGTGGTGCTGTCGGTTATTTTACGCCTGAAGGTGATTTCGATTTTAATGTGGTGATAAGGAGTATCTTGTACAATCAGGAAAATAAATATGTTTCGTTTTCAGTTGGAAGTGCGATTACTTCTCAATCGATTCCTGAAAAAGAGTACGAAGAATGTCTGTTAAAGGCAAAAGCAATGCACGAAGTTTTGCAATAACCAATATATTTTCGATTAATGTATTGCATGTGGGAATGTTAAAATAAATAAAATTCGTACAATTTTAGTTGCAGTTTGTAAATATAGTGTAAATTCGTACAATTTTAAGATTAAAAAAACTTTCTCTATTATATTGAATTAAATTTTTACATTTATAAATGCTTTTAAAATTTCAAAATCATCTCGCTGTAAGATTTCCATTTCTGGAGGATAAAAAGCTGTTTCTGGCAGTAAGCGGAGGATTGGATAGCATGGTTTTGCTCCATCTGTTTCAGCAATTACCGTTTGAGATCGCCGTTTTGCACTGTAATTTTCAATTGCGTGGATTAGAAAGTTTTGGAGACCAGGATTTTATTCAAAAGTACTGTGACGAGAATGGTATTTCGATTTTTAGTACTCAATTTGATACCGAGGCTTTTGCCAAAGATTATAAATTATCAACTCAGATTGCAGCTCGGGAATTGCGTTACAACTGGTTTTATGAACTTCTGGAAACCGAAAATTTCGACTATATTTTAACGGCACATCATGCCGACGACAATCTCGAAACTTTCATAATCAATCTAACCCGAGGGACAGGATTAGACGGGCTGACTGGGATTCCGGAGCAAAATGATAAAATTGTTCGTCCACTTTTACCTTTTTCCAGAGCCGAAATTTTAGAATATGCAAAGCAAAACAATATACTGTGGCGGGAAGACAGCAGTAATGCGTCCAATAAATACCTTCGAAATAAAATTCGCCATGATCTTGTTCCGATCTTGAAAGAAATCAATCCAAATTTTTTAAATGCCTTTCAAAAAACGCAAGAGTATTTGCAGGAATCACAAGAAATGGTTGAGGATGCTTCGATCATGATTTACCAGCAAGTAGCAAAAGAAGAGGGAGAAGATATTCACTTTGACTTGAATCAGCTAAAGAAATTACCCAATTATAAATCGTACTTGTATCAATGGTTAAATGAATTTGGTTTCGTGGCCTGGAATGATATTTATGATTTGGTAGAGGGACAATCCGGTAAACAGGTTTTTTCGGCTGATTTTCGATTGTTGAAAAACAGAGATACTTTGATTTTGAGCCCCATTTCTGAATTAGAAGAAAATGAAGTATTCGAAATTAGTGCAGGGGAGCAAGACGTTAATTTTCCCTTAAAATTGAGGCTTTGTCAGGTAGACGACATTACAATAGATTCAAATAAAGCTATATTTGTGGACGCTGAAAAAATCCGTTTTCCTCTTATTTTGCGTAAATGGAAGGAGGGAGATGTTTTTCATCCCTTTGGAATGAATGGGAAATCTAAAAAGCTCAGCAAACTTTTTAAGGATGAAAAATTGTCGCTGATTGAAAAGGAAAAAATTTGGATTTTATGCTCAGATAATCAGATTGTGTGGGTTATCGGAATCAGACAGGATGAACGCTTTAAAATCGAGAATACAACAAACGAAATAATTAAAATAGAATTATTATAATGAACCCTAACTACTACCATCAAACGATAACGTCGAAAAGTGTCTGGAATAAATCCATTGTTTTTTTACTGTTTTTTCTTTTTGCATTTGCAAAAGGGAACGCTCAAATTCTCGAACCGGTAAAATGGACTTCAAAAATTGAAAAGAAAGCCGGAAATAATGCTGTTTTGATTTTTGACGGAACAATTGAAAAAGAGTGGCACATGTATTCGCAGTTTACACCGGAAGGTGGACCGCTTGCTTTAGAGATTACCTTTAAAAATCAGAAAGGAAATTACAATTTGGTTGGAAAGGCTAAAGAAGGAAAAACCAAAACAGCTTTTAATGATGTTTTTGGTGTAAATGAAACTTTCTTTGAAGGCAAAGCGCATATCGAACAGGAAATCACCATTATCAATCCGAATCTAAAAACGGTTGATGTTGATTTTGACTTTCAAGTTTGTAAAGAAGTTTGTATCAATTCCAGTAAAAAGTTTTCTATTGCGATTCCATCAAATTTTAAAATGGATGCTGTTGCGGCAGTATCTGAATCTAAATTAGATGAAACAAAAGTGGAGGGGATAGCAGTTGATACAGTAAAAAAAGTAGCCGCTTCAGCAGTAGAGCAAGTTATAAAAACAGATAAGGCTTTGGCAGAAACAAGTGAAGAAATTCCAGCGTCAACGCCTTCAAGAAGTTTATGGTCGATCTTTTTTATCGCTTTTATTTCAGGATTTGCAGCTTTGTTGACTCCTTGTGTTTTCCCGATGATCCCAATGACGGTAAGTTTTTTTACCAAACAAAGTAAAAGCAGGGCAAAAGGAATAAGAAATGCAATCATTTATGGGTTTTCTATTATTGCTATTTACGTAATATTAGGATTGATTGTAACCAAAATTTTTGGGGCGGATGCGTTGAATGCACTGTCTACAGATGTTTGGTTTAACCTGATTTTCTTTGTGATCCTGATCATTTTTGCTACTTCATTTTTGGGAGCTTTCGAAATTATGCTGCCAAATTCATGGGCGAATAAAGCAGATCAGCAAGCAGACAGAGGAGGTTTAATTGGGATATTGTTTATGGCTCTAGCTTTGGCTATTGTGTCGTTTTCTTGTACCGGACCTATTGTTGGAACTTTATTAGTAGAAGCTGCTTCGAATGGTGGAATTGCTCCAATTGTTGGAATGTTAGGATTTTCATTAGCGTTAGCGTTACCATTTATGTTCTTTGCTATGTTCCCGGGCTGGTTAAATTCGTTGCCAAAATCCGGTGGATGGCTGAACACTGTGAAAGTAGTTTTAGGATTTTTAGAATTGGCTTTAGCGTTTAAATTTTTATCAAATGCAGATTTGGTACTTCAGTTGCATTTTCTGGAAAGAGAAGTATTCATCGCTATCTGGATCGCTATTTTTGCAGCTCTGACTTTATATTTATTCGGAAAAATTACATTGCCTCACGATAGTCCTTTAAATCATATTTCGGTTGGAAGATTGTATTTAGGATTACTTACTTTAGTGTTCACGGTTTATTTAATTCCGGGACTTTGGGGAGCGCCATTAAAATTAATCAGCGCATTCCCGCCACCACCGCAATATAGCGAAAGTCCGTTTGGAGTAGGCGGATCTGCAAATTCAAATAGCGGCAGTACTGAAACCGTTTCGGGTTTACCGGAAGGAGCGGAGTTAGGACCTCATGGCATCATGGTTTTTCATGACTACGAAGATGGCTTAGCGTATGCAAAATCAATCAACAAACCGATTATGCTTGACTTTACAGGTTATGCCTGTGTGAATTGCAGAAAAATGGAAAACAATGTATGGTCGGAACCCATGATTCTGCCAATCCTGAAAAATGATGTCGTTTTGATTTCTCTTTATGTGGATGATAAACGTGACTTGCCAAAAGAAGAGCAGTATGTTACGGCAAAAGGAGATAAAATCGAAACGGTGGGTGATAAATGGACCGATTTTATGATTTCAAAATATAAAACCAATACACAGCCATTATATGTGATTACAGATTTGGAAGGGAAGAATTTAAACTCTTCAAAACCTACTATCAGTTATGTAAGCGCAGAAGAATATTTGCAATGGATGAAAGAAGGAATTTCTAATTTTAAGTAGTTTTTTTTCTAGAACATAGAGAAAAGAGTAAAGAATATAGAGTAAAGAGTACAATTTAAAATCTGCAATCTACAATCTAAAGTCTACATCTATAATAAACAAAGGTGAAGTTAATTCAAAACAAAAATCCCTCTAAGGTCAGACTTAGAGGGATTTTTTATGGGCAAAGGCGGAAATTTGTTTTTATAAGAATTCCCCGTGTTGAGAAATGTCTAATCCTAATTCTTCTTTTTCTTCAGTAACTCTTAGTGGGGTAATTTTGTTTACGACAAAGAATAAAGCATAAGAACCTACAAAAGCAAAGATAGAAACGATTACCAAAGCAGTTAATTGATTGATAAATAATGTTGGAGTTCCAAAAATTAAACCTTGATTGTCTCCAACAGCGGGGTTGATTGCTTTGGAGGCAAAAACACCGGTTAACAGCATTCCTACCATACCACCAACACCATGACAGGCGAAAACGTCTAACGCATCATCGATTTTTCCTTTAGGAAATTTGCTTACTACCAGATTACTAACAATGGCAGAGAATGCTCCGATGAAAATAGCGTGAGAGATGCTTACAAAACCTGCGGCAGGAGTAATGGCAACCAGTCCAACGACTGCTCCTATACAAGCACCCAGAGCTGATAATTTGTGTCCTAAGATTTTATCCAGGAAAACCCAGGCCATAGCAGCAGCTGCGGCAGCAATAGTTGTAGTTCCTAAAGCCTGAACAGCTAATCCGTTAGCTCCTAATGCAGAGCCGGCATTGAAGCCAAACCATCCAAACCATAATAAACCTGTTCCCAGTAAAACGTAAGTAATTCTGGCCGGATTTACTTTTTGAACTTTTCTTTTTCCTAAGAATATTGCTCCTGCTAAAGCGGCCCATCCGGCACTCATGTGCACTACTGTTCCTCCTGCGAAATCTAATACTCCCATTTTAAAGAATACTCCGTCTGGATGCCATGTCATATGTGCTAAAGGAGAATATATGATTAGGATAAATAAAACCATGAATAACAAATAAGCCCAGAAACGCACACGTTCTGCAAATGCACCAGTGATTAATGCAGGTGTAATAATGGCGAATTTTGCCTGAAACAATGCGAATAACATAAAAGGTATTGTTGGGGCAAGGCTCCAGGTAGTGCTGGTACCTACATTCTGAAAGAATAAATTGGAAGTTGGGTCTCCAATGATTCCGCGAATAGAAGGGCCAAATGCTAATCCGAAAGCGACAATAACCCATAAGATTGTAACAATTACCATTGCCATAAAACTTTGCAGCATGGTACTAATAACGTTTTTCTTACCTACCATTCCTCCGTAGAAAAATCCTAATCCGGGTGTCATAAGCAAAACAAAAGCAGTGGCTACGATCATCCAGGCTGTGTCTCCTGTGTCAAACTTTACAGCTTCTGCCGGAATTGGATTATCGGATAATATAAAGTTGGATAAAAAGGTGAGTACTAAAATCGTGATAAGAATCACACTTAAAATAATTTTTCGCATAGTTATTTAGTTTTAAATTTTTTATAAATGTATAAAATCAAGTAATAACCATGTAAAAAATAGGGGTAGGTGCTTTATTTTTATTAATTTTTTATTTTGACCCCCTGTATTTTGTGTCAATTGGATAATATTGACTTTAAATTTATGATTTGGTAAAATTGATTTGTGTTTTTGTCAGTTTATAAACTAAAAATCAATGTTGTGTAGAGGTGTTTTTTGATGTTTTTTTGAATTAATATCCGATTAATTCACTTTGTTGTTGTGAATTGTAAATAAAAAAGGCGTCAGATGAATTTTCAAATGACGCCTTTTATTGTAAAATTTATTGTTTATTTCTGATTGAACTTTGCTTTGAACTTGTCATTCAGTTTGGTTTGAAAAGTTTCTAAGTTAATCTTTCTTCCCTGGATGAAAGCAGTTGTTAGCTTATTCGTTCTCATATCAAGTGCATCACCTTCAGAGATAAATAAAGTAGCATCTTTACCTGTTTCCAAAGTACCACAAGTGGCATCAATACCTAATAATTTTGCTGTGTTTGAAGTGATAAGCTGTAACGCTTTTTCTCTGTCTAAACCATATGCTGCACAGGTTCCTGCTAAAAACGGCAGGTTTCTTACACTCATACGCTCGTGATCACCACTGTTTTCAAGGCCTACCACGATACCTTTATCGGTAAGTATTTTGGCCATTTTATAAGGCAGATTTACATCTTCGTCATCACTTGTTGGCATGTCATGCACGCGTCTTAAGAATACACCAACATTATATTTTTGCAATACATCAGCAGCTTTATAAGCTTCAAAACCTCCTACAACAACTATTTTCCTGATCTGATTGCTTGCCGCTAACTGAATAGCATCAACGATTTGTTTTTCTTCATCAGCATGGATGTATAGCGTCTGCGTTCCATCAAAAAGCCCTTTTGTCGCTTCAAAAACAATGTTTCTTTCTTTTGAAGCAGCCTGATTGTAAGCTTTTGCATTACCCCAGAACGCTGCGATTTCCTCCACTTGTTTTGGATAGTCTTTGTTGGCTTCAATAACTCCCGGTTCAAACCATGATCCGGATCTTCTGAAATTAGAAGGGAAGTCAAGATGAATTCCGTCATTCTCCTTTATAATGGCATCTTTCCAGCTCCATGCGTCTAATTGCACCACAGAAGAAGTTCCTGAAATTCTACCCCCACGAGGAGTGATCTGAGCCATTAAAATCCCATTCGGACGAACAGTTTCTACTACTTTCGATTCAGAATTGTAAGCGATAATACTTCTTACGTTTGGATTAAAAGTTCCAATTTCTTCCTGATCGTCTGACGATTTCACGGCATCAATTTCTACTAAACCTAATGTTGCATTAGCCACGATAAATCCCGGGTAAATGTGTTTTCCGCTGGCGTCAATAGTTGTGTCATACGCATCAGCAGCAAGTCTTACGGTCGTTGCATCTGCTATCAGGGTTAATTTTCCGTCTTTAAATCCAACGGCACTGTTCTGAATAACACTTCCGTTACCTAAATGTGCAGTAGCATTTAAAATCAAAACCGATTTGGTTTGTTGAGGTGCCGGTATTTGCTGTGCTTTTATTTGCAATGATGCACAAAAGGCAAGCAGACCTATATATATGTTTTTATTAATCATGTTATCTGTTTTTATCTTTATGAATTTTATAAAGCCGTTATTATTGTTCTAAAGTATCACAGTGATATTCTTTCTTCTCTTTCTTAGTTGGTGGCTGTGTGCTCATTCCTTTGTTTTTTTCCTGCAACATCTGCCCAATCAATAAACTTCTTTCTTTAGAAATAGCTTGTTGTTTTTCAGCATCTTTTTCAAGATCAAAATACACTACACCTTCAATCATTGTTTTTTCGACTTTAGCATAAATAGACAACGGATTTTCGCTCCATAATACAACGTCAGCATCTTTACCTACTTTTACACTTCCTACCTTATCGTCAATGTGTAATAATTTGGCAGGGTTTAAGGTTACAAATTTCCAAGCCTCTTCTTCAGAGATGTTTCCATATTTCACCGCTTTTGCAGCCTCCTGATTCAATCTTCTTGACATTTCGGCATCATCTGAGTTGTAGGCAACCACTAGTCCCTGATTGTGCATGATTGGTCCATTAAACGGAATCGCATCGTTTACTTCAAATTTGTAAGCCCACCAGTCAGAGAATGTAGAAGCTCCAACACCGTGTTCTTTCATCTTATCAGCAACTTTATATCCTTCCAGAATGTGCGTAAAAGTATTCACTTTGAAATTGAACTTCTCTGTAACATTCATCAGCATTAAAATCTCAGATTCTACATAAGAGTGACAGGTAATAAAACGCTCTTTGTTTAGAATTTCAGCTATCGTTTGCATTTCTAAATCAACTCTTGGCGCTTTTCCTTTTTTAGAACCTGCGTTGAATTTTTTCCAGCTTTCATCGTATTCTTTTGCACGTTGAAAATAATCAGTGAAAACCTGTTCAACTCCCATTCTGGTTTGTGGAAAACGGGTAGGATTATCAATTCCCCAATTCGCTTGTTTTACATTTTCTCCCAAAGCAAATTTGATGAACTTTGGCTGGTTTTTGTATAACATTTCGTCTGGTGCAGCACCCCATTTCCATTTTACAATGGCAGAACGTCCTCCGATCGGGTTTGCAGATCCGTGTAATAATTGCGAAGTGGTTACACCTCCTGCTAAGTCTCTGTAGATATTGATGTCTTCAGAGTTTACAACATCCTGAATCGTAACTTCGGCAGTCGAGTTATGTCCCATCTCGTTCACCCCTTTTGAAATGGCGATGTGGGAGTGTTCGTCAATAATTCCGCTTGTGATATGTTTACCTTTAGCATCAATAACCGTAGCAGAAGCATCTGAAAGATTTTTACCTACAGCAGCAATTTTTCCGTTTTTAATTAAAACGTCAGTTTCAGTTAAAATACCCTCCTTTTCGTTGGTCCAAACCGTAGCATTTTTGAATAGTAAAGTTTGAGCCGTTAGTCTTTTTGAGTCACCGAAAGCAATATTTGGATAAGTTGTCGGGATAATCGGATTTAGTTTTTCAACTTTAGTTGAATCTTTTACCGCTACAAACGGACTTGTTCTAGTAGCAGTCCAAAACAATTCTGTTCCGTTTGCCAATACTGCTTTTCCGGATAAGTTTTCCGGTTTCTCAATCAATCCTGTCAAACGTGTAAAATTTGATTTGATTGAATCGGTTGGTTTAATTAAAAGAGTAATCCAGTTTTTAGAAACAGCAAAAGTGCTGCTTACTTTCTTTGTATCTGCAGTTGTAATTTCAGATTTTGGAGCATCAACCGTTCCTTCGATTTTCCATTTGTAGGTATCTTTTCCAACCGTTAAGTCGTAGTTACCACGAATGTCTTTTGCGTTAACATCGTTCACAACGTATTTCGTTCCCTGAACCCAGTTTTCGTATAAAACAGTTTTTTCGTCAAAAATTTCACCTGAAGTAATGATGAAGTTGGCAAAAGCACCAGTTTTCAAACTTCCCACTTCATTACTTTTTCCTAAAATAGCCGCAGGAACTGTGGTTAGAGCCTCCAGAGCTTTTGTTTTATCAAAACCATATTTAATGGCTTTTAGTAAATTAGTTTTAAAATCTTCGGTCTTTTTTAATTTGTCTGTTGTTAAAGCAAAAACAACTCCATTATCCGAAAGAACTTTTAAGTTGGTAGGCGCCTGATTCCAGAAACGCATATCGGCCAATTCGATTTGATTGGACAAATAAGGATTAGAAACATCATATGCCTCAGGGAAACTGATTGGGATGATGTATTTGGCATTGGTACCTTTAATTTCTTCGATTCTTTCAAACTCATTTCCGCTTCCTTTCAGAACATAGTTTAATCCAAATTCTTTGGCAATTTTCGCAGCTCTTAAACTGTTTAACTTGTCTTCTGTAGCAAAAATTTGAACCAGTTTTTCGTTATCAGCTAAAGCCTCTAATGACAAATCTTTAGTTTCTGAATTTCCTTTTTTATACCAGTCTAAGTCCAGGTACATTTGGCGTAACAAAGCTGTCATACCCATTAAAGAACTTGGATAAGCCTGATTGGTCAGAGCACTTCTTGTAAAAGCAAAATGGTTGGTTACTTTATTGGCAATAATTTGTTTGCTGTTTTCGGTGTTGTTCAGCGCTACTAAAATTCCGGTTCCCTGAGCAACTCCGTCAGCAATATGGGTTCCTACTACTCCAAAACCGGCTTTTAGTAATTCCTCAGCTTTCGGCTGATCGTATTTAAAAGTCTCATAAGTATTTACTTCAGGACGAACACTTTCGTTCCAGTAGTAGCCTACTTTTTTAGTGTCGTATAAAGGGCTACGGTCACGTCCACGTCCGGCAGGGGCTTTAGGTTTTTCAACCCCAAAGCTGGTGTAGATATCAATAAACGAAGGATAGATAGTTTTTCCTGCAAGATCAATAGCAACGCTATTTTTAGGAATGGTGATGTTATTTCCAACACCAACTACTTTGCCATCTTGAATAAGTAAAGTTCCTTTTTCGATTTTTTGTGTTGGGGTTACATAAATCGTGGCATTGGTAAAAACAGTGTAATTGTTGTTTTTGTTGTGGACACTTTCATTAACGGGAAAGTAATCTTGAGCGTACGTTTTTGTTAAAAAAACACTCAAAAACAGTAGTAGTAGTTTTCTTTTCATGGATAATTAATAAAATTTTCATTAAAAATAGGAAATATTAATATTTGAACAAGTTTTAATGAAAATTAATTTTTTATATTCCGCGTTAAGTACCAAAAACGATTTAGTAATTCTTCTGATTTTGATGTTTTACACTGTTTTTTGAAGGCTACTTTGAAGGATCTCTTTTTATTTTAGGATCTTCTCATATCGGTTTTTTATCCCTTCCAGATAGGGAGCTTTGATTTCTGTGGCGAGTTCTACCGCTTTTTTTAAGACGGCCGTTGCAGTATCTTTTTTCCCGTTTTGTTCCAAAAGATCACCATATTTTAAAAAGGCTATCGGAGATTTTGGATGTAATTCTGCATTGCTTTTTAAAATTGATTCTGTAATAAATGGTTTTGTGGGAGTATAATCAGACGACAGGTTAGTAATATCCTCTTCCGTAAACCAATCAGATTCAATTAGTTTTTTTATAACGGTTTGAATTTGCTGATCCATTTTTGCTAAATCAGCTTCGTTTAATGGTTTTGTTTGCTGGTCAACAGTAGATTGCAATTCCAGATAAAGTTTTTTTGATTCAGCTGCAATTTTACTTCGGTAGTCCTCTGCTGCTTTTTTTGCCAATTCTATGGTTTTGTCGTAGGCAAGTTCCTTGGTTGTTTTGTACTCAGGGATTACACCAATTCCTTCCCAGTTTGTTTTAGTGATTGGATTTATTGCAGTTCCGGTAGGAATAAATATTTCTAAAAGAGAGTTAATTTCAAGAATTTCGCCGGGATTTGCTCCGCCACCAGTCACTTCACCAACTAAGGTTGCTCTTTTTTGTGTTTGCATGTTATAACTGAATTCTTCTGCACCCGAAAAACTTCTGTCACCTGTGATAATAAATAGGGGAACATCGATTCTTTTTTTACCGTTAACTTCTGTAACTCTGAATTCTTCCGTAAAGTTGTCTTTTCTAAAGTATAAGGTATTTAGCAATAGAGGTTCTTTAAAAAAATAACTGCACAGGTACTGCACGGTTTTAGGACTTCCACCTCCGTTAGTTCTTAAATCAATAATAATGGCGTCCGTTTTAGAAAGCAATTGCATATAAGAATCAATAGTGGGGTTAGTTTCGTGTATGAAATATTTAAAATTGAGGTAGCCGATATTACCGTCAAGTATCTTAACCTCTCGGAAACCATCGGCAAGTTTGCGATTGTCGGTTAAATTATGAAGATAAATTTCGTAGGAATCTTTAGCTGCATTTGTGTTTTTATTATCCGGAACAAATTTAGGCTTGACTCTAAGATGTTTGTCGTTGTTGACCAAACGAATTTCTTTCGTTAGCGCTACAGCGAAAGAATCCAGTAGATTGTATTTTTTGAATTTATTTTCTTTATAACTCTTTTTTAAATGAGCAGCGATCAGTTTTGCCTGATCAGGAAATATGTACTCCTTTTGAATGAGGGAATCTATTTTTAGGATAGTTTCTTTTTTGAATTTTTCCGTTATTTTCTTTTGCTGACCATTCGCGTTTGGGAGAATGAGACAAGTGAGCACGAATAAAAAAACGAGTTTGCTGTTAAAAATAAAAATCTGTTGTAAAAATGGTTTAGTGAGATATTTCATAATGTTTCGGATTTTTATTTATAACGCTAATTTAAGATTTTATGATAAAATCTGATGAAAATATTTGCAGATGTGTTGTTTTGTTGTTTTTTGTTAGTAGAAGTTAAGAATATTTGTGATTTTCTAATGATGAATTTGAGAAGATAGAATTAAATCTAAAAGGAAGTAGGAGGAAAAGAAGGTTAATTTGTAATAAAAAAGCTACTTTTGTGTTTTTGTTAGATTTAAAGCCATTTTTGGAACAAGGATTATGTTAGTAAAAGTTTATGGAAGTGCCGTTTTTGGAGTAGAAGCAACAACGATTACAGTCGAAGTTCATATGGATAATGGGATTGGTTATCATTTAGTGGGATTGCCGGATAATGCCATAAAGGAAAGTAGTTATCGAATTGCCGCCGCCCTGAAGAATAATGGACTAAATTTTCCTGGTAAGAAAATAACAATTAATATGGCACCGGCTGATTTGCGAAAGGAAGGTTCCGCATACGATTTAACTTTGGCGATGGGGATTTTGGTTGCTTCAGATCAGGTAAAAGCACCGGAGATTGAAAAATATATTATCATGGGAGAGCTTTCTTTAGACGGTAGTTTACAGCCTATTCGGGGAGCATTACCAATCGCAATCAAAGCAAAGGAAGAAGGTTATAAAGGTTTCTTTCTACCCATTCAGAATGTGAAAGAAGCCGCAATAGTGACCGGATTAGACGTTTATGGAGTTCAGAATCTTCAGGATGTTATTGATTTTTTTAATGGGAAAGGAACGCTTGAGCCTACGAGTATTGATACCAGAGCTGAATTTTATAAAAGCTTAGATTTTCCGGAATTTGACTTTTCAGATGTACGCGGACAGGAAAGCATAAAACGTTGTATGGAAATTGCGGCTGCCGGAGGTCATAATATTATTTTAATTGGTCCGCCCGGAGCGGGGAAAACGATGTTGGCTAAACGTGTTCCGAGTATTTTACCGCCAATGACTTTACGTGAAGCTCTTGAAACGACTAAAATTCATAGTGTTGCCGGAAAATTAAAAGAGGTAGGGTTAATGAATCAGAGACCTTTTAGAAGTCCTCACCATACCATTTCTAATGTTGCCTTGGTTGGAGGAGGAAGTTATCCTCAGCCCGGAGAAATTTCGATGGCTCACAATGGTGTTTTGTTTTTAGACGAATTACCGGAGTTCAAGCGCGATGTTTTGGAAGTGATGCGCCAGCCGCTGGAAGATCGCGAAGTGACTATTTCAAGGGCTAAATTTACAGTAACTTACCCTTCCTCGTTTATGCTTGTGGCGAGTATGAATCCAAGTCCAAGTGGTTTTTTTAATGATCCGAGTATGCCTAATACTTCTTCACCACACGAGATGCAGCGTTATATGAGCAAAATTTCGGGTCCGCTTTTAGACCGGATTGACATTCATATCGAAGTCACACCAGTTCCTTTTGAAAAACTGGCCGATGATCGAAAAGCCGAGAGTAGTGTTGAAATCCGCAAAAGGGTTACCGCCGCACGAGAAATTCAAACCAGACGTTTTGAAACTATCGAAAACGTACATTACAATGCACAAATGAGCAGCAAACTTATTCGGGAGTTTTGTATTCTTGACGATCCGTCAAAAGAATTGCTGAAAACCGCTATGGAACGATTGAATCTGTCTGCGAGAGCTTACGACAGAATCCTGAAAGTCGCCCGAACAATCAGTGATTTAGATCATTCCCAAAATATTATTTCGTCACATATTGCCGAAGCCATTCAATACAGAAGTTTGGATCGCGACGGCTGGCTGGGATGATTATCTCAGATTCGGAATGACAAAACTGAGAGAGAATGAGTTGTAAATTTATTCGAATTTTAAACTTGAGTTTTTTGACATTAGGTAGGAGGTGAGTTTTTTAATTTTGCCTTTTTCCATTTCAAAAACATCACAAAATACGGCATCTAATCTATTTCCGTTTTTCATATTTCCCTGTACGGCACCTTCAGCAATAACAATGTCATTTTCTTCAATTAGTTTTATGATTTGAATCGTGGGACTGCCAGTAAAATTGTCGTTTTCTATTTCTTTGTCAAAAGCTTCTTTACCAACATGCTGATAAATTCCGGGCATTTCCCAAATCACATCATCAGTAAGGCAATCTAAAATCCGTTTATGATCGCTTACTTTAAAAGCTTCCATATATTCGGTTACGGTTTGTTTATTTGCTGTCATGTCTTAAAGGTTATAATGTTAAAAGTACTTTTGGAACGACTATTTTAGGTGTAAGATAAAATTACTGTTTTTTAGAAACATTCCAAAAGCTGATTTTTCGTCTCGTTACAAAACCTAGTTTTTCATATAAGCTAATGGCACCAATATTATTTTCGACAACATGTAAAAAAGGAGTTTTACTTTCGTCTAAGATGCTATTGACAACATGCGAAATCAATTGTTTGGCATAACCTTTTCCGGTGTGATCGGGATGCGTGATAATAGCACTCACTTCTGTAAAATCATTCATTTTCATACGTTCGCCTGCGACAGCTATCAATTGGGCTTCTTTAAATATTCCATAATAATTACCTAATAAAGGAGTTTGGGTTTTAAAATATCCCGGCTGTACCAAATTAACCAGTTGTAATAATTCGGCATTATGATTTTCGGTAAGTTTGACAATTTCAGTATCGATTGCAAGTTGAATTTTGTCCTGAATAACCATTTGCAGACAAATCAATTCTTTGATGATTGTTAAAGAATCGTCTATTTCAGGTTTTTCACCCACTATAAAAAAAGAATCCGTTAACAACTCATATTGTTTTATGGCCGTTAAAGTACTTTCCGATACTATAAAACTTCCAAACGGACAATAATCCGGATTGTAAAATTTAGTACCATCATAATCAAGGGCAAATGCGGAATGGTTTTCGGATAATGCATACCAAACCGGATTATCTAGTTTATGGTCTTCTTTATTTGTCATTATTTTAAAAATAATTTTTTGGGATCGTACTATGTTCGGTTTTTATTCTTTCTCTTTTATAGGATAGAAAAAACGAAATGAATTCGAAGCTGCCGGATGTAAAATCGTACCATGATTTTCGAGCGGGAAATAATCAAAATATACTCTTATGTTTTTGCTTTTTGAAGCTTTAATTTTTTCAGTTAGTAAATTAGCATCGACTTCCATAACTCTTGGAATTTCTGTTGGCGTAAGTCCTTCTTTACCAACTGCAATGTAAATGTCTGTCTGCGGACTGAAATTTTCCTGAAAAATGGCGCTGTCGAGATTTAGTATGGAACCATTATTCCACCAAATGCTTGGGCTTACAATAACATATTTATTAAAAAGTGTTGGTTTTGTTAGTAGAATTTCAGTTCCCAGTAATCCTCCCAATGATTGTCCCATAAGGGTTTTAGAGTTATTGGCTTTGTATTTTTTTTCGATAAAAGGCTGTAATTCTTTTTCGATAAAAGCAATGAATTTATCAGAATGACCGGAAGTTGAAAACCTTTTTTGATCTTTTTCGATAGTGGTCGGGAATGTAAAATCTCTTCTTCTGTCGACAGTGGCAATTCCCACAACAATTGATTTAGGAACCTGATTGATCCATTCGAAACTATTAAACTGCACCAGACCGGCGATATGAATAAAATCTTCATCAGCCGAACCGTCTAATAAATAAATTACGGGATATTTTGTTGCCTCTTCGGCTTTGTAACCTTCCGGTAGATAGATATTAAGGATTCTTTTTTCTCCTAATTCTTTCGATTGAATTTCATCAATAACTCCTAATACAAATGGCTTTGCGATTTCTTTTGGTTTAGTTTTATTGGTTTGGCAAAAGATAAAAGTGGTAGAAAGGAATAAAAAGACAAGGGAAAATAATTTGTTCATTTTTGTGGTATTTAGTAGCAATGGGGTAAAATATTATGATGTGAAACAGGTAAATTATATAGAACTAAAATACAAATTTTTGACATTCTAAAATCTTAATTAAGACGAAAAAAAACTCAAAAATCGTCTATAAAATAAATCCCTTTCATCAAACAATGAAAGGGATTCGTTAAGTGTTTAATGTTATTGAATTATCTTAAAAAAAGGAATAACCTAGTATAACGGATGTTGTTGAAAATGAGGAGTTCCAGGTTTGGTAATTGCTTAGAATAGTTCTGCCAGTCAAATATCTAAACTCTATACTATATCTGTTACGAAATTTTCCACCAATTCCAAATACCAAGGAGTTACGGGAACTAACATCTAGTTTACTTACAACCGAACCGTCTTTTCTGGTGACTTCTATTTTCGAATTTGAATCAAAATCAATTAAGAAAGATGCATTTACAAATATCTTGGAATTATTTTTAAGGAAAAAGTAATGCCTAATTCCTATTGGCAGTTCTATTGATTTATAATCTACTTTCGCTTTTGCTTCACCACCTGACAAATTGGAGGTTTGCTTGGATTTTTCACTACTATAGTATTGATAAGTTGGCTCTACGATCACTGCCCACTTATTTTTATTAAAAGGGAAAATAAATTCTGCTTCAATACCCAGACTAAGATTTGTTTTAGAATCAAATTTAAAATCGTAATAATCAAGTGGCGAGTTGCTTATTGATAATGAGCTGCTGTTTAGCCTTGGTCTTAAGGTTAAATTAAAAAGATCTTTCTTTTCTTTAGACTCAAAAGTGGCAAAATTAGTATCACTGCATTTGTTGTACTTGATGAAAAATTTTAGCAGTTTATTGGAGCTGTAGTCTAAAATTTCATATTCTTTTTGAAGAATATTTTCACATTTTAGATCAATAAAAAGCTGTTCTCTGAAGTAATTATTTTTCGCAATTGTAGAATTTTGATCTATCAGATAGCTTTTGTGAATTAATTGCTTTATCTCGGTATTATCCATTTTATAGAAGAAGCGCCTTAAGTTTCCATCGCTATATAAATAAAGAGATGCTTTTCCTTCAATAAGTACTTTTAAGAAGAGAGTTTCTTCTTTAAGATCAGGATTTTTATCCGTACTCATATTTTCTATGTTTTTTGAGGAGCGGTCTATTTTAACCAAAGATCTGATGTACTTACTTTGTCCGGTGATTGCAAATTCTTTGACAGTTTTTATATCTGCCGTAATGATATTCGAATTGTCAGGGAGTTGGTATCTGAAGCTGGTAGGAGTACTTTTCCAATCCAGGTTTTCAATTTGACACTCTATTTTTTGATCGTTTTGGTTAATAAGGTAACCGTGTTCGAAAAGGATTTGAGAGTAACTGTTAATGCTTATTATAAGAGTTAATACAAGAAATAAGGCTTGTTTTTTCATTAAAATTTGGTTGTTGGTTATTATTGGTTTTAGTTATTTAATATGAGTTGGATAAATCCTTGAATAAAAAAAAATTAGCATTATTTTTTGAGCGTAAATGTAACGTACGAAATCGGCATTACATTACGTAAAACCGTAAAGCTCTCGATTTGTTATTAGGAAAATTTAGTAGTGGTAGTTGTCCTGTCGTTTGTAAATGTATATGTTAGGACAAGTGAAGCAATTTTTTAGCAGATTTTTGTTTTTATCAACTAAATTAATTGTTCTCAAAAGTTTAAAGTAGATAACGGATATTACTTTACTTCCGTTCCTTCAAACTTTATTCTGCGGTCATTTACGTGAACCAATTCGTCAAGTTCGTAGATGTTTTTATAGCCGTACCCATAAAGGTTAATATGTGTAGGAATGTTCAGAGCCAGCATAACCGGTTTTCTGTTGGCTAAAATCTGAGACTCGGGAGCACTTTTAGGAAGAGCCATTTTTGAAGCGAAATCTATCGGATCGCCATTAAAATTGTTATTACAGTAAATCAGTATTCTCGTGTTAGGATCCGGAATTAATTGATGAAGATTTTCCTGCGTAAAATCGGTAAAATCGAGATGAATAGCCCCTTTTAAATGTTTTCGGTTGTAACGAAAATCAGAGCGTGTGTCCAAAATAACAGTATTCTCTTCATGACTCATTTTAAGAAAAAGATCGAGACTCACTAGACGATTTGCTCTTGCTTTTTCGACTTCGGTAACGAGGTTTTTAAAATCATCGTAATCGACTAGTGCTTTTGGATATTGCTGCTGGTTTGTCATTGCGGTAGAGGTTTTGGCCGTTTGAGATTGTGTAACACAGCCTGTGAAACAAAATGATACTAAAAATAGAAGGGTTATCTTTTTCATTTGAAATGAGGTTTATAGTTCAATATGTTTATCAGCCGGACTCTACCGCTTTTAATAAAGCGTTAGATTTATCTCCTGAATTTGTTTCTGACAATAATATCTTTTAATCTCTCTTTTAAGTCTTCTCCTGTGTCAAAAACCATTTGTTCATTGTTTGGAAATGGTACAGCTCGTTTGTTGAAATAACTGATATAATTGTCTTCACACGCACTTCTGTCTCCTTTGTAAGTAGAGTAAATATTCTCAAAAATAAACTCACTGCTTACCGGAAAAGATTGTAGTAACTGATTGGTTTTTAAATCAACATAGTCCACTTTTGCTGTGATCTGGCAGGATTTAAATTGTCTGAATTCGTATACGTTTGCACGGAGCATTCTGTAATTGTCTACTTTTATTTCTCTGCCCAGACTGTCTTTAACCGGTCTTCCTCTGCTGTCGAGAAGCGTTTTGACACCGTCTTTTATCTGTCTTTCTTTAATGAATTCCTTCTCTTTGATTTGCTCTGGCGAAATATTGATCTGCACGAAGTTTACAATCAGGCTATAATCGTAAACGATGCCTTTTTGTCTAAGACTGTGATAAACCGTCCATTTATCGTTTAGTCCGTAGGTTTTAAAATCGAGTAAGTCATCCTGGAGCGGTTTTGGAATGACCATATTGGTTTCGTTTTTAGCATAAACATCCACAAAATCTGTTCCTTTAAACTGTGCATCTTCCATCAGTTTTTTAGTGTTTTTGTAGTTTGGGCTAATGCTTTCCAAATAAGAAAAATCATCGTAGGCTTTTCTAAAATCCAGTTTGTTATTGGATTTTAAAAGGGCAGAAGCATTTTCATATAAATATCTCGTCAATGCAATTTTACTGCTTATGATCTGATTGGTATAATTATCAAACTGGAATGTGGCAGTTCTTCCTTGTTTCAACAGTTGAAGAGGCAATAAAGGCCTGATTTTTTCCTGGCGATTGTTCAACTGCATGTAGGTATTGTAAGTGCGTTCGGCATTTACCGGATTTGCTTCTTTGATCATTAATTCCAGGCTACGTAAATCTCTGTCTTTGGCTTTTGCAAACGCCTCTTCCAGCAAATACACGTAATCTTGTTTTCCTTTAGAATCTTTTTTGGTTCTTAAAGCTTCAACAGCGCGGTCTATAGCTCCATCGTAATTTCCATCGCTTAGCATGGATTGAGTAGTTTTTACACCACAAGACGACAGTGCTAAAAATAATATTGAAAACAGGATTGTAATTTTTTTCATTCTAAAGACCAATTGATTTTAAAGGAGCAAAGATATCTGTTTTTAGATAAACTAGAAGTTGTGATTTTAATTTAAGAAGGTGAAGTTTTTGTAAACTGTTTTATTTCAGATTTATTCCTGCTGAATCCACTCGTATTTTCCATCTTTAAGATAGATAATGCCGCCTCCGCAGCTTTCTTCGGCATGAATAAAGATACCATCATTTGGGAGTTTGATTTTATCTTCTTCTTTTATTTCGTCATCGCCCAAGATTTCTCCCTGATCGTTTACATTGTTCCAGACAACTTCCCCTTTTGGGGCTTTTTCAAATATTCCCGCCCAGTCGATTTCTTCAAAACCCTGATAGAGAATAGTATTTCCCATTCCGAAATAATCTGTTCGATTTCCGTTTCCGAAAATGATTCGTAAACCGCTTTTATCACTTTTTGTACTTCTTACAATTTCAACCGTTTCATTTTTTCCGTCACCGTCCAGATCGCATACGATTTTATTTGTTTTGTGTTTGGTCGAAATCACAATGGTATCTGAGCTATTTTGTGTTTCTTTTTTCTCAGTGGTTTCAACACTGTTTTTTGCTGGAGTTGAAATTGTTGTGACCTCGGTTTTGGATTCTTTTTTGCAAGAGATAAAAATAAAGGCAGCAAGAAGTAAAATTTTGAATTTCATGTTTTCGAGTGAGACTTTTTTGGTAAGATTTGAGATTATCAAAATATAAATGATTGGGAACGGTATTGTAAACGGGGTGTATTTAGAATTTCATTATTTCCTAATTTTCACCTGATACACAATTTCCCAAAATAGGATTGATAGAATAGCATTGGTGAATATAGCAGTTTTAACTAAATAAGGATCGTATTTGGTAAGTAGGTGTAAGTTAGCGAATTGTACGGCCAAAAATAAAGACAAAGCGGCAATTGAAACAGAGCAGATCACATTTAGTACCGGTTTCCACTTTAAACCTAAGAAAGAATAAATAATGTTCAAAATAGCAAATCCACAACCCAAAGTAATGTAGGGATCTGTTCCTAATTTCTCACCCAACTGCAGTAAAGGAGAAGTTGCGGTAAGATATAAAAAGAAAAGGATTGCATAAAAAAGGGTTCGTGTTTGAATTTTCATTTTGATGTTTTTTAAATAAAGCGGAAAAGAGGTTTTATAGATTTAGATTTGTTCTCAATTTTAAATTATTCCTTTTGGCTCATGTGCAACGCAATTCTGTTTCCTTCACAGTCTTTAAATTCAGCTACCCAGCCAAATTCGCCATTTGAGGTTATCGGAAATAAAATCTCAGCACCATTTTTTACGGCCAGATTTATGGTTTCTTCGATATCTTCGGTATTCAAATAAACAAGAGTTCCATCTATCGTAGGCTTGTATATTTCACCTTGGGCTAAGGCTCCCGAAATACCATTGTTGCCTTCGATAAGTGGAAAGAATGCCATTTCATTATCATGAATGCGATCACGTTCAAATTCAAAATCAAAAACTGCCGAATAAAATTGTATGGCTCTTTCTATGTTGGTTACCGGAATTTCAAAATAAACAACAGGATTCGATTTGGTTTTCATTTTGTTTAGGGTTATTTTTTATTGTAAGCGAAGTTAGAGAAAATTCCAGTTCAATTGACTGGATTTTATTTTTTCAATTTGTCGTTTGTGTCGGAGAACATGTACAATGGCATGTTCTGTAAGTTGTTCGATGTCGTACAATTGTCCCCAGCCTGTTTTTATTTTTAAGGAATCGTCATATTGTTCTAATTCAGCGTCTTTAATTTCTTTGAAGATGTTTTCGGTAAAAAGGAAAACATTGGTTAAATCTTTTAGATATTCGGCAATGGTGACATGAAAAACTTTGTCAGGCCGCCGCATATTGTGCCCTTTCAGATTATGAATACTGATAGCATAACTATAACCGGAGCTGACGACGTGCGAAAGAATAGCTTGTATGGATTTACAATCTTTGCTTGTTGTTTTTTCGTCTATAATGTGGGGCAAAACATTATCAGGAATACTTGTAATAACGTTTTTAAGATCTAAAATTGCCTGTTCGTAGATGTCAAGCAATGCTCCAACGGCTCCTGGTCTGTTCATTTTTGTATTTGTTGGTTATTTCTTATTGTAAAATCGCCTCGATCTTAGTCTCTGATTTTTCTTTAAGGACACTGTTAGGATGAAAATTCCAAATGATCAGAAATTTTCCTTTTGCAAGATATTCTTCGGGATGCTCATCTGTCGGTTGACCGTCTTTTCCCCAAAGTAATCCTTGCAGAAATCGATCTCCTTTAAAAGTGTGTTCAAATTCAAAATACATTACAGATCCACGATCGGTTTTGCTTTTAAAATTTTGAATCGATTTACTTTTTAAGGTTCCAACAATACTAGCGTAGGTTTCAATATCATTATAAAAAGTGCAGGCTTGCGGAGTGATACAAATATTTCCATCGTTTAAAGTGTAGCCTTTGGGAATTTCTTTTGGTTTTAGTTTTAGATCGGGGATGGTTTGACTGAATGAAGTAGTAGTAAGTAATAAGAATAATACCGACAGTGGAATCGTAATTTTCATAGATTTTGGGGTTTGATTTATCAAACTAAAATAGTTTTTTTATTTGAGTTATTTGAAATTCATTTTTTGCGAAGCAGTAAAATTGTAAATCCGACAGGTTCTTAAAACCTGTCGGGTTTGAATGGTACTTATTCGGATAACGCATTTATACGTTAAGTACGCTCTAATGAAACATCTTATATAGAATTTGCATAATTTTGACTGAATTGTTAAATTAATAAAGAGCAGAATTTTAAAATGAACATTGAAGTAATTTCATCACAAAATTTAAAACAACTTGTCGAATTAGTTTTAGAGCTTTGGAACGACTGTTCGTTTGACGAAGAAGTTGAAAGTTATAAAGCGATTATAGATTCAGAAAATGAAATTTGTTATGTGGTTAAGGATCAAGAAGACTACATTGCGTTTGTACATTTAAGTACGCGAAATGACTATGTTGAAGGTGCAGAAGACTTACCCGTTGCCTACATTGAAGCTATTTACGTAAAGCCAGCGTATCAAAAACAAGGTATTGCCAGAAGATTGACAAAAGTTGCTGAAAACTGGGCGAAACAAAAAGGACTTAAGCAAATTGCTTCCGACACCGATTTGGGGAATTCAGCAAGCATTGATTTCCATCAAAAAACTGGTTTTACCGAAGTTGAACGAATAGTGTGCTTCATTAAAAATTTATAGGATCGTTTAAACGCGACAGGTTTTTAAAACCTGTCGGGTTTGTTGTGCCAAAGAGATTTTAGTGAAGTTTGTCATTTCTCCTTAGTTCAGAAAAGGCAAGATTAAATTTAGAAGATTATAAGAAAAAAAATCCGTCATAGTCCGTGTTTTCGCAAAGCGGATCCGTGTCATCCGTGTGCTATATTGACGACTATTTTTGTCGATCAAGTAGTATGATTTACTTCGTCAGTCGCTATCGCTCGAGTCTTCCCTGTCTAAATGACAAGATTGGGCTGAGGCTTCGACTTCGCTCAGCCTGACGGGGCATAAATCTAAAAACTGTAAAAAAAAATCCCGCCTCAATTAAGAAACGGGACTTCGGTGATATTCTCTTTTTTTTTATTTTAAACTGTTGCTGCAATTTCTTGTGGCAACGGAATTTGATTTTTTAGTAAATCTTCGAAAGTTTCGTGAGCACGAATCAGGATTCCCTGACCGTTCATCCATAAAACTTCAGCTGGTTTGTATCTTGAATTGTAGTTCGAAGACATAGAGAAACAATAAGCTCCTGCATTTCTGAACGCTAAGATATCGCCTTCTGTAATTTCTGAAATTCTGCGGTTGTTGGCAAAAGTATCCGTTTCGCAGATGTAACCTACTACCGAGTAAAAACGCTCTTTTCCTTTTGGATTGGAGATGTTTTCAATATGGTGCTGTGAACCGTAAAACATCGGACGGATTAAGTGATTGAAACCACTGTCAACCCCTGCGAAAACTGTCGAAGTGGTTTGTTTTACTACGTTTACTTTGGCTAAGAAGAAACCAGCTTCGCTCACGAGGAATTTTCCGGGCTCGAAAATCAACGTTAAATCTCTACCGTATTCTGTGCAGAAAGAATTGAATCTTTTAGATAATTTTTTACCTAATTCTTCAATATCCGTTTCGATATCGTCTTTTTTGTAAGGTACTTTGAATCCGCTTCCGAAATCTAAGAACTGTAATTCTTTGAAATGTTTAGCCGTATCAAATAAGATTTCAGCTGCATACAAGAATACTTCGATATCTAAAATATCTGATCCTGTGTGCATGTGAATCCCCACAATATGCATTTTTGTGTTTTCAACAATTCGTAAAATATGCGGTATCTGGTGAACAGAGATTCCGAATTTACTATCAATATGTCCAACGGAAATATTAGCATTTCCACCCGCCATTACGTGTGGATTGATACGGATACATACCGGTATATTAGGATGTTTGGTCCCGAATTGCTCTAAAATAGATAAATTATCAATATTGATCTGTACACCCATTGCGGCAACTTCTTCGATTTCTTCTAAAGAAACTCCGTTTGGTGTAAAGAAAATTTTGTCAGGATCATAGCCGGCATGAAGGCCTAATTGAACTTCCTGAATAGATACAGTATCCAGGCCAGACCCCATGTTCTTTAATAGCTGAAGAATGGCAACGTTAGACAATGCCTTCATGGCATAATTAACTCTTAAGTTTTCTACCTTAGAGAAAGCTTTAGTTAACCTGTTGTACTGAGATTGGATTTTTTCGGCATCATATACATATAATGGACTTCCAAATTGGTCTGCTAACTGCAGTAAATCTTTTGCTTGCATCTGTAAACTATTTTCAGCAAACTTATTACTCTTTTGCCGATTGACAAATTTTAAATTGAAAAATAACAAATTGTAACAAATTGTTATAAAATAAACATTTAAAGTTTTTTTAACTTTTAATGGTTTCTAATTCTTATTTAGAGTGAATTAAAATTATATTTGCGCCAAAATTACATTATTAGAGATTATTTATGAAAAAGATTATTACATTTTGCTTGATTATCCTTACAACATCGGTGGGGTTTGCTCAGGAAAAATCAAAAGACAGTTTGCAGACTAATAATTTAGATGACATTATTGTAACTGCAAGCCGAAAAAAAGAGAGTATAAAAGAGGTTGTTTCTTCTATTACGATTGTTGGAGCGAAAAAAATCCAAAGTCAGACCTTGGTAAATTCGAATATCGGTAATATTTTGCAATATACAGTTCCGGGTTTAGCGACCGCGAGTAACCAAACTTCAAATTTCGGTCAGACTTTAAGAGGAAGGCCGTTTTTGGTTATGATTGATGGAATACCGCAGTCTACACCTTTGCGAAATGGAGGTAGAGACCTTCAGGTAATTGATCCTTCGTCTATCGAAAGAGTGGAAGTTATTAAAGGTGCAACTTCAATTTATGGGAATGGTGCCGATGGAGGGATCATCAATTATATTACAAAGAAAAGCCATTCTGAAGAAAAAATTAGCGGTTCGGTACAGTTAGGTTTGATCACACAACCCAAAACTTTTGCAGAATCATTTGGTTACAGAGCTTCACTTTCTTTGGCTGGAAAACTAAAAAAACTCGATTACGTTGTTGGTTTTACACAGGAAAGATCAGGTGTTGCTAAAGATGCTAACGGAGTAAACCTTTCGCCGTTTTATAGCTTATCGAATTTAAATACCTATAACGGATTGTTTAAAATAGGATATGCACTAACTGATACCCAAAGGTTAGAGTTCTCGTACATGGGGTATGCTTCAAAATCATTTTTAGATCAGGATGTTAAGATTGGTAAATGGGGAGAAATCCCAACGATTGGAGTGGACGCCGGTGGACGTTTGGGAACGCCTGAGGGAACTCCGAGAAACCATAATTTTAGAGTAGCGTATTCGAACTCGGAGATTTGGAACAATACTTCTTTGGATGTTAATCTTTATGCACAAGATTTCAGAACGGTTTATTCGTATGACAGAGATCAGTTTTTAAACGGAGGTCAATCCAATGTGGCTTCACAAAAGAAAGGGCTTCGCGTTAATTTTGATTCCCGTCTTTTTGCAAATGACACCTACAAAGCAGAGGTGATTTATGGTTTGGATTTACTTCAGGACAAAACGGTTCAAAAATTAGAAGACGGTCGTTTTTGGACTCCTCAAATGAAAATGCTGAATACTGCGCCTTTTGCATTGATTAAATTTGATGCCTGGGGTAAATTTACCTTAAAAGCAGGTGCGCGATATGAAAATATTAAGGTGAAAGCAGATGATTTCAACACATTGCCGGTATTGAATGCTAAAAACAATACGTACACCAAGAGTATTTTTGTTCAGGGAGGTGAATTAGATTACAACGCTCTTGTTGGAAACATCGGATTAAGATATAACATTATGCCGGAAGTAAATGTTTTTACGAGTTATTCTCAATCCTTTTCGATCAATGAGGTAGGGCGTATTTTAAGAACGTCTACTGAAAGTGTGATTTCAAAATTACCAACGGATCCTATTATTGTAAACAATTACGAAATGGGAGTAGCCGGAGCGATTAAAAAGTGGTTCAACTATGAGGTAACCAGTTTCTGGAGCACATCACAATTAGGGGCTACATCAATTCAGTCAGCTGATGGTTCTTTTGCGATGCAGCGTGCTCCCGAAAACATCTGGGGATATGAGGCCGTTGTAGGTTTTAATCCAATAGAATTTCTAAGTTTTGGAGGTGCTTTTGCCTGGATAGAAGGGAAGGTCGATAATGACAATAACGGATCGTACGAAAAATATATTAACGGATCCCGAATAATGGCTCCAAAACTTACGACTTATGTTCAGATTCGTCCGTTGAAAAATTTAGATATTGAATTAAGTTCTTTACATAACTTCAAAAGAGACCGATTTGATCCAAATCCAACCACAAACTTGTATAGTTTTAACGAAGGTCCAGTAAAAAAATATACGGTCTTTAATTTAAGCAGTTCTTATCTTATCAATAAATCATTCCGATTAGCGCTGGGAGTGGAGAACTTATTTAATAAAGATTACGCTCCCAATATTGCCTGGTGGCAAGCGAGAGATAAAGATTTTGTGAATGCTCCGGGAAGACGTGCCACTTTACAAATTCAGTATAATTTTTAAATTTAGTAATTTGAAGTGTAATTTTAATATTTCATAACAAAGCCCCTTTTTGATTTCAAAAAGGGGCTTTTATTTTTACAAAGGTTAAGGAGTCTGTGACTTATAAACTAGGCAAATCTCCGTTTCCTTTGGTTGGTAAATTGGTAGAACCCATCAAGAACAAATCGACTTCTCTTGCTGCTTCACGGCCTTCTGAAATGGCCCATACAATTAAGGACTGTCCTCTTCGCATATCACCGGCAGTGAAAATGTGCGGAACATTCGTCTGATAATTTTTGGCTTTATAGTTGTTTCTCATATCGATTTCCAGACCTAATTGCTCGCTTAAAGTTTTCTCAGGACCTGTAAATCCTAAAGCCAATAAAGCTAAATCGCATGGCCATATTTTCTCTGAACCTTCTTTTTCGATTAATTCAGGACGCTGACCCGGAGTCATTTTCCATTGTACTTCAACGGTTTTTAATCCTACCAGTTCTCCTTTGTCGTTCGATAAGAATTCTTTGGTATTGATCAACCAGTTCCTGTCGCAGCCTTCTTCGTGAGAAGATGAGGTTTTTAACTGTAGCGGCCAAAAAGGCCAAGGAGTTGTTTCGCTTCTTCCAACCGGAGGTTTTGGTAAAATCTCAAAGTTGGTTACCGATTTTGCACCATGCCTGTTAGAAGTTCCGATACAATCTGAACCGGTGTCTCCACCGCCAATTACGATTACATCTTTACCGGTAGCCATAACCTGATCATGAATTGATTCTCCAAACAAAACTTTAGTCTGCTGAGTTAAGAAATCCATAGCCTGAACAACGCCTTTACTTTCGATACCTTTAGTTGGTAAACTTCTTCTTTCGGTTGCGCCACCGCACAATACGATAGAATCGAAAGAATTTAATTCGGCTACGCTATAGTTTACGCCAACATTTACATTGGTTTTAAAAGTGATTCCTTCCGCTTCAAGGATTGCTACACGTCTGTCGATGATTCCTTTTTCTAATTTGAAATTTGGAATTCCGTAACGTAATAAACCTCCTATGGCGTTGTCTCTTTCAAAAACGGTAACGGTATGACCGGCTCTGTTTAATTGCTGAGCGGCAGCCAACCCTGCAGGTCCTGAACCAATAACCGCAACTGTTTTTCCGGTTCTGGTTTTTGGGGCCTGTGGTTTGATCCAGCCTTCGGCAAAACCTCTTTCGATGATGTTTTTTTCGATGTTTTCGATGGCAACGGGCTCTTTGATGATTCCTAATACACATGATTTCTCACATGGAGCAGGGCATAAGCGGCCTGTGAATTCCGGAAAGTTATTGGTAGACTGTAAAATCTCTAAAGCACTTTGCCATTTTTCCTGATGTACCATATCGTTGAAATCAGGAATTAAATTCCCCAACGGACAGGAACTGTGGCAAAAAGGAATACCACAATCCATACATCTCGAACCTTGTTCTTTTATTTTATCTTTTGCTAACGGAATTGTAAATTCGTTGTAGTTCGTAACACGTTCTGCAACTGCTATATTACTTTCGTCGGCTCTGTTATATTCTTTAAATCCGCCTATTTTACCCATGACATTTTTATTAAAATTACAATTTCCTAAAAAACCAAATTTCAATTCTTCGACTTCGCTTCCTTCGACTTCGCTCAGGAAGACATTGTCATTGAAATTGATTTTTGATTTTTGAAATTGATGTTTTATCCCGCTATTAATTCTTCTATTTTTTTCTCTTCTGCAATTCGTTGTAATGCTTTTTTGTAATCTGTTGGCATTACTTTTACGAAATTTTGCTGTTCATTTTCCCAGTCTGCTAAAATTCTTTTGGCTAATGGACTGTTGGTGTACAGAGAGTGGTTTTTGATCAGTTTTCTTAGTTTTCTCACGTCCTCGTCTTCGATAGGATCAAAAGCAACCATTTCCATGTTGCATACTCTTGCATCGAATTGTTGATTCGGATCGTACACATAAGCAACACCGCCGCTCATACCTGCGGCGAAGTTTCGTCCTGTTTTTCCTAAAACAACTACTGTACCTCCCGTCATGTATTCGCATCCGTGATCTCCAATTCCTTCAACAACTGCTGTTGCTCCGGAATTTCTAACACAGAAACGCTCTCCGGCAATTCCATTAATATAAGCCTCTCCGGTAATAGCACCGTAAAGGGCAACGTTCCCGATAATGATATTTTCTTCGGGTTTGAAAGTGGCAGTAGGAGGTACTTTTACAATTAATTTTCCTCCCGAAAGTCCTTTTCCTAAGTAATCATTACAGTTTCCGTGAATTTTAAACGACAATCCATTTGTTGCAAAAGCACCAAAACTTTGTCCGGCAGAACCTTCAAAATCAACTAAAATAGTATCATCAGGTAATCCTTGTGCGCCATAAATTTTTGAGATTTCATTACTCAAAATCGCACCTACAGAACGGTCTGTATTTTTAATTTTAAAGGTAACTCTGGTTTTTTCTTTTCTGTAAATAGAAGGAATTGCTTCTTTAATGATATCAAAATCCAATACATTTTCAAGCTGGTGATCTTGTTGTGTTGTGTTGTGATTTGGAACCGTTTTGGCTTTTTCCGGTTTGTACAGAATCGATGATAAGTCTAAGCCATTGGCTTTGTAATGTTGGATCGCTTTGTTTACATTTAATTTTTGCGACTGACCCACCATTTCTTTTAATGTTCTGAAGCCTAATTGCGCCATGATTTCTCGCAGTTCTTCAGCAATAAAATACATGAAGTTGATGACGTGCTCCGGAGTTCCTTTGAAGTTTTTTCTTAATTCAGGATCCTGAGTGGCAATACCAACCGGACAGGTATTCAAGTGACAAGCTCTCATCATAATACATCCTGAGGCTACCAGCGGAGCCGTTGCAAAACCAAATTCTTCTGCTCCTAATAAAGCGGCTATCGCTACGTCACGACCCGTTTTTAGCTGTCCGTCACATTCCAGAACCACACGGCTTCTTAAATCGTTTAAGATTAGAGTTTGCTGCGCTTCGGCTAAACCAAGTTCCCATGGAATACCAGTGTGCTGTAAAGACGTTAAGGGTGCAGCACCGGTTCCTCCGTCGTAACCAGAAATTAAGATTACGTCAGCTTTTGCTTTGGCAACACCGGCTGCGATGGTTCCAACGCCAACTTCAGAAACTAATTTTACATTGACACGAGCTTCACGATTGGCATTTTTCAAGTCGTAAATCAACTGAGACAAATCTTCAATAGAGTAAATGTCGTGGTGTGGCGGAGGCGAAATCAAACCTACATAAGGGGTAGAGTTTCTGGTTTCGGCAATCCAGGGCACTACTTTTTCTCCAGGAAGCTGTCCACCTTCACCCGGTTTAGCGCCCTGAGCCATTTTAATCTGGATTTCTTTGGCGTTGGTCAAATAGTTGATCGAAACACCAAAACGTCCCGATGCCACTTGTTTGATCGCACTGTTTCTGGAATCTCCGTTAATTTCTTTCTGGAAACGTTTTGGATCTTCTCCACCTTCTCCGGAATTACTTTTTCCGCCAATTCTGTTCATGGCAATCGCTAAATTCTCGTGCGCTTCTCTACTGATCGATCCGTAAGACATCGCTCCGGTTTTGAATTTCTTCACAATTTCAGTCCATGATTCTACTTCATCAATAGAAATTGGATCTAAATTATTGAATTCGAATAAACCTCTGATCGTCATTAAGTTTGAGCTTTGCTCATTGACCATATTAGAATATTCTTTATAGCTTTCAGGACTGTTTAAACGAACGGCCTGTTGTAATTTAGAAATAGTGGTGGGGTTGAACATGTGTTTCTCTCCACCGCGTCTCCATCTGTAAATACCTCCAATTTCAAGGGAAAGTAAGTTGGCAATTTTTGAATTTGGAAATGCTTTTTGGAAACGTTTCTTGACTTCTTTTTCGACTTCCATCAAACCAATTCCTTCAATTCGCGATGGGGTGTAAGGGAAGTATTTTGAAGTAAAAGTTTTGTTCAGTCCTAAAATCTCGAAAATCTGAGCAGCTCTGTACGAATGTAAAGTAGAGATCCCAATTTTGTTCATGATTTTAACGATTCCTTTTGCAATGGCTTTGTTGTAATTTACAATCGCATAATCTGCTTTTACACCTTTGATAAAGCCCTGATTCACCTGATCATGAATAATTTCATTTACCATGTAAGGATTGATCGCACTTGCTCCGTATCCGAACAATAAAGCAAAATGATGCGGTTCACGAGGCTCTGCAGATTCAATTATGATTCCGAATTTTGAACGAACCTGAAGGATGTTTAAAGAGTGATGAATGTACGAACAAGCCAGTAACATTGGTATTGGAGCCAGTTCTTCGCTTACGCCTCGGTCTGATAAAATAATAACATTGCATCCTTCAGAAACGGCTTTAAAAGTTGCCTCAACACATCTTTCAAGTGCGCGCTCCAGTCCGTTAACTCCTTTTTCTATTTTATATAAGGTAGAAATAGTAGCCGATTTGAAATCAACGTGGTCAATGTTTCTGATTTTATCCAAATCCTCATTGGAAATAACCGGATTTTGGATTTTTAGTTTTTTACACTGCTTAGATTCAATTTCAAAGATATTGAAATCACCGCCAATGGCTAAACTGATATCAGTAATGATCTCCTCACGAATACCGTCTAAAGGCGGGTTAGTCACCTGTGCAAACAATTGCTTGAAGTAGTTGTACAACAATTGCGGCTGGTCTGATAAAACAGCCAAAGGCGTATCGTTACCCATAGAACTGATGGCTTCAGCTCCCTGACCTCCCATTGGGTTAATGATGGTTTTTAAATCTTCAATCGTATAGCCAAATAATTTTTGTCTGGTTAGGAAATCCAGTTTCTCAACCGGTGTTGGGTTATTGGTATACGGTATTTTAGATAAAGGCAATAAGTTAGCATCGATCCATTCTTTGTAAGGACGTTTGGTAACGATTGATTTCTTTACCTCGTCGTCTTCGATAATACGGCCTTCGTTCATGTCTACCAGAAACATTTTCCCGGGCTCTAAACGACCGTGTTGAATCACATCTTCAGGATCGATATCCAAAACACCAATTTCTGATGACATGATTACAAAACCGCTTTTGGTTAAGGTATAACGCGATGGACGCAATCCGTTACGATCTAATAACGCACCAATGACGTTACCGTCTGTAAACGGAATAGAGGCAGGGCCATCCCAAGGTTCCATAATACAAGCATTAAACTCGTAGAAGGCTTTTTTCTCCGGAGACATGGTCTGGTGTTTTTCCCAGGCTTCCGGAACCACCATCATCATGGCTTCCGGCAAGGAACGTCCTGTCATTAGTAAAAGCTCTACTACCATATCCATAGAAGCAGAATCTGATTTTCCTTCTAAGATAATTGGAAATAGTTTTTTGATATCATCGCCAAAAATTTTGCTTTGCATCAATTCTTCACGGGCACGCATACGACTAACGTTTCCGCGAAGCGTGTTGATTTCACCGTTGTGACACATGTATCTAAACGGCTGTGCTAAGTCCCAGGATGGGAATGTATTGGTAGAGAAACGTTGGTGCACTAATGCCAAACGAGTCACTAAATCTGGATCTTTTAAGTCAACATAATAACGGCTGATGTCTTCCGGCATCAAGAGACCTTTATATATTATGGTAGTTGTCGATAAACTAGAGAAATAAAACATATGGCTTTCAGAGGTTTTAGATCCTCTAATGGCATGTTCGGCAATTTTTCTAGCTGCAAAAAGTTTTGCATTAAATTCATTTTCAGTTAAATCCTGACCGTTTTTGCTAACAAAAACCTGTTTAACTGTTGGTTCTTTTTCTGCGGCGATTTGCCCTAAATTTTCTACTTCAACCGGTACATCTCTCCAACCCAGAATCTTTAAATTTTGATCCTTAATAGTCGATTCGAAAGCGTTCATACAAAAAGAAACCTGGTTTTTGCTTTTTGGTAAAAAAACCATTCCTACTGCATACTCGCGTGTTTCAGGGATTTCAAAATCACATACTTTTTTAAAAAAATCATGTGGGATGTCGAATAAAATTCCAGCTCCGTCTCCAGTTCTTCCATCAGAACTAACTGCACCACGATGTTCCAATTTTATTAAGATATCCAATGCTTTGTGAATAATATCATTTGATTTAATACCATTCAAATTACAAATAAATCCTGCACCACAATTGTCGTGTTCAAATTCAGGCAAATAAAGCCCTTGTTCTTTAACTTTCATTCTTGATATTTTTTTTACAAAAATAGAGATTTCGTTAAATATAATGTATTGAAATAGCTGTTTTGCTTTTATTTTTGTTGTAATATTAGAAAAAGACTTCTTAATTGATAATAATGTTTTTTTAGCCATTGCGAATTATTAAAATGACAATACAGACTAAAATATAGTATGAAAAATCGCTGTAAGGCTAACAAATACGGTGGTATTTTTGTTAAATATCAAACGTTTTAGTGGTTTCTAGTTAATATTAACAAATTATTTATTTAACCATTTCTTTGCTTTCAAAAAGAATAAACGTTTCGTGCATATCACTCTCGTTTTTTAATTGAAAAAGATTTTACTATTAAGTTGATTTTTGCTACTTTTGTCGCACTTTTATTCTGAAATAAATTCAGAACCAGACAAATTCTATATTATGAACATACACGAATATCAAGGAAAAGAAATTTTAGCAAGTTACGGAGTACGCATTCAACGCGGAATTGTGGCTAACAATGCGGTTGAAGCTGTGGCTGCTGCAAAACAATTAACTGCCGAAACTGGTACAGGATGGCATGTGATAAAAGCACAAATTCACGCAGGTGGACGTGGAAAAGGTGGTGGAGTGAAGTTGGCTAAAAACTTGCAACAAGTTGAAGAAATTGCTGAACAAATCATCGGAATGCAATTGATTACTCCTCAAACTTCTGCTGAGGGTAAAAAAGTAAACAAAGTTTTAGTTGCTGAAGATGTTTACTATCCTGGTGAAAGCGAAACTTCTGAGTTTTATGTTTCTGTTTTATTGAATAGAGGTACAGGACGTAACATGATTATGTATTCTACTGAAGGTGGAATGGATATCGAAGAAGTTGCTGAGCATACACCACACTTAATCTTTACAGAAGAAATTGATCCAACTGTTGGATTACAAGGTTTTCAGGCAAGAAGAATTGCTTTTAACTTAGGTGTTACTGGAAATGCTTTTAAAGAAATGGTGAAATTCATCGATGCTTTATACAACGCTTACGTTGGTTCTGATGCATCTATGTTCGAAATCAACCCGGTTTTGAAAACTTCAGATAACAAAATTCTTGCTGTTGACGCTAAAGTAAATATCGACGATAACGCTTTATACAGACAACCAAAATATGCTGAGATGAGAGATATCCGTGAGGAGAATCCGATCGAGGTTGAAGCTAAAGAAGTAGGATTGAACTATGTAGATCTTGACGGTACTGTAGGTTGTATGGTAAACGGAGCTGGTCTTGCAATGGCAACTATGGATTTAATTAAATATGCTGGTTTTGAGCCTGCTAACTTCTTAGACGTTGGTGGAACTGCTGATGCTAAACGTGTTGAAACAGCTTTCCGTATCATCTTAAAAGATCCAAACGTAAAAGCTATTTTGATCAATATCTTCGGAGGAATCGTTCGTTGTGACCGTGTTGCTCAAGGTGTTGTTGATGCTTACAAAAACATGGGTGATGCTATCAATGTGCCAATTATCGTTCGTTTGCAAGGAACAAATGCTGAAATTGCAAAAGAATTAATTGACAACTCAGGTATGCCAATTTTATCAGCTGTTCAATTTCAGGAAGCTGCTGACCAAGTTAAAGCTGCTCTTTCTTAATTAAATAAGAAATCAATTGATATAGAAAATCCATTCCGAAAGGAGTGGATTTTTTTTGTTTTATAACCGTAAAGCACGCAAAGAATTACGCAAAGTTCGCAAAGTTTTTTAGCCACGAATTCACGAATTATTTTTTATAATCTTTGAGAATAAAAATTCGTGAATTCGTGGCTTTTTTGAACAAATAGCTTTGCGAACTTTGCGTTTCTATTGACAATCCTAAGTTAAATTCTTAGCGCCCTTTGAGGTTAAATGATCCCTGACTATTTCAAAACCGTTGCCAGTTCTATAATTTCAAAATCAGGATTGTGTTCAACAAATTCCCTGATCATAGCCGTATGTCCGGCGCCTAATAAAACCATTATTTTGTCGTCTTTACTTTCGGTTAGTTTTTGAATTAAAGCATACATATAAAGGTTTCTTCTGTACCATTCCGAAACTAAGTAAGCACCAACAAAATCATCTGTTTTACCTCCTTTAGTAGCCGTTTCAACATACCAGCCAATATTGTCTTCATTCGATTTTTTGGTATTGATGTCTAACAGCAGTTCAGTCAGTGAATATTTAGCAATTTTTTCATTTTGACTCTTCTCATAATATTTCATAGTTTCTTCATTCTTTTTGATTAAATCAAACTGGCCGGCGGCTGTCATTCCTTTTACGAGACTATCGTATGGAAAGTCGGTGTTGTTGTAATCAATGCCATATAACTTTTTATGACCTAATTTTTTAGCTGATCTTAATGCGACTTGTACAATTTCATCTGATTGTTTATGAAGTAAACTGTCTGTATTTCTATTGTAGAATTTGTCCAGTTTGTCTTGTCTTTGATAATTCCATTCTACAAAAATTTTGCTCGGACCAAACTTTTTAATTTTATTCGTAATGTTTTCCAGTTCTTTCTGGCTTTTGTCTGACATTACATTAAAGGTATTTACTTTAGCAACGTCAAGCCCCGGGTTTTCAAAATGGAAGGTTCCAAGTAAAAGTATTTGTTTTTTCTTTGACTGTCCGGAAACGGTATTAAATGCGATAAGAGCAAGTAATAGTAAGGTGATTTTTTTCATGATGATTGGTTTTTAAATTCAGGACAAATGTAGCATAGCTCTTCAGGTGAAATTTTAGTTTTTGATGAACGTCAAATTTCAATTGGTAAACTCGTGGAATTTTAGGTTTAAAAATTTGGTGTATCGTTTTTGATGGTTCGTCACCCAAAATAGAGGTTTTGTATAAATATAGCATCCATATGAAGTCATAGTTGTATTTTTGAAAGGACAACAATATTATTATGAAGCTAAAAATACCATTGTCTTATCATATCTTTCTTTTTCTGGGATTGTATATCACCTTTAATCTTTGGGAAATTGGGATAAACAATCGGGATCTGGATCTTGTATTCAACAGGATTTCCTTTATGTTTAACATTAGTTTTATAGTGGTAATCTTCATCGTCTACTTTTTAAATTTTCACACTTTTTGTAAATGGTTTTTAAACAAAAAGAAAATTCTTTTGTTTGTGATGAGTATTCCTGTCTCCTTGTTGATTTTTTCAGCAATACGTTATTTTGTTCAGGAAGTGATATTATATGAGCTTACCGGAATTCATAATTATGCCAAAGAAACCAGAGAGATCAGCTATTATATTAAGGATAATTTTTTCTTTGGCCTGCCTGCTGTTATTTTGAGCAGTCTGGCGTATTTGTTCTTTCATTTTCAGGAAACGCAAAAACAAAATCAGGAATTAGTATTAGAAAATAAAAAGGCAGAACTCCAAATGCTGAAATCGCAGGTGAGTCCGCATTTTTTGTTTAATACTTTAAATTCCTTTTACAGTCAGTTGGTTTTGAAAGAGGATGAGATGGCTTCGGATATTTTGGTACTGTCGGATTTGCTGCGTTATGTCATTACAGAAACGGAGAAAGATGAGGTATTGCTTTTCAAAGAAATTCAGTTTGTAGAAAACTACATTCATTTGCAGAAAAAAAGATTTGAAGATCAGCTTTACCTGGATTTTGTAATTGAAGGAAATTATTCAACAGAAAAGATTCTTCCGTCGGTGTTGGTACATTTTATTGAGAACGTTTTCAAACACGGAAAATTGAATAAAGAAGAAGAGAAAGCGGTTATTGCTATCATAATAAAAGAAAATTTTTTAGAGCTGTCAACCTTTAACTATAATGGTACAGGCGAAAATTATTCTTCAACCGGAATTGGTTTTGATAATCTTAGCAAACGTTTAGAGCATGCTTATAAAGGTGAGTTTACACTCGAGAAAATAGCAGAAAAGAATACCTTTAAAACTTATTTAAAAATACCATTAAAAAAGTAATATGAAATTGAAGTGTATCATTGTTGATGATGAACCGCCAGCAACGCGTATTCTGGAAAATTATATCGGGAAAGTATCTTTTTTAGAAAAAACAGCTGTTTTCAATGATGCGTTGAAAGCATTAGAATTTCTAAATACGCATAGTGTTGATGTTATTTTTCTGGATATTCAGATGCCGCAATTAACAGGTTTACAGCTTTCGAGAATCATTTCTAAAGAGATAAAAGTGATTTTTACAACGGCTTATCCTGATTTTGCTTTGGAGGGATTTGAATTGAATGCTGTAGATTATTTACTAAAACCAATCGCTTTTGAACGGTTTTATCAGGCGGTTTCCAAACTAAATGGAGATTCAAAAACAGAGGTTGTATCGGATAACCATTCGGCTGAATTTATTTTTATTAAAACCGACGGAAAAAATAAGTTTGTAAAGCTGTTTTTAGAGGAGATTTTATATGTAGAAAGTCTTCAGAATTATGTTTGTATTCATACTGGCAACCAACAAATTATCACACATTCATCCCTGAAAAATGTTGTTGAATCACTGCCCGAAAAAGGTTTTGTTCAAATTCATAAATCGTATGTGGTAGCTTTAAAACATATTGAGTCAACAGATAATTTTTCTGTTTTTACAAATGGGAAAGAACTCCCGATTGGGGCAACTTTTAAAGATGCTTTTTTTGAGAAAATAGAAGAGAATAAAATTTAACCGCAAGGGGCGCAAAGTTTTTTCTTAGATTGCGTTTAGTAACCGCAAGGAGCGCAAAGTTTTTTTCTTAGATTGTGCTTAGTAACCGCAAAGGGCGCAAAGTTTTTTCTTAGATTGCGTTTAGTAACCGCAAGGAGCGCAAAGTTTTTTTCTTAGATTGCGCTTAGTAACCGCTAAGTTCGCAAAGTTTTTTTCTTAGATCGTGCTTAATAAACGCAAAGTTCGCAAAGCTTTATCCATTATAGCTTTGCGAACTTTGCGTTTGTATAGATTCTTATTGTTAAAAACCCTTGCGCTCTTTGCGGTTAAACAAACAGTACTATTTTTTATTCTTACCGTTTTTATATACTACTTTTTCTACCACTACTGGTTTTCCATTGCCTTTTGGAAACTCTTTCTTCTTAGGTCTTTTATCAGCTGAACTTGATTTTGATGGACTTTGATCGCCTCTTGCTCTTTCAGAATCTTTAGGAGCGGCTTTAAATTCAGGTCTGTCCTTTGTGCTGTCTTTCTTTGGAATCTGAGCTTTGTGTTTGGCTAAAACATCATTTGGGTTTTTAGGATTTTCTTTCGTTCCTCTTAAATGAATTACCAGTCCGTTTAAGAAATTACGTAAAACCTGATCACCACATTCCATAAAATTTGGGTGATCTTCAGCTCTAAAAAAAGCGCCCAATTCTGATTTTGAAATTCTGAAATCTACTAATTCTAAAATTTCTACTATTTGGTCGTCACGGAGCATCAAAGCCACGCGAAGTTTTTTTAGGATATCGTTGTTTGTCATTTTTTGATTTTTAGTTTCAAGTTTGTTTTTAGTTTCAAGTTCCTACAATCTTCGTCGGAATCACAAACTATACACTTAATTTTTTACAAAGGTACATTTTAAAAGTAATTATTATGATACAGGGTGTTTTTAATTTTTTTTCAACGAATTGTAAGAATTAAAATTGGAGCGCAGTATAACTAGTGAAAATTAGTGTATTCGTGGCAGGTTCTTTCGCTTTTATTTAAAATTACAATCGTTTAAGAGATCTATTAATTGATCTAAATCGAATTTTAAGTGTTGGGTTGTAATTACAATTCGAATTAGAGGAGCTTTGTTTTTTGTATTTGAAATTGGCAATAAGAATTTTGTTTGCTTCCGGTATTTCGATTAGACTCTCATCTTCTAAACAAAGCAAAATATATTTATAAGAAATATCTTTGAATTTTAATATGAAAACGAATTTTAGTAAAATAAAGTCTGTAAATTACAGGTTTAACAAACCAAATTATTAACCACTTTTAACTAAAATTTATGAAACAAAAGAATTTTACCTTTTCCTTCGTTTTGTTCTTACTTACTTCTGGTATTCTGTTTGCACAAAAAATAACGGTAAAAGGAAGCGTAACAGATGAGATGGGAGTTTCAATGCCAGGTGTAAATATCCTGGAAAAAGGAACATCCAATACTACTACTTCTGGTTTAGACGGGGATTTTGCCATTAGCGTAAATAAAGGATCAGTCTTACTATTTTCGTTCGTTGGGTACAAAATGAATGAAGCGACTGTAACGGGAAGTATTTTGAATGTAAAAATGAATCCGGATTCTAAAGAGTTGGATGCAGTGACGGTAACCGCATTTGGTATAAAAAATAAAACAAAATCTTTGGGTTATGCGAGCCAGACTTTGAAGGCCTCAGATATCGAAAGACCGGGCCAATTAAATGCTCTTGAAAGTTTGCAGGGAGGAGTAGCAGGAGTAACCATAAGTAAAACTTCGGGAGGAGTTGGTGCAGGTGTAGATATTGTTATTCGGGGTGTTTCTTCTTTAGATCCGTCTAACAATAATCAGCCTTTGATTATTATTGATGGGAACCCAGTAAACAATTCTACGGCTATAGGAAATGTAGCTCCCTCCAAAGGTTCTAATTCTGTGAGTAGCGGAGAACAGTTTTCATTTTCTAACAGAGCAATAGATATCAATCCGGAAGATATAGAAAGCTACACCGTTCTTAAAGGTGCTGGTGCAACAGCATTGTACGGTATTTTGGCCGGTAATGGCGTGATTATTATCACTACCAAAAGAGGGAAAGAAGGAAAACCAAAAATTAATATCAATTCCAGTATTTCTTTTAGTGAGGTAAATCATTATCCGGAGCTGCAATCCAAATACAGAGAAGGTCTAAACGGAGCTTCTTATGTAAAAAGTACAGTGTCGGATAGCGCTAGTGGTTTTGAATGGGTAAATCCTGCAAGCCCGGGAGGATTCTGGAGTTTTGGACCGGAATATTCCAGTTCAGATGGTGCAGGAATTAAATACAGAAATTTTTATAAGGATTTCTTTAAAACTGGTGTGACTCAAAATTTAGGTGTGAGTGTGAGCGGAGGAACAGAGAAAATCAATTATTTTGTATCTGCTTCTACCAGTAAAGATGATGGTATTGTACCGAATACTTCTTACCAAAGAAAAACTTTCAAAGCAAATGGAGGGTATCAGATTTCTGAAAAATTTAAAATAGGGTCTTCTTTTGCTTATACAAAATCCGGAGGGATAAGATCTAATAATGGAGACAAATCGGTGATGAGTTCTCTGGCATATTGGTCACCCTCTATTGATGTAAATGATTATCTTACCGCTGCCGGTAAAGAAAAAGATTATACAAATGGTATTATCGATCAGCCAAGATATTTTACGGCTGTAAGTAATTTAAAAGATGATGTAAATCGTATTATTGCTTCGGCCGATTTTAATTACCAGGCAACTTCATGGTTAAACTTTGTGTATAGAGCTAGTGTAGATAATTATTCTGAAACTAGAAACCGATATGTTCCTGCTAATCTTGATGTGGGAACAGCAGTAAATGGTTTTATTCTGGATGAAAATATTGGCTTTACGGGACTTAATTCCAGTTTTGTGATCACGGCCAATAAAAAATTCGGAAATTTTAATACCACCCTTACTTTAGGAAATCAAATTTTGGATACCAAAAACACCTATTCTAATGTAAGAGGAGAAGGAATTTTTATTACAGATTTTAATAATATTTCTAATGCGACCAATTTGTTTGCGTATAATTCGGGTGAAGAGCGTGTAAGAAACGTGGGTAATTTTTTTGAAGCAAAAGCCGATTATAAAGAAATTATTTATCTGGGGGTTACGGGGCGATACGATCAGGTATCTACTTTGCCGGTAAAGAATAATAAATTTGATTATTACTCTGCGAATTTGTCTTTTCTTTTTGGAGATTTGATAGACCAAAACAAGTCTGTTTTGTCTTATGGAAAATTAAGAACCTCCTGGGCACAAAGCGGAAAAACGCCTCCGTTTGCGATCTTTAGAAAAAATATAAAAGATGTAAATTTTCCATTCAACGGAGTTGGAGGAGTATCTGCTACATCTGTTGATGCCAATCCAAATTTGAAAGCCGAAATTATATCTACTTGGGAAATAGGTACAGATTTACGTTTTTTTAGAGATAGAATACGATTGGAATACACTTATTTTAACAGAGTTAGTGATGATCAGATTATTCAAAGAATTGTGCCGCAATCCTCTTCAATTACGGCATTTTGGGACAATGGGGGATCTTTAAAAACAACAGGAAACGAATTGACTTTAGGTGCAGATTGGTTTAAAAATCCAAAGTTCAGCTGGACATCTACGCTAAATTTTACACAATATAAAACTAAAGTTACAGCATTGCCTTTTGAAAATATTATTTTCGGATATGACTCTCAGGCTACCAATATAACTTCACAAGTACGTTTGGGTGATGCCGCGGGAACACTTTATGGGCAGTCCTGGCAACGAGTAGACGGTAAAGTAGTGATTGGTGCAAACGGATTGCCTGTTTTTAATAAAACAAGTACGGGAGCCATAGCAATAGGTAAGATTGGTGAGGCTTTTCCGGACTGGGTAGCTACTCTAAACAATACCTTCAAAATTAAAAATTTTGATATCGGTTTTTTGCTGGAATATAAAAAAGGCGGAGATGCGTATGATACAGCCAGAAGAAACGGAATTAGAAATGGTGTTTTGGGAGTTACTGCTGACAGAAGCGAAACTGCTGTTTTAGACGGTGTAAAATCGGATGGAGCGGGAGGATATGTACCTAACGACATCCCTATAAATAAATCGTTACGCAACAATTATTACAACAATACGATTTACAATACAGCCGCAGATGCTCTTATACAGGATGCCTCCTGGTTTAAGCTCAGAAATGTGTCGGTTACTTATAATATGACCAAAGAAGCATTAAAAACCATTGGTGTTTCTAATTTGTCTTTTACAGTATCGGGTAGTAATTTCCTGATCTGGACACCATTTGATGGTTTTGATCCGGAAGGTTCCAGCTACAGTGCCGGTACCAATGTTTACGGATTTACTGGTTTGACGACTCCGCTTACACAATCATACTCATTTAGTATTAATCTAGGATTTTAATTTAGAAAAGATGAAAAATATACTCAAAATATTCTTGATCATAATCATTGCCCTGACAACTTATAGCTGTAGCGATGATTATTTTGATGTAAATACACCAGGAAATGTAATACCTGATGCTAATAAGAATCTAAAAGATCTATTGGGTCCTGCAATTTATTACACATTTGATGCTCAGTACTCGGCCGCGACCAGAGTTTCTTTATTAACGCAATATACTTCCTCTGCACTTAATTCGTCAGTAGGGGTAGACAATCATTACGAAGAATCCTTAGATAGTTACTGGTCTTCTGTGTATGTAAAAGCTTTAGGAAATCTGAAAGAAGTAGCCGATAAAGCCGATGAAACAAAATCATCACATTACAAGGGCATTGTTCAAATTTTACAAGCAGTAAATTTTGGATTGTTGACGGATCTGTACGGAGATATACCTTTTTCGCAGGCGTCGTTGGCATCACAGAATTTTAAGCCGGAATATGACCGCCAGGAAGAGGTCTACAAAGGTATAAACAACCTGTTAGATCAGGGAATTGCCAATTTATCTGCTCCTAACACATCCTCTTTTACTCCTGGAAAAGAAGACCTTGTTTATGGCGGAAATGTTGAAAAATGGATAAAAGCCGCCTATAGCTTTAAAGCGAGATATGCACTGCACTTATCAAAAATTAATACAACAACTGCTGCCAGTACGGTAGTTTCTTATTTGGCAAAAGGAATAACATCTAATGCAGATGATTTTCAATTGATTTACAATAAAGTACAGACCAATCCGTGGTATAATAATCAATTAGGACTTAATACCGGGAATGCATCTTATTTGATAACCAAGCAATTTATTGGTTTTATGAACGGGAGCACGTTTGCTTTTAAAACGGTAACAATGGATCCGAGAATGCCATTACTGATTGATCTTAGGAGTTATCCTGTAACAGATGGGGTTGTGAATCCTAAAGATCCAAATCCTAATGTTCCGGGGAATTATATTGGTGGAGAACCTGGCCAGGGATCAAAAGGAACACCGGCACCTAATGCTAAAATAGGGTTGTATTCTTATTATTCAAAAGTAGATTCGCCAGTTGTTATTTTGTCCTTTTCTGAAGTTAAACTAATGCAGGCTGAAGCACAATTTATTTTAAATGGAGGTAATGCGACAAGTACAGGAACAAATGCAACAGGGTATAGCGCCTATATGGATGCTATTGGGGCAAATATGGATAAATTGGGAGTTTCCGCTCCTGATAAAAATGCTTATTTAGGAGATGCTTCTATTAATAAAGGTGCCGCCAGTTTACAGTTGAAAGATATTATGAGGCAAAAAAATATAGTACTCTATTTGAACTGCGAAACATTTAATGATTACAGAAGATATGATTTTTCTACAAACGTTTTTCCGGGATTAGCCCTGCCAAAAGCCGCTGATCCTGCTAATGGAGGAAAATGGATAAGAAGATTTATTTATTCAACTAACGAAAGAAACGCGAATAAAGCAAATTATGAATTAAACTTTAAATCAATGGTCACACCGGTTTGGTGGGATAAATAAAAACTAAAGCGGCTCTGATTTTTTGATCAGAGCTG
Source organism: Flavobacterium tructae (assembly GCF_001853485.1). NCBI lineage: Bacteria > Pseudomonadati > Bacteroidota > Flavobacteriia > Flavobacteriales > Flavobacteriaceae > Flavobacterium > Flavobacterium tructae. The sequence goes on along the minus strand of NZ_MIKE01000022.1, from coordinate 617,018 downwards.
TTTTTTTATACGCTTTTGCTTTGATTCAAAATTTCAATTACCTGGTCTAAATCATCTTTAGTGTGATTGGCTGTAATTACAATTCGATTAATATCTCTCGAATTTTTTTGATACCTGAAATTGGCGATAATAATTTTATTTGCTCTAAGAATATCCGTTATACGTTCCATTTCAATGTAAATCAAAGGATACGTTTTATCAAATTTGATATGCTCACTTTTGATAAGTTTTGTATCCAGATAATGTAGATTCTCCATTAATTTTTGATGCTGAACACGATAAATATCGGATGCATCGGCCAGTGTCTGAACAAAAGCGGGATTCATTCCGGCAGCCGATATAAAAGTATCCGTATTTTTTATCTGATCGATGAAAGAAGTATCACTGGCAATAACACCGCCATTTAAGCCGAACGCTTTTCCCAGAGACGAAACCATAATTTTATGCTTAATGGGAAGGTTGATTTGTGAATAAATTCCACAGCCATTTTTTCCTAAAATTCCAAACGAATGTGATTCATCGATAACTAAAGTGACTTCTTTATGACTTGGAATTTCCTTTAAAACAGATAAATCAACAGCTTTGGTCTGATAGGAAGGAACTCCGTCAGTAAGAATAGTGATTTTCTCTGCTTTAGAATCGGTCAGACGTGGATGTATCTGATTGTTCAAAAATATTGGTAAACTGTTGGGCGTTTTAATTGCGGTATGCAGATCTGAAAAATGAAAGAAACAATCGGTGGTTTTAGTCAATTGTTCCGTAACCAATTTTCCGGCCAGCATTCCCGATGACACCGTAACAGCACTTTCGGCCTGTATGTGACGGGCGAGAAAAGCCTCACCATTTTCATAAGCCGTTAGTTTTATATTGGCATTGCGGGAGCTGCCGTAAGTAGTTCCCCATTTTCGTATGTTTTGAATGACCAATTCCTGAAAAGGGTTATTGGTGGGCAATCCCAAATAAGCAGTTCCACCAAAATACAAGTATTGCTCTTTATTGATTTCAATAGTTCTGTCCGGAAATTGGTCTACGTTCATAAAAATTAGATTAAGGTTACTCCGGTGCCGTTAAGTTCAGAATAATGAATTACACCATTTTTTATGGTTACTCCGGTGGCAATATCCTGGGCTAGAAGTAAGGCTCCGTCCATATCCACATAATCCAGCTGAGGGAGCAAATGGGCAATAGCCGAGATTCCCACAGTCGATTCGGTCATGCAGCCCACCATCGTTTTGAGTCCTAATTTTTTGGCTTCTTCGATCATACGTTTCCCTGGAGTCAGACCTCCGCATTTTACAAGTTTTACATTTACGCCATGAAAATGATTGAAACATTTTGCGACATCTTCTTCAATAATGCAGCTTTCGTCGGCTATTACAGGTAAGACCGAATGTTTAAAAACTTCCTTATGGGCTTCCCAGTCATCGGCTTTCATGGGCTGTTCGAGGAATTCTACACCTAGTTTTTTGAGCTCAATGGCGTTGTTTATGGTTTCCTCAACATCCCAACCGCAATTGGCATCGATTCTGAAAATGGCATCGGTATGTTTTCGAAGCTCTTTTACAATAGCAATGTCTTCTTTGGTACCCAGTTTAATTTTGTAAATAGGCCACGGAAGTTCCTGCATTTTTGAAACCATTTTTTCGATCGAGGCAATACCAATGGTGTAATCCGTAAGCGGATTTTTTTCTGTGGAGTAATTCCATGATTCATATAATTTCTTGCCTTTTTTGCGTGCGTACAAGTCATTATAAGCCATGTCTAAAGCGCATAAAGCAAACATGTCCTCTTTTAAATACGGATAGATTTTGGACCAGAAAACTTCGGGAGTTTCAGTGGTTGTACTTTCGATAATGCTTCGGATTTTTTCTAAATCCTGAATCATTACCGGAACAGTTGTTTTGTAATACGGATTTGAAGTGGCTTCTCCAAAACCTGAAAAGCCATCGCTTTTAAGCTCCACAATCAGTGAAGGCTGAAAATCAATCGATTCTCTGGAAATGGTAAAAGTATGTTTGAGTTTTAAATTGTATTCTCTTAAGATTAATTCCATAAGTCTGTTTTTTTATTTAATAGCCCAGCCAGATTATTGCTTTTGCGAAACCATCACGCCAAAGTTTTTCATTATGTTCGCCGCCTTTTACAATTTTAGATTTGGTGAGATGAAGGCAATAGCAACGCTTAGTGTCCAGAAGACGTTCCATTTTTGTCATATCTCTTACCATATCGTCACTTTCTTTGTCTCCGCATAAAAAGTAAATTTTAGTTTTGACTTTAGGAGTTTGTTCCGTCAAAGTATAAATGTTGTTTGAAAACCAGAAGGATGGCGAGAATGCACCTGCTTTTCCGAAGACTTCGGGATATTTTAACACGGCATAGTACGAAACCAATCCGCCCAATGAACTTCCCATAATCAGGGTGTTTTTGGCCTTGGTTTTGGTTTTGTAATTCTGGTCGATATAAGGTTTTAGCGTTTTTACAATAAAATCAAGATAATTATCGGCATCACCACCGCCGTATTTTTCATTTTTATACGGAGTTAATTCATTTAAACGTTTGTCATTTCCATGTTCAATGCCTACTACGATTACGGGGGCTTTCAGACTGTCCAGTTTTTCATCTACATTCCATTCGCCTGCGTACGAAGTTTTGCCATCAAACAAATTTTGGGCATCGTGCATGTAAATCACGCTGTATCTCTTTTTGGCCGAGGCGGCATATCCGTCAGGAAGATAAATCCATATTTTTTTAGTTGTTTTTAGCTGAGGAGCTTCGATGGTAAAGGTAGATACGTTTTTTGAAGCAGTACTCTCTTGTGCGCTTGCGATGGCGGTTACCCACAAGAAAATAAAAAAGAAAAACCTCCTAATCATGAGTACTGTTGCGTTTTAGAGTTAAAAACAATATTTTAGCTAAAAATAATAAATTGATGAATACCGAAGCCGAAAAGATAAGTTTACTTTTAGAAATGATTGCTTTCTCTACCGTTGACGGACAGTTGCATAAAAGAGAGTATGAGTTTTTGTGGCTGGTGGCTCAGGAATTAAATATTAGTGCCGATGTTTTTCGCGATTTATTTCATCAGGAAAGTGCCGGTTCAGTTATAAAATCGGAGTTTCAGCGCATTCAGCAATTTTATCGACTGGCGCTGATTATGTATTGCGATGGTATCTTGCATGAAAAAGAAGCCAAAGCCATACAGCAAATTGCGATCGAAATGGGTCTGAATCCCATTGCAACCAGACGTGTTCTCGATTTAATGAAAAAAGCACCCAATGCTATAATCGATCCTAAGCTTTTATTGAAAGTATTTCAGGAACAGCACAATTAAATTTTTAAGCTTCAGATCAGATAACTACTTTTTTTTAATGGACATTTTTAAACCAATACCGGTTTGAAAATCAGGTGCATTGTCCAGATTTAGATCTTCTCTGAAATACACAAAATAAGAAAAACGTTTGGTAGAGTAGGTGCAGATAAAATTCCATCCCTCTAAATCTTCGTATAAATGTGAAATCGTTTTTTGCCAGTGCGTCTTGATTCTTTGTCCGGTGAGAACAGTATGATCTTTTTCGTTTTTTCTATTATAGGAGGACTGAAAATTATAATTGATACCATACGAAAGGTGGTTATTGTTCTTCAGTTTTACCTTGTAGTCAATAAGCCCTTCAAGACTATAGAAGAAATCCCTACTACTAATATTTACCCGATCTCCATATTCTAAAAAATGCTGACGCAAAACTCCTGCACTGGCACCAAAAGTCAGAATGTTTTTGTTTTTAATGATCTTCTTTTTTAGAATAGAAGAAGAAATCCCAAAATCGGCCACAGGATTGTATGGAGAAGTATTGATACCAAGCTGTGCTCCAAAATTCAAATAGATATGATGTTTTTCATTCATTTCTAATTTGGGATAATAGTTGTAATTGATGTCAATTCCGGGAATGGTAAAATTACCGTTATGCATGGTGAGGACCCTGTCATTTTCATCTTTGTAAGATATTCCGGCTTTATTTAAACCATAGTAGCGTCTTGAGAAAGGATCTTCTCCGCCGGCAATGTTACTGTGAAACCATTCGATTGTTTCATCAGAAGTAAAAATAGAGTACGGATATTTTCCTCCATCCAGCGAATTTATTCGTAAACCGAAATTAAGTTCGTGATGAACCGTGATAGGCAATGTAAAAGTAAATCGATACGATCGAATCACACCATCGGCGGTGAATTCTTTAGTATTGTGCGGAACTTTATTGAAGTCAAAAGCATACTCCCGAACATGCCAGGGCATGTTTTCTGCTGCTTTTTGATCGTTGGGATCTGTTAATTCATATGATTTTACATAAGGTAGAGCGACATTACCGCTAGAGAATTCAAATGAAAAAGAGTATTTATCAGGAGAACGAACATTGAAATTATGATTTAATCTGGAAATATAAATTCCTAACGGGTGATTGGAAAGAATATTCGGTTTGATGATATCCGAAGAATTTTCTATTTCTTTATTCCAAAAATCATTATTTCCAGATTGTGCCAGGGCAGAAATATTGAAAACAAAAAGAGCAAGAAGGAATAAAAGATATTTCATTTCAGCGTTTTAAAATTTTGTTAAAACTAATGAATTTGAAATTCCTTATAAAATATTTCTTCCATAATTTTAAGTATAAAATTCTTTTATACTTTGGATGTCAATTGTTTTAGAATTGTGTGTTTAAGGAAGCTGTTCCTGCAGTTTTTTAATGTCGTCACGCAGTTTTGCAGCCTGTAAAAAATCCAGTTCTTTTGCCGCTTTTTCCATTGATTTTCGTTTTTCACGAATCATTTTTTCCAGTTCCGATTTCGATAAATAAGCCGTTTCCGGTTCTGCCGCTGCTGACGGTATGGTATGCCCTAATTTGTATTCAACCAGAGGATTTTTAGTAAAGGCACTATCGATTTTTTTATTTAAGGCCTGAGGAGTGATATTGTTTTGAGTATTATAATTGATTTGTTTGGTTCTGCGATAACTGGTCTCATCGATTGTTTTTTGCATACTGGCAGTGATTTTATCAGCATACATGATGGCTTTTCCGTTAAGGTTCCTTGCGGCACGGCCAATAGTTTGGGTCAATGATCTGTGGTTTCTTAAAAAGCCTTCTTTATCGGCATCTAAAATAGCAACAAGCGAAACTTCAGGTAAATCCAGACCTTCACGAAGTAAGTTTACCCCGATCAAAACATCAAAAATTCCTTTGCGTAAGTCCTGCATAATTTCGATACGCTCCAGTGTATCTACGTCGGAATGAATATAACGACAACGAATGTTGACTTTGGTCAAATATTTGGCTAGTTCCTCGGCCATTCTTTTGGTCAGAGTAGTGACCAGAACTCTTTCGTCTAATTCACAGCGAACCTGAATTTCTTCGATCAAATCATCAATCTGATTCAAACTTGGGCGTATCTCAATAATAGGGTCTAATAATCCTGTCGGACGAATAATCTGCTCTACATAAACCCCGTCTGTTTTCTGAAGTTCATAATCAGCAGGTGTTGCAGACACGTAAATAACTTGATTTTGCATGGCTTCAAACTCCTCAAATTTCAGAGGTCGGTTGTCCATTGCAGCAGGCAGACGGAAACCATATTCTACCAGGTTTTCTTTTCGACTGCGATCGCCTCCGTACATGGCATGAACCTGCGAAACCGTCACGTGACTCTCGTCTACCACCATCAAATAATCCTTTGGAAAATAATCTAACAAACAGAAAGGACGGGTTCCGGCATCTCTGCCGTCAAGATATCTTGAATAATTCTCAATTCCGGAACAATATCCTAATTCGCGAATCATTTCTAAATCAAAATTTGTACGTTCTTCCAGACGTTTTGCTTCCAGATGTTTACCGATTTCTTTAAAATAATCGACTTGTTTGACTAAATCCTGCTGGATTTCCCAAATAGCGCCTTGCAAAACATCAGGTGAAGTCACAAACATATTGGCAGGATAAATGGTTAGTCTGGTGAATTTTTCAATGACTTGTGAGGTCTTGGCATCAAAGGATTCTATTTCTTCTATTTCATCACCAAAAAAGTGAATTCTATAGGCGTCATCGGCATAACTTGGGTATACTTCAACCGTATCTCCTTTGATTCTGAAGTTTCCGGGAGTAAAGTCTGCTTCCGTTCGGGAATATAAACTCTGCACCAGGCTGTGTAGTAATTTTGTTCGGGAAATGACCTGATCTCTTGCTATTTCGATGACATTTTTCTGAAATTCAACAGGATTTCCAATACCATACAAACAGGAAACCGAAGCGACAACCAATACATCACGACGCCCCGAAAGCAGGGAAGAAGTAGTGCTCAGACGCATTTTTTCAAGTTCCTCATTGATGGATAGATCCTTTTCGATAAATACTCCTGTAACCGGCATAAAAGCTTCCGGTTGGTAATAGTCGTAGTAAGAAACAAAATATTCCACAGCATTATTCGGGAAGAATTGCTTAAATTCCGAGTACAACTGTGCAGCCAGCGTTTTGTTGTGTGCCAAAACCAAAGTAGGTCTCTGAACTTCCTGAATAACATTGGCCACCGTAAAAGTTTTTCCGGAACCGGTAACTCCTAATAAAGTTTGGTATTTTTCACCGTCTATAATGCCTTGTGACAGTTTTTCGATTGCTTGCGGCTGATCACCTTTTGGACTGTATTCAGAGGATACCTGGAAATTCATTTTTGGATGATGAAAGATTAGTGTCGTAAAGATACGAGTTTGATTTCTTTTTTTCTGAAAGTATAATTCAAAAAAAACCGTCAACAAATTTCATGTTGACGGTCTTTTTATAGTTGAGAATGATTTAGAAGCTAAGACTTAATCTTGCAAAAACAAAACGTCCGTTTTGACCAAATTGAGATATATTTCTGGAATACACAAATTGATTTTGGTTGGATAAATCAATAGCAGTTGGAGTAGTGGCATAGGTTATGTTTCCATTTGCATCAACGCCATTGGCTCTTCTTGCTGTTTGCGGTCCAAGGTTTTTGTCCGGATAAATATCAAAAACATTGTTAGCACCGATTATGATTTTAGCAATAGGACTAATTTTAAAACCTACAGACATGTCGGTAATCACTCTTCCTCCCCAAACAGGATGTTCATTTTCCACCGCTTTTCCATTTACAATAGTGGCGCCTACAAAACCATCACCGTTTACGTCAGCAACGTTTGGATCTGTTACTTCTCCAAAGTACACGTTTCTTAAGAAGAAATCGAATTTTTTATAAGTAAGGCCGTTTGTCAGATTTACTTTTACTCGCGGTACTGCTTCTTCTAAATAAATTCTTGAGGATTCTGAAAAATAAGTGTTTACCTGACCTGCCGCTTCCAGTATAGGAGAAGCATGAATGTTTCCTATTTTATGTGTTTTTGAAAAGGTACCGGACAAGTCATTTTTTAAAGTCAGATTTTCATTTAGGTTCATTTTGTTGGTAAGTACTACGTCAATTCCTTTAGATTCGGTATCAATGGCATTGGCGAAGAAAGTTGCCGCATTTGCGCCAGCCTGATCATACAAAGACTGAGTCAGTGGAGTTGGCGTAAACTGATCGGTAAGTACTACTCTGTCGTTTATTTTGATGTAATAAGCGTCTGCAGTTATAGTAAGGTTGGCTGATGGAATTTTAGCTGTAAATCCGGCGCTTACACTGGTTGACTCTTCTTGTTTTAATTTCGGAATTCCAAGTAATTTTGCGATTTCAGAATCATTGCTGAAAGTTCCTACTTCAAAAGGAACTCCTCCTGTAAATTGTGTTGCAGTGGATTCATAATAAATCTGATGTAAGGATGGAGCTCTGAATCCTGTTGAGAAAGCACCACGCAAATTGATGTTGTCTGTAAGTTTATAGCGGGTGGCAATTTTAAAATTAGTAGTACTTCCAAAATCAGAATAGTTTTCAAAGCGAACAGCTCCGTTTAATAACCATTTTTCGGTTACATCTAACTCTAAATCCGTATAAAGAGCTACACTGTTTCTTTTTTCGGTTTTTGCATTTTCTGCTCTGTAACCCGGAAAAACCTGTGCTCCACCTGGTCTGGCGGCGCCATAAAAATCAGTCACTCTTATGTTGGCAGGTGTTGTGCCGGTAACTACATTTCCGTTGATATCGTATTGACTGTAAGAATCAGGAACTCCGGCATTGATACCGTACTGTTCGTAGCGATATTCGGCACCAAAAGCGACGTTCAGGGTATTGATTTTTTTACTCATATCAAAATTCGTTGTGTTTTGAGCAAAACGTAAGCCTCCAGCATCAAATTCAGTAGGGGAGCCTTCTCTTAAAGTTGCATTTACAGTGTTTTCGATATTATAATCAAAGGAATTTCGACCGTATGTATTGCTCAAATCAAAATGCCAGTCTTTAAAAATAGTACCTCTAAGCCCTGTTGCAGCAGAAAGGTCATTAATGGTAGAATGAATTTCAGGTAAGAAACCATTTAAGTATAAACCGGTATAAGATCTTGATTGATTAGGTCTTCTGAAAAAGCCGGCAGATTCACCATTTCTATAACTGGTTCCACCAAAAACATAAACTTCTAATTTATCATTTATGGGATAGGCGGCATTCAAAAAGAACTGAACACTTTTAAATTCAGATTGCCCTATTCTCATATTAAAGTTTCTTCTTTCAAGTTTTCGGTAAGCCAGTTCTCCGTCTGTGGCATCAAAATTTAAGGCCGTTTGTAATTGCGAAATAGTTGTGGCATTACTGATATTCGTTTGTTGTGCCCCGGTAAAATAACTTACTTTGGGAGCATAGTTTTTTATTAAGCTTACAATTTGAGCAGAATTGGGAGTATTGGTAATGTTGCCGTACAGAGAATTTATATTTATTCCGTCTTCTGAAGCTCTTTGTTCAATCGCATTGTAAGCGTTATAGATAGTACCTGTGGCGTCATTAGCTCTACTTGTAGCATCTCTTAATTGCAAGCTTCCCGTTAAATTAATAAAACTTTTTTCTTTGCCTAAATTTGTTCCGTAATTAACATCCATTTGGTAATTGTTACCATCATTTCCTCCCCTGTGATCGTTAGCATTTCGTGAAAAATTACTTCCTGAGAAGAGATTAATATCTATTTTTTTAGTGTCTTTTTTTATGTTAAGATTAATTACCCCTGCTATAGCGTCTGAACCATATTGAGCAGAAGCACCATCTCGCAGTACTTCTATTTTTTCAAGAGCGAAAGCGGGAATTGCATTCAAATCGGTTCCTACTGATCCTCTTCCCGGAGTTCCGTTTATGTTAACTAAAGAGGAAGTATGTCTTCTTTTTCCGTTTACCAAAACCAATACCTGATCAGGGCCTAAACCTCTTAATTGCGCCGGATCAAGGTGATCCGTTCCGTCGGCTACCGTTTGGGTATTTGAGGTAAAGGAAGGAGCTACCATGTTCAAAATCTGATTCAGGTTGGTTTGTGCTCCTTGTGTTGCAATATCCTTCATTGCAATAACATCTATTGGAACAGCTGATTCTGTAACAGTTCGGGTAGGGTTACGCGAACCAATAATCACTACATTCTCCAGGCTTTCACCACTGCCTCCTGATAGCGTAACATTTACAGTTGGTCCCACAACTGTTACGGTTTTGGTTTGTAATCCTACATAGGAAAATTGCAGAACGTCGCCAACTTTGGCTTCAATAGTATAATTCCCGTCAATATCGGTAACGGCTCCTTTTTTGGTACTGATGACCAAAACAGTAACTCCCGGTAAAGAGGCTCCTGTGTCATCGACAACTTTTCCTTTGACAAGATCGGTTTGTTTGTTTTGATTGGTCTGAATGGTATTTTTTCGGTTTTTCGTATTTTCAGCAGCAGTAAGATTGTTGCCGTTTGCTAAAAGAATAGTGAATGCAAAAGGTGTGAGTAACACTTTTTGGAGTCGTAAATACATTTGGTTTTTGAATAGATTCTTCTTCATAATTCTGGTTTTATATTAGTTTGGTTTAAATTAATATGAAAGCAAAAAATAAATAACAAACGGGTCTGCTATAAATTATTTTGAAATTGAATTTGTTTTGGAATTTTTATTCAATAAATTTCTGAACCAAATGGTTATTGTCACTTTTTTAATTTATGACTGGTCCAGTAGATTGAAGGGTATGGTTCGCTCTATTTTGACGATTTTTTAAAATAGTTTTGCTATAATTGTAAATATATGTAATTTTAAGTTAAAACTATTGGTTAATTCTGTTTAAAGGTCCTTTTTTAAATTTTTAGTATTTATCTTGTGTTTACGTTGCGAAAAATATTTTTCTTTAAGGTTTTAAGTTTGCTTTCTTAGGATTTAAAAACTCAATTACCTGTTCATTTACTGATTTAGATTGATCTATGCTTAAAAAATGACCCGCATCGTTAATCGTTTTTGTTGTACCGTTTACTAAAAGTTTTTGAGCACGTTCAAGACTTTCTTCTGAATTGATAACATCATGATCTCCAATTAAAATCAAAACCGGATTGCTGATGAATTTTAGTTCATCATCTGAGAAAGGACGCATTTTCAGCATGCTTGAATTTGACTTTGCATATTTGTTGGCCAAATAGAATTGTTGTTTGTAAACCGGACTGATTTTTTCGGGATGAATAGAAAAAATGTTCAATGTTTTTTCGAAATTCTTTTCATTTGGAAAAAGTTTCAATAGTAAGGCCGGAGTCATCTTTCTTACTTTATCTACAGATTTGAAGGTCTGTGCCGGACTTAACAATACTATTTTATCAATTGAATTTTCTTTTTGAGTGGCTAGTAATGTTGCAATCCAGCCACCGCGGGAGGCTCCTATAAGATCAATATTTTTTAATTTGTAATGATTGAAAATTTCATTGTATAGGATAACAATTTCTTCTGAAGACAGTGGTTTTGTCGTCAAAGTAGATTTTCCGGGTTCCATTATAAAATCAATGGCATAAATGCGGTGTGTTTTGGAGAGTGCTTTTATGTTGGGATACCACATAGTCGAACTCGCATCCATACCATGTAGGAGCACTAGATCTTTACCGTTTTCTACACCGCTAATAATTATATGAGCTGTTCCGTAAGTTGTAGGTATAGTTTCCTCGGTATAAGGAATATCCCAAAGCTTTAGTGCCTGATCGTATGAATTTATATAAACTTGTTTTTCGCTTTTTGTTTTAAAAACATAATCGTCAAATTTCGTCTTTTTAGAAGCCGCACAACCTGCTAGTAAAAACAACAACAATACTTTAAAGAAAATTTTTGCCATAGGAATAAAATTCAAATTACTTTAAAGGTACAAAAATGGCAACTCTAAAAAGTATCAGAATTTTATTTTAAACTATTAGAATTTCAATATCAGGCATTTTCAAAGTTCCAGGCCTTTTGTTGGTTTTCACTTAAAAAAGTCCAGGCTACAATTCGGCTTGTTTTTTGGCCCTGAGCCATATCAATTGTTTTAATATCGACCGCATTTACTTTGTTTAATGTTTTGTAAATGCTGTAAAGATTATCTCTTTTGGATACTAAAGTGGTGAACCAGAGACATTGTGTGGCATATTTAGCGCTTTCGTAAATCATTTGAGTGATAAAACGAAGCTCACCTCCATCACACCATAATTCCGCATTTTGACCTCCGAAGTTTAAAACAGGGTTTACTTTCTTTTTGTCCTTCGGGTTTAAATTAGAAACTTTACGAACGGTACTTTTATTGGCTTCTTCTGCCGAAGCATGAAAAGGCGGATTGCACATCGTGAACGTAAAACGATCTTCGGGAGTAATGATGTTTTTAAAAATAAAGCGCGATTCTGTTTGTTGCTGAAGGCTAATGGCTTCAATTAGTTTTGGATTTGCTTCAATAATTTTACTGCAGTTTTCGATTGCTTTTCTATCGATATCTGTTCCAACAAAGTCCCAGCCGTAAACAGCATTTCCTAAAATAGGATAAATGCAGTTAGAACCCGTACCTACATCTAAACCTAACACGGATGATCCCTGAGGAATAGTTCCGTTATTAGTTTCGGCCAGTAAATCGGCCAGATAATGGATGTAATCTGTTCTTCCGGGAATTGGCGGACAAAGATAGTTTTTAGGAATGTCCCAATTTTGTATGTCATAATAGGTTTTCAGTAAAGCTTTGTTGAGCAGTTTTACCGAAAGGGGATTGCTGAAATCAATAGTTTCAATTCCGTGATTATTTACGGCAACCTGCGCTTTTAATTCAGGGCAATTTGCAATAAGAAGTTCGAAATCATAACGTGAACGATGCAGATTTCGGGGATGTAAATTGTTTTTTTCGGAATTGTCTGTTGGTTTCATTTTGTGAATTTGGGTGCAAAGATAGTCATTCCTTTTTTGTGATTGCATTCAGAACAACAATCCTTAATCCATACATTCCATCAACAGTAAATCACCATCGGTATGGATAATGGTTACCAGACCATCCTGAAGAACAGAATTGCTGCTTCCGGTTCTGTAGCCAATGGTTAAGGTATCGTTTTCAAGAGGATATTGTAAATTGGTCGAATAAATTCCGTTAACTACCCCAATCGGAATCAAGGAAATAGGAGTTTTTGCGGTGTACCACTTTTCGAATTTTTGAGGGAGTAAGAATACTTTCGAATGATCGTCCAGTATAACAATTTTAAGCAAATCGCGGTAGCGGGCAATATTGGTGATATTGGTTATGGTATGGTCCGCACGTTTTCCGGTGGCCCAGACAACATTTACAGCAGGGATTTTTCGATCGATTAAATAATCAAAAGCTTTCTCCAGATCGGTTTTGTCCTGATCGGGTGTATGAACAATTTCGATAGGATATTGTGTGGTCTTGTATATTTCAGGATCAAAACCACGGTCGAAATCACCCAGAAGGACATCGACTTTAATGCCCAGTTCAATTACTCTTTCAATGGCTGAATCAAGTACAATAACCAGAGGAGACCATTCCAGTAATTGTCCTAATAATTCCGGATGGCATGCTGCTCCGTTGGCGATAATTAAAGCGGGTTCCTGGTCGTCGCGTACGATATGGTGTGAAGACATTTAGTTTTTAATTTGAAATGTGCTGCAAATGTACAAAAGTTATGAGCTGTAAAAGATCAGGCAAATAACTAAATTATTTGGAATGGAGATTTTACGAGAATAGGGGAGCAAAAAAAATGCTCTCAATTAAGAGAGCATTTGGTTAATTTTTTAAAAATTTGTTTGTTGTTGTTCCTTTGTTTGAATTTATTTTAACGAAGTAAATCCCTTTACTCAATTCCGAAACATTGATGTTCGAGAAGTTTTTTATGTTTTTGGTATCTAATACAGATTGTCCAAGTGTATTATAAATTTGTATTGATTTTATAGATAGATTTTCATCTGACGAAATGTTCAGTACATCTTTAACCGGATTAGGAAATAAAACAAGATTAGAATTGTCATTGTTTAAGAAATAATCGGGTGTATCCAATGTGCTTTTAGTGCCAAGTAATCGGATTGTTCCATTAGACCAGTTGTTTTTGTATTTTACAAAATTACCTGTTACCAAAAGTTTTCCGTCTTTTTGAATTTTAATGGCAGTGATGTTACCATCAAATCCTTCACCTGAATCAAATGTGGTGTCAATTTCTCCATTTTTCTCTAATCGTTTAAAGTCATTTATTTGATAATCAGTGGTGCTGTTTCGATTAGTAAAAAGTACAATTTGATCATTAGACTGTATTTCCATACCTCGTACAAGATGCGCCACATAAGTAGAATTATATTCAGTAAATGATGCATCTGTAGAGCCATCCGTATTTAAGCGTTTTAGGACACAACTCTTTTCTGTTATAGAATTAAAATTTAGCTGACCCGCGATGATGATTTTTCCATCGGATTGTATGCCTGTAGTGTAGATAAATCCGGTTAGGTTTTCATCAGGACGGAAAGTATTGTCAAATGTTCCGTCACTATTAAATCTTGCAATTCGATTGATTTTTGTTTCGTTATAAGCAGTAAAATTACCGGCTACAATTATTTTTCCATCTTTTTGCACTGCTGAAGTGTAGCAGAGATTGTTAAATCCTCTGACTGAAGCAAAGCTAAGATCTTTAGAGCCATCGCTGTTTAATCTTGTAAGACTGTCCTGTCCATCCGAAGTAACTAAGATTTTTCCATCGGAAAGCAATATTAAATTGTATATGCGTCCAAGGTAAATAGGGGCCGAAAAAGAAGCATCTATTGTAAAATCATCATTGTATTTAACCAAACTACTTACGCCTGTAGATTCAATTTTATTTAAGATAACTTTACCATCTGGCAGAACAATTCCTTTTCTAAAGGTATTTTTTTCGCTTTTAGGGGATGTAAACAGGTTTTGGTATAAATTTTTATTCTGAGAAAGCTTGCCATTTTTGTTTAGCAATTTTATACCATCATGATATTTTGTATTAAAGGTACTTTTGCTATTTCCCAGAACAAGAATGTCGCCATTCGGTTTTTCTAAAATATCATTTCCGGCATAAAAAGTACTTGGTTGTTCTTGTGCGTTAATTTCAGAAGTAGTTAAATCTAATTTAATAAATCGGTTAAAAGAAGTACTTCCTCCTGTAAAGTTTACAATATTCTCCGTGCAAACTAATAATTTATTATCCGGGCACAACAAAATTTTATTTGAATTTGTGTTTGCGTCTAATTTTGCTACAACTGTATTATCAATAGAACCATCATTATTAATGAGTGTCAAATCGCTTTTTAGTATTTTATCATTCGAAAGAAAAATAAAATCTTTTACTGTTGCCATTGGGAATCCGGGTACAACATATTTAAATGATGTATCTTTCGATCCGTCGGTATTGAATCTCATAAAACCGGAGGTCCCAATATATTTGAATGTACTGTAGCAACCGCCAAATAATATTTTTCCATCTTTTTGAATGCCCAATTTACAATCGTACATACTATCATACCCAACAGTATTGTTGGAACAAATTCCTCCAAATCCTTCTATAGCAGTGAATCCTGAATCTAAAGTACCATCAGAATTTAGACGGTCAATTCTATAACTTGTTTCTTTGTTGAATGTATTCTCATAGGCTCTTACTACTTTACCATCAGTTTGCAGTTCAAATTTGAAAATATTATAAGGGTAACCGGAGCCTGGTTGAAAAGTTTTATCCACAGTACCGTCAGCATTTAGGCGCAGCATATTGCGGCCAGTAAATTTTTGATAAATAGAAACATCAAAAACTCCCGCTATTAGTATTTTTCCATCCGGTTGTATTTTTATGGAACGTATAATTGTAAACGTAAATGAATTGAATCCTTTATCAGAAAGATTAAATGTATTGTCAAGAGTGCCGTCGGCATTTAACCTGATTATTTTGTTTACCGGTTTTCCATCATAAGTTGTAAAAGCGCCACCAATCAGAATTTTTCCATCCGGTTGTATTGCTAAACCTGACGGTGCAGAACTAAACCCTAAGCCAGTTTTGAACGTTTCATCAAGAGACAAATCTTTATTTAACCTCAAAATATTGTTGCCTTTTACTGCATTCTTGTCATTGTACAATTTATAAGAACTGGAATTTCCAACCAAAACTATTTTCCCATCAGGCTGTAAAGCAAAATCTTTACTGAACAAAGTTAAACTGGGAAGATAATCTTTGGTGTCAAAATCCGGGTCAATATTTGAAGAAACTTGAGCATTGCTCGATAGTGATATAAAAAAAAGAAATAATAAGAAGTAGTGTTTTTTCATAAATAAATTTTTGTATCAAATATATTGTTAATATTTTATTTGTACAGACAAAAAAACAATTGTTTCTTCTTATTTTTTGTAGCCTTAAATTTAAGTTATAATAATCTTCTGTGGTAATTGATTTGCCCTAAATGATAGGCTAAATGGGTAGAAAGATGCACTAAAAAGAAACCGGTTGTCATTTCTTTTTCGAAAACAATTTGCGGATAAATAAGCTCTAAATCGGCTTCGGTTAGGCTATCAAAGGTGTTGTTTACCACCAAAATAGTATGCTCAATTTTGCTGATGAGCTCAGATCTTGGAATATCTTTCAGGGAAAATTCCAATGGACGATCACGAACATAATCTGTTTTTCCTAATTCGGCGCCAATATAAGTATTTATGTTTCCCATCAGATGCAAACAAAGATTTCCGGCTGAATTGGAAATATCCGGTGCAATTGTCCAAATCAGAGCTTCGTTTTGATAGGATTCGATTTCAACTTTTAATTTGTTCAGGTCTCTGTTAAAAAGAATTTTTAAGGTATCGATCAACATGATTTTAAGCTTTTTGGGTTATCGGAATCCAGATTTCTTCTTCGGAATCCGGATCTTCTTTTTTGTATTTTTCACCCATTATGGCAAAGTGCGGTCTTTCATCAACCGTATACGCTGAATTGGGGAGCCAATCTACAAAAATTTCACGATACGTTTTGTGGCCTTCACTTTGAGGGCCTTTATGAACAAAAACGGCATACAGTCCCTCAGGAATTACCAAAGATTTCATTTCCTGTGGCACTTCATCAAATGCAGAGACTTCGACTGCGGCCCATTTTTCGAAGGTATTTCCGGGATCAAAATTGTCAAAATGTGCCGTTGGAAAAACTTCCAGAGAATACAAGTCGGCATCGACCATGTTTTTAATTTCTTTTCGTTTCGGCATAAACGAACTCCATAATTCATGAGTTTTGTTTTCCAAAAACGACATTATTACGTATTTACCAATTAGTTTTTTTTCGGATAAAATCTGAATTCTGGCTTCCATTTTTTACTGATTATTGAATTTTATATTTTTTGTAATCGGTTTCACTAAGCGAAAAATAACCTAACGGAAAATTAGCTTTATCGGCCGTATTGATAATATTTCCTCTTACGGTTGCGGGAGGAGACTGAAAAGGTCCGCCAACATTGTTTCCGGCAATACTCACCAGAATACTCATATAATTGTAATATTGTTTAGAGATGCCGTAATGCGTCATTTCGACTTCATTACCAACTTTTAAATCGTCATCATCTGAAGTGCTGAAATATTCATTTCCCTGAAAAAATTTGTCTTCAGTAACGTAATAAGTTGAAGTAATTTTCGTCGAATATACATATTTAAAAAGATAAAAATTATCGGCATTGGCAGGATCGTTAAAATAAGCACGGGTTTCCACTTTTTTTCCTGATAAACCGCCCTGATTGTTTTGCTCCACCCGGTTTATGGGAGCGACTGATTTCATAGATTCAGTGGCAGTATAAGTAATTCCGCCGGAAATCACCGTTAAGGTATAGAGTTCGTCGATTACCGGAATAAAATTTGAGCAAACATAGCGTCCGGTTTTCGGAACTTCACTAAAATTGAACTTTATGTTCTGGCTGTTCGTGATAAATACGGTTGCACCCGAAACAATTGGAATAACATTTTGAAAATAACCTGTAGTGGTGGTCAGTTTTATGGTTTGTTGCTTTCCTGTAGTTCCTTTTTGCCAGTTTATTGCCGCTTCTATAACTAATTTTGGCGGAGCAGTATCCAGATTAACATCCACAACTTCTTCACAGGCGGTGAAGAAAATGGATATAAAAAGGACAATTAATAGAGTTGCTTTTTTCATGATCGGTCTTTTATTTTCTTTGGAGGGAAAGGAGGTCTTAAAATTTAAAATTATAGCTAACAGCAGGAACAATTCCGAAAATTGAAGTTTTTACGGCTTCATTTGCAGCGGTATCAGTATTTTGGCGGAAATTAATCGAGGCTGCATTCTGGCGGTTGTATAAATTGTAAATACTAAAAACCCATTCTGCTTTCCATTTTCTGTCTTTGTTTCTTCGGGGTGTCAAAGTTGCCGAAACATCTAAATGATGATAGGCCGGCAAACGGTTGTCGTTTCTTAAACCATAGCTAGGTACCGTGATTCCTAAATACTGATATTGCCCATTTGGATAGGTAACAGGCTGTCCTGACTGAAGCGCAAAATTAGCTCCAAAAGACCATTTCTCGTTCAGGTTATAGGCTGATGTTACGGCTAAATTATGCGTTTTATCATAGGCAGAACTGTACCATTGTCCGTTGTTGATACCGATTTCCTCGGAAGTTCTTCCCGGAGTCTGCTGTTGTGATTTGGATAAAGTATAGGAAATCCATCCGTTGAATTTGCCTTCGTTTTTCTTAAGCATAAATTCGACACCGTAAGCTCTCATTCTTCCGTTCAGAACTATTTGTTCGATCGCATCATTAGCGATCAAATCAGCACCATCGATATAATCGAGTCGGTTTTGAATCTTTTTATAATAGGTTTCGACTTCAACGGTATAGGCGCCATTATTAATATTTCTAAAATAGCCCAAAGCAACCTGATCTGCAATCTGGGGTTTGATGTAGTTGTCACTAGGCATCCACACGTCAAGCGGAGTAGGTGATGAGGTATTCGAAATCAATTGAAGATACTGCGCCATGCGGTTATAGCTTGCTTTAATAGCCTGATCGTCGTTTAACTGATAAGAAACCGAAAGTCGCGGTTCGAAATTGTTGTAATCCTGAATGACCTTGTTTTTACCGAAGTATTTTGTTGAGACAGGGATTCCTTTTTCGTAAATCTGCATATTATTATTGAAGGTTACAGCCTCATTATTGTTGTAATAATTAATAGTAGAAGTACCTAAGCGGTAGAAAAGACTGTAGCGCAAGCCATAAGCAAGTGTGAGTTTTTTGGAAAGCTGATTCTCGGCTTCGATATAAACTGAAGGTTCAAAAGCATATTTTTTGTCCAGCTGGTCCGGATTAATTCCGGATTTTTCATTACTTGGTTTAATGGTTCCGGGATTAAATTCATAGTAAATTCCGTTTAAACCATAGTTCAGTTTGAATTTATCCGAGACATAGTTTTTGAAATCATACTTGATGTTATAATTTTTAATTCCGGAGTCCCATTTAAAGCCTACAAAATCTAAGTCAAGACCGTAATAGTAATCGCTGTAAATTAGAGATAAATTGGCAAATAGCTTATCAGAGTACAAGTGATTCCAACGCAGGTTTAGGGTCGAATTTCCGTAGATATTGGTAAAACTCTTGTTCAGACTAAATACGTCGCGGCCAAAATAACCCGATAAATACAAGCTGTTGTTTTCGTTTAGCTTATAACTCAATTTAGTGTTCAAATCATAGAAATAAGCAGCGTTGTTTTTTTGATCTTCGGATAACTTTAGAAATAAATGAGCGTAAGAAGCTCTTCCTCCAATCAGGAAAGAACCTTTGTCTTTCACTAGCGGACCTTCGGCTAAAATTCGACTTGAAATTAATCCAATTCCACCATTGACGTGAAACTCTTTGCTGTTTCCGTCTTTTTGATAAATGTCTAAAACAGAAGAGGCTCTTCCGCCATAACGAGCCGGAATTCCTCCCTTATATAATTTTAAATCTTTGATGGCATCCGGATTAAAAACGGAGAAAAAACCAAATACGTGAGAAGAATTAAAGATAGTAGCTTCGTCCAGCAAAATCAAATTCTGATCGGCACCTCCGCCACGTACATTGAACCCCGAAGCGCCTTCACCTGCATTTGTGACTCCCGGGAGCAATAAAATTGATTTTATGACATCGACTTCACCCAAAACAACCGGCATTCTTTTGATGGTGGCAATAGAGAGTTTATTGGCACTCATCTCAGGCGATTTGATGTTGATTTTACTTTTATTATCGGTAATTATGACCTCTTTAAGTTCTTCACCGCTTTCGGTAATGGCAAAATTATTTTTAGTGTTTTGATTTAAAGCAATGGTTTTTTGAAGAGTTTGATAACCAACATAGCTAATTTCAATTTGATGCTCTCCCTTTGGAACAGTTAGGGAATAAAAACCATATTCATTGGTGGTAGTGCCAATTTTTAAGGCTGGAATATAGAGGTTTACGCCAATTAAAGTTTCATTGTTTTTAAAGTCGGTGATGGTACCGCTCAGTGTAAATTTTTCCTGAGAAAATGATGTTAGAATAGTAAAGAAGAAAAATAAAAAAGCAGTTATTTTTTTGGTGGTCATTATCTTGGTTTTGAGTTACATAGTTAACGATTCTTGTTAAATATTTTTGCACAACAATTGTTAAACATAAGTTAAGAATCACTTTTTCTCTAAGGTTCAAAGGTACACAGGTGCGGAGGTTCAAAGTTTTTTTTTAGTTCAATTCATAAAAAAAAGACAACTGTTGAAAGTTGTCTTTTTAGTGAAGAGATGTTTTTATCTCTCTATTATTTTATACTGCTATTTTATTTGAGCAATAATAGAGTTGAATGTTTCGCTTGGTCGCATTGCTTTGCTTACTAACTCCGGAGTTGGTTGGTAATAACCTCCAATCGTTTGAGACTTTCCTTGTGCATCAATTAATTCAGCATCGATTTTAGCTTCGTTAGCTTCAAATTCAGCAGCAATTGGAGTGAAGATCGCTTTTAATTCAGCATCTTTGTTTTGAGCAGCCAAAGCCTGAGCCCAGTAGTATGCAAGGTAAAAATGAGAACCACGGTTGTCAATCTGACCTACTTTACGAGCTGGAGATTTATCATTGGCAAGGAATTTATCATTTGCCTGATCTAAAGTTTCAGACAGAACAATTGCTTTAGAATTGTCTAAAGTTTGTCCTAAATGCTCTAAAGAAGCACCAAGCGCTAAAAATTCTCCTAATGAATCCCAACGTAAATATCCTTCTTCTGTAAATTGCTCTACGTGTTTTGGAGCAGAACCTCCGGCACCTGTTTCAAACAATCCACCACCGTTCATTAACGGAACGATAGATAACATTTTTGCAGAAGTTCCTAATTCCAGAATTGGGAATAAATCCGTTAAATAATCACGTAAAACGTTTCCGGTTACAGAGATGGTGTCTAAACCTTTGATGATTCTGTCTAAAGTAAATTCAGTAGCAGCAACTGGGTTTAAGATGCGAATATCCAGATTTACGGTATTGTGATCTTTTAAATATTTTTGAACTTTTGCGATCAATTCTCTGTCATGTGCTCTGTTTTCGTCTAACCAGAAAACAGCAGGAGTATCAGATAAACGAGCTCTGTTTACAGCTAGTTTAACCCAGTCCTGAATTGGAGCGTCTTTGGCCTGACACATTCTGAAAATATCATTAGTTTCAACGTTTTGTTCCATTAAAACAGTTCCTTTGTTGTCTGTTACACGAACAACTCCGTCAGCTTTAATTTGGAATGTTTTGTCGTGAGATCCGTATTCTTCTGCTTTTTGAGCCATTAAACCTACGTTAGGAACACTTCCCATTGTTTTAGGATCAAAAGCACCGTGTTTTTTACAGAAATCGATAGTAGCCGTGTAAATTCCAGCGTAAGAGCGATCCGGAATAACTGCGATTGTGTCTTGTTGTTTACCTTCTTTATTGTACATCTGTCCTGAAGTACGAATCATTGCCGGCATAGAAGCATCAACAATTACATCCGAAGGTACGTGTAAGTTTGTAATTCCTTTATCAGAATTCACCATTGCCAAAGCAGGACCGTTTTCGATTGCTTTAGTAATGTCAGCTTCCACTTCCGCTTGTTCAGGTCTTCCTGCAATTTTTGCATAGATATCACCTAAACCATTTCTGGTGTCAATGTTTAATTCTGCAAATAAAGTTTCGTATTTTTTGAAAAGATCAGCAAAGTATACTTCAACGATAGCGCCAAAGATAATTGGATCTGATACTTTCATCATGGTTGCTTTTAAGTGTACCGAAAGTAAAACACCTTCTTTTTTAGCATCAGCGATAGCATCAGCAGCAAAAGCTTTTAATTTTTTTACACTTAAAACAGAACTGTCAATGATCTCACCTGCTTTAAGCGGAGTACTGGCTTTTAATACAGTAGTTGTACCGTCTTTTGCAACGAATTCAATTTTTACATCGTTAGCTTCTGCAACTGTAAGCGATTTTTCACTTCCGTAGAAATCACCGCTTGGCATTGAAGCTACTTTTGTTTTAGAATCAGCAGACCAGGCACCCATGGAGTGTGGATTTGATTTTGCAAAGTTTTTTACTGCTCGTGGTGCTCTACGATCAGAGTTTCCTTCACGTAAAACCGGGTTTACAGCAGAACCTAAAACTTTAGCATATTTTGCTTTAATTTCCTTTTCGGCATCATTTTGCGGATCTTCAGGATAATTTGGAATTCCGTAACCATGTGACTTTAACTCAGCAATAGCCGCTTTTAATTGCGGTACCGATGCAGAAATGTTTGGTAATTTGATGATGTTAGCATCAGGCTGTGTTGCCAACTGACCTAATTCAGCCAAGGCATCTCCGGTTTTTTGAGCAGCTGTTAGAAGCTCAGGAAAATTAGATAAAATTCTGCCAGCCAAAGAGATGTCTCTGGTTTCAATAGCGATACCAGCAGTACCCGTAAATGCTTGAACAATAGGTAAAAAAGAATAAGTCGCTAACAAGGGCGCCTCATCAGTTAAGGTGTAATAGATTTTCGAATTCTGTGTCATTTTTTTTTTTTTTTATAATCGTATCGCCAGAGAATGGCAATGTAAAAGGTATAGTCGGCTCAGAATGAGCGGAGCAAATATAATAAAAACAGTCCGAAAACGGTGTAGTTTTCAGGAGAAATGCCGAAATTATCAGATTGTTATTTCGGGGTCGTTAAATTGTCAAATCGACGATTTTGGTATTAAAAAATTACGGTTTTGGCATTCTGAAAATGAAGTCCAAAAAAAAACTCGTTTCAAATGATATGAAACGAGTTTTTTATAACCAATAGATAAATGATTATCTTCTTTTATCTTTAATCTTAGCTTTTTTACCAGTAAGTTCTCTGAAGTAGAAAATTCTAGCTCTACGTACAGCTCCTTTTTTGTTGATTTCAATTTTTTGTAAAGCTGGTAAGTTTACCGGGAAGATACGCTCAACTCCAATAGCTCCAGACATTTTACGAATAGTGAAAGTTTCTGTGTTACCAGAACCTCTTCTTTGAATAACAACTCCTTTAAAAAACTGAGTTCTTGTTTTTTCACCCTCTTTAATTTCGTAGTAAACTGTGATAGTATCTCCAGCTCCGAAAACAGGGAAATCTTTTTTAGCAACGAATTCGTTTTGAACGAACTTTAATAAATCTGCCATGATAATTTTTATTATTGTTTATTTAGAGTAACATTCACGTATTTCGCCAGAGGTTAGTCTAATTCGGGTGCAAATGTAAAAAATAATTGTAAATTATGAATTATAAAATGTAAATTATTTTAAGTTGCTGATAAATTGAAGGTTAAGAGTTTCAGGTTTCAAGTTTCAGGTTTTGATTACGGATCATAAGAACCTGAAACTTGAAACCTGAAACAAAAGAAACTTTTTATTTTGGCTGCTGCTGCGTCACACAGTGGATCATTCCCCCGTTAGCGTACAAATTACGAACGTCGATACCGATTACTTTTCTGTTAGGATACAAGCTTTGAATCAGTTGATTGGCAACAGCATCATTAGGATCATTGTAATTAGGAACCAATACAACCGTGTTTCCAATGTAGTAGTTAACATAAGAACCTTTGTAGCCTAATTTTTTTCCATAGGTCGTTATCACTTTGTTTTGAGTCAAAGGCAGTTTTAGGAAATTGTATTTTTTACCTTTTAAATCTTTTGAATTGTACAAAGTAGGAATGTCTCCTTCTGGTACTTCCCAGTACAATAAATCATCTTCGCTCATCGTTACGATGGTGTTGTCATTACCAAATCGTGCAAACCCGTCAATGTGCATGTCGGTAATTTCTTTTCCTGCTTTTCCGTTAAGCCAGATGAAGTTAGACACTCCTAAATATTTTTTAAAAATGGCTTCAGCTTGTGCCTGACTCATTCCAGGATTACGATTTGAGTTCAGAATTGAGCTTTTCGTAGCTAATAAGGTTCCTTTTCCATCTATTTCTACAGCTCCGCCTTCGTTGATCATGATTGCATTCAAATCTACAACAGTTGTGTTTTGATCTGCGGCAATTTGTGCTGGTATGGTGTTGCAATTTTTAAAATCAGCTTTTTCTCCCCAGCCATTAAAGCCCCAGTCCTGAATTACCAGTTGATTGTTTTTGTCTTTTACATAAATAGGTCCATTATCTCGTACCCAAACATCATCCGTTTTATAGATTTTAAAATCGATGGCAGAAAGAGAAACTCCTGCATTTTGTAATAAAGTTGTAATTCTGTTCTTTTCGTTGGTATTATAAGCAACGATATGCACCTTTTCACTTGTCGACAATGATTTCGTCATAGCAACCCATGTAGCATCCAAATCATCTCTATAGTTAATACCGTATTGATATTGGTGTGGCCATTGCAGCCAGGTTCCTTCATGCGGAGCAGATTCTTCAGGCATGGCATACATAATCTCACTTTTAATGGATTCAGTTGGTTCGTTAGGTGTTGCAGACATTCCGTCTTCCTGACAGGAAGTGAATAAAGGAAGTAGTACTATTGGTAGAAATAATTTTTTCATCTTAATTTGAGTTTGTTGTGGATTAACTTGTTTATTGTCATTGTGTTACTAGTGTTTTGACGAGGCAAAGATAGTATCAAGCGATAAACGGTTAGTTGTCCAAAATGGACAAATCAAATAAGCGGAATAAAAATCGCTGTGAGATAGTCAGATTCGTTATCACAATTGTCGCTGGTTTTTAGGTATTGTTCAATAACAGGCAAATGTGAAAGTTCAAAATCATGGGTTAGAAACCAACCGCCAAAGATTTGATTATACGTTTCTTCAAGGGTGTTGTAGCTTCCATGGTGAAAAAAGCGAGCATATTTGCCTCCAAAAATTTGCTTCTTTGGAAGATTTTTAAGAACAGCAGTTGTCGCAATGCAGGCTTCGTAAGTACAATTTATTTTTTCGGTAATTAAAATGTCATCCGTTATAACTCCGAAGAAGCGAGCATCCGTCTCAGGGAATTCATTTTTTAAAAGAGTGTCCCAAAGATTTTCTATTTCCGGATTAATATAATGCGTTTTGGAGCTAAGGTAATAAACAGCTGTTTCAGGAATTACAAGTATTTCAGGCTTTAAAAAGGAGGTAAAAGATTGAAGAATACCTGTATCGTTTAATAAAAGTTCTTTTTGATTGCGGGCTAGTGAAGGAGCACAGTCGAAATGTTTTTTGAAGGTTTTTGAAAAAGACTGTACATCGGCAAAACCTACTTCAAGTGCAATTTCTGAGATTTGTTTGTTGGAGTAGATCAGTTTTTTGTATCCGTTTTCTACTTTCAATCGGGTTTGATAAGCGCCGATGGTTTCATTAAATAAAGAATAAAAAATGCGTTGCAAATTCCTGTAGGAGTAACAGGAAATACGCTCCAGAGAATTTATTGAGATGATTTGATTGTAATTCATCTCAATATAATTCCGTGTATTATAAATATGTTTCAGATTAAAATCGCTCATTTTTTATCTTTTAGAAAGAAGTAACAAAAAAGATAACGATAATTACAGCTTTCAAGTATGATGGAGAAGAATCACTAAAAATAAATGAGAAGGGAATATTTTTTATTTTTCTTCCAATAAATCCGGGCGTCTGTTTTTAGTATGTTCGTAGGCCATATCCTCGCGCCATTTGTCAATTTTAGCAAAATGTCCGCTCGTTAATACTTCGGGCACTTTCCAGCCTTTATAATCTGCAGGTCTTGTGTATATAGGGCCCGAAAGCAGATTGTCCTGAAAACTATCAGTCAATGCTGAAGTTTCGTCGCTCAAAACACCGGGAATCAATCGGATTAAAGCATCAGATAATACTAAAGCGCCTAATTCTCCACCGGATAACACATAATCGCCAATTGAAATTTCTTTGGTAATAAAATGGTCACGAACACGTTGATCTACCCCTTTATAATGTCCGCAGAGAATGATAATGTTTTCATACATCGACATTGTATTGGCCATTTTTTGATTTAGAGTTTCTCCATCAGGTGACATATAGATAATTTCATCATACTCACGCTGACTTTTTAAATGTGTGATACAGTCATCAATAGGCTGAACTGTCATTACCATTCCGGCACCTCCGCCAAACGGATAATCGTCAACACTTTTTTGTCTATTTGTGGTGTAATCACGCAAATTATGAAAATGAACTTCTACTAAACCTTTGTCTATGGCACGTTTCATAATCGAAGCCTCAAACGGACTCTTTAATAATTCAGGTAAAATTGTAATAATGTCAATTCGCATTTTTTTTCTTCAATAGTTCTAAGATGCAAAGATACAAAGTTAATTTTTGTGAATTTTCAAGATTTGAAAATGAGAGAAAATAATTAAGAGACTGCTCAGAATGAATTATTAACGGGTGTGTTATTTGATGATTTGTATTTAAGTGTTTGTGATACAGTTAAATATGTGACAATTATATAACATAAAGCAGTCAAAATGTAAAAAAAAGATGCCTAATTTTAAGTAATATTACGATTCAATCATCAAAAAATAAAATCCCATGAAAAAGCTATTAGTAGTAACTGTTCTATTGATTTTACAGGCATGTTCAACAGCTAAAAATGCAAACGATCAATGGATTGGTCAGTCTAAAAATAATCTTATAAAGGCGTGGGGACCTCCCATACGTACTATAAACAATCAGGATCATGGGGAAATATTAATTTATGCAGATCAGGTATATGCAAATACAAATACAAGTGAAGGTACCAGAATTGCGGGTTTAAACTATTGGAATTACACTTATATATACACCCATAAAGACGGGAAAATTTATTTGTATAAAACCGATAAACAACAGCAGCCGCCACAAACGATTGCTGTAAAATAAACGGATTGATTGTTTTTTATCAGAAAATAGCGCTGATTTATTACTGCGGTGAAAATCATTTCAGTATATTTATGTTCTCTTTATGCTGATCTTGAGTAACTTAAAATGATAAATCATGAGAAAAATAGCAATGTTAATGGTGTTTTTTCTAATTATTTCCTGTAACAATCAAAATCAATCAAAACCTATGGATGCCACAAAAAACGAACAATTAATTAAACAGTATTTTGAACATTTTAACAACCACGACTGGAAGAAGATGTCAGAAATGTACACGGATACCGCTGATTTTAAAGACCCTTCACTAGGAGCGGGGATTGTAAAACAAACCCGTAAACAAATTGCGGATAAGTATGCAGAACTAAATGCTACATTTCCGGATTTGCATGATAAAGTGATTCAGGTTTATCCGTCGGGAGACAAACATATTATTGTAGAGTTTGTTTCATCAGGTACAGCGCCTGATAATTCAAAATTTGAACTGCCAATCTGCACTATTTTTACCATTGAAAACGGATTGATTACCAAAGATTTTACCTATTTCGATAATTTTGAAGAAGAGGAAAACTAAGGCCAGCTGCTAACTGTAAAAAGAGGTGTTGTCCCTACGGGACATTGTTGACGGTGGATTACCGATATTTTGCTCCTGACGGAGCATTTTTTTTGCTAATAAGTAAAATAAATTGAGGGAAGTAATATTTAACGATAAAATATTTGTAGTTTTATTCTTTCTTTTTTAGTGATTTAAAATTATTCCGTTAGGAATTACATATCGGTAATGGCAAACACATACACCCAAATACATATTCATTTTGTTTTCGCAGTGAAATTCAGACGCTCGTTAATAGACAAAGAATGGAAAGCCGAATTGTATCAATATATAACCGGAATTATAAAAAATAATGATCATAAGCTTCTGGCGATAAATGGCGTATCGGATCATATTCATATTTTGATCGGGATCAGACCTGCGCAATCAATTTCTGATTTGATGAAAAATATTAAACAGGATTCCTCAAAATGGATCAATAGTAATAAATTGTCTAAAAGTCATTTTCAGTGGCAGGAAGGTTATGGAGCGTTTTCATACAGTAAATCTCAACTGAGTACTGTAATCAGGTATATTGAAAACCAGGAAGCGCACCACAAAAAGAAAACTTTGAGAGAGGAGTATATTCACTTTTTGCAGAAGTCTGAAGTTGATTATGATGAAAAGTTTATTTTTAAAGAATTAATTTAGAAGTAAGTAATAAGAAAACAGATTAGCTTAAATTTGATAAAAATAGCCGAAACGAAAAGACGTTTATC
The DNA here is from genome assembly GCF_001853485.1 of Flavobacterium tructae. NCBI lineage: Bacteria > Pseudomonadati > Bacteroidota > Flavobacteriia > Flavobacteriales > Flavobacteriaceae > Flavobacterium > Flavobacterium tructae. The sequence continues at coordinate 588,991 of NZ_MIKE01000022.1, read as the reverse complement.
GTTTAATGAAATTGCAAGAAACGAAAAGTTAATGAAACACAGAGAAAATGCAGCATCTAAAAACAAGTAAAGAATTTATAAAAGGAGATGAAATTGAGTGGGAGATCGTAGGAGAAGGAATCAAGCGTAAAATTCTGGCTTTCGATGAAAGAGTGATGTTAGTAAATGTACATTTTGAGAAAGGCGGAATTGGAGTTTTACACGAGCACTATCATTCTCAGGTTACCTATGTTTCCAGTGGTAAATTTGATGTTACCATTAGCGGAGTCACCCAAACGTTAAAGGAAGGAGATAGTTTTTACATTCCGCCTCATGCCATTCATGGAGTAGTTTGTCTGGAAAGCGGACTTCTGACAGATGTTTTTAGTCCAATGCGAGAAGATTTTATACAATCGTAAGGGCTTAAAGTCCATTAAAAGCGATAAAATAAGAACCGAATTGGTTTTGAAACCTTTAAAAATTATAATTTTTTTAAAGTTTTGGTAATAATTAGATTGGTATTTTTGCAAAATGAATTTATCCAAAACGAATGTCTTATTTATGGCAGCTTGCACCGGACTTATAGTTGCAAACCTGTATTACTGCCAACCTTTAATTGTTTTAATTGCCAACGAATTTAAAATTCCTGAAGCCAGTGCGGGAACAATAACCTATCTAACCCAGGCGGGTTATGCTATAGGACTGTTTTTCATGGTTCCGCTGGGAGATAAAATCGAACGTAAAAAGCAAATTTTAATCACCACTTTTGCTTCTGTAATCGCTTTAATTATTGCGGCAACGGCAAAAAGTTTCTTTCTTTTGCAGGTAGCTTCTTTATTAATTGGAATTACTTCAATTGTACCACAGTTAATTTTACCATTGGCAGCATCTTTAAGTGCGCCTGAACAGCGCGGAAAAGTAGTCGGAACCATAATGAGTGGTTTACTTGTGGGGATATTGCTTTCCAGAACTTTAAGCGGATTTATCGGTCAGGTATTGGGTTGGAGGTCTATGTTTTATATTGCTGCAGGTATTTGTTTACTGATATTTTTTGTGATTCAGAATAAATTTCCGGTCAATAAACCTCAGTTTGAGGGAACTTACGGACAGCTGATTCAATCGCTTTTTACACTTATAAAAACACAACCGGTTCTGCGTGAAGCGACACTGATCAATGTATTTAGTTTTGCGCAATTTGGGGCCTTTTGGACCACTATGGTTTTATTGCTTTCGGGAGAACCATTCGGTTTTAACAGTGCTACAATTGGACTATTTGGAATTGTGGGAGCATCAGGAGCTTTGGCGGCACCTTTAGTAGGAAAAATGGGAGACAAAGGAAACTCAAGAATTGCGGTAGGTTACGGTTGTTTATTGATCTTAATTAGTTTTCTGGTTTTTTATTTTTCAATAGAAAGTGTGATCGGAATTGCGATTGGAATTGTATTTATTGATATCGGAATTCAGGGAGTGCATATTTCAAACCAAACCCGCGTGTATTCCTTACTTCCTGAAGCCAGAAACCGATTGAATACCGTCTTTATGTCATTTAGTTTTTTAGGAACAGCAGCCGGATCTGCTTACGGATTGTTGTTATGGAAACTGGGCGGATGGCATGCCGTAACCATTGGATGTGTTGGATTATCGGCACTGGCATTTACGGTTTATGGCCTTACTTACAAATCAAAGTCTAAAAAACAGAAAGCATAAATTGATATAAAATTAATTTGTAAATTTGCAATCAAATAAAAAATAACAACCATGGAAAACGGAATATACGCTAAATTCAACACTAGTAAAGGTTCGATTTTAGTAAAACTTACACACGATTTAACACCTGGGACCGTAGGGAATTTTGTAGCTCTTGCAGAAGGAAATATGGAAAATAAAGTAAAACCTCAAGGACAAAAATTCTATGACGGATTAACTTTTCACAGAGTAATTCCTGATTTTATGATTCAGGGAGGATGTCCAAAAGGAACCGGAACCGGAGATCCTGGATACAAATTTGATGATGAGTTTCACCCAAGCTTGAAACACGATCGTCCGGGAGTTTTAGCAATGGCAAATTCAGGTCCGGCAAGTAACGGTTCTCAATTTTACATTACTCACGTTCCAACTTCATGGTTAGATGGAAAACATACTGTTTTTGGTCATGTAATCGAAGGACAGGATGTTGTGGATGCTGTAGCTCAAGGAGATAATCTTGATGCAGTAGAAATCATCAGAGTAGGTGAAGAAGCTCAAAAATGGAATGCAATCGAAGCTTTTATCTCTTTAAAAGGAGCTCGTTTGAAGCGTGATGCTGCTTTAAAAGCTGAATCAGAAGCAAAGATGGAGCAATTGGCTGCAGGTTTTGATAAAACAGATAGTGGATTGCGTTATAAAATGATCCAAAAAGGAGAAGGTAAAAAAGCAGAAGCAGGTAAAACTGTTGCAGTACACTACGAAGGTTCTTTAGAAAACGGAAAAGTATTTGATTCTTCTTACCCACGTAAAAAACCGATCGAATTTAGATTAGGTCAGGGGCAGGTTATTGAAGGATGGGACGAAGGTATTGCTTTATTACAAGTAGGTGACAAAGCTCGTTTTGTAATTCCATCTGATTTAGCTTACGGAGCTTCAGGTGCAGGAGGAGTTATTCCACCACACGCAACTTTGATTTTTGACGTTGAATTAATGGACGTAAAATAAGACTTTACAGCAATTTAGTATTGTTTTAAATAGCAATCCCATTCGCTAGCCGAATGGGATTTTTTTTATATTTACTTTAAAAAACAAGAACAATGAAATTAAGGATCCTAACTTTAACCGCTGCGACATTGCTTTTGATTTCGTGCGGTACAAAAAAAGCAGCTCCGGTTGCAACAGCCACTCCGGCTGCAACTGAGACGGCAAAAACTACAGAACTAACTCCTGCATTGGCAGAAGGTAAAAACTTGTACGAAAACAGTTGTGCAAGATGCCATAAACTATACGATCCGAAGAAATTTAGTCAGGAAGACTGGAAGCCAATTCTGGTAAGAATGCAGAAAAAAGCGAAGGTAGACGATACTCAAATTGCTTTAATATCAAACTATATAACTTCTCAATTGTAAGGAGTTGAAATTTAAAAAGCATAAAAACTATTCATATTATTTTTGAATAGTTTTTTTTTGCTTCAAACTAAGCATAAAAAAAACACCTTCACGCGGGAGGTGTTTAGAAAATTAAGAAGCGTTTTCAGAAGAATTGTCAACCGCTGCTATTTTTAAAGTTTTTATTCCGGCCGGTAATTCCCAATCGACAACATCGTCTTTTTTAAAGCCAATAATGGCAACACTTAGTGGCGCTAATATTGATATTTTGCCCTCTTTTACGTCTGCAAATGAAGGAAGGACAATTTGAATTTTCATTTGTTTTTTTGCTTTTACATCTTCAATAATAACATGGGAATTAATGCGTATAGTGCTGCTGTCTAATTCACTTTCTTTACGGATAACAGCGCGGTCCAGCTCGTTCGAAAGCTGTCCAATTTCTTTGGCATTGGTTGCATTTTTACTTTTTAGGATCAATTCTCTTAAAAATTGATAATCTGACTTACAGAATGTAGGTGTTGGTTTCATATCTATTCTAATTTATTGTGGGTTGACTGTGTAGAATTTTCAGTTGCAAATTAGAGCTACAGTCATTTCTGGCGGTCTGTAAATGGAGACTGCTGCTAAAAACTGAAAATTGTAAACTGAAAAATTTAAAAAAAATAATCCTCCGTCTGAGAGAAGAAATTGAAATAGACGGAGGCCTAATTGATAAAGGCCTTACTATGTGAAATAAATACAGTCGAGTATGCCCTTCTCGTAAGAGAAAGCAATACCGGAGAAACTGTAAATAGATTTATAGTAGTCACTGTGGGAATAATTAATTTGATTTGTAAAGATAGGCAAACTTTTTGAAAATACTAAAGCGATGTTTTCCATTTGATGTTGCAGCCAATACTTGGTTTTTGCGGATCTTTCAGGCTTCTGTTATAAATAAGAGCATCAATTGCACTGCGAAGATCACTTCCGCTTAACGGAATTCCGTTTCCGGGTCTTGAATCGTCCAATTGACCACGGTAAAACAGTCGATCCTGATTGTCAAATAAATAAAAATCAGGAGTGCAAGCCGCTTCGTAAGCTTTGGCAACTTCCTGGCTTTCGTCGTACAAATACGGGAAATCGATCTTGTTCTGAAAAGCAAAGTCAGTCATTAATTCGGGACCGTCTTGCGGATAGTTTTTAACATCGTTGCTTGAAATCGCAATCACACCAATTCCCTGTACACGATAATCATTGGCAATCATGACAACCTCTTTGATAACATGAAGCACAAATGGGCAATGGTTGCAAATAAACATAACCAGCGTACCTTTTGAGCCCCTCAAATCGTCAAATGAATACTCATTATTCGAATTGGTATCTCTTAATTTGAAATCTGGAGCAATTGTTCCAAGAGGAATCATATTAGAAGGAGTTCGTGCCATTTTTGTAGAAATAAGTTCTTCAAAAATAACTTTAAATTTCTGTAAAAGAAAGGATATAGACTTGTTTTTAATTTTTTGGAGTATATTTTCTTTTATGAGATCAGAACAACAATATGATTTCTAAATTGAGGAAAACAACTCAAAAAACAGTTATGGAATTGGTGGTTGTAATACTAAAATTAATAGGTTTGTAAAACATCAAATAGTAAAACAAAAATGGATTTAACCTGGAGTGAATTTGAAAGAACTGACATGCGTGTCGGAACAATTATAGAAGTAAATGATTTTCCCGAAGCCAGAAAACCGGCCTACCAGCTGACCATTGATTTTGGTCCCGAAATAGGAATCCGTAAATCATCAGCTCAAATAACGGTGCATTATAAAAAAGAAGATTTGCTAAACCGACAAATTATCTCAGTAGTCAATTTTCCCAAAAAGCAAATCGGGAAATTTATGAGCGAATGTTTGGTTCTAGGCGCAATAGGCAAGGAGGGGGATGTTATTTTACTGGCACCTGATTTTAAAATAGAAAATGGACTGCGAATAGGTTAGTTTGCAGTATCCAGTCACGGTTTACAGTCTCAGTTTTCAGTATGCAGACTGCGACTGTAAACTGCGACTGAAGACTATTTTGTTTTCTCGATCAATTGTTTCAAAATCAATTGTCCTTCTTCCCAATATTTTAAATCCGAATCGGAGTTGATGTGTCCTCTTTGTCCCACATTGACAAGATCGCTTCCCCACATTTCGGCAAAGTATTTTTTTCGCTCAAAAGTCGCGTAAGGATCATTTTCGCTCGCTACTACAATAGAAGGGAAAGGCAGTTTCGAGGTTGGCATTGGTGAAAAGTTTCGTATAGATTCCGGTGTGTGTGCAGGTGAATCTACATCGGCAGGTGCAACCAGTAAGGCGCCCACTATGTTTGAATTGTTATTGTTCTGTGCCCAATGTAGGACAAGTGAAACAGCTAAGCTGTGTGCTACTAGTATTGTCGGACCATTAAGTCCGGAGATTTCTTCTTCTAAACGCTCAAGCCATTCTGCGCGAATAGGTTCATCCCATTCGTCGTGAACGATGCGGGTTGAATTTTTAAATTTCTCATGCCAAAACGTTTGCCAATGTTTGTCTCCTGAATTTCCAAGACCTGGCAGAATCAATAGCTGTATTTCCATTGTTGCTTTTTTATCAAGATAGTTGAATTCCTTATTTTAAAGCATAAATAAATGTTCTACCAAATTGGTAGAGTTTATGTGTTTAAAAAAAGTCCAAAATGCAAAACACTATGGACTTATACTTTTAAAAAAGTCTTCCGTCGACTAAATATCGTCAAAATCTATATCAGTAAAACTGGTTCTTTGTCCTTCAGGTTTATCAGAACCATATTCTTTTTTGAAATCTTTTTGATGTCTTTCAGAGATTACTTCTTCGCCCTTGTGGTTCAGGACATAGGAAGTCATTTCTTCAAGTATTTCGGCAAAAGCACTAAAGTCTTCTTTATACAAGTAGATCTTGTGTTTCTTAAAATGAAAGGAACCGTCTTCCTCAGTAAATTTTTTACTTTCGGTAATTGTGATATAATAATCATCAGCTTTAGTAGCTCTCACATCAAAGAAATAAGTTCTTCTTCCTGCTCGTAATACTTTAGAAAAAATCTCTTCTTTTTCTAACATGTCATTTTCTCTCATAATACGTTCTATCATTTTTGGAATTAATAGTACTCAAAAATCATAAAAAATTATCTATTACGCAACAATTAAAGTAATTCTTTTTCTGAAAGTTGTTTTAAATATAACGATGCATAATAGCCTTCCTGATTTATTAATTGATTATGAGAGCCTTGTTGAATGATCTTCCCGTCTTCCAGAATGATTATTTTATCGGCATTTTTTGCCGATGATACCCTGTGACTTACTATTATTGTAGTTTTATCCTTGCAAATTTCAAATAAATTGCTAAGGATTGTTTCCTCTGTTTCTGTGTCCACTGCCGACAAACAATCGTCGAAAAGTAAAATCGCCGGATTTTTAATAATGGCGCGCGCAATAGAGACACGCTGCTTTTGTCCGCCTGAGAGAGTGATTCCTCTTTCTCCTAAAACAGTATCGTATTGTTTGTTAAAAGCGATAATATTATCATGAACTACCGCATTTTTGGCCGCTTCGATTACTTCTTCATCTGTAGCGTTCTGATTGCCGAATTTTATATTGTTTTTAATAGTGTCCGAGAATAGAAAAGCGTCCTGAGGTACAATTCCAACATTATTTCGCAAATCATATAGGTTCAGACCGCTGATTTCGTTTTGATCAATGGTGATTTTCCCTTCGGTTACATCATATAAACGAGAGATTAGCGATAATATTGTGGACTTCCCGGAACCGGTTTTTCCTAAAATGGCCAATGTCTCTCCTTTTTTGACAGTAAAAGTTACATTTTTAAGCGCTTCAATATTGGTGTCTTCGTAGGTATAGCTTACATTTTCAAAAGAAATTGTGCCTTCAATATCGGAATGATTTTCGTTATTGTTTTTTATTTCAGGTTCGATTTTTAAAAATTCATTCAAACGTTTCTGAGAAGCTTCGGCCTCCTGTACCATTGATGAAACCCATCCTAATGAAGCTACTGGCCAGGTTAACATATTCACATATAAAATAAACTCGGCAATCGTTCCAATATTTGGAATCGTTCCGTTAATGTACATAACACCTCCAAAGTAAATGACTACAAGGTTACTGATTCCGATTAAGGCAATCATCAAAGGACCAAATAAGGACTGTACTTTGGCTAAATCTAAGCTCTTTTTTTTGCTTTCGTCAGCCAGAGCGACCATGTTGTTTTGATGCTGATTTTCCAGTGAGTTGGCTTTTATAACACGGATACCGGAAAAGATTTCCTGTGTGAAGCTGGAAACTTTAGATAAATATTGCTGAAAAGTGGTACTTCTTTTATTGATTTCTGAGCTTAGTTTGAAAATACAATAGGAAAGAATAGGTAAAGGTAAAATCGTATAAAGTGTCAATAATGGTGAGACATTGTACATATATATAATGACAATGGCAAAACGAATAAAAGTATTGATCGTATACATTACGGCAGGCCCCACATACATACGAACTTTTGAAACGTCTTCGCTAATACGGTTCATTAAATCTCCGGTGCGGTTTTGTTTGTAAAAGTTTTGTGAGAGTCTTTCATATTGTTTGAAAACCTCATTTTTTAAATCAAACTCGATATGACGCGACATTACAATCAAAGTCTGACGCATTAAGAACGTTAAAAATCCTGCTACGATGGTAGTAGCTATGATTAGCAGTACGTTGTGAATTAATCCTTCGCGGTACGAATCAATGACGATTTGCGAAGATTGATCGGCTTTTGGTAGTTTGTCAAACTTTTCGATAGCGTTTAACGACTTGCTAATAAGCTTTGGAGTAAACAGAGAGAATATTTGTGCGATTATGGTGATTAAAATACCTAAAGAAAAACTATATTTATATTTGATGAAATATTTGTTTAAATAACTTAATTCTTTCATTTTTTTAAGAGATTCAATGTTAAAATGTTTCGATTTGATGAAATATTATGAATAAAAATTAATGCAATATATAATTTTATCAAAACAAAACGATTGTTAGATTGTTATTTTAAAGATAATAAATTAGCACATGTATATTTTTTATATAAATTTGAGAAGTCTTTTTGACATATTCATAATTTTAACAAAATAATATAGTAGCGCTATGGATGCAACTTTCGCAACTGGAAAAGAACTTCAGAAAATGGATCCTGTTTTTGGTCAATTGTCTTTTGACGATCACGAACAAATTGTATTTTGCAATGACAAAGATACAGGTTTAAAAGCAATTATTGGTATTCATAATTCAGTTATGGGACCAGCTTTAGGAGGTACTAGAATGTGGAATTACAATACTGAATGGGAAGCATTAAACGATGTTTTGCGTCTTTCAAGAGGTATGACCTATAAATCAGCCATTACCGGATTGAATATCGGTGGAGGTAAAGCAGTAATTATTGGTGATGCTAAAACGCAAAAAACACCTGAATTAATGCGTAAATTTGGTGAATTTGTTCACTCTTTAGGCGGTAGATATATTACGGCTGAGGATGTTGGAATGGAAACAAAAGACATGGACACTGTTAGAGACGTAACGCCTTATGTTACGGGTATTTCTGAAGAAAGAGGTGGTTCAGGAAATCCTTCTCCAATAACAGCTTACGGTGTTTATTTAGGAATGAAAGCTGCTGCTAAAAGTCAGTTTGGTACTGATGTTTTAGAAGGTAAAAAAGTTTTAGTTCAGGGAATTGGTCACGTAGGTGAGGCTTTGGTTGAGTATTTAACTAAAGAAGGAGCAATCGTTACAATTACGGATATCAATGAAGAGAAATTGTTTCAGGTAGCTTCGAAATACAATGCTTCAATCTATTCTGGTGAAGATTTGTATACAGCTGATGTTGATATTTATGCGCCATGTGCAATGGGAGCGATCATTAATGATGCAACTGTAGATAAAATTAAAGCTAAAGTTATTGCCGGAGCAGCTAACAATCAGTTGGCTGATGAGAATGTTCACGGAGCAAGATTACAGGAAAGAGGGATTTTATATGCTCCGGATTTCTTAATCAACGCTGGTGGAATTATCAACGTATATGCTGAATTAGAGCATTACGGTAAAGCTGAAATCATGTCAAAAACCGAAAACATCTACAACACAACTTTAGAGATTATCGAGTATGCTGTGAAAAACGGAATGACAACGCACAAAGCGGCTTTGACAATTGCTCAAAATCGTATCGATTTGAGAAAAATTGAAAACGCTAAAAAATAATAAAACATAGTTTATTGTTGAAGAGTCTCAGTCTCGGTCACAGTTTTTAGAGAAATCTTGAAATTGTGACTGAAAACTGAGACTTTTTTTATCATTTTAATTTTATTATAAAGAGTTAAATACTTACTTTTGCAGACTAATTTTTAAATGTTCTTACGAGGTGGTAAATAGAAGACACATACGCGTTAAAGTAATGCAATCCATTTATGCAATGCATCAAAGCGGTTCTGATAATATGGAAAAAGAAGAGAAGTTTCTTTTTTACAGTATTGATAATATTCAGGATCTATATCTTATAATGCTTTCTTCATTGATTGAAATTTGCAAAAAAGAGTCCGTTTTTTTACATCTTTCAAGTAAAAAACATCTTGCAACCGCTGCAGAACGTAATCCGAATGAAAAATTTATTAAAAACAAAATTTTTCAACTCCTGGCCGAAAGTAATTCACTTAGTATTGCTTTAGAAAATCGTAAAATCAACAACTGGAACCTAAACGACGATTATATCATTTTACTTTTAAATGATATCAAGTCAAGTGCTTTGTATGCGAAATACATGAGTACTACAACCAATACTTTTGAAGAAGACAGGCAATTTGTAATTGATTTGTTTGCTGAAGTAATTGTTCCAAATGAAAAATTATATGAGTATTTAGAGGATGATAAATTAACCTGGGTGGATGACATTCCGGTTGTAAATACGCACATCATCAAACAATTAAAAGCGATTAAAACAGAAGATCCGGACGATTTTAGAGTGCCTAAATTGTATAAAGATGTTGAGGATAAGGATTTTGCTAAAGATTTGTTCAGAAGAACAGTTTTAAACGAATCGGTTTTGGCAAAAGAATACGATGATAAAACACCAAACTGGGACAGCGAAAGGATTGCAGAAATTGATACTATTATTTTAAAAATGGCTATCTGCGAATTCTTAAAATTCCCTTCTATTCCAGTAAAGGTAACTCTTAACGAATATTTAGAAATTGCAAAAGAGTATTCTACACCAAAAAGTAGTATTTTTATCAACGGAATTTTAGACAATCTGGTTAAAGAGCTTACAGCAAATAAAAAGATGGTTAAAGTAGGTCGTGGTTTAATGTAATTGAGACGAATTTTCAATTTTTTAAATTCGAAAACCCAATTAAGTTGTCTTTCTGAGCGAAGTCGAAGAACAAATTCCAATTTTGCTCTGAGCGATGCCGAAGAGCCGGAAAACATAAATATTAATAACAAAAATAAAAACTGAATACTATGCAAGATTTAATGAAATTTGCGCCTTATTTACTAATGTTTGTCGTGTTGTATTTCTTTATGATCCGACCACAACAAAAAAGAGTAAAAAATGAAAAAGAATTTGAAAGCAGCCTAAAAGTAGGTGATAAAATAATTACTAAAAGTGGTTTTCACGGTAAAATTGTTGAGCTTGCTGAAACTAGTGCAGTGATCGAAACAATGTCCGGAAAATTGAAAATTGAGCGTTCAGCAATTTCTATGGAAATGAGTGCTGCTTTGAATAAAAAAGCTTAAATTTTTTCTTCGAAAAAATAAATTTCAAAATATGAAATCCCAAATTCCAAAACTGGAGTTTGGGATTTTTTTTTAATTGTCATTTCAGTCGAAATGACAGTTCTTTGTGTAAAGAAAAAAACCTTTATCAAAGTTTCAAACTTTGATAAAGGTTTTTTTATAGGTTGGGATTTGGAATTTTTAAAAATTTGAAATTTGACCCTATCTGTATTTATCATTCAAACCGATGTTTTCCAGTATCATCGGAATTACTTTCTCAATTCTCGAAAGTTTGGTTTTATCTTGCTTAGCAGTTTCAATGTACTCCAGAAATTCATATTGCTTGTAAGGACTGAATTTTTGAAATGCTTCTGCCAGAGCAGGGTTCTGATCCAGTTCTTTTTGAAAAAGTTCAGAAACAATAGCTTCTTTTTTTGAAGGTTTGATGATTTTTCCTTGTTTTTCGTTCTCAATAGCTTCCGAAATGTAGGCCAAAACCTCTGCCTCGTTTACCTGATCTTTTGAAGTAAAACGCCATTGGCGTAGCGATTTTGTTTTATCTTCCTGCGCATTGATGAGTTTCTTTTTCTCGTCTTTCAGGAAAACCCCATTGAAAAACCAAATCGTAAAATACTCTTTAAAGCCACCTATGCCGATAACATTTTTTTTGTTGTATACATAAACGGGGCCTCCCCATTTTACGGTTTCAACCAGTTCGGTTTTGTCAATAATAGCTTTTAGGAAAAGAAGTTCTTCTTCCCAATTGTTGACTTTATCCCAAACGTGTTTTTTATCGGACATACTTCGGTTTATTTTTTTCTTTTAGTTTTCTCAGGAACGTCAAAAATGCCCGGAATTGCAGTTAACTCAGCAATTTTTACAATGACATCAGTCGCTTTTTGCATACTTTCGGCAGGAACATATTCGTATTTTCCGTGAAAGTTATGACCGCCGGCAAATATATTCGGACAAGGAAGTCCCATGAAAGACAATTGCGACCCGTCTGTTCCGCCGCGAATAGGCTTGATGATAGGTTTGATGTTCAATTCTTTCATTGCTTTTTCGGCAATATTAACGATATGCTTGACAGGAAGTACTTTTTCTTTCATGTTATAGTACTGGTCTTTAACTTCAGCAATTACAATATCTTCTCCGAATTTTTTCGCAAATTTCTTATTGATTTTTTTGGCAATTTTGGCGATTAAATCTTTACGTTTTTCGAATTTTTTCTTGTTGTGATCACGGATAATTAATTCTAAAACCGTTTCTTCAATACTTCCGGTAAGATGATGTACATGGAAGAAACCTTCGTAGCCTTTCGTTTCCTGAGGGGTTTCTCCTTTTGGAAGTTCGTTGATGAAATCGTTGGCAATCAACATTGAATTGATCATTTTTCCTTTGGCGTAACCCGGATGAACGCTCTTTCCTTTGAAAGTAATTTTTGCTCCGGCCGCATTAAAGTTTTCATATTCTAATTCACCAATTTGGCTTCCGTCCATAGTATAAGCCCAGGCTGCACCGAATTTTTTTACATCAAAATGATGTGCGCCACGGCCAATTTCTTCGTCCGGAGTAAAACCAATTCTAATTTTTCCGTGTTTAATTTCCGGATGCTGAATTAAGTATTCCATAGCGGAGACAATTTCGGTAATTCCTGCTTTGTCATCGGCTCCTAATAAGGTTGTTCCATCAGTTGTAATAATGGTTTGCCCTTTATATTGTAATAAATCTTTAAAATAGTTGGGTGATAAAACGATGTTTTTCTCGGCATTCAAAACGATATCTTTCCCGTCATAGTTCTCAACAATCTGAGGCTTTACATTTGCTCCGCTAAAATCAGGAGAAGTGTCAAAATGAGATACAAAACCAATAGTTGGAACTTCATGATCGACATTAGAAGGTAACGTAGCCATAATGTAAGCTTTGTCATCTATGGTAACATCTGATAAGCCAATTGTCTTTAATTCCTCGACTAATTTATTGGCAAGATTCCATTGTTTTTCTGTACTTGGAGTTGTTTTTGAATTTGGATCTGACTCAGTGTCAATAGTTACATAACTAACAAAACGATCTATGATATGTTGCATTTTTTTTATTTTATTTTTAGGCAAATATAAGTAAATAGTTAAGGGTTGTAAAGCTTCAAATTATGAAAACTATAAATTAGACTGAAAAAAAGTTTGCTTCAAATTTTACTGATTTGTTCTGATTTTAGAAAGTTAAAATCCAATTTCACGAATTTAAATTGGTGAAATTGGATTTGTAAGTAGCATGACAAAGATTTTAATTTATGTTATTACAGACTAAAAAAAATCTTATTGAACACATCTAAAACCAATATGATTGGCCGGTGATTTGTAATCTCCTTTTCCTCTGGTGCCTACCATATAGCGGGTACAATACTGATCGGTGCATAAAAAAGATCCGCCACGCTGAACTTTTTTGGGTAGTCCGGGCTCTGAAGGATCATAAGAAGAGTCAGGACCTTGTGGGTTTTTAACAACCTGACGATTCTTACTGATTATTTCGTAGTAGTCTGCGGTATACCAGTCATTGGTCCATTCCCACACATTTCCGCCAATATCATAAAGACCATAAGGATTAGGAGCAAATTTAGCGGTCGGTGCAATGCCAATATAGCCGTCTTCGCCAGTGTCTCCTTTTTCCAGAGGAAAGTGTCCCTGATAAATGTTGGCTTGAAATTTTCCTTTAGGTTTTAAGGTATTTCCCCAGGCATACAACTGACCTGATTTTCCACCACGGGCAGCAAATTCCCATTCAGCTTCTGTTGGCAGTCTTTTTCCGGCCCATTTGGCGTAAGCGGCGGCATCATCATAGGAAATCTGAACAACAGGGTAGTTGCCTTTTCCTTTTATCGAGCTTCCGGCTCCTTCCGGATGTCTCCAGTCAGCACCATGCACATAAGTCCACCATTGCATATAATTGTTTAAATCAACTTGAGCCGGGGTAGGAGTAAACACGGCCGATCCGGCAACGAGATTTTCCAAAGGAGCATCGGGATATTCTTCATGAGTGGGTTTTATCTCAGCTAAAGTAATATAACCTGTTGCTTTAACAAAAGCTTCAAATTGGTCGTTTGTAACTTCGGTTTTATCCATGTAAAATCCATCTACATAAACACGGTGTATGGGTGCAGCATCTTTGGTAACTCCTTTTATGCTGCACAAACTTTCGTCCTCAACATTACTTCCCATAGAGAATTCTCCACCTGGAATCCACACCATTCCTTCAGGAGCTTTACCGACAGGTTTGTTTTTGTTTTCAATGGTTGGTTTAAACAATGATTTCTCCGTTGTATTTGGAACCTCGTCACAATTCATCGCCGTTAACTTTTGTTTCGGTACTATAAGTTTTGTATAGCCGTAAGCAATTGTAATAGCGGAGAGGGTTAGAATGGCAAAAATCCAATACGTTTTATTTTTCATGACGAATGTTTTTATCGAATAGTAGTTGCGGGTAAATTTAAGAATAAAGTTTATAAAGTAATCTTTTTAATATCTATTTATTTTATATAGTTAATAGTGTTTTATTGTTGTTTTTTGATAAAGTGTTGATATGATTGTGGTTAGTTTTGTATTTGTAGTGTTTAAAGATTTTGTTTTCTGTTTCCAATGTTGTAATGCAATTATGAAAAAGAGGGCTTTTGATTACAGTAAAAATCATTTGAACATAGAAATATAGGGTCAAAACCCGATGTAATTTGTTTTAGCAAAAAGAAGACATTTTCAAAGTATTATAATTAAATTTGCACCCGAAAAAACAACAACAACACACTACTATGTATAAATCGATAATTCGCCCGATACTTTTTGGGTTTGATCCTGAAGAAGTCCATTACTTTACTTTTTCATTTGTTAAATTCATTTCAAAAATCCCCGGAGTTTCATCAATTATAAGATCAGTATACGAAGTAAAAGACAGTCGTCTGGAACGTGAAGTTTTTGGAATTAAATTTAAAAACCCGGTAGGTTTGGCGGCAGGATTTGACAAAGATGCCAAGCTGTATAAAGAATTATCGGATTTCGGATTTGGATTTATCGAAATTGGGACCGTAACTCCTGTTGGACAGGAAGGGAATCCTAAAAAACGTTTGTTTCGACTAAAAGAAGACCAGGCAATTGTAAACCGAATGGGATTCAATAATGGCGGAGTTCTGGAAGCTGTAGAGCGTTTGAAAAAGAATTCCGGAGTTTTGATTGGGGGTAATATAGGAAAGAACAAGGTGACTCCAAACGAAAATGCGGTAGACGATTATATTATTTGTTTTGATGCTTTGTTTGATCACGTAGATTATTTTGTAGTCAATGTAAGTTCACCAAATACGCCAAATTTACGTGCATTACAAGACAAAGAACCTTTGACAGCTCTGTTGCAAACGCTTCAGAACAGAAATACAGAGAAACAAAAAACAAGCACGCAAAAGGTAAAACCAATTTTGTTAAAAATTGCTCCCGATCTTACAGACGAGCAGTTATTAGATATTATTGATATTGTAAAAACAACTCAGATTGCGGGTGTGATAGCCACCAATACGACAATTTCACGTGACGGATTGCAATCTGCCAATAAAGTAGAAACAGGTGGATTGTCAGGAAAACCACTAACAAAACGTTCGACAGAGGTGATTCGTTTTCTTTCGGAAAAAAGCAACAAAGCTTTCCCGATTATTGGAGTAGGGGGAATTCATACTGCCGATGATGCAATCGAGAAATTGAATGCAGGAGCCAGCTTAGTACAATTGTATACCGGTTTTATTTATGAAGGACCGGCTTTGATCAAAGCAATCAATAAAAAGGTTTTAAAGCAATTGTAAAAGCAGTACCTGAACGATTAGTCCTGTAGTAATAGCACTTCCAAAACTGATCAGCGTACCAATTAAAACATATTCGGTTAGTTTTCGGTCTTTGGCTTCTTTTAAATCGCCAAATCTAAAAATAGATTTTGCGGCTAATAGGAAACCAATGGCCTCGAAATGTCCCGTTAGAATAAAACAGAAGACAAATAATCTTTCTAATATGCCAATATAATTTCCGGCTTTGGAAAGTGAGTTTTCATTGTGGCTGCTTTGACTTTCCGGATTCCAGATTGATATAATGGTTCTAATCAGGATAGAAGTTGGTTTTGTAATGAATAAAAATCCTGTAGCTAAAATCCAAAATTGATTGTTGAGCCATAGAAAATGAACGGTTTCACCATTGTAGAGCAAAACAACGCCAATCAAAACTAAAAGGTGCAGCGCCTGATCTGCTATAAACCAACTGCGTTTTGTTGTGTTTTTCTGGAAATGGAGTTTGATTAAATCGATAACGCCATGAGATACGGCAATTAGAAAAGCGTAAGGGAGGAATTGAATTTCTCCGACTAAAACGGCTGCTAAAATGCCATGTAAAAGAATATGAAGATACAGATAAATACTTTTGTGTTTTCTGGCTTCTTTATCGACTACCCAGGAGTTAGGTTGTGCTGTAAAATCACCCAGTAAATGTGCTAAAAGTAGTTTTATAAATAAAATCATAGCGTTGTAAGTTGGTTTATTTGTGTTCTGAAATAACGGTCTAAACTCAATATTAAATCAAACTGTGCCCGTTTTTGTCTTCGGCTTACGGCGGCTCTTTTGATTCCTAATTTTGGGGCTAATTCTTCTTGTGATAAGCTTGGATTTTCTATCGCAATTGCAACAAATTCTGCAGATTGAGCGGGCCAATTATCCATAAAAGTAAGAGCAAGCTGAAGCATTAAATTCATTTTTTCATCGACAGCCGTATCACCGGTTCGCAAGGCTAAATTTACTTTTAGTTTCTTTAAAGTTCCAAAAAGTTCACCTGATTGTATAAAGGCAGAACCATTGCTTTCAGAAACTTTCTCAGCATTGTGTGTTTTATCTCCAATACCAATACTCATTCGGGCATCCAGTTTTAAAGCTTTTAAATGTGCTTTAATGAGGATGGTTGCCAATAAAGCTTCTTCGGGATTTTTTATTTCAATTTGAAATTCGTCCCCTCTGTAAATTTCCCATTGAAGAGGCGTATCTCCAAAAGGAGATAAGATTCTCTTTAAAGATTCTACCCAGTCTTTTGATTTTTGCTTTCTGGAATCGATTATATCCCCCGTAATTACACTAGTCATAGTTTCAAATATAAATAAAAAGAATAATAATAGTATTACAAATGTAGCTAATATTTTTTAATGTTACGTTTTTGTGTAACATTGTTGATTGTTACGTTTTTGTGTAACATATTAAAGTGTTACCATATCATGTAATACAATTAAAGAAAATTATAACTTTTATTTCTTTAAAAAAGAAACTAACTTAGCCTGCATAAAAGAGTAAGCTTTGAATAAAGAAATCAAGATTATCGAATGTCCACGTGATGCTATGCAAGGCATCAAAACTTTTATACCTACTAAAAATAAGGTTTCCTATATACAGTCTTTATTGAGAGTGGGGTTTGATACTATCGATTTTGGAAGTTTTGTGTCTCCAAAAGCAATTCCTCAAATGCAGGATACTGCCGAAGTTCTGGCTCAGCTTGATTTGTCGCAAACAACGAGCAAATTGTTAGCGATTATTGCCAATACACAAGGGGCAGCGCTGGCAGCAGCACATGAACCTATTCAATATTTGGGATTTCCTTTTTCGATATCTGAAAATTTTCAGATGCGAAACACACATAAAACAATCGCTGAATCTTTAATCACATTAGAAGAAATTCTTGAAATCGCCGATCAGAAAAATAAAGAAGTAGTTACCTATCTTTCTATGGGGTTCGGAAATCCTTACGGTGACCCTTGGAATGTAGAGATCGTGGGTGAATGGACGGAAAAACTTGCGGGAATGGGAGTTAAGATACTATCACTTTCAGATACCGTTGGTAGTTCTACACCGGAAGTAATCACGTATCTTTTTTCCAATTTAATTCCGAAATACCCTCAAATTGAATTCGGAGCGCACCTGCATACCACACCAAACAGCTGGTTTGAGAAAATAGAGGCAGCTTCGAATGCTGGCTGTACCCGTTTTGACGGTGCTATTCAGGGGTTTGGAGGCTGTCCGATGGCAACAGATAAACTCACAGGTAATATGCCTACCGAAAAGTTGATTTCGTATTTTACATCCAATAAAAAAGTGACAGGTTTGAACTCTTTAAGTTTTGAGAGTGCCTATAATGAAGCATCAAAATTGTTTGGAAAATTTCATTAGAAAATAATTATATTTACTTATGAAAGTAAAATAATAACTAGTATCAAAGTATCGTTGTTAATCTTTAGATATGTAAAGCCATGAAACCAAATTTCATAAAGAGAATTTCTCAGATACTATTTTTATCTGTCCTATTTTCATCATGTTCCAGTGATCTGGATTTTGATCAGACTAAAGATTTCAAGCTGGAACCTGCTTTTGTAGCGAATCTGGCATATTTTAATGTTCCGGCAGCTTCCTTTGTTGATAACGGTACAGAACAGCAAATAGGATTTGATGTTCAGGAATTTGATGTTTTCAAAGAAAAATATTTCAACGATCATCTCGTTAAAGCCGAATTTAATTTTGAAATGGAGAATACTATAAACAGGGCTTTTACCCTGAATGTATTACTTCTGAATGATAATAATCAAATTCTTCAAACCATTACGCTTGCTGTTCCGGCTTATGCAGGAGGTACAAATGTTATAAAATATCCTACCGAAGTATTTGAAAATCAACGATTAGATTTGTTGAAACAGACCCGTAAACTTGGCTTTGTAGTGGTTATGGCACCAGGTCCGCCTTTAAACGGAAACAGTACAGGCAGTTTAAAATTACGATCAAGTGCAACCGCTTATATGGTAATTCAATGAAAAAACTATACTTAGTTCTGATAGTCGTGTTTCAGCTTTCTTGTTTTGCTCAAAATAAAGAATTACTGTATAATTTTACCGCCATTCCGCAATCTTCCCTTGTAAATCCGGGAGCAGATGTCGCTTATAAATTCTATTTTGGAGTTCCTGTTTTATCCGGAATTTCAGCAAATTTAGGCTCAAGCAGTTTTTCGGCCTATGATTTGTTTGCGAATAACGGGGTAAATTTCAACGATAAAATCCGAAACGTGATTAATAAATCATCCAGTAGAGATAAAACTCAAATTAATCAACAGTTGGAACTGTTTTCAGGTGGTTTCAGAGTGGGAGGAAAAGACAGTCAGTCGTATCTTTCGTTTGGAGCCTATCAGGAATTTGACTTTTTAATGTACGTTCCAAAGGACCCCGCTATATTAGCACTAGACGGAAATAAAGATTACATTGGTAAGTCATTCAATTTGTCTGACTTAAATTTAAGAGCCGAAGTACTCTCAGTGTTTCACGTTGGATTTCATAAAAAAGTAAGTGAGAAACTGGTTCTGGGAGGTCGTGCCAAAATCTATTCGAGCGGAGCAAATGCAACATCAACCCGAAATTCAGGATATATTTATACCGGACAGGCTGCGGGAACTCCTAATTTATATACCCAAACGATTTCGTCTAACTTAGAAATTAAGACTTCTGGTATTGCCACATTTACAAAAGACGAGTACGACGGTAGTATTCCGAGTGATATTGTGCACAATACTTTTTTTAACGGAAGTTTAGGTTTAGGGCTTGATGCGGGTTTTACTTATTATTTTAAAGATAATCTTCAACTTACCGCAAGTATTGTTGATCTGGGTTTTGTGAGACAGTCTAAAGATATCGAAACCTTAACCTATAAAGGAACGTATCACTATGAAGGTGTGAATCCGAATTTTGATAATTCGAATGAACCGAAGAATATCTTTGATGATTTTGATAAAGCCATACCACGCGATACACTTTATAACAAGTACACCACCCTCAGACCAACAAAATTCTATTCTTCCCTTCAGTATTCCTTTGGCGAATCACGTTCTGATGAAGATTGTAATTGCCATGGTAAAGTTACCAGAAAATATGTCAACGGTGTAGGAGGGCAGCTGTTTGCAATGTCCATGCCTGTAGAACCTTTTGTGGCATTAACCGCCTTTTACAGACGCAATATTTTTGAAAAATTAGATGTAAAAGCCACTTATACAGTTGATTCCTATTCGAGTAAGAATATTGGCTTAGGATTTGCAGGTACACTTGGAAAACTGAATATGTATGTTCTGGTCAATAACCTCTTAGAATTAAAAGATGTTTCAAAAGCCAACAGTATGGCATTTCAGTTCGGTTTTAATTTTATATTTAATGACAATTCGGAAGAATAATGTTTTTAAAAAATCCAAAATCCAAAATCCAAAATCCAAGTTTCAGGTTTCAGGTTTCAGGTTTCAAGTTCTAACAATTGGAATTTGGAATTTCAAAACTTGGAATTTATCATACGGTTCATTTGTAAGATTAATTCCTTAACTATAAATTTAAGAATAACTTAGCATCCAAGTTATCAATTTATTCACTATATTTGCACGCAATTCAACTAGAAATTGCATCATGATAGCACACAACTCCAAGATTATCGGCGAAGGTTTAACTTACGACGATGTATTATTAGTACCTAACTACTCGAATGTGCTTCCCCGCGAAGTGAGTATTAAATCAAAGTTTTCACGAAATATAACGCTAAATGTTCCAATAGTATCAGCTGCTATGGATACCGTTACTGAAAGTTCTATGGCAATTGCTATGGCTCAGGAAGGCGGAATTGGTGTTTTACATAAAAACATGACGATCGAGCAACAAGCTGCGAAAGTTAGAAGAGTAAAACGTGCAGAGTCCGGAATGATTATCGATCCGGTAACTTTACCAACAAATTCAACTGTTGCAGATGCTAAAAATGCAATGAAAGAATTCGGGATTGGTGGTATTCCAATCGTTGACGAGAATAAAATACTAAAAGGAATTGTTACCAATCGTGATTTACGTTTTGAAAAAAACGGAGCAAGACCAATCGCTGAGGTAATGACAAGCACAAACTTAGTGACGGTTGCTGAAGGTACTTCATTAGAGCAGGCCGAAGTAGTTTTACAAGGGCATAAAATCGAAAAATTACCGGTGGTAAATGCTAATAATGAATTAGTAGGTTTAATCACTTTTAGAGATATCACAAAACTGACTCAAAAGCCAATCGCTAACAAAGATGTTTACGGACGTTTGAGAGTTGCAGCGGCAATTGGGGTAACCGGTGATGCTGTTCAAAGAGCGGAAGCTTTAGTGGCAGCGGGTGTTGATGCAATTATCATCGATACTGCTCACGGACATACTGAAGGTGTAGTCAATGTATTAAAAGAAGTAAAATCAAAATTCCCTCAAATAGATGTAGTAGTTGGAAACATCGCTACTCCGGAAGCGGCTAAATATTTAGTAGAAAGCGGTGCTGACGGTGTAAAAGTGGGTATCGGACCTGGTTCTATCTGTACAACCCGTATCGTTGCCGGTGTTGGTTTTCCTCAATTCTCAGCAGTTCTTGAAGTAGCTGCGGCTATTAAAGGAAGTGGTGTTCCGGTAATTGCCGATGGTGGAATTCGTTACACAGGTGATATTCCTAAAGCGATTGCCGCAGGAGCTGATTGTGTGATGTTAGGTTCATTACTGGCAGGGACAAAAGAATCTCCGGGAGAAACGATCATCTTCGAAGGAAGAAAATTCAAATCGTATCGCGGAATGGGTTCTGTTGAAGCGATGCAAGGCGGATCTAAAGACCGTTACTTTCAGGATGTTGAAGACGACGTTAAAAAATTAGTTCCAGAAGGAATTGTAGGTCGTGTTCCTTATAAAGGAGAATTAAACGAAAGTATGCTTCAGTTCATTGGTGGTCTTCGCGCCGGAATGGGATACTGTGGTTCAAAAGATATTCCAACCTTACAAGAGTCAGGACGTTTCGTTAGAATTACTTCAAGTGGAATTACTGAAAGTCACCCGCACAACGTAACCATTACAAAAGAAGCTCCAAATTATTCCAGATAATTTTTAGTTTTCAATATAAAACAAAAGGCATAAGATTTAGTTTCTTATGCCTTTTTTTGTTTCCCTATAAAATCTTATGGAGCAACAAAAGCAGATTTCCAAAACTAAAAAAAAACCATTATCATCTGCAATGTGTTATAGAATTTGGAGACCAACCATTTTTGGGATTGTTTCTCTACTATTGGCTTTTCTGAAATTGCTCCAGCGGAGCAAAATATTTATTTCCACTATCATTCCCAATACGTTAAAGAATTTGGAGAACGGGTATTTTTAGAAATTGCTCCAACGGAGCAAAATATTTATAGCAAATGTAATTTTTCAATATCAAAAAGCTCAAGAGGAGCGGAACTTTTGAAATGCGAGCAATGTCACGTATTACATATAAAGGCTTTCCAGCAACCATTTATTACACTCTTATACCACTTATTACATAGTCATGTATGTAGCGATAAGGGGGAGGTACCTTTGCAGAATAATTAGAGAGGAAGAAGCTGCAAATTTATAAAGGTAGTTTTCTGAATGTGCGAGATAAAAATGATTAAATGTTCCAAAAACGTTAAAAAATTAGGTACCACATTATATGAAAAATTGTTGGTTTAAAATAGTTCTTATTTTATTATATGTATTGTCTTATGCAGGTCATGCACAGGTAACTATCACGGCCGTTGCAAGTAACACGTCTTGTGTGGGAAACGGAAGTATTACCGTTACAGTGAATAATGTAACAGTTCCGATTACTTATGCAATTGCAAAATTACCTTTTAACGAGGCAACTGTTATCACAAGTCCGGATCCTGTTTTTATCAATCTCGCAACGGGAGATTACTATTATGGCTATTATAACGGTACTACTTTTGTTAGGGCGGCAGCTTCTATAAATGTAGGAAGTTCGTTCTCTACAGTTTCACCCACGATTACTTCTGTTAGTGCAAAAAACTATACCTACTGTGGTAACGATCCTGATCCTTTAGGAACTGTTTCAGTTAGAATTTCGGGAGGAAATGGGCCTTACACCATAAGCCTTCTCAATGCTTCAGATAACAGTGAAGTGCAGAAAATAACAACCTCTTTGACCAATTATAACTTTACAAATCTGCTTCCGGGAGCTTATAAAGTACAGCTAACAGACAACTGCGGGGCAACGACTACTTCGCTCAATACCGTAACACTTTCAGCAAATGTAATATTCAAGTCTAGTGATTTACAGATTGTAACAAAAACATCTTTGAGCAATAGCGATGTTGATATAGTGTATAATACGACAGGAGATGTTTGTTCAGGTGTTAAAAGTGCCACTCTGGTGAACGGATTTAAAGCTGTCGTAAGTCATTTTTACATCAATACTACTCCGGATTTTTTAGTCGGTTTTAATGATGCTACCAGCAGTATTCGATACAAATTAGAAATCCAAAACGGCACAGGCTGGGATGTATATGATAATTTAACACGTGCACAGGCTGAACAAAGGTTTGTATTGCCTTCGGATCGCTCTGAATGGGGAGAGGTTCGTCTTACGGGCACCTATTGTGGACTGTCACGAACAATAACGCAGGATTATGGGGCATCGTCGATAGGTAAACCTTTGGCGTTTAAATTTGACTTTCGTATTGTTGATGATCCGGCTAATACTAATTGCAGTACTACAGGAAAAGTACGATTAAGCGGTAATGGTATGGGGGCAAATTGGGCGATGACAGGATGCCTGCCCTATAATTTGGAAGTTACTAATAATGCAACAGGTATTAAAACGGATTATACTCTTACTGATGGAAGACTCGATATAGGTCTTGTAAATTGTCTTTTAGATATTGGTGAGACTTATACTGTAAAAATAACAGATAATGCTGGTACAGAAGCACCATCTTATTTTTTTAGAAATGATACTTCGAGCGCGACAAAGAAAAATATTAGTGATAAAAACAATGTTTTTATTGATCCGGTTTATTTCAGCCCGCCCACGAGTGATTTAAAAAGTCAAATACAAATTCTTACAGGTCCTAGTGCTCAGTATTTTGGTAAATCGGCCTTAGGCATGAATGCGCCGATAGGAGTTACTGGAACTGTTGGCCTGGAAGGAGCAGTAACGATTAGTTTGGAAAGCGGTCCCTCGGCATTGACAGTTGTACAAATTTTAGATAATTCAGGAAAAAAGACGGGTAATTTCAGGTTAGGAAATGATTTAACACCTGGAACTTATAAAATCAGGGTAAAAGATTCCGGTTGTTTTAATGAAGTTTTTGATGTAGTATTGGACACCTACTTTACCAAGATTGAAATTACAAAAGCTTCTTATGAGGTTTCTCCTTCCATCTGTGATCGTTACATAAAAAAAGCAACTGTAACGGTTTCAGCAGTAGGCAGTGCTATAATTAGCAGTAAATTAGAAGGTTTATATTCGACACCAAGGTTTTATGTTAATACATTTAAAGGACCTGTTGCAGGAGAAGGCAACATAAATTCTGTTATTGGGGTTACACTGGCTAAAGGAGTTTTTGATTTTAGTTTTCAACCGCAAATTTCGGGAGACTATGAAATTGGTATAGCGAAAAATTACATAACAGGAAATAATTTTTCGCAGCCAGGTGATTTGTGGGGCAATACTACAACTGTATCTTTAAGTGTAAAATCCAATTTCCCTATTTTTGATCTCTCTCAATCGGGAGGAATCGTCTGCGCTGGCAATACCACAGGAGACCTTTATGTTAAGGTAAATAATACATTAGATACGGATACCGTAACTTATTTTATTAAAAAAGATACAGATGCGGCCTTTCCTGCTAATGGTCAAACGAGCCCAGTTTTTAAAGGATTGGAAGCGGGCAATTATGTGGTAAGAGCCAAAACGGCTTGCTATGAGGTAGATCAAGCCTTAATTTTAAGAGCAAAACCTGATCCATTAATAAAGGGGAAAAGTTCTTATTGTAAAGGAGATAGTTTGAAACTGGATATAAGTGACGTGGGACCAGTTACTTCGATTATATGGACGCTGACGGATGGTACTACATCTAATGCAACGCAATTGGCATTAGATAATGTAACGACTGCTCAAAGTGGTTCGTATAAAGTGGAAATAAATACTATTGGAGGGTGTTATTTTTCAGAATCGATTAACATTACAATAAATGATCCTCAAACACCAACAACCAGCAAAACCACACAAGAATTCTGTAAAACAGACAACAAAACAGTGGCTGATTTAGCAGTAAATGAATCAGGAGTGACTTGGTACGATGCAGCTACTGGAGGAAATGCAGTTGCTTCAACAACTCTTTTAGAAAACAATAAAGTATATTACGGTTCTTTAAAAGAGGGTACTTGTGAGAGCCCAACCAGATTGGCGGTAACGGTTACTTTGAGCGATCCAAAAACACCAACTACAAGTAAAACCACGCAAGAATTCTGTAAAACAGACAACAAAACGGTGGCAGATTTAGCAGTAAACGAATCTGGTGTAACTTGGTATGACGCTGCTACGGCAGGAAATGCAGTTGCTTCAACAACTCTTTTAGAAAACAATAAGGTTTATTATGGTTCTCTAAAAGCAGGAACTTGTGAGAGCCCAACCAGATTGGCGGTAACGGTTACTTTGAGCGATCCAAAAACGCCAACGACAACTAAAACCACGCAGGAATTCTGTAAAGCAGACAACAAAACCGTGGCTGATTTAGCAGTAAATGAATCAGGAGTGACTTGGTACGATGCAGCTACGGCAGGAAATGTAGTTGCTTCAACAACAACTTTAGAAGACAATAAAGTTTATTACGGCTCATTAAAAGCCGGAACTTGCGAGAGCCCAACGAGATTGGCGGTAACCGTTACTTTGAGTGATCCAAAAGCACCAACGACCAGTAAAACCACTCAAGAATTCTGTAAAACGGACAATAAAACCGTGGCAGATTTAGCAGTAAACGAATCAGGAGTGACCTGGTATGATGCAGCTAACAATGGAAATGTTATTGCCGGAACAATTCTTTTAGAAAACAATAAAGTCTATTACGGTTCTTTAAAAGCAGGAACTTGCGAGAGCCCAACCAGACTGGCGGTAACCGTTACTTTGAGCGATCTTCAAACGCCAACGACCAGTAAAACCACGCAGGAATTCTGTAAAACAGACAATAAAACCGTGGCTGATTTAGCAGTAAACGAATCAGGAGTAACTTGGTACGATGCAGCTAACAATGGAAATGCAGTTGCTTCAACAACAACTTTAGAAAACAATAAATTGTATTACGGTTCTCTAAAAGCAGGAACTTGTGAGAGTCCGACCAGATTATTGGTAACCGTTACTTTGAGTGATCCAAAAACACCAACGACCAGCAAAACCACACAAGAGTTTTGTAAAGCGGACAACAAAACCGTGGCTGATCTAGCAGTAAATGAATCAGGAGTGACCTGGTACAATGCGGCAACAGCAGGAAGTGTAATCGCTTCAACAACAGTTTTAGAAAACAACAAAGTATATTACGGTTCGCTTAAAGCAGGAACTTGCGAGAGTCCGACCAGATTAGCGGTAACGGTTACTTTGAGCGATCCTCAAACACCAACGACCAGCAAAACCACGCAGGAATTCTGTAAAACAGACAACAAAACAGTGGCTGATTTAGCAGTAAATGAATCAGGAGTGACTTGGTATGATGCAGCAACAGGCGGAAATGCAGTTGCTTCAACAACAACTTTAGAAGACAATAAAGTCTATTACGGTTCTTTAAAAGCAGGAACTTGCGAGAGTTCAACCAGATTGGTGGTAACCGTTACTTTGAGTGATCCAAAAACACCAACGACCAGCAAAACCACACAAGAGTTTTGTAAAGCAGACAACAAAACCGTGGCTGATTTAGCAGTAAACGAATCAGGAGTGACTTGGTATGATGCAGCTAACAATGGAAATGTTATTGCCGCAACAACAACTTTAGAAGACAACAAAGTTTATTACGGTTCTTTAAAAGCAGGAATTTGCGAGAGCCCAATACGTTTGGCTGTAAAAACAATTGTGAAGAGCTGTACCACCGAATCTCCTCACTGGGATAGTGGAGCCTGTGTTTTTGATGAAGCAACATACAAGGTTGCCAGCGGAATGTCAGATTATAATTGGATAGTTTCTAAGGAAGGTGTAATTGTTGCAGGAGGAGAATCTACAGATGATTATGTAACGGTTATATGGAATAGTGCAGGGAAGGCAACTGTAAAAGCAGAGTATATTGATGTTTCGAAATTTGATCCTCTGGTGTTGATAGATTTTCCTGTAGCGGTTAATTCTTGTTCGGATGTGGGTTTAAAAAAGACAGTCGATAATCCTACACCGGGAATTGGACATCAGGTAGTTTTTACGATAACAGCAGAGAACTTAGGGATAAATGCAGTTAAGGAAGTGGTGATTAGTGAAAAACTTCCATCAGGATATGATTATGTAACTTCACAGACTTCTTCAGGGAGCTATAATAGCA
This sequence comes from Flavobacterium tructae, assembly GCF_001853485.1. Classification (NCBI taxonomy): domain Bacteria; kingdom Pseudomonadati; phylum Bacteroidota; class Flavobacteriia; order Flavobacteriales; family Flavobacteriaceae; genus Flavobacterium; species Flavobacterium tructae. Next base: position 561,764 of record NZ_MIKE01000022.1, on the reverse strand, counting down.
TCGATGGAATTTGGATGTTACCTGTTTTACAGGCACAGGAAAATCAAACGCTTAAGATAACAGCAAAAGTTAAAGAATTGGGTGATTATCTTAATATAGCCTATTTGAAAAATTCCAATCCTGTAGATATCAATGAAATGAACAATAGGGCAGAAGCTTCGATTGTAATTGCAGATGTTATAGTGTACAATGCGATTTCAATAAACGGTGACGGTTTGAATGATTATTTTAAAATTACAGGCTTACATAATTATCCTAATAATACGGTGGAAATATTCAATCGAAATGGAGTTCAAATCTTTAAAACCCATAATTATGGAGGTAATAACAATGTTTTCAGGGGTATATCCGAAGGAAGAGCTACGATCTCTAAAAAGAGCGGTGTGCCTACCGGAACTTACTTTTATATTCTTCGTTATGAAAGAGCAGGTGTATTTAGAGAAAGGGTGGGATATTTGTATGTCAGTAATAATTAGGCGCTGATATAATTTGCGTTAATGATTGCTAAGGAAGCCAAGAATTTTATACAAAAAAAACAAAAGGCATAAGAGTTAGTTTCTTATGCCTTTTCTAGTTTTAATAACTCGATTTTTTAGCCAATCCTGCTATTTAAAATGTCTTCCGTTGTGTTGTCAGAGTGCAGTAAGATTTCCATTTTGGTAGTTTCACGCTGTGCTTCTAAAGCATAGCCAAACATCTTTTGTTCATAGTCATCAATGGCATCCTGAAGGGTGATAAATTTTCCGTTGGTTAAGTTTTCGGTTAAATGATAAGCATCAAACAATCCCATATTGACACCTTCACCGGCAAAGGGAGGCATTAAATGAGCTGCATCTCCAACAAGTGTAATGTTGGAGTGTTCTTTCCAGGAATCTTCTAATGAGAACAAACGTAAAGGCAATCCGGAAAAATCAGTTGCTGCGTTAAAGAATTTTTTATAATCGTCGCTCCAGTTTTTAAAGGTTTCATTCAAAAAAGCTCTTACTGAAGTGAGGTTTTCAAAGTCAATTCCGTTGTTTGAAATCCAATTTTCATCTGCTTTGAAAGAAACTCCAAAATGTACTGAACCGTCACGTAATGTGTGAGTGTAGAACATTTTGTGTTCTCCCATAGCCATTACATTTCCATCACCGTATTTAGGTTTGAATTCCGGATAATCGCGATTCGGATCAGCAATTTCTCCCTGAATAATATAGGTTCCTGAAAGTTGAGGTTCCAGATCGGTTACAAATTTTCGGGCATTCGATCTTCCGCCGTTGGCTACAATTACAAAATCAGCGCTCGCAGTGGTACCATTCTTAAATTCTAAATGATATTGCGCTCCGGCTTTTTTTATATGGATTAAATGACTGTCCCAAACTACTGTATTTTCTTTTAGATTCTCCAGCATGATTTTTCGTAAATCGTTGCGGTCGATTTCAGGTCGTGCATAGGCGTTTTCTTCAGTAGGCATTTCAGTCGAAGTAATATTACCGTGCATGTCGGCCATTTTTTCGCCGGTTGGACGTGCATATTTATAGAATTCGGCCATTAAATCCGCTTTTTCAATTGCTTTCTGACCAGAATCTAAATGAATATCAAGTGTTCCGCCCGAAGTTCTGGCCTGAGCGTTCAAATCTCTTTCGTATACCGTTACGTCGGCACCATTAATTTGTAAAATTCTTGCTGTTGTTAAGCCAACAGGTCCGCCACCAATAATGACGATCTTTTTGTTTTTTATAAGGGAATGGTTCATGTCTTGTTTTTAATTAGGTAGCAAATATATAAATAATAAATGAACGTTTATTCATTTAAATGTTAAATAGTTTCAAAGACACAAAGTTTCAAAGGTTTAGTGGGGGCGTAAATGTTATAAAAAAAATCAGCCAGAACCTTTTAAGAAATGGTTTTGACTGATTGTAATGATGTTGCTTTTTATAAAATAGAATCAGGGCGTAGGAGTTTGTCCGGCTTCTCTAAGTTTTTGGTTTTCCAGTATTTCTTTTAAAAAAGGCCGGATTTGCGTTTCTATCTCTGATTCGGAGAGATCAAGTGCTTTAGGATCTTTTACCAATGCAAACCACGGTTTTGGTGCATCAAAAGGGTAGTTTCCAAAAACGATTACGGGAGTTCCTTTTATTTCTACGTTTTCTCTGTCTTTTAAGACCCATTCATCAGCCCATTTGTAAAGATCTTTGGCGTCGTTTTCCTGTAATCTCAAACAGGAATGTGATGCCGGATATCCGGGTAAATCGTACTGGTGAAATCCAACACCCAGTTTATTCTCAATATTAAAATTCCATTTTAAGTCCCATTCGTCATTGAAGGTGCTGGTTGTTTTCTCGGCCTTCCAGTTGGTAAAGAATAATCCGGTTGGAGTAGGATCTTTTTTTCTTCCCATATTAGTTGGGCCTGTATAGATTAGTTCTCCATTTTCATAAGCGGCAAATGCCTGAGAAGGATAAGAAAAAAGAATCACTTTTGAAACCTCTTCTAAGGCGGCAACGTGCAAAGGAAACGGAAGATAATAGACCAGATCACCTGTAAAATCAGCCGGAATAATAACCGAGTCCATTTTGACAAAATTCTTTTGATCTGTTCGGTTTAGAGCGTAGGCAATATGAAGCTTGCTGCTATCGGATGCATTGATTTTAAGCCATTCTTTGGTGTTTTCAAAATGATAAGAGATCGACTTTGGTTTTTTATACTCGATCGTTTTTTTGACTTTGCTCTTAGATTCAGTAGTTTCATTCTTTTTGCAAGAACTTATTAAAATTAGAACGATCAGTAGTAAAATACTTGAGGGGTATCGTAACTTTCTCATAATTGTATTTTTTTATACTAGTAAAGTTATTTGATTACCAGTCAAATCGTTTATACAATTACCTGAATAGTTTGTTGGATTTTCATTTTACATCTGATCAATTAATTTAAAAGTATATTCCAACGGTGTATCCTTATTTTGTATAAAATCAGTCGTGCTTTGTTTGATCTCATGATCGGGAATTACGCCTCTGCCAAAAAGCTGATTGGGTTTCTTAGGGGCATCCTGTTCTAAGTTGACAATCGAAAATTGCGTTTTTATTTTTGTATTTGGGAGTTCATATCCCACAGGTGTATGTCCGTTATGGCCATAGTAACCTCCCATTGTCTCTTCTCCAATAATTATGGCATTGGTATGGCCTGCAACTAAAGAAGCAAAGAGTGATCCCGCAGATGCGATTCTGGGACTAATTAATAAATAAATCTGCCCTTGAAAATTATTTTTGTCAGGCTGTAATAAACGATTGAATTTGGGATCTTGCAGATATGTTTTGCCTTTCAACTCAGGGTATTCTTCTTTGAGTTCGGCTTCAAATTCACTTAGTTCCTCCAGTTGTTTTTTGGGTTCTGTTTCTTCGTAAACGAAATACTGGGGGTAGGGAACTTTTTGAAAATTAATAAATGCCGATGTGTTTTCCCGATACGTTTTTTGTGTCAGATAAGAAAAAGCGACAAGATCGTTGGGGTCACTTCCACCGCCATTACTACGAACATCTACAATTAAATTTTTGATTTCAGGATGCAGTGTGAGAAACTGAAAGCAGCTGTCCAGATATTTTTTATAGACAATATGCTCCTTGTCTTCTGCATTCATTCCAATGGCAAAAGTTGGTATAGAAAGCAGTGCTGTATTTGGTGTACTTATCTTAAAAGTATATTTATTTTTGATTTTGCCATAATACAGACTGTCTACAGGCAGAGAATGGCGATTTTTAAAATTATCCTTTCTTGTTTCGTTCGAAACAGCAAGAACTTTTTTGGATTGTTTTTGAGTTTGATCAGGAAGTGAATATTCAACCAGAAAATGCTCTTTTGGGCCATATTCCAGTTCGAAATACCTTCCGAATGAAGCGCTGATTCCGATTGATTTTCCAGAAAGATTATAACCGTCCGTCGTGTAATATTTATAGAAACGAGAGATTATTTTCTCGATTTTAATGCCGTTGATTTTATGAATTTGAGATCCAATCGGAATTTCGGAATTCTGAAAATTTATAATTATTTTATTACCAAGTAGTTTTACAGGATATGGAAAGAAAACTTTTCCTGATGTATATTTTTTTAGAAATTCATTAGGAAGAGTTGTATTGTTGTGCACACTACCTTCGAAGTCAGTGATTTTTAGGATTATTTTGTAGAAATCCAGTAACGATTTAGGTTTTTTTAATTCTGAAAATGCCCACGAATAAATACTTTCGATCTGCTTTTTGGTTCGGTATTTATAAACCCCTGAATTGGCTTTTTCTCGAATTTCCTTAAAAGTTGATAAATCCTGTTTTAGTTTTGCGGCAGGCCATTTTTCATTTTGGGAAAAGAGCAGACAAGGAAAAAACAGAAAAAGGAATGTTTTAAAATGGAGCATTTAATAGATTTTAGTTTTATCTAAAATACTCAAAAAATCTTAAATCAAACCTTTTATTTTGGCATGCTGCAACAATAAAATCGTTTTTGCATCTGTGATTTCGCCGGATTCAATCATGGCATAAGCTTCGTCAAAAGTATATTCCAGAACCTCTATGTTTTCTTGTTCAGCGTCTAATCCACCGCCATCATTTACTTTCATGGTCTCGTCATATTCTCCCACAAAAAGGTATAAAATTTCGGTTACTGATCCTGGTGACATGTAGGTTTCGATTACTTTTTCTACTTTCTGTAGACGATACCCGGTTTCTTCTTCGGTTTCGCGAATAATAGCCTGCTCCGGATGATCCTGATCTAAAAGTCCTGCGCAAACTTCAATCATCATTCCGCTTTTATTGCTGTTTAGATAGGTCGGGAGACGAAATTGACGCGTCAGGATAACGGTTTTCTTTGAGGTGTTGTACAATAAAATGGCAGCTCCATTTCCGCGGTCATACACTTCACGGATATGAGATTCTATTTTACCGTCTTTCATTTCGTAATCAAAAGTTACTTTGTTCAGCAGGTACCAATTGTCTGATAATAATTGGGTTTCGGTAACTTTAATTTTTGGATTTTTCATCATAAGAAATGTTTGGTATAAAAAAAAACGCTCTGATTATCAGAGCGTTTAGAGGTGTTATTTTGTTATTGTTTGCTTTCTGTCTGGTCCAACCGATACAATTTTGATCGGCACTCCTACTTCTGCTTCAATAAACTCAATATATTCTTTTAGCTCAACCGGTAATTGATCGTAAGTCGTCATTCCTGTTAAATCAGCTTGCCATCCTTTAAACTCTTTATAAACAGGAGTTACGTTTTCAGGCTCGATGTTGTAAGGGAAGTGAGAGATGTTTTCACCTTTATAGTTGTATGCAGTACAAACTTTTAAAGTTTCAAATCCGGAAAGTACGTCACCTTTCATCATCATTAACTGAGTAACTCCATTTACCTGAACGGCATATTTTAAAGCTACTAAATCCAACCATCCGCAACGTCTTTGTCTTCCTGTAACGGATCCAAATTCGTTTCCAACTTTTGCCATTGTTGCACCTACTTCGTCAAAAAGTTCAGTAGGGAATGGGCCACTACCTACACGTGTAACGTAAGCTTTGAAAATTCCGTATACTTCTTTGATTTTGTTCGGAGCAATTCCTAAACCGGTACAAGCTCCGGCAGCTGTAGTGTTTGAAGAAGTTACAAACGGATAGGTTCCGAAATCAACATCTAATAAAGAACCCTGAGCTCCTTCACATAAGATTGATTTACCTGCTTTTTGAGCCTGGTACATGTATTCTTCACTATCAATGAAATCTAATTTTTTTAATTCTTCGATAGCTTCAAAAAACTCTTTTTCAAGTTCAGCCAGATTGTATTGAATCGCTACATCATAAAAAGCAATCATAGCTTCATGTTTGTCAGCCAATGCTCTGTAACGCTCTTTAAAGTCTTCTAATTCGATGTCTCCAACACGCAATCCGTTTCTTCCGGTTTTGTCCATGTAAGTTGGTCCAATTCCTTTAAGAGTAGATCCGATTTTTGCTTTTCCTTTAGATGCTTCAGAAGCAGCATCCAATAAACGGTGCGTTGGTAAAATTAAGTGTGCTTTTCTTGAAATGATCAGTTTGCTTTTGATATCAAGGTTAAATTTCTCTAAACCTTCGATTTCTTTTTGAAAAACCACCGGGTCTATTACAACACCATTACCAATGATGTTTACTGATTTTTTATGAAAAATTCCGGAAGGAATGGTTCTAAGTACGTGTTTAATTCCGTCAAATTCTAATGTATGTCCTGCGTTTGGTCCTCCTTGAAAACGTGCAATAATATCATAATTTGAGGTAAGTACATCTACAATTTTTCCTTTACCTTCATCTCCCCATTGTAATCCTAGTAATAAATCTACGGTCATTCTCTTTTAATTTGCGTTGAGGCAATCCGTATTGCCCCACTGATTAATGTAGTTAATTTTCTTTTTTATATTTTCTGAATAAGACCTTTCGGAATTATTGTTTTTGTTTTTTGTTTCCGTAGAAATACAACGAATGATTTGTAATTTCAATATCAAATATTTCTTCGATAGTTTTTTTGATGGTCTGAATTCTTGGATCGCAAAATTCAATTACCTCACCGGAATCCGTCATGATAATGTGATCATGCTGTTTATCAAAATATGATTTTTCGTAGTAAGCCTGATTTTGTCCAAATTGATGTTTTCTAACCAAAGCGCAGTCTAACAAAAGCTCAATCGTGTTGTACAATGTAGCTCTACTCACACGATAGTTCTTGTTTTTCATTTTGATGTATAGGTTTTCTATGTCAAAATGTTCTTCGCTATCGTAAATTTCCTGAAGTATAGCATAACGCTCAGGAGTTTTGCGATGCCCTTTTTGCTCAAGATACAGTGTAAAAACATTTTTTACAATTTCTTGATTTCTAGTGTTGTCAGTTGAAATGAGTGTCATATCCGGCAAAGATAATTTTTTATTTTTAATGAATAAAAGTTTCGGGTTTAAAGTTTAGTTATAAAACCCTTATAGATAGGTTAAAAAAGTTATGTGTTGTGAGTTTCAGGTTTAAAGTTTCAAGTTTCAAGTTTCAAGTTTCAAGTTTAAAGTTTCAAGTTTCAAGTTTCGGAGTTTAATATCCAGAACTCATAATCTGAAAGCTGGAACAATAACCCATTCCTAAGTTCTGTACTCTCTTGTTACTTTATCAACTCCGTCGATTTTTTTAATGGCATTGATCATTTTCTTCAAAATGGTGTTGTTTTGAACGATGACAGCAATTTGTCCGTGAAAAATTCCGGCATCAGTGCTTAACGAAATGCTCTGGATGTTTACACTCATGTTGTTCGAAATGACTCTGGTCAATTGATTGGTAAGTCCTAAAACGTCCATTCCTGTTATGTTGATGATGGCTTTGAATTCTTCCTGAGAAGAGTCAATCCATTTGGCACTCATGATACGGTAAGCATAATTTGACTGCATGCCAATTGCATTTGGACAGTCTTTTTTATGAACTTTGATTCCTTCATTGATGGTTACAAATCCAAAAACATCATCTCCCGGAATCGGGTTACAGCATGGGGAGAGTTTATAATCGAGTTTGTCGTGTTCCGTTCCAAAAACCAGCATGTCGTAGTTACTGCTGATGATGGGTTTGTGAATGTCTTCTGAAGCGGTGTTGTCTTTGTTTCGCTTAATTTTATTTTTGAAGAAATTGATAAACGTATTGCTTTTTTGCGCCGCGTAATCTTTTAATTGTTGATTTTCGATCGCACCAATACCTACTCTGTAAAATAAATCTAAACTGGTTTTAAGTTTGAAAAAGTTAACCAATTCATTGATAACTTGTTCGTTAATGGTGATTTTAAGATGTTTTAATTTTCGGGTAAGGAGTTCTTTTCCTTCTTCGGCGATTTTTTTGGTGTTCTCGTTCAGAACATTTTTAATTTTGGTTTTCGCGCGCGAAGTTGTCACGTATTCCAACCAGTTTACAGTTGGTTTTTGATTGGCAGAGGTTATAACTTCAACCTGATCGCCACTTTTTAATTCGTGATTCAAAGGCACTAATCGTCCATTGACGCGTGTTCCTCGGGTTTTAATTCCAATTTCAGAGTGTATGCTGAAAGCAAAATCAAGTGATGTGGCTCCTTTTGGAAGTGATTTGATTTCTCCTTTTGGTGTAAAGACAAAGATTTCTTTGGAATACAAATTCATTTTGAAATCTTCAACAAAATCTACGGCATTGGTTTCCTGATTCTCCAGTGCTTCACGAAGTAAATTCAGCCATACGTCCAGACCGCTTTCTTCGGTTGCGCCGTTTTTGTATTTGTAATGTGCGGCATATCCTTTTTCGGCAATTTCATCCATACGTTCGCTTCGAACCTGGACTTCAACCCAACGGCCTTTTGGCCCCATAACCGTAATGTGCAGGGCTTCGTAACCGGTTGATTTTGGAGAGGAAATCCAGTCACGCAAACGACTCGGGCTCGGTCTGTAATGATCTGTCACGATGGAATAGATTTTCCAGGCTACGAATTTTTCATCATGCTGATCTGATTTGTAAACAATTCTTAAGGCGAATTTATCGTACACTTCGTCAAAACTTACATTTTGAGCACGCATTTTTCGACGAATGGAGTAAATAGATTTTGGACGTCCTTTAATGACATAATCGACACCTTCACTGTCTAAAGATTTCTTTAAAACATCTGAAATGTCTTTGATATAAGCATCCTGTTCTTCTTTTGTTTCTCTGATTTTGCTTACAATGTCGTTGTATACATTTGGTTCTGTATATTTCAGACCTAAATCTTCCAGTTTGGTTTTGATATTGTACAATCCCAAACGGTGGGCAAGAGGGGCATAAATATAAAGTGTTTCTGAGGCGATTTTAGTTTGTTTGTATTCCGCCATCGAATCCATGGTTTGCATATTGTGCAAACGATCGGCCAGTTTGATCAGAATAACACGAACGTCATCGTTCAGTGTCAGAATCATTTTTCGGAAATTTTCGGCCTGCATGGAGGCATTCAGATCTCTCTGAACCAATGATATTTTGGTTAAACCTTCTACCAATTGTGCAACTTTCGGATTGAACAAACGCTCTATATCTTCTACTGTCAAGGGAGTATCTTCAACAACATCATGCAAAAGGGCCGCAGCGATAGAGGTCGCTCCCAAACCAATTTCGGAAGCAACAATTTTCGCAACTGCAATAGGATGAAAGATATACGCTTCTCCGGATTTACGTCTTTGTTCTTTATGCGCATCAACTGCAACATCAAATGCTTTACGGATAAGTTTTTTGTCGGTTGGACTTAAAGTCTGGTAACTGATTCGAAGTAACTCTTTATACTCTTGTGCAATTGCTTTATTTTCTTTTTCAATATCTATTTCTATCATAACGGCATAGTTCAAGTACTAAAAATAAGAATAAGTTTGAATATACGCAAGGGAATGGAGGGTTGATTTTAGAATGAAATTATTTTGTTTCACGTTTCAGGTTTCATGTTTTAGAGAACTGTTTTTATATTTTGTTTTCGACTTGAAACCTGAAACTTGAAACTTGAAACTTGAAATTTGAAATTTGAAACCTGAAATTACTCTTTCGAAAAATCCAAATCCTGAAAATCGTAACTAAAGTCAGTTAATTCAGAAATTGGAAGCATTTTTAAGTTAAGGACTTTACCACTTTCGTCGTATTTGAAAAGCAGATGTGCATCGGCGTGAAAGAAAGCATTGTTCCATTTCACGACGTAATTTCCATCTTTATAGAAAAATACCTCACCGGCCAGTTGCGGAGAGCGCTTGGAAGCAAAATATACTTTTCCTTTTTTCCCGGTAATGGTAATTTCGCCAAACCAGTTGTCTTTGTAAGTTCCGGTAATTTTAGAAAAGTCAGTTTTTAGTTTGTCTTTTTTGTTTTTAGCAACAGTTGCCCAAACTTCATCGGTTACTTTATCGGCCGATGCTTCGCTGTCTTTCATTCGGCTGCTGTACATCGTCACATAGTCATCTGATTTAATACCGAGGTAACTGTCTTTTATCGTATTGGTAATGGCACTAAAAGCTGCTCCCGATTGCTGATTGGTTAAAACAATAATTCCTAATCCTAATTCCGGAATCAAAGTGGTTTGAGTTACATTTCCTTCCAGTCCTCCTGTATGTGAAACCTGTTTGTATCCTTTTACATCACTCAGGAACCAGCCTAAACCATAACCGGAGAAATGAGTGTTATACGGCGGTCTTGTTTTGGTTGGAATGATGGTTTGCAATTGCCACATTTCATTGTGTTCTTTTTCTGAAAACAGTGGTTTGTTATCGCCATATTTTCCGTTGTTGAGTTGTAGTATGGCCCATTTGCTCAGATCATTTACACTGGAATAAATTCCGGCTGCTCCGTCAAAAAGTTGGTTTTCATAACGTTTTATGGTTTTGAGTTTTCCGTCAACCGGAACATGAGGTGTGATAACGTTTGTGGTGTCTTTTAAACGTTTCACTGAAGCTACACTATTACTCATTTCCAAAGGTTTCATGATGCGTTCTTCTACGAATTCGGCCCAGGTTTTACCGCTTACTACATGTACAATTTCGCCTGCTACGATATAGAGCAGGTTGTCATAATCGTATTTGGTTCTAAAATCAGAAACAGGTTTTAAATACCTTAGATTGTGAACAATATCTTGTGCTTTAAAATCGCTTCCGTCGGGCCAGATCATTAAATCTCCGGCTCCAAGTCCAAGTCCGCTTCTGTGGGTTAACAGGTCACGAATCGTGAATTCACGGGTTACATAATCGTTGTACATTTTAAAATCAGGAAGGTATTTTACCACTCTGTCATCCCATTTTATTTTACCTTCGTCAACCAGCATTGCCAGTGCTCCTGAGGTAAAAGCTTTACTGTTGGAAGCAATCCCGAAAAGCGTATTGGCATCTACTTTTTGCTGTGTTGCAATTGATTTTACACCATAACCTTTTGCCAAAACTACTTTTCCGTCTTTTACAATGGCCACTGCAATTCCGGGTACATCAAATGCTTTTAGGGTGCGGTTGACCAGATCATCTACTTCCGGATTGGTTATTTGTGCTGAAAGAGTAAAGCTAAATAATAAGGCTAAAAGTGATAATTTGCAGTTCATGACGGTATGTTTTGGTTTAGTTAAATCCGCGTTGTCGTTTGGCTTCGAAAATTAAAATTGCAGCAGCTACCGAGACATTCATGCTGTCGATTTCGCCCTGCATGGGAATGATGATATTCTGAGTAGCAGCATCTCGCCAGTCCTGCGTTAAGCCGGTAGCCTCTGTACCCACAACCAATGCGGTGGGAGTGGTGAAATCCTGTGTGTGATACGATGTTGAATTTTGAAGCGTAGCACAGTAAAAATCAATCTTTTTTTCTTTTAAAAAGGCTATGATTTCAGCTGTCGTTCCTGTCGCAATCTGATTGGTAAACAAACAGCCAACACTGGAGCGTACAATATTCGGATTGTATAAATCGCTTTTTGGATTGGCAATTAATACCGCATCAAGATTTGCGGCATCAGCAGTACGTAAAAGGGCGCCAATGTTTCCCGGTTTTTCCGGTGCTTCGGCCACTATAATCAATGGATTATCAGATAGTTTTAGATCTGATAAAAGCATCGATTTGGTTTTAGCTATGGCCAGAACGCCTTCAGTAGTATCGCGATAAGCTAGTTTTTGATAAACTTCTTTATTGATTTTAATGAGTTGAACCGGACTGTTTACTAATTTATGAATCTGATTTTCAGTAACCAATTCAGGTAAAAATAAAACGGTTTCTATTTCGTAGCCTCCTTTTATTGCAAGTGAAATTTCACGTAAGCCTTCAATCAAAAATGTTCCGGTTTGTTTGCGGGCTTTGGCCTTTTCCTGTAGTAAAACAAGTGATTTTATAAACGGATTTTGTACTGAAGTAATTTGTTTCATTTTTTTTAAAGGTACTTAGGTTCTGAGGGGCTAAGGTACTGAGATTTTTTTTAAAAAGGTTTTTTTTGGAGGTACTAAGGTCCTGAGAGGTTAAGTCACTGAGGTTTTTTTGAAAAGTTGCAAAGGTTCAGAGGTTTTTTCTTGGAGGAGCTTAGGTTCTGAGAGGCTAAGCTACTGAGATTCTAAAATCGTAAAAAGAGTTTGCCACAGATTAAAAGATTTTTATAGATTATAACCTTTTTAATCCTTTAATCTGTGGCAAAAAAAACTTTTATTTTGTAAGGACTTCTGAAATTTCGTTTGCTATCGGATGTGGAGCAGTGAAGGTGTATCCCATGATTTTTGCAATGGTTTGCGCTATTTGTTTTTGATACAGTTGAGAATCTGTTTTGATTTCTCCTTTTGAGGCAATTTCAGGACCCATTGCAGCGAACCAAATTTGTGAGGCACCTTCAACATCGGCACCATGATCTGTCCATTGTGCTTTTGTTTTATCTCCACGGCCGTGATCCACGGTGATTATCAGGGTAGTTTTATTTTTGTATTGGGGATCGTTTTGTACAAAATTCCAGATTTCTTTAATCCATTTGTCGACCTGGTTTGCAGCATCAAGATACGATCTGTAATGCCCGGCATGTGCCCATTCGTCGGTTTCTCCGTAGGCGATGTAGAGTACTTTTGGCTTTTTGGTTTTAAGTTCGTTTAAAGCCTGATAGTGGGTAAAAACATCTAAACACTCATCCTGATGAAAAGGTTTAAACGAATTGTTGCGCATTTCATTCAATAACTTCTGAGTTTCTGTAGGTTTGTCTCCTCCCACATTATCGAAGGCAGAAATTACCGGAAAACCGCTTCTTTTTTCGTTTAAAATTCGATCAAAAGCATCCCAGGCGCCAAAAGCGGCAACTTTTCCTTTTAGTTTAGATTGCTGGTTTAAAAACTCCAGAACATTTACATTTGGATTGTTTTTGTAATGATTGGAGTTGATGGCAACATCAACATTTCCGGTCATAATTTCGCTGTATCCGGGATAGCTGAACCAGTATGGGTTAGAAACATCAACTTTGCTTCCTAACTCGCGATTGCCATAAATTTGCCCTTTTGAAACAATTTCTGACCATAAAAAAGGCATGATTTTTTTTCGGCTTTCTTTGGAGTCAGTACTTGCATAATTCTTGTAAATATAGGTACTGTCTCCCTGATTGAATTTTTTATCATTGGCAATTGCAGGATCCATTCCTTTAAACACTTCCTGCCATCTAAAGCCGTCTGTGGTGATGATAATAATGTTTTCCGTTTTTTGTGCTGTTGCTAAAAAACTGGCTAAAAAGAATAGTATTAAAGATGTTTTTTTCATAGTTCTAATTATAAAAAATAAATGACTTCTATTAATATGACCAAATATTGATCTGATGTTAGTAAAAAGTTTGGAACAGACTGATTTTAATTCTAATGTAGATAGTTTAATATTTAGTTTTCTTTTTCTAACGTATTAATTTTTTCTTCTAGTTGATAAATTAATTTTTTCTGTTCTTTAATTATAGAGGATTTTTCATTGTCTTTAAGTTTCCTGCTATCACTTATAATTAAGTAATAGAAGTAAGAAACTATTACGCCAAGAACAAGAAAAATTTGTTCCCAGTAGCTTCTTGTTGCTAGATAATGTAAAGATTCTTTCAAAAAGACAATAAAGACGAATGCTATAAAGATATATAGAAAAGTAATAAAAAAGAATATAAAGATATAATTAAAGTAATATTGGAATTTTTTTTTCTCATTTTTTGATGAAGAATGCCAATCTGTTTTTTTATAGAAATAATTTACAAAAAAATATATACCTATAATTAATACAACTTTTGAAATAAATTCATAATCCATAAAACTTAATTTTTTTAGTAACAATAATTACACTTCTACAAAATCCCTCTGGCTTTTATTTCCAGATATTTATTGATAGCATCCAAAGTCAGATTTTCTGGCTGTGTTAAAACAGAGTGTATGCCATATTTTTTGAGTTCGTTAGCAATTAAACGCTTTTCGAACATGAATTTTTCAGCGATTACTTTGTCGTAGATTTCCTGAATGGTGTCTGTTTTTTTGTTGATGATTGCATTTAGTTCGGTATTACTGAAAAAAACAACCACCAGTAAATGGTTTTTTGCAATTCCTTTTAAATAAGGCAACTGTCGGTTTAAACCGTCCATTGTTTCAAAGTTAGTGTACAAAAGGATCAAACTTCTTTGATTGATGTTTTTTTTGATGTCGACATACAAACGGCTGTAGTCGCTTTCGAAAAAGTCGGTTTTGATATTGTATAAGGTTTCCAGAATTTTTTGCATCTGAGAAGCCCTTTTTTCGGCAAAAACACGATTTTCTACTTTTTTAGAGAATGAAAAAATCCCTGCTTTGTCCTGCTTTTTCAGAATAACGTTCGATAAAACTAAGGCCGAATTGATAGCATAATCCAGCAAACTTAAGCCGTCAAACGGCATTTGCATGGAGCGGCCTTTATCGATTGCCATGTAAACAGACTGCGATTTTTCGTCCTGAAACTGATTGACCATTAAAGCATTTTTCTTGGCTGTGGCTTTCCAGTTTAAAGTTCGAAGATCATCACCCTGAACATATTCTTTAATTTGCTCAAATTCCATCGTATGGCCAATCCTACGGATTTTTTTGATTCCGTATTGGTACAGATTATTCGAAAAAGCTAATAAATCATATTTTCGCAGCTGAATATAAGACGGATAAGTGGGAACCATTTTGTCTTTATCGAACGAAAATCTTCTGGAAATTAATCTTAGCGGTGACGAAACATAAACGTTCAGATAACCAAAGTAATATTCTCCTCGTTCTGTAGGTCGTAATTCATAGCCAATTTCTTTTTGCTCAGAGGCTTTAATGGTTTTTACAATTTTGAAATCGCGTACCTGAAACTGAAACGGAATTTCATCGATGATCTTAACTGAAATTTTAAAGGTATAATGGTTTTTAACGGTGATGGTTACGGGATTCAAATCTCCGTTTGAAAGTTTTTCCGGTGTCGTTCTTTCCGCTACAATGCCTGTTTTACTAAGATAGAGCAGGAGAACGTCAAGCCCTAAGAAACTAAATAAAATTAAAACCACAAACCAAACCGCATGATACAAATTTGGGAAAATAAAAGCACAGACAAACAATCCAATTATGCCCAGAAGCACATAGAAGAAAAAGTTATTAAGGTAAAGGCTTTTTATAAATTTCAATTTTAATAAAATTAGGGTTAAAGGTTTTTTACTATATTTTAGTAAAGCTTTTATAATCAAAACCGTCTAAGGCGGCTATTTTCCAGATTCCATTTTCTTTAACTGCTGTTACTTTATATTTAGGACTATCTTTCCATTCTGTCCATGTCCAGTAAAATGTCGCTTTGTTATTTTGGATTTTTAAGTCGTTTACTTTTAGTGTTTTCCAATAAGATTCCGGATTATCCTGACAATTACACCATGGGTTGCTATCGTTACCGTATGGAGGTAATTCTCCAACCCAATATTCGATTTTACTGCTTTTAAGATTCTCCCCAATTTTCAGCGCAATTTTGTTATAATTGTCGATAAATTGCTGTGCAAAAAAATTAGAGTTTTTAAGTTCGCTTATTATTTTATGATGTGTTTTTGTATTTAGCGCTACATATTTATCTCCCTTTTTATTTTCGATTACATCAAAGTCGCCTTGTGTTTTTTTGGTTTCGATCCATTCATAGGCTTTTCTTATTAAGGTTTCAATTTGCTGTTTGTCTGTTAAAAAATAAACTGATGTATAGGTAGTATCCGCCTGTTTAACATCCAAAGGTTTAAAACTTACCAATGTGATACCCAGAAGAAACAAAAAGAAAATTTTGGAATATTTCATTTAAAAAAGGTTTGTTATTAAGCATAGTACCGAAAACTGCCACTGAGACTGAAAACTGAGACCAATAACTATCTCGGAATTTCAACAGTCTCAATAATTTGTCTGATGATTTCTGAACTAGTGATGCCTTCCATTTCGCGCTCAGGGGCTACAATTACACGATGCTGTAAAACCGGAATGGCAGCTTCTTTTATATCTTCAGGAGTAACAAAATCACGTCCTCGGATGGCAGCAAAACCTTTGGCGGCATTCAAAATGGCAATTGAAGCACGTGGTGAGGCTCCCAGATATAAGAAAGCATTTTCACGGGTATTGACTACAATTCGTGCAATGTATTCCAACAGATTTTGCTCGACTCTGATTTGTTTTACCAATGCCTGGTACTCTTTTATTTCAACAGCAGAAAGTATCGTTTTAACAGCCTCTAATTTTCCGTGATTTTGTAGCAAATGCTCTCTTTGGATAATTAAAATTTCTTCATCGAGTTTCGGATAATCGATGGTGATTTTGAATAAAAAACGATCCAATTGTGCCTCCGGCAAACGATAAGTTCCTTCCTGTTCAATCGGGTTTTGAGTGGCAATTACCAGAAATGGAGTTTCAAGCTGATAGGCCGATCCGTCAATGGTAATTTGACGTTCTTCCATTACTTCAAAAAGTGCGGCCTGTGTTTTGGCAGGGGCACGATTTATTTCGTCGATTAAGATTAAATTGGAGAAAATTGGACCTTGTTTGAATTCAAATTCAGAGGTTTTTAAATTAAAAATCGAAGTTCCTAAGATATCCGATGGCATTAAATCCGGTGTGAATTGTATACGGCTAAAGCCAATGTTTAGGGTTTTAGACAATAGTTTGGCCGTAATGGTTTTGGCAACTCCCGGAACACCTTCCAGTAAAACGTGTCCGTTTGATAAAATAGCCACCAAAAGCTGATCGACCATTTTGTGCTGTCCGACAATTACAGTTTCAAGTTCTTTTTTAATCGCGCTAACGTGATCTAAAAGAGGTGCTAAGTTTATTCTGGTTTCAAAATTCACATTTTCATTTGTGATTTGAGATGTTGTATTGATATCGTCCATGATGGTCAGTTTTTCTTTTATAGTATGGTAGCTTTTTTTATCTAATGTAAAATCTTTTCTATGGCATTGTTTATTCGAATCAGATCTTCTTCAAGACTGCCGTGATAACTCTTTCGATGTTCGTTAATCAAAAATACGAGTTCCTGAATATCCGTTACATTTTTACCCGTTTTATGATGCAATTTTTGAATAAAATGATCGTCCAGTTTTGTGGTGTCGATTAAATATTCATTCCTGATTTTCTCTAAAAAGTAAATGATCTTTTTATCAATGATATTAGTGTGATCGCCTTCCTGATAATATAAATTTCCGATAGTTTTTGTAAAATCAACGGTTAAATTGGGTAAAGGCTTTAATATGGGAACAATTCGCTGTTTGCGCTTGGCATTAAAAATAATAAAAATCAACATGCCAAACAGAAAGAAATACCAGGCCCATTTTAAACCGGGTTGACTTAAAATGTATCGCAGAGGCGATTCGGAAATGCGTTCGCTGTTTTGCCCTTTCGTGTACCAAAAAATATCTCCCTCAGGCAAACAGGATAAGACATTCTCTGCGTACTGATAATGGTTTGCTTTCAGTAAGTTGTAGTTTGTAAAAGCGACAGGCTGTGTGTGCAGGTAAAAATGCCCTTGATAATACGGTATTTTTATAAAATTGACGTGCTTTTTTGCTTTCTTGAGCGAAGAAAGCTGATAACCCAGAACGGTGGTCTTTGCGGTATCAATTTTAGAAAAATAATTTTCCAGTGTCTGTACAAACTTATATTTTTTGTCCTTCAGTTGGGAGTTCGCCAGCCAGACAGTGGTGTTGCCAGAATTGAGATAATCCGCATTTACTTCAACTTTTAAACTGTCTAACAGGTATTGAGGAAAGTCTTTCATGCTCAAAAAAGCATTGTTTCCACGCGATACAAAGTAAAGAAGTTCGTTTACAGATTCTTCATCAATAGTATTGGATTCGGAGATGTTTAAAAAAGTTCCTTTTATTTTGTAATTTTCTACCAGACTGTCATTGTCATATTTTGAAGTCAAATACTCATAAGGAGTTAGGTCTGAAATTCGTTCTACAGTATGATTCTTAAAAAAATCATTGATTTCGTTGTTAAAAACATAGAGCCCAAAAGGAATTTTGTCATTGACAGAATAGGTGGGTGTCCAGTCAATAGGTTTTGGCTGTTCCCGATCTGCTATAAGAATTAAAGCCAGAATAAGAACCAGTACAGCAATATAAATTTTAAGTGTTTTACTCATTGCTAAAGGTTTTTAAGGCATTCTTAAATCGGTTTTCGGCTTTTCTGAAAGTGATTTCATCAATCTCAAACTCCCCGTACCAGATGTAGTTGTACAGATAAGACAAATAAGTAAACTCTTCTTTGTGGGTAGGCTTTTGAAGTTCGTATAAATAATCAGAATTGGTTTTTTCGATGTCCCATTCAATGTAATGATTTTGTGCCATTACTTTCAGAAGCCACAGATAGTAGTATCTAACGGCTGCTCTTTTTTCTCCTGATTGTATACTTTCTTTGATCAGTTTATCGAAATCCAAAAGGTGAATGTTCTTTTCGATTTCTGAATAGATGATATTTTTTTTCTTAGCGTTTTTTCCAAAAATCCACTGTCCCTCTTTATTAATGATCGCTTTTACGATCAAATAAATAACAAAAATGATGATAAGAACGGCGAGTACTTTTATTAAAACCGAAACAAAATTAATAGAGCTTTCCGGAGTTTCAAAATCGAACCAATCGCTAAAAACACTGGCCAGCCATTCCTTAAAACGCTGCCATAAACCTTTTTCAGGAGCTTTAAATTCATAAACAAAGCTGGAACCGCTATACTTTTTTTTGAAATTTTTAGAGAAAGTCTTAATTTTTATGGTGTCAGAATCTATCCGAATATCTTTTTCAGTGTATTTTACAGCTGTTATTTTGGGAGGTTCGGCTGTAGCCAAAGTATCCTGAGCCTGAACAATGCCGGAGAAAATAAAGAAAGATAAAAGGAATAGGAAGATTTTATTCATTATCGGTTCCGATTAAATCAATGTCGCGATTTGAAATTTTTTCTTTTGCTCCCAAACTGTAATACATAATTCCCTGATTGACCATAATCATGTTGTTGAAAATATTACTCAGAGTAAATATAAGGATGAAAATCAGAGTCAAAAATAAAAGGAAGAGCGGAGAATCGCCTATCGCTTCTGCATTATAATTAGAGCTTCCAATGGCCGTTAGTAAAAAAATAAATATTCCGGCAAAATAGAACACCATGGTGATCGATCCCTGAATCATTTGGATCATAATCAGAACTAAAAAAGTAGCTCCAATTGAAGTCCAGAAATCTTCTTTTAGTAAAAGATAGGCATGGTTTAAGGATTGAAAGAAACTTTTATCTTCTGTCAGATACGCATAAAAACTAAAGTTGACCCAGGTAAATAAAGCGGGGATGGCAATTAGCAGAAGGGGAATCCCAACAATTAGAAAACATAAAAAGAAGAGTATGATGATAACAATTAACAGCACCGGAACAACAAGAAAGGTAAGTCCAATACAAAATTTGATGATTTTCCAGATATTTTGTCTGAAGATCCTGATGATATCTTCTGTTTTAAAATCAGTTGTGTTCTTTTTCGCCACCAGTTTTAAGTACAAAATAGGGTAAGTCGAGTTGAAAAGCGATAAAGCAATCACAGCAATAAAAAAGAGGGCAACAAAGCCAACTAAGAGTCCAAAATTATCGTTAAAATAACCGGCAAGATTGTCAGAGCCGGGTTGGTTTAAGCTATCATTAAATACAGCCTGAAAATTACTTTTTAAAAAGAAAAACACCAAAGCCCCTACGATTAGGAGAAAGGCACCGTTGATGATGAAAAAGATCTTAAAAAAGTGTTTTCCGAAAGTTTTAAAAAAGGAAAAAGTATCGATGATATAATCGCCCAGCTGTCGTTTTTTGTAAAGTTCAAACATTAGGATAAAGTTGTTTTTTTGTGAACAATAAAAGGGTAAATCAAATAATAAAATGAAATTACAGCTAAAGTAAGTAAAATGATAAAACTACTTAGCCAATTGGGCATATCAATCGAATAACGCGTGATAAAACCTTCGAGAAAACCCGCACTGATGGTAAACGGAAATGTACTCAGGAATATTTTGAAGCTATTTTTGAAGCCTATTTTAAAAGAATTCATTCTCGAGAAAGTTTTAGGAAACAAGATAGAAGCTCCCAAAATAAAGCCTGCTGTAGTTTCGATTACGATGGCGAAGATTTCCATTGAACCGTGAATCCAGATGCCGCGGACACTTTTCCAGAAAACGCCCTGTTCGTAAAAAAAGTACTGAAAAGAACCTAGCATGATACAGTTTTGAAGGAAAATATAAAAAGTACCCAGACCCCCGAAAATCCCGTAAATGTAGCATCTCGCACCTACATAAAGGTTGTTCATGGTGATGCCAATAAAACTTCCCCAGTTACTTCCGGAGCCGTATACAGCCATTGGATTTCCTTTTTTGATGTTTTCTAAAGTCATGTTCACATAAGAATCACCCAGAATAAGGCGAACAAAATCCTGATCGTATCGGGCAGAAACAACTCCAATTCCCACTGTCAGAAAAAATAACGCAAACGCATAGAGTAAATAGCGTTTGTACTCGTACATCAGCAACGGAACTTCGGTAACAAAGAATTCCAGAAACTTATTTTTTTCTGTTCGTTTTGTTTTATAAATTTTCTGATAAATTTGTGAAGCGAGATGATTGAGGTAAATAACGGTTTTGCTCTTCGGATAATACGTTTGGGCATAGGACAGGTCATTCATCATTTGAATGTACAAATTAGCTAACTCGTCCGGATTTTTTTTAGCTTTACCAAAAATAGCTAGCTCAAATTCCAGCCATTTTTCTTTATTTTGTTTTATGAAGGCAACTTCTCTCATTGCAGGCTAAAATATAAAATATGTCAGAATTATCTATAAATACGACACAAAATGTCAAAATAAATTTTATCGCCGCAACGATAGGGGAAAGAATAGGTTCTTATTTCATCGATTTGGCTATTAAACTGGCTTATGTGACCGTAATTTCCCTGGTATTTTTTTACGGATTAAATTTCGATAAAGTCCTGAACACCTTAGACAACTGGTCGAGAATGTCTATAATTTTACTAATGTATTTTCCATTTATCATTTATACCATAACCTTAGAAAGTATTTTTGAAGGACAGACAATTGGTAAGAAATTGGTAAAAATAAAAGTGGTAAAAATTGACGGTTATCAGGCGGGATTCGGTGATTACTTAATGCGATGGTTTTTCAGATTAGTTGATATTTCCGTACTTGGAGGAATCGTGGGACTTATATCCATAATTTCGAGTCAGAAAGGACAGCGATTGGGCGATATGGTTGCCGGAACAGCTGTGATTACGTTAAAAAATAAAATCAATATCAGCCACACTATTCTGGAGGAAATAGGAGACGCTTATGTTCCGACTTATCCTTTGGTGATTAAATTATCGGACAATGATATGCGAATTATCAAAGAGACTTTTCAAAGTGCACTTGCCAAAAACGATCATGAAATCATTTATAAACTGGTTGCGAAAATAGAGAGTGTTACCGGAATTAAAAATCAGTCAGGTAATAATAGCGACTTTCTGAGAGTCATTCTTAAAGATTATAATTTTTATACGCAGAATATGTAGCGTTTAAAGGGGCGAAAAAAAATGATGATAAATGTCATTTTATAAAGTTCTTAATTTTTGTAGTTTTACTAATACTAAAATCAACTTGTCGTAATGCTGATTTTTAAGCTGTATTACGGAGATATTTATTGATTTTAGAAAGGCGTTACCGAAAAGCTTTAAGAGTAGGATCATTTAAATTATAGAAATTATGAAAATTACAAAGGTTTTTGCAATTTTAATGTTGCTGATTTCCGTTACCAATTTTGCTCAGACCGGAAGCAAAAAACTGGATAAAATTATAAAAAGAGATTATCAGATTATTGAATGTACCATTGCAAAAATGTCAGATAAAACAGTTGAATATTCCTTACCTGGGGAAACACTGCAAATTTCACTCGACGTATCTCAGATTGCCAGAATTGATTTTGCGAGCGGGCGTTCTCAAACTTTTGATGTATCTGCAAATACTGCCAGTTCAGGTAATTCAGGACAGGTGATTGCTGCCGCAGAAATGAAACCCAATACCATTGCTGTGCTGCCGGTACCTTATGTAAACTCAGGCACTTTAGAAAGTTCAGAAGAAATGGCAAAATTTGCTCAGAATGATTTGTACAACAAATTACTGGATAAATCGTCGAATATTTTTCCGTTAACAGTTCAGGACTTAAGAGTAACCAACAGTTTATTGCACAAAGCAGGGATAGATTATAAAAATATCGATGAAACCCCAATCGAAGATCTTCAGCAAATTTTAGGAGTGGATAATGTCATCGCAACAAAAGTGTCGTATACTGTAACTGAGGGTTCAGTAGCTTCAACTTATAACAGCGGAAACGCTAAAGTGAGTGACAACAATAAAAAGCTTAAAACAAACGATATTTCGACTACAACATCAAGTACACAGACCTACTACAATTACATGGTTTATTTTGATATGTATAAAAACGGAACGAAAATTTATTCACAAACCCGTAAGCCATTCTTAAACATAAAAGACAGTTGGATGGATTCTGTTTCTTATCTTTTGAAAAGAAGTCCGATTTATGTGAAAAAATAAATAATCAGAGAGAAGAGGCACTAAAGAATATAAAAACAGCGCTAACCTTTGTACCTTTGCGGCTCTGCGCCTTTTGCAGCTAAAAAGTAAAAAATGTTTCATTTATTAGATATTATTGGTACAATGGCTTTTGCCATGTCGGGTGCTTTGACAGCGATGCATAAAAAGCTGGATCCGTTTGGTGTTTTTATCATTGCTTTTGTTACAGCCGTAGGTGGAGGAACGCTTCGTGATGTGCTGATTGGCAGAACACCTGTTGGATGGATGCTGGATTTGCAATATGTATATGTAATCATCCTGGGCTTTGGGTTTGCCATTCTTTTCAGAAAAAAGTTCGACAGACTGCGTACTTCGCTATTCTTGTTTGATACCATCGGATTGGGTGTTTTTACCTTGATTGGACTCGAAAAAGGGATTATGATTGGTTTGCATCCTGCAATTTGTATTGCCTTAGGGACCATGACGGCTTGTTTTGGTGGTGTGATTCGGGACATTTTGTGTAACGAAATTCCAACCATTTTTAGAAGAGAGATTTATGCAACCATCTGTATTTTTGGAGGAATCGTATTTTTTATTCTGAAAAAACTGAATTTAGAAGACGATGTTTTGTACTTAGTAACTTCTGTCGTAATGATTGTTACACGTTTATTAGCCGTAAAATACAAATGGTATTTACCGGCATTTGAACATAAATAAGATTTTTAAACAATAGTAGTGTGCTGAAAATTTAAGAGCCGCGAATTCACAAACAGAATTTAAATTTTTGTTAGACAATAAAAATTAAATTTGTGAATTCGCGGCAAACTTTTTTATAAGTTTGTTTCAACAGAACTCAAAAGAGAACCATAAAATTACCACAGAAAGCGGAATGAAATATACCGTAAGGAATTATCATAAAAACGATTACGAAATATGGAATGCATTTGTGGCGCAGGCTAAAAATGCAACATTCCTGTTTTACCGTGATTTTATGGAGTACCACGAAGACCGGTTTAAAGATTTCTCACTTTTGGTTTTCAAGGATGATAGATTAAAAGCAATTTTACCGGCGAATAAAGTCGAAAATTCGGTTTACTCACACCAGGGATTGACTTACGGAGGCTTGGTTTATAGTGAAAAAACAAAACAAGTTGACGTTATTGAAATTTTTCAGGCAGTTTTGTTCTTTCTGAACGAAAATGAGATTCTGAAACTGTATTATAAAACTCTTCCTTCTATTTACCATCTGAAACCTGCAGAAGAAATTTTGTATGCTCTGTTTTTGGCTGATGCGAAGCTGGTACGCCGTGATTCACTTTCAGTAATCGATTTATCTCAGGGAAATGTCGTATCAAAAATTAGAAAAAGAGGTTTTCAAAAAGGAGTTTTGAATCAACTGACTATCAAAGAAGAAACTGATTTTTATTTATTTTGGGATGAAGTTTTAATTCCCAATTTGAATAAAAAACACAAAGCAAATCCGGTACATTCAGCAGAAGAAATGTATTATCTGCAAAAGCATTTTCCTCAAAACATTCATCAGTTTAATGTTTATTTAGAAGATAAAATTGTGGCCGGAACTACGATTTTTGAAACTGAAACGACAGTGCATTGCCAGTATATTTCGAAGAATGAAAAGGGAGACTTAGGAAGCCTGGATTATTTATACCATTATCTGATTCAGGAACGATTTGCTCAAAAGCGATTTTTTGATTTTGGAATTTCGAATGAAAATGAGGGAAAGAACCTGAATGAAGGTTTGTCATACTGGAAAGAAAGTTTTGGAGCGGGTACTATAGTTCATGATTTCTACGAACTGGAAACGGCAAATTATAAGAAGTTAAATGGTATTTTTGTTTAAATAGAAAAAAAGAAAATGATATCATTTCTGGACCTGAAGAAAATAAACAAACCTTATGAAACCGCATTTCACGAAAAACTGAAAACAGTTTTAGAGAATGGCTGGTACATTTTAGGGAAGGAAGTGGAAACATTTGAAACCGCTTTTGCAAAATATTGCAAAGCCGATTATTGTATCGGAACAGGAAATGGTCTCGATGCTTTAACTCTGATTTTTAAGGGGTATATAGCTTTAGGAAAACTGCAAAAAGGAGATGAGGTTATTGTTCCTTCGAATACTTATATTGCTAGCATTTTGGCTGTATTGCAGGCAGATTTAGTTCCGGTTTTGGTGGAACCAAGATTAGAAACGTACAATCTCAATCCTGATTTAATTGAGGAAAAAATCAGTCCGAAAACCAAAGCCATTTTAGCCGTTCATCTTTACGGACAACTGGCCGAAATGGACCAAATAAATGAAATAGCAAATCGTAATAATCTATTGATAGTTGAAGATGCAGCCCAATCGCATGGCGCAATTAACAATCAACAATCAACAATTAATAATTTATCCACCGCATCAGCTTACAGTTTTTATCCCGGAAAGAACCTTGGTGCTTTAGGCGATGGCGGTGCCATTACGACAAATGATAGGGAGTTGGCAAAAGTGCTTTTTTCGCTTCGCAATTATGGATCTGAGGTAAAATATCACAATGATTATATTGGTGTGAATTCAAGACTAGATGAACTTCAGGCTGCTTTTTTAAGTCTGAAATTACCTCATTTAGATACCGATAATGAGAGGCGACGCAAAATTGCTAAACGATATTTGGCAGAAATAAAAAATGAAAAAATAGTACTTCCGTTTTGGGATTTTTCAAATAACCATGTTTTTCATTTGTTTGTGATACGAACTTCAGATCGTGAAGGGCTGCAGGCCTACTTATCCCAAAATAACATACAGACCGTAATACATTATCCAATTCCGCCACACCAGCAAAAAGCACTTCTGGAATGGAGTAATTTATCATTGCCGGTGACAGAAAAGATTCATCAGGAAGTTTTAAGCTTACCTATTAGTCCAGTTTTGACAGAAACGGAGGTTGATTTTATTGTTGAGGTTTTAAATAGATATTAGTTTTAATTGGAATAAAAAATGAGAGAATTAAAATTAGCTGTTAAACCTTACGTTCCTGAGAAAATTTGGATGTCGCTGATTAAAGCCTATAATTTTACAAACCTGCGCGCCATAAGGGATGGGTATAAAATTAGAAAGGCACCTAAAAATCATCAAAAAGCACTTGAAATCGTAAGGAAAAAAGAAAAGGTTAAAGTTGCTTTTTTTCTGACTCATGAATCGGTTTGGAAATACGATCTGTTATTTGATTTAATGCTTGCACATCCTCAGTTTGAGCCTCAAATATTTGTGTGCCCGGTTGTAAATTTTGGTAAGGAAAATATGCTTTTCGAAATGAATAAAGCCTATAATGCCTTTAAAAATAGAGGATATGATGTTTTTAGAACTTATGATACCGCTACAGCTGAATACTTAGATATCAAAAAGACATTTTCACCTGATCTTGTTTTTTTTACTAATCCTTATGAGGGTTTGCAGGATTACAGGTATTATATAAAAGAGTTTTCCAAAACACTAACCTGTTATGTTCCTTATAGTATCCCAACGGTTAATTATGAGTTTACCTATGATCTGAATTTTCATAATTTAATTTGGAAAATTTTTTCAGAAACGGATATTCATCAAAAAATGGCTTCCGAAAACCAAAGGAATAAAGCAATAAATAGAGTTGTAACGGGTTATCCGGGATTCGACCCTCTTTTGATAAATAAACGGCCAAGGGAGGTTTGGA
Organism: Flavobacterium tructae; assembly: GCF_001853485.1. Classification (NCBI taxonomy): domain Bacteria; kingdom Pseudomonadati; phylum Bacteroidota; class Flavobacteriia; order Flavobacteriales; family Flavobacteriaceae; genus Flavobacterium; species Flavobacterium tructae. The sequence continues at coordinate 535,499 of NZ_MIKE01000022.1, read as the reverse complement.
AAAATAAGGATCCTGCTTTAAAAAGAATTATATGGACGCCGCATCATTTAATGAACGAGTTAAGCAAAGTATCTAATTTTTTGGAGTATTATGATTTCTTTTTAGAATTAGCCACTAGTTATAAGGATAAATTACAGATTACATTCAATCCCCATCCTTTATTAAGAGTTAAATTGGAAAATGATCCGAATTGGGGTAAAGAAAAAACCGATAATTATTTCGGTAAATGGATAAACCTTGAAAATGGTCAGTTTGGTGACGGTTATTATATCGATCTTTTTTTAACATCAGATGCACTCATACATGATAGTGGTTCTTTTATGGCAGAATATCTTATTACAGGAAAACCATCGCTTTTTATGATTCGGGATGAATCAATTATGGATTATTGGAGTACTTTTGGCAATGAAGCGATAACAGCACATTATCAGTCGAGAAACAAAAAAGAAGTGATTGATTTTATTGAGAATGTTGTCCTTAACGGGAATGATTGGATGAAAGATAAACGTTGCGATTTTGTACAAAATACTCTAATTCCTAAAAATAATTCAACCGCATCCGAAAACATTATGAAATACCTCGAAAGTCAAATTTTTGAATAATTTTGAATTGGAATTTAATTAAAATTTATTTTTATACATGCACGATACCTCTTTAAAATCAACTGCAATAAAAGGAGTTGTCTGGTCAGCAGTTGATAAATTTGCCATTCAGTTTGGGCAATTTATTGTAGGTATAGTACTTGCTCGAATTTTGCTGCCGGAAGATTTTGGAGTAATAGGGATGTTAACCATTTTTATAGCCTTGTCACAGACTTTTGTAGAAAGTGGTTTAGGAACAGGTTTGATTCAGCGTCAGAACAGAACCCATATTGATTTTTCGACTGTGTTTGTTTTTAATTTAGCGGTTAGTGTTTTTTTCTACGCACTGTTATTTTTCTCGGCTCCTTACATAGCATCATTTTTTAATCAGCCAAAATTAATTGATTTACTTCGGGTATTAGGTTTAATCCTGATTTTAAATGCTTTTGCAGTAGTTCAACGAACAAAATTAACAATTGCAATTGATTTTAAATCCCTGGCCAAAAGTAATGTAATTGGCATGATTGCCGGAGGAGTGTGTGGAGTAACGGCGGCAATAAGCGGTTATGGAGTCTGGGCGTTGGTTATTCAAATGCTTGTCGGAACTTTTAGTACGTCTTTATCTTTGTGGTTTTTAGGAAACTGGACTCCTTCTGTTGTCTTTTCAAAAAAGTCATTCACATCATTATTTGGTTACGGCTCAAAGTTGTTAATGGCCGGTTTGTATGCTCAAATCCTAAATAATACCTATAATATTTGCTTAGGAAAATTTTATGCTCCTGCATCATTAGGACATTATACAAGAGCTAAAAGTTTTGCCGATTTATCAGCAGGAATCATTGTTAGCATCGTTCAGCAAGCTACTTTTCCTGTTCTTGCCACCGTTCAAAATGATAGAGAAAGACTGGTTTCTATTTATAGCAGAATGATTCGTATGTCAGCTTTTTTTATTATTCCATTAATGACAATTATTGCTTTATTGGCAAAACCAATTGTGATAGTATTGCTTACAGAAAAATGGATTTCTCTGATTCCACTTTTGCAGTGGATGGTTTTTGCACGTATTTTTCTCCCTATGAGTGCAATTAATATGAATTTATTAAACGCAGTTGGTCGTTCAGATTTATTTTTAAAAGTAGATTTGTCAAAATTACCTTTAACAATATTAGCGATGATAATCACAATTCCATTAGGCGTAAAAGCTATCGTAATTGGTCATGTTATTACTTCAGCATTATCGTTCATTATAAATGCCTATTTACCGGGTAAATTTTATGGATATGGAGCGATAAAACAACTAAAAGACATGGTTCCTTTTTTTATAGCAGCTTTTGGAATGGCAATTTCGGTATATGCGATGACTTGTTTCGTGGATAATCTAATATTGCAATTGTTTCTTGGAGTTGTACTTGGAGGAGTAACCTATTTATTTATTTCCTATTTATTGAAGTTAGAGGAATTAAAGGAAGTCTGGCAATTATTTTTGAGTTTAAAAAGTAGACTTTTAAAATTTTGAGATACAATAATTCCCATTGAATACAATTAGTTTTACCATGTTGGAGAAGTATAAAATTTACAGTTTTAAAAAAGCCTTTCACTTATTTTTCAATACTTTTTAAAAGTGGTCCTCCAGAATAACCAGAATCGTAAGCTGAAGTTTTTAAATAATAAATTATAATCTTTGATTTGAAAAGTATGTACAATTTCATGATGTACTCTTTTCTGAACTGCAAGATCTTCTTTTTTAGTTCTGTTTAAATGAATGGCTTTTTTTAGAATCAAATAAGTAGAGAGATTCATTTTTCGAAATGCTAATTTTTTATTGTCATAGAAACTAGAAGTCAATGAATTCTCTGAGATTCTTTTTTTTACCAAAATTTCATCAATAAAGTCAAATTCATAGACACGGGAGGCTCTAATCCAAAAATCTAAATCTTCATAAGCAAGTGTTTCATCATATCCATTTAATGAATCGTAAACTGTTTTTTTTGTCATGGAAGAAACAGAACAAATACTATCTAAACCTGAGAGAACACTCTTGTAGACATCGCCATTTTGTTTTTTTTTAATAGTTTTGTGATTATGATCTACAGGGAAGTAATAAGAATCAAATTCACCTTTTTCTGTAATCAGTTCAGCATTTCCGTATACAATACCAAGATTTGTAAAAGTACTTTTCTTAAAAGTTTCAATTTGCAAAGAAATACAATTTGGAACTAAAACGTCATCTGCAGCCAAATCAATGATATAATCTCCTTTAGCCAATTTTAGTGCCATATTAAATGATTTTGTGATTCCTAAGTTCCTTTTATTAGTAATGAATTTTACTTTAGGATAATCCAAAAGCCAATTTTTTATTACCTTTTTAGAATCGTCATTACTACAGTCATCAATAATTATTAATTCAATAAACGGATAATCCTGTAGCATCACAGAAAATAAACTCTCCGCCACAAAATGTTCGTGGTTATAGCACAAGCAAATAACTGTAACTAATAATTTATCTTGCATTATTTTTAAAGAGTTATATATTTGATACGAAAATAAGAAATCGATAATAATATTACCTAATAAAATATAAAGCTGATAGTACAAGTATGGATATAGTAATGATTGATTTTCCAAAAATTGAAAATATCTTAGGTAATATTGCGGTAATTGAAAAGAATACAATTCCGTTCGCGATTAAAAGAGTTTATTATTTATACGATATTCCAAGTTCTTCTAAAAGGGGAGGTCATTCTCATAAAAAGCTACAGCAAATTTTAATTGCAATTTCAGGGAGTTTCGATGTGGTCTTAAAAGATGGGGAAACTGAAAAAACAGTACTTTTAAATAAGCCGGATAAGGGTTTGTTAATTACGAATAATATATGGCGTGAGCTCGAAAATTTTTCGTCTGGAGCAGTATGCTTGGTTTTAGCTTCGGAATTTTTTGAAGAAGATGATTACATAAGGAATTACGATGATTTTTTGATATCAAAGAAATGAAACTACTCTACATTACTCAAAGAGCAAACGAAGAAGGAGGGGTACAAAGAGTACTTGCGGTAAAAACTAATTATTTGATTGAAAAATTTGGCTATGAAGTTAGTATTGTTACTCAAAATGAAGGGAATGAAAATCTTTTTTTTGAGTTTAATAAGCGAATTGATTTTTACGATATATCTTTAAAAAGTAATAAAGCATTTAACCTGTTACAATATAAAAAAAAAATAGAAGAGTATATAAAAAGAATACAGCCCGATTGTATTATAGTTTGTGATTTTGCCTTAAAATCATTTTCAATACCATTACTCATAAACACAAAAGTCCCTATTGTTTTTGAGGCACATGGTTCCAGGTTTAATGAATACAGGAGTAATAGTCCTTTTAGATTTATAAGCAAGTTTAAATATGAGTACCGAAATTACTGTGCTTCTCAATTTATGCTTTTTATAGCATTATCACAAGAAAGTTTGAGTGAATGGTCTGTTAAAAACAGTCATGTAATTTCTAATCCGTTATGGATCGAAAGGGAATCCTTTTCAGATCTAAAAGCAAAAAAAGTTATCGCCGTCGCAAGACATTCGCATGAAAAGGGAATTGACAGATTACTTCAGATATGGAAATTAATTGCACAAAAGCATCCGGATTGGATATTAGAAATTTATGGCAAAGAAAATGAAGCTTTAGAATTGCGAAATTTAGCAAGAAAGTTAAAAATTGAAGAGCGTGTAGTTTTTTGTAATCCGGTCGAAAATATTCAACAAAAGTACACAGAATCATCAATATTTGTAATGACTTCCAGAAATGAAGCACTACCAATGGTATTGATTGAAGCGATGGCTTGTGGCTTGCCTTGCGTAGCGTATGATTGCCCGGTTGGACCAAAGGCAATTATAGAAAATAATAAAAATGGATTTCTTATAGAAGACGGCAATCAGGGCTCTTATGTTGAAAAGTTAAGCCTTTTGATAGAAGATAAAGACTTACGATTGAGAATGAGTGAGAAAGCAATAAAAAGTGTAGAAAAGTATAATTTACATTCTATTATGAAACAGTGGAATGAATTATTTGACTCAATTGTAAAAGCTTAATTTATACTACAATAATACCCTAATCGATAAAGATCAAAAAGAAAAAGAGAAGGATTTTTACCCAAAAGCTGTTTTTTGAATAAAGGTTTTAAGATTTTAAAGGCAAAAGAAACTAAAAATTGAAGACGGAACTTTTTTAAGATTTGAAAATAATGAGAAAGTTTTACATAATCTTTAGAAATTAAATCTGAATCTACTAGATTTTTTAATCCTAAAACGGCTTCTTCTGATTTTATCAAAAAAGTGCTACTGTTTTCAATTCCTAAATGATAAACCGGATTTTCAATATGAACAATGTCAATTTCATTTTGCATTAAATCGTATGAAAACAATGTGTCCTCGTGTCTGAGATTTGGAATGCTTTCGTTAAAATTGACTTTAGAAAAGATACTTTTCTGAATTAAAAAGTTTAGAGTCAAGAAAGAAAGATGCACATTTTTTTCTCGATCAAAAACACTTAAGGCCTCCCTTTTTGCGCCATAAATCCATCGTAGAAGTTTTTCTTTGGAAGGCTTTGATTTTTCATATAAAATACCGCCATAAATAATTTTCTCGCGATTATCTATTTTTGAAATATAGTTCAAAAGAAAATTCTCATGAACAGGAAATGTATCAGCATCGAGAAACAGTAAATTTTGATAAGCAGCTTTTTCTGCTAACAAGTTTCGGATAGCACTCCTTCCAATGTTTTTCTCTAGTATAAAAAATGAACCATTGTGAAATTGATTAATTTGTTGATTTTCATTTGTAAAAAGATTTGAGGCATCGTCCAGACAAATAATTTCAAAAGAGATATTTAACTCCACGGCTTGTTCATGAAGTTTTCTAACTAAGGAAACAACATCATAATTATAAACCGGAATTAAAATAGAAAGCACTATACGCTGCGTTGTACTACTTCAAAAATTCTTTCGTCTTCACATTTTAGGGTTTTAGACGGGAATTTCATCAGTAAAGCATAATCGTGGGTTACCATGATCACAGTTTTACCGTTGGCGTTGATTTTTTTAAGTACTTCAAGAACCTCTGAGCTGGTTTGCGGATCAAGATTTCCGGTTGGCTCATCGGCTAAGATAAATTCAGGATCGTTTAATAACGCTCTTGCTATGGCAACACGCTGTTGTTCACCGCCTGAAAGTTGATGTGGCATTTTGTTTAGGAATTCTTTCATGCCTACTTTATCCAAAACTTCATCGATTTTATGCTCCATCGCTTCTTTTTCAGACCAGCCGGTAGCTTTTAAAACAAAAAGCATATTGTCTTTTACCGAACGGTCCGGAAGTAACTTAAAATCCTGAAACACAATTCCGATTTTACGTCTCAAATAAGGGATTTCACTTTCTTTTAAAGTCGCCAGATCAAATTCAACGATATGTCCTTCACCCTCAGTTAAAGGCAAATCACCATAAAGCGTTTTCATGAAACTACTCTTTCCGGAACCTGTTTTTCCAATTATATAGATAAATTCACCATGCTGAACATCTAAATTAATATGAGATAAAATTTTCTTTCCTTCCTGATATATAGTGACTTCTTTAAGAGACAGTACGGTTTGCGACATAATAAAATTAATTTGAATGGTAAAAGTAATAAGATAACGCTTGGATTCAAAATAAATTTTAATCATTTCTGTGAGGAATTTCAAAAAAACAGCCACAGATTAAAGAATTAGAATGATTTTATTCCTTGTGCTAAAGTTAATTTTTCAATCTGTGAAAAGGGGTGAAATCTGTGTCAAACATAACAGAATCGTTGTTTCAATTGTAAAACAGAAAAATATTTCTGTAAAGTTTGAGAACCAATCTTTTGGCGTTTACTATGTAGTTTAATAATTGCGATTAAAATATTTATTCATAATAAATTCAAGGAACGTTTCGTTATAAACGGTATAAAATGATACATTTGAATACTAAATATAATTAAAATGCGTAAACTTTCCTGGTTCTTTTTACTCCCAATTATCCTTTTCTCAACCATAGTTTCGGCACAAAAATCAGCTATTTATACTTACGACTTAAAGGATTTTGACAAAGCACTGGCTTTATACAATGATAAACAATATGCTTCGGCTCAACTTATTTTCGAATATGTAAAAAATAATGCAACAACTGAGGAAGTTCAATCTGATTGTGCTTATTATATTGCTAATTGCGCCATTCGAACGAATAAAGTAAATGCTGATGCTCTGATGGAGAAATTTGTACACGATTATCCGACAAGTACAAAGCAAAATCAGGCGTATATTGAAGTGGCTCAGTATTTTTTTGAGCAGGGAAATTACCCGAAAGCGTTGCAATGGTTTGATAAAGTAGACGAAAGTTACATGAGCAAATCAGACTCAGATAAATTTAATTTTCAAAAAGGATACAGTTATTTCAGCGCTAAAAAGAAAAAGGAAGCAACTACTTATTTTAACAAAGTGGTAAATTCTGCTGATTTTGGTTCTCAGGCCAAATATTATTTGGGATTTATGGCGTATGAAGGTGATGATTATAAAGAAGCAACGAAATATTTTGATGAAGTTTCAGGCGAAGAAAAGTACAAAGAAAAGCTTTCGTATTATCAGGCCGACATGAATTTTAAGTTGGGGAGTTTCCAAAAAGCAATTGATTTGGGGCAAAAAGCCATGAGTAAATCGAATGATTTGGAAAAGTCAGAACTGAATAAAATTATTGGAGAAAGTTATTTCAATTTAAAGCAATATGGTAAAGCAATTCCGTTTTTAGAGCAATATGCCGGTAAAAAAGGAAAGTGGAATAACACCGATTTTTATCAATTGGGATATGCATATTACGAACAAAAAGAGTATGAAAAAGCAATTTCCCAATTCAATAAAATTATTGAAGGAAAAGATTTTGTAGCTCAAAATGCCTATTATCATTTAGGTTTAGCATATTTAAATACAGGTAAAAAGCAGGAAGCTTTAAATGCGTTTAAAAATGCTTCTGAAATGGATTTTAATGCGCAAATTCAGGAAGACGCAGCATTAAATTATGCAAAACTGAGTTATGAAATTGGGAATGCCTATCAAACTGTACCGGGAATTTTGCTCGATTTTTTAAAGAAATATCCAAATAATTCAAGCAGATCTGAAGTAGAAAAATTATTGGTTGATTCTTATATTTCTTCAAAAAACTACAAAGAAGCACTTTCGTTATTAGAAAAAAACAGGTCGGCAGAGAATAAAGCGGCTTATCAAAAAGTACTTTTTTACAGAGGTGTAGAATTGTACAATGAATCTAATTATCCCGAGGCAGGGAAAATGTTCAAAAATGCTGTCAGCGAACAAAAGACTCCTGAATTTACGGCCCGTGCGACTTTTTGGAAAGCCGAAACGGAATATATGACCGATGATTTTCAGAATGCTTTACTAAGCTACAAGCAATTTGCAGGATTAGCTGAGGCAAAAACTACTAATGAGTATAAAAACATCAATTATAATATTGGTTATGCTTATTTTAAACAAAAAGAATACGATCAGGCAGGGAATTCTTTTCAGGCACAAATTGACAATTCGAAAGAAGATAAAGTACGTTTGAACGATTCGTATTTGCGTTTGGGCGATTGCCGATTTGTGAGTTCGAAGTACAGTGCGGCAAATGAAGCGTACTCCAAAGCCATTGAAGCAAAAGGTGTTGACGCCGATTATGCGCAGTTTCAAAAAGCAATTTCTTACGGATTTATGTCTAAAAATGATAAAAAAGCCGAGGAGTTGAGCCATTTCCTTCAAATGTATAAAAAGTCGTCTTATCGCGATGATGCTTTATACGAATTAGGGAACACTTATGTTGCGGAGAAAAAGAACGACCAGGCACTTAAAACTTATGATCAGTTGATTTCAGAATTTAAAAACGGTTCGTTTACTTCGAAAGCCATTTTAAAGCAAGGATTGATTTATTACAATTCAGATCGTGATGATCAGGCTTTGGTGAAGTTTAAAAAAGTAGCAGCAGAGTTTCCTAAAACTCCCGAAGCTTTAGAAGCCGTTTCGACAGCCAGATTGATTTATGTCGACTCAGGAAAGGTGGATGAATATGCGACCTGGGTACGTACCTTAGATTTTGTGGCGGTAACTGATGCCGAGCTGGATAATGATACTTATGATGCGGCTTTCAAACAATATAGTCAGAACAACAGTAAGCAAGCCATAACAGGTTTTACAGGTTATGTGAACAAATTTCCAAAAGGAATGCATGCGTTGGAAGCCAACTTTTATTTAGCACAATTGTATTTTGCCGAAGGGTCAGAAACAAAATCAGTGGCAAATTATCAGTATGTGACTGATCAGCCAAGAAGTGAATTTACGGAGCAATCGTTGAGCAGACTTGCACAGATTTTCCTTAAAGCAAAAGATTGTGATCAATCGATTCCGGTTTTAGTACGTTTAGAAAACGAAGCTGATTTTCCTCAGAATAAAAACTTTGCACAGGCCAACCTGATGAAATGTTACTATGACAAAAAAGATTATGACAATTCTGTAGTGTATGCTGATAAAGTATTGCAAAACGCAAAAGCCGATGCAAATGTAAAGGCCGATGCACAAATTATCGTGGCACGTGCAGCAATGCAAACCGGAAACGAAGACAAGGCCAAAACGGCCTATGCTAAATTATCGGCAACTTCGAAAGGAGAATTAGCAGCGGAAGCCTTGTACTATGATGCTTATTTTAAAACCAAAGAAGGAAAATTTGATGCGTCTAATGTTTCAGTACAAAAGCTGGCTAAAAACTATTCGGCTTACAAATATTACGGAGCGAAAAGTTTGGTGCTAATGGCAAAGAATTTTTACGGATTAAAAGACAGTTATCAGGCAACTTATATTTTAGACAATGTCATTAACAATTTTACCGATTATCCGGATGTTGTTGAAGAAGCTAAGAAAGAGTTAAGTGCCATAAAACTGGAAGAGTCGAAAACAAATTCGTCGATCACGAAGTAAGTGTTTTAAAGAGAAAAGGGAATAGATGCAAGAGTAAAGATGCACGAGTAAAGATGCAAGAAGATAGAATAGAAGTCTTGTATCTTGACTCTTTCATCTAAATAAAAAAAAGAAATAGTTTATGAGTTTACCATTTTATATAGTTGATGTTTTTGCCGATAAAAAATATACAGGAAATCAGTTAGCCGTTTTTACGGAAGCAGAGAATCTAAGTACTGAAGAAATGCAGCAGATGGCACGTGAGATTAATTTTGCAGAAAGCACATTTATAACAAAGCTTGACAGAGAAAAAAACAAAGCAGAGATCAGAATATTTACTCCTGTTCATGAAATGCAGTTTGCAGGACATCCTATAATTGGAACTTCATGGGTTTTAATCAACAAAATATTTGATAATTCCCCTGAGAATATCACATTAGAAGTTCCTATTGGGCCAATTTCGATTCATCAATCTGAAGATTTAATTTGGTTAAAAGCTGCACAGCCTAAGTTTTGGGATATTTATGCAAAGGAAGATTTCACCTTATTCAGCAATCTGAAAAAAGAAGATTTCGAGAATCAATTCCCAATTCAGGAAGTAACGACCGGAAGTGCTTTTGTGATGGTTGGACTGAGCAATAAAAGAGCATTGGAAAATTTGGTTTTAGATAAAGATAAAGCAGATGAATGGATGAAAAACAACTGTAAAACAGCTCACAGAGCCTTATATTTTTATTATTTGGAAGACTCAAAATTGTTTAGCAGAATGTTGTGTATCGAGCACAATCAATTGGTTGAAGATGCAGCAACCGGAAGCGCAAGTACTTGTTTACAGGCTTTTCTTTTAAAATATCATTTGCCTCAATTTGAAATGATCAATTATCAGGGAGATTATATCAATCGTCCGTCTCAAATTTATTTTAAAGGGCAATTGACCGAAAATCAATTTGATATCAAAATAGGAGGGAAAGCTCAGTTTGTCGCAAAAGGAGAGTGGGAAGTTTAAAAGTAAAGAGTAAAGAGTAAAGAGTAAAGAGAATAGAATAAAGAAGGTAGGATTATAGAGTAAAAAGAAAATTTAGAAAAGGAGGGAAGTCGATACTCTTTATTCTATTCCCTTTACTCTCAAAAAAAAGATATATGAAAATTAATTGCCAGAATAAAATCATCATTTTACTAGTAATGTTTGTTGTCCAGCTTTCGTTTTCGCAAAAGAAGAATGAAACAATCGGTACAGAAACTGTAAACGTAGTAAAGCCCTATTCGCCAACGATTTCAGATGCTTTCAAAGTAAAGGAAACTCCTTCGCTTGACGATAGCGGTAATCAGCCCAAAGAAACGATAAAGTACAGTATTTTATCTGTTCCTGTAGCCTCTACCTTTACGCCTTCAAAAGGAAAAGCGGAAGGTGTTGAGAAATCTAAAAAAGAAAAATTATTTAACAATTATGCTACGCTTGGAGTAGGGAATTACGGAACTTTAAACGCTGAATTGTTTGTCAATCAGGATTTAGGAAACAACGATTATGTGGCAGGTATGTTTCGTCACCATTCTTCTCAGGGAGGAATTAAAGGTGTAGAATTAAACGATGAGTTTTATGATACAGCACTGAATGTAGGATATGGGGTAAACAATCGTGATATGTCATGGAATGTCGATTTGGGCTATCAGAATCAATTGTACAACTGGTACGGTTTACCGGCTGATTTTGGGTCAACTTTAGCGGGACAGATGCGTGATGATTTAATAAGAGGAATTAATCCAAATCATTCATATAATACCATTTCTTTAGGCGGTAACGTAGCTTTTGCAGAAGGTGTTTTCAGTAAGATTTCGACTAAGTTTACGCATTTTTCAGATAGTTTTTCGTCATCAGAAAACCGTTTTTATGTAAAACCTTCTTTTAAGGTAGATATAATGGACCAGGCTATCAATACCAATATTATTGTAGATCACGTAAGCGGATCTTTCGAACATAATTATGCGTATGATAATACAAAGCCTTTGAAATACAGTCTGACTAATTTTGGAATTGAACCAAGCTTTGTAATGTTAGAAAATGATTGGACACTGGAGTTGGGAGCAGGCTTGTTTTATGGCTTGGATTCTGAAAACAGCGGAAACAAATTTTATATTTATCCAAAAGTAAATGCTTCCTATAAGCTGGTAGGAGATTTGATGATTTTTTATACAGGAGTAAATGGAGGTTTGAATCAAAATTCCTATGCTGATTTTGTGACTGAAAATCCGTTTTTATCTCCAACACTTTTAGTGAAACCGACCAACAATCAATATACTGTTTTTGCGGGTTTAAAAGGAAAGTTGGCCAACAATGTTAGTTACAATCTTACCGGTTCTTATTTAAATGAAAAAGATAAAGCACTATACAGAAGTAACGATTACACAGAAGATTTTTCTAATCAAAATTATGGTTTTGGAAACTCTTTTGGAGTGATTTATGATGATATCAGAACCTTCCGTTTTTATGGGGAATTAAAAGCTGATTTTTCTCAAAATGTTTCTTTCGGAATTAATGGAACCTTCAATAGTTACAAATATGACGGTATAGAAGCGTGGAATTTGCCTTCTATGAAATTGAGTTCTAATCTGGATGTAAATATCACCAAACAATGGTATGCGGGACTGAATGTTTTCTTTGTGGGAGAACGAAAAGACATGCAGTCGAATGTAAACTTAGGAACCGATCCGGTAATTACAACACTAAAAAGCTATTTTGATGCCAATGCCCATCTGGGGTATAAATACAACGACCGTTTGACTTGTTTCCTGAAATTGAATAATATAGGGAATCAAGCCTATGAAAAATGGCTGAATTACCCGGTACAAGGATTTCAGGTAGTAGTTGGAGCAAACTACAAATTCGATTTTTAAGTTTTTTTTAACCGCAAAGCACGCAAAAGTTTTTTATTTTGCGTTACGCAGATAAAATACAAAGTTCGCAAAGCTATTTCAACATAAAGCTTTGCGAACTTTGCGTTTGCTAAGCGCGTTCATGATAAAAACTTTTGCGTGCTTTGCGGTTAAATAGACAGATAATTAAAATAATTAAGATGAAAATTAAACTCAGACAAGAAAATGAAAAGGACCACAAAAGTGTTTTTGACTTAATTGAAAAAGCTTTTGAAAAAGAAGAATACAGCGATCATAAAGAACAGTTTTTAGTTGAAAGATTAAGAAAATCAGCTGCTTTTATTCCGGAATTATCTATTGTTGCCGAAGTGGAGAATGAAATCGCAGGACATATCTTATTGACGAAATTAGAAATTAAAAACGATACAGAATCTTTTGAATCTTTGGCATTGGCTCCCGTTTCAGTGTTACCAAAATTTCAAGGAAAGGGAATTGGTTCGAAACTTATCGTGTACGCTCATGAAGTCGCGAAAGAATTAGGATTTAAATCAGTTATCTTATTAGGACATCCTGATTATTATCCGAGATTTGGTTATGAACTTTGTGAAAAATACAATATCGAAATGCCTTTCGATGTTCCGGCAGAAAATTGTATGGTGATTCCTTTAACCGAAAATGGATTGTCAGGAGTAAGCGGAAAAGTAGTTTATCCATCGGCTTTCTTTGAATAAAAAATAAAACAAAGAGAAAAAAACTTTGCACCTTTGCAACTTAGAACCTCAGTACCTCCAAAAAAACTCATTTCATTAAAAGAGCTGTATAATGACAGAAGTATTTAAAATTCTTGAAACCTATAAAACACAATATGAAAATCCTATTACTCTCGATAAGGGTGAGATTGTAAAATTAGGAGAAGAGGAAACAGAAGAAAAGTGGAAAGGGTGGATTTGGGCAGATAACGGAATTAATGGAGGCTGGGTACCCATTCAGATACTTGAAATTTCTGAGGATAATAAAGAGGCTAAAGTTTTAGAATATTACACTGCAAAAGAACTCGACGTTGACAAAGACGATGAGATTCTAAAAATTAAGAGTTTGAACGGCTGGACTTGGGTAAGAAAAATTATAAATAATGATGAAGGATGGATTCCTGATGAAATAATAGGTTAAGCGTATTTTTTTTCATTTCTAATTTTAACCTTTGCACCTTTGCAACTCAGAACCTCAGTACCTCAAAAAAAATGACTTTCAAACAAAAAATACATACACATTACCAGCAAATGGTTCAGGATCGAATTGACGTTTTTAGAGACATGATTTCGGCTCTGACCGAAGATTCTAAAAACGATGCCAAAGGTTCTGCCGGAGACAAACATGAAACTGCTTTGTCTATGATGCATATCGAACAGGAAAAATTGACGAATAAATTGAAAGAAGCAATGACTCAAAAAGCAGTTTTAGACAAAATTGATGCTTCAAAAACAACCGAAAATATCATTTCGGGAAGTTTGGTAAAAACCAATGGAATCTTTTTGTATGTAAGTGTGGCACTTCCTAAAATTAATATTGAAGGTACAAATGTTATTGCGCTTTCACCTCAATCTCCTTTGGGAGCACACTTGATGGGAAATCAAGTGGGGTTTACTTTTGAAATTAACGGAACGAAATATCTAATTCAGGAAATTAGTTAAATGGATTCTCTTTATTTAATATGCAGCTTCTCTTTGTTTGGGGCTGTTTTTTTTTGCTTAATTTTTTAAATCTAAATGTGTCGTTCCTCCGGAACTTTGCTTTGATGATTTTTTTTCAACGGATTAAAATCCGTTGCTACAATATATGTCGAGCCCAAGGCTCTTATACCTTGCTCTTTAGAAATTAGGTATTGTTAATTACTTTTTTCAATAGATTGAAATCCGTTGTTACAATATATGTAAAGATCAAGGCTTTTATATACAAGTTCCGGAGGAACGGTTTATTTTGTAGCAACGGATTTTAATCCGTTGAAGAGGCATGAATACCAATTAATAAGTTCCTTAGGAACGATCAATATAAAGTTTATCAATCTTTAGATAATTTCTTCCTAAACTTCGGGATTGATTGAAACAATAATTTCAGAACAGTATTTATTCTTCCCTTTGAGAATCTGTTAATGATTCTGATATTTGCTGTGATTTAACTTAAATATTTTTCTGTTAGTTTGCTTTTTTTTCTTTTATGAAGCTTAAAATTGAAATTTTTAAGTTTGAGGCTTTTTTAAATGCTTAAATTTTATGTTTTGTATGTAAAAATCGATTTTTGATTTTAAATTGTAATTAAAAATAACTCATGTGTTTTTCAATTGTAACTGATATCGCATCTTTGCTTCATCAAGTTAAAATTTTATAATTAAAAATATATAGTTATGTGTGGAATCGTATGCGCCTTTGATCTAAAGCAAAAAGCTGAGACTTTAAGACCTCAGGTTTTGGAAATGTCTAAAATTATCCGTCACCGCGGACCGGACTGGAGTGGAATATATAGTAATGATAAAGCAATTTTATCACACGAGCGTTTGGCGATTGTAGATCCGGCCTCAGGAAAACAGCCATTATTTACCGAAGATAAAAAACTGGTTTTGGCTGCAAACGGTGAAATTTATAACCACAGAGAATTACGTAAACAATTTCAGGGAAAATACAACTTTCAGACCGAAAGTGACTGTGAAGTAATCTTAGCACTTTACAGAGAAAAAGGACCTCATTTTGTAGATGAAATGAATGGAATCTTTGGATTTGCAATCTATGATGTAGAGAAAGATGAGTATTTTATAGCTCGTGATCACATGGGAATTATTCCATTGTACATTGGTTGGGACCAGCACGGAACGTTCTATGTTGCTTCTGAATTAAAAGCTTTGGAAGGGTACTGTACAAAAATCCAACTGTTTCCTCCGGGACATTATATGACCAGTAAAGATGGCGAATTTGTACAATGGTACAAAAGAGACTGGACAGAATATGAAGCTGTAAAAGACAATGAAACCAGTATTCCTGAAATCAAAAAAGCGCTTGAAGCAGCAGTTCACAGACAATTAATGAGTGATGTTCCTTACGGAGTTTTACTTTCAGGAGGTTTGGACTCGTCTATTACTTCGGCTGTAGCCAAAAAATTTGCACAAAAACGTATCGAGTCAGATGATACAACAGATGCGTGGTATCCGCAATTGCACTCTTTTTCAGTGGGTTTAGAAGGATCACCTGATTTAGCAGCAGCGCAGGTTGTTGCAAAACACATCGGAACCATTCATCATGAAATTAAATTTACCATTCAGGAAGGATTGGACGCTGTTCGTGACGTGATTTACAACTTAGAAACTTATGATGTAACAACCGTTAGAGCCTCGACACCCATGTGGTTAATGGCGAGAGTGATCAAATCAATGGGAATCAAAATGGTATTGTCAGGAGAAGGAGCAGACGAATTGTTCGGAGGGTATCTGTATTTCCATAAAGCACCAAACGCGAGAGAATTCCACGAAGAAAACGTTCGTAAATTAGGTAAATTACACATGTACGATTGTTTACGTGCCAATAAGAGTTTAGCAGCCTGGGGAATTGAAGGACGTGTTCCGTTTTTGGATAAAGAATTTATGGATGTTGCCATGAGAATCAACCCACAAGATAAAATGATCAACAAAGAGCATCCAATGGAAAAATGGGTCGTTCGTAAAGCATTTGAAGACATGTTACCTGAAAGTGTTGCCTGGAGACAAAAAGAACAATTTTCAGACGGTGTTGGATACAGCTGGATTGATACTTTGAAAGAAGTGGTAGCCCAAGAAGTTTCAGATGAACAATTGGCCAATGCAAAGTATAAGTTCCCATTGCAGACACCAACGTCTAAAGAAGAATATTACTATCGTTCTATTTTTGCAGAACATTTTCCAAGTGATGCCGCTGCATTATGCGTACCTCAGGAAGCAAGTGTAGCGTGTAGTACAAAAATTGCTTTAGAATGGGATGAGGCTTTCAAAAACATGAATGACCCTTCAGGAAGAGCTGTAGCCAGTGTGCATGATGATGCATACGCTAAAGCATAAAAAAGTATTTTTAGAATTAGTATATATATTTTCGAAAGACGTTCTCAGTACTGGGAACGTTTTTCTTGTCTTAGAATGTTAAATTGTGTTATTTCAGTTAGTTAAAAGTTTTTTTAAGCAATGATCTGATTTTACTTTTTTATATTTGGCATTTGTCGAAATAAAAATGGAAACAACTAAAAATGTAGCTGAATAAGTACATAAAATTCAGAAATAATATTTAGCTTAGCCAAACATTAGAAAAATATTAAATATTGGATTAACGTATTTAATATCCAAAAAAATAAAGGGAATAATAAAAAATATAGAACAGTATGTCTGGATTATTAGCTGTTATAGGTAAAGGTAAAGACCCGCAACTCGTAAAAGAGCTTTCTGCAAGAATGTCGCATCGTGGTCCTGATGAAAGTGATTTGCATATTATGGAAAATGGCAGTATCATTTGCCATGAAAGTTTGTCGATTATTGATTTAAAATCAGGTAAGCAGCCTATTCAGGGAACTAACAAGGTCTGGATGGTGCATGATGGAGAGATTTACAATTATCAGGAACTAAAAGATACAGTCTTAAAAGAGCATAGCTTCAGAACAAAATCAGATTCAGAAGTTATCGTGCATTTGTACGAAGAATTTGGGCATAAGTTTTGTCATATGCTGGATGGTGATTTTGCTTTTGTAATTGTTGACGGAGATAATTACATAGCAGCCAGAGATGCAGTTGGTGTAAAACCGTTGTATTATGGACTGGATGAGAGAGGGAGAATTTATTTTTCATCAGAAATGAAGTCCATTTCTGATCAGTGCAAATCCTTTTCAACTTTTCCTCCGGGACACTATTATACAGGTAAAACCGGTTTTGTAAAATACTACAATCCCGAATATGAAGACCACTCCAAAGCCAATCAAAAATTAGATTTAGATTTAATTCGTAATACTTTAATTGAAGCAACCCGTAAACGTTTAATGAGCGAAGTTCCTGTGGGAGTATTACTTTCAGGAGGATTAGACTCTTCATTAACGTCAGCAATTGCTGCGCGATTATTGAAAGAAAACGGAGAAAAACTGCATTCGTTTTCTATCGGATTAGATGCTGATGCACCTGATAATAAAGCGGCGAGATCTGCGGCAGCATTTTTAGGGACAGAGCATCATGAAATCTATTTTACAATTGAAGAAGGAATCGAGGTTTTAGAAAAAGTAATCTATCATATTGAAACTTATGATATTATCTCGGTGCGATCAGGGGTGCCCTTGTATCTGTTGTCAAAGGTAATTGCTGATAAAGGAATTAAAGTAATTCTTTCCGGTGAAGGTGCCGATGAGGTTTTTGGAGGTCATTTGTATTTTAGAAATGCACCATCAGCAGAGGAATTTCAGGACGAAACGATCGAAAGAGTACAAAAATTGTTTACTGCTGATTTGCTGCGTGCTGATAAAATACCAATGGCACATGGACTGGAAGCGAGAATTCCGTTTTTGGACAAAGAATTTTTAGAGGCGTCAATCCGAATTAAAACCATAGAAAAACAACCAAAAACCTACGATGGAATTGAAAAATACATTTTAAGAAAAGCTTTTGATACACCAGACGATCCTTATTTGCCAGAGGAAGTTTTATGGAGACAAAAAGAACAGTTTTCGGATGGAGTGGGATACAACTGGGTAGATGAATTGATTGAATTCTGCGCCGCACAGGTTTCAGACGAACAGCTTGCAGGTGCAAGCATAGAATTTCCATATAACTCACCGACAACTAAGGAAGCTTATCTGTACAGATCAATTTTCCATAAATTCTACCCACAGGTTAGTTCAGCACAAACCGTTAGAAAATGGATACCGAAATGGCAGGAAAATCAGGATCCAAGCGGAAGAGCCAATGCAGCGCACGTTAAAGCAGGTGTTGAATCGAAAGCAGGAATTATTGCTTAAAATAGGCAAGGAGTGTTGTTTCTTAATAGAGGGAACAAAATCATTATTGAAAATAAGTTTTAAAAAAAAATCCGGAAAGACATGTCAAATGTAGTTCCGGATTTTTTTATGATTTGAAAGAAGGAAAACTTTTAGTTATTAAAACTCAAATTCCAAATTCCAAATTCCAAATTCCAAATTTCAAAACTTGAAACTTGAAACTTGAAACTTGAAACCTGAAACCTGAAACTTGAAACCTGAAACTTGTAATTTGAAAATTAAGATTTGAATCCTTGAACATTTCTAAAAACTAAGTTAATTATCGCTCATCGTGTTTAGGAAAAATATTATATTTGGTTACCATTAATAACTAACCATTTTAAACTTTATCTATGAGAAACTTATTGCTTAGCAGTGTTTTGTGCTGCTCGCTAGCTTCATTAAGTCCGGTGTGCGCACAAAAAACTGACGTGCCAAAATATATTAAAAATGTCGAAGGAGTAAAAGAATATTCCCTGAATAACGGATTGAAAGTGCTCTTGATTCCGGATGCTTCCCAAAGTAATATGGTGGTAAATATTGTTTACAATGTTGGCTCCAGAAACGAAGGTTACGGAGAAAAAGGAATGGCCCACTTGTTAGAGCACATGCTTTTTAAGAGTACCAAAAACTTAGGAGATATAAAAAAAATGCTTTCTGAAAAAGGAGGTGCTGCTAATGGTACAACCTGGCTGGATCGTACCAATTATTATGAAGTTTTTCCATCGAATGATGAAAATCTGAAATGGAGTATTGAAATGGAAGCAGACCGAATGATCAATGCGACTATTTTACAGACCGATTTAGATAAAGAATTTTCTGTAGTTAGAAACGAGTTCGAAATAGGAGAAAACAACCCTGACGGTGTTTTACAGGAAAGAATACTTTCTTCGGCTTATTTGTGGCACAATTACGGAAAGAGCACCATTGGAAGTAAAGAAGATATTGAACGCGTAAAAGCTAACAGATTAAGAGTTTTCTATGAAAAATATTATCAGCCGGATAATTCAACTTTGATAATTGCCGGAAAATTTGATGAGAAAAAAGCATTGCAGTATGTAGGTCAATATTTTGGAAGCATTGCAAAACCTAAGAGAGTTTTGGATAAAACGTATACGATAGAGCCGGCGCAGGATGGTGAAAAGTTTGTGGAGCTGAAAAGAGCCGGTGACAGCAAAAATATCGGGGCATTGTACCACACCGCAGCCTATGCAGATAAAGACTATGCAGCCATTGATGCTCTGGGGGAAATTTTAACAGCCGATCCATCTGGTTATTTGTACAAATCACTGGTAGAAACTCAAAAGATTTCCAGTATTTATTATTGGCAGCCAACCACCAGAGATGCCAGTTTTGTGTACTTTGGAGTAGCCGTTCCAAACGATAAAGATGTTGTAGCAACAAAAGAACTGGTAAGAGCTGAACTGGATAAAATTGGATCAACCAAATACACGGATGAAGACGTAAGCAGAGCTAAAGCTAAAATTATCAAGCAAATTGAAGGGGTTAAAAATAACACTATTTCTTTTGCCATAAATCTTACCGAAATTATTGGTGCAGGTGATTACAGGTTAGGTTTCCTGTATAGAGATGCAATCGAAAAACTTACAAAAGAGGACATACAAAGAGTTGCTGAAAAGTATTTTAAAAGTAACAACAGAACTGTGGGAGTATTTATTCCTTCAAAAGACGAACAAAGAGTTAAGCCAGTCGAATATACTGACGAGCAATTAGCAGCTTTTACTAAAGATTACAAAGGAAAAGCACTTGAAAAAGAAACAGCTCCGTTTGAAGCTTCTATTAAAAATCTGAAACAAAATTTTGTTGAAGGAAAGTTAAGTAATGGCGCTAAGTATGGCTTGATTAAAAAAGAAATTAAAGGAGGAAAAGTTCAGGCAGCGTTTAAATTTCCGGTAAGTAATGAAAAGGATTTATCTGGAAAATCAGATGTTGGTGCTATTTTGGCTCAATTGTTAAAGACCGGAACAACTACCCGTACAAAAGAACAAATTAGTGATCGTTTAGATGTTCTGAAATCAAGTTTGTCATTTGGTTTTTCAGGACAAACATTAACGGTGAATGTTAGTACCTATAAAGAAAGTTTTAAGGAAGTAATGGAGATTTTAGGAGATTTATTGACTAATGCTACTTTTCCGCAAAATGAGTTAACCAAAACAATCAGTGAATATAACACCTACTTAGAATCGAATTTAAATGATCCTAATTCTCTGGCATTTATCGAAGTTTCAAGACAAACCTCTAAATATCCAAAAGAGAGTATTTTTTACACTGCGACCGTTCAGGAACAAATTGATGCTTACAAAAAGATAAAACAGCCGGAACTTATTGATTTCTATAAAAATATTTTAGGAGGAAATAATGGAGTAGGGACTGTAGTGGGAGATTTAGAATCGAAATCTACAGCTCAGATTTTAGAGAGTACTTTTGGTAAATGGAATTCTAAATCAAAATATGAAAGAGCAATACCGACTTATTTTGAAACACAGAAAGCCGATAAAGAGTATATTACTCCTGATAAAGAAAATGCGGTTGCTGTGGGTAAAATCAGTTTTAAAATGACTCAGAAAGATGCTGATTATCCTGCTTTTGTGATGGCCAATGAAATGTTAGGAAGCGGAGGTTTTCTAAGCGCAAGAATACCGATGCGATTGAGAGAAAAAGAAGGAATCAGCTACGGAGCAGGGTCGTTCGTAAATGTACCCATCACCAATGATGTTTCGTATTGGGCTTATTACGCATTTTTAAATCCAACGAAGAAAAATGCCGTTGAGATTGCTGCAAAAGAAGAAATTGCAAAAGCATTAAAAGATGGCTTCACAGCAGAAGAGTTAAAATCAAATCTTGTGAGCTGGCTTAATGAAAGAAAAACACGATTGGGTGATGACGGAACTTTAATGGATTTGACCAATGTTTATCTGCAATACGGAGTTCCTTTGGAAGATTATGATGCTCTTGAAGCTAAAGTTAAAGCCTTGAAAATCGAAGAGGTAAATGCGGTTGCGAAAAAGTACTTAAGTTTAGATAAAATGACTTCTGTTTATGTTGGAGATTTTAATAAAAAACAATAAAAATTAATATAAAAATTCCAAAACCCAAATTCCAATTTAGGGGGAATTCATAGAAACCGAAATGCATTTTTATAATGTTATTTCGGTTTTTTTATACAGTTTAAAAAATAGGCGTTTTGCAATTTAGACTTTATAAAATCAATTGATTTTTTACTGCATTCTAAAATTTTGCAAATTGGAATTTAAGAAAATTGGAATTTAAGTGTTCTTTTAAGTATATTTTTAGGTTTTTCAGACAATTGTGTTGATAACTTAAGTGCTTTAAATCGGAATTTTACGGATATATAATTTGCGTTTTTATATATTTGCGTGTTAGACAATAAATACATTTTTTAGAATAAATTATATGAGCGAAGAAATCAAGAAGAACAATTATTCAGCAGATAGTATTCAGGCATTAGAAGGAATGGAGCACGTAAGAATGCGTCCATCGATGTATATTGGAGATGTGGGAGTTCGAGGGCTTCATCATTTGGTTTATGAAGTTGTAGATAACTCTATTGATGAGGCGATGGGAGGACATTGTGATACCATTGGTGTTGCAATAAACGAAGACGGATCAGTAACAGTTGAGGATAATGGTCGTGGTATTCCGGTTGATTTACATAAAAAAGAAGGCGTTTCGGCACTTGAGGTTGTAATGACTAAAATTGGAGCCGGAGGTAAATTTGATAAAGATTCTTATAAGGTTTCCGGAGGTTTGCACGGAGTAGGGGTTTCGGTTGTAAATGCCCTTTCTGTTCACATGAAATCTACCGTTTTTAGAGAAGGAAAAATCTACGAACAAGAGTACGAGAGAGGTAAATCATTATATCCGGTAAAACAAATAGGAGAAACAGAAAAAAGAGGTACACGTCAGACTTTTTACCCTGATAATACCATTTTTACACAAACTACAGAGTTCTCTTATGATACGTTATCCGCTCGTATGCGTGAGCTTTCTTTTCTGAACAAAGGAATTACAATCACTTTCACAGATAAAAGAGAAGTAAATGAAAAAGGAGAATTCAGAAGCGAAGTTTTTCATTCTACAGAAGGGCTAAAAGAGTATATTCGTTATTTAGACGGTAACCGCGAGCCAATTGTTTCGCATGTAATCAGTATGGATCACGATAAAGGAGAAATTCCGGTTGAAGTGGCGCTGATTTACAATACAAGTTATACAGAAAATATTTTCTCTTACGTAAATAACATCAATACACACGAAGGAGGAACGCATTTACAAGGTTTTAGAAGTGGTTTAACAAGAACCCTTAAAAAATATGCTGATGCATCCGGAATGTTGGATAAATTGAAATTCGAAATTGCGGGAGATGATTTCCGTGAGGGATTAACTGCTATTATCTCGGTAAAAGTTGCAGAGCCTCAATTCGAAGGTCAGACCAAAACAAAGCTAGGAAACAGAGAGGTAGTTTCTCCGGTTTCTCAGGCTGTTGGAGAGATGTTAGAGAATTATCTGGAAGAAAATCCAAATGACGCCAGAGTCATTATTCAAAAAGTAATCTTGGCTGCTCAGGCACGTCACGCGGCTAAGAAAGCTCGTGAAATGGTACAGCGTAAAACCGTTATGGGTGGTGGTGGATTACCGGGAAAACTTTCAGATTGTTCAGAGCAGGATCCTGCAAGATGTGAGGTTTACCTTGTCGAGGGAGACTCGGCGGGTGGAACTGCTAAACAAGGTCGTGACAGAAACTTTCAGGCAATTTTACCCTTACGTGGTAAGATTTTGAATGTGGAGAAAGCGATGCACCATAAAGTATTCGAAAACGAAGAGATTCGAAATATCTTTACTGCTTTAGGGGTAACAGTTGGTACCGCAGAAGACAGTAAAGCCTTAAATATTGAAAAATTAAGATACCACAAGGTAATCATCATGTGTGATGCGGATGTCGATGGTAGTCACATCTCTACCTTAATATTAACGTTCTTCTTCCGTTTCATGAAAGAACTGATCGAAGAAGGTCACGTTTATATCGCTGCACCACCTTTGTACTTGGTTAAAAAAGGAAACAAGAAAGAATATGCGTGGAATGATGTTCAGCGTGATCAGGCCAACGAGAGAATGGGTGGAAGCGCCGCAATTCAGCGTTATAAAGGTCTTGGAGAGATGAACGCGGAGCAATTGTGGGAAACAACAATGGATCCGAACTTCAGAACTCTGCGTCAGGTAACCATTGATAGTTTGGCTGAAGCTGACAGAGTTTTCTCTATGTTAATGGGAGATGAAGTTCCGCCACGTCGAGAATTTATCGAGAAAAATGCAGTTTACGCTAATATCGATGCGTAATAAATTTTAATCATCAATTCGTTTAATTGTTTAAATTTACTTAAACGATTAAACGAATTGTCGATTTATCAAACAAACAAATTAATTAATAACCGATAAAGTATAAAATATGAAAGTTACCATTGTAGGAGCAGGAAATGTTGGAGCTACCTGTGCAGATGTTATTTCTTATAGAGGAATTGCAAGCGAAGTAGTGTTGTTGGATATTAAAGAAGGTTTTGCCGAAGGGAAAGCGTTGGATATTATGCAATGTGCCACAAATACAGGTTTTAATACCAAAGTATCTGGGGTGACCAATGATTATTCTAAAACTGCCGGAAGTGATGTAGTAGTTATTACATCTGGAATTCCAAGAAAACCAGGAATGACCCGTGAAGAATTAATAGGTATAAATGCAGGAATTGTAAAAACAGTTGCCGAAAACGTACTGAAATATTCTCCGGACACTATAATAGTTGTAGTTTCTAATCCAATGGATACGATGACGTATTTGGCATTGAAATCGACCGGAGTACCAAAAAACAGAATTATTGGTATGGGTGGAGCGTTAGACAGTTCTCGTTTCAGAACCTATCTTTCATTAGCTTTAGATAAACCGGCAAACGATATCTCGGCTATGGTTATTGGAGGGCATGGTGACACTACTATGATTCCATTAACCCGTCTGGCCTCTTATAACGGAATTCCGGTAACTGAATTTCTTTCAGAAGAAGTATTGCAAAAAGTAGCTGCTGATACTATGGTGGGTGGAGCGACACTTACAGGTCTTTTGGGAACGTCAGCATGGTATGCGCCAGGAGCTTCTGTAGCTTATCTGGTAGATAGTATTCTGAATGATCAGAAAAAAATGATCGCCTGCTCTGTTTTTGTTGAAGGAGAGTATGGACAAAATGATATCTGTATAGGTGTACCTTGTATAATTGGTAAAAACGGAGTGGAAGAAATATTAGACATTCAGTTAAATGATCATGAAAAAGCCTTATTTGCCAAAAGTGCAGATGCGGTGAGAAGCATGAATGACGCTTTAAAATCGATTTTAGTATAACGAATTTCGTAAAAAGAGGAAAAGGCTGCACTTTTGCAGTCTTTTTTTTGAGATTAATTAATAAATAAATTGGTTAATCTTTTCGTTAATTATATATTTGCTCGGGTTAAAAAAAATGTTGTAATTCGTGATCTTGATTTTTTAGTGCTAAAAAATCATATCAGGGCTTATTCTATGGGACTTTAAAACAAAAACAAACAATAAAAAATAATTAATTTTTAGTAATAATGCAGAATAAAGGACTTATTAAATTTTTCGCAATTCTATTTGCATTGGTAAGTATTTACCAACTCTCGTTCACTTTTGTGGCCAATAGTGTCAAAAGTGAAGCTAAAGCTTTTGCAGGAGATAATCCTGATAAAGAATTAAAATACTTAGATTCTATTGGAAAAGAAAAAGTGTTAAACCTTGGTTTTACTGATTTTACTTATAACGAAGTAAAAAACAAACAACTTAATAAAGGTCTTGACTTAGAAGGTGGAATCAACGTGATTCTTCAAATCTCTGTTAAAGACGTTTTGAAAGGATTAGCAAACAATTCTAAAAATCCGGTATTTAATAAATCATTAGCTGATGCAACTGCAAATTTAGAAGGAAACAAAACCTATTTAAATAAGTTCTTTGAAGCTTTTGAGGCTAACTCAAAAGGATCAGTAAAATTAGCTTCACCTGATATTTTTGCAAACAGAAGTTTACAAGGAGAAGGTGGTGTAGATTTTCAAATGTCTGATGCACAAGTTCAAAAAGTAATTAAGAAAAAAGTTGACGAATCTATCGAAAGTGCTTACAAAGTACTTAGAGAGCGTATCGACAAATTTGGTGTAACGCAACCAAACATCCAAAAATTAGGAGAAACAGGAAGAATCTTAGTAGAGCTTCCAGGTGCTAAGGATGTAGATAGAATTAAGAAATTATTAGGTGGAAAAGCTCAGTTAGAGTTTTGGGAAACTTTTAAAATCGAAGAAATTGGTAACTTCTTAGTAGCTTCTAACGAGGCTTTAAAAAAGACTGAAGTTAAAGTAAAAGAAACTAAAGCTGTTGCTAAAGATTCATTGAATGCATTGTTAACAGATAATGCTAAAGATTCAGTTGATACTAAAAAAGGAAACAACCCATTATTTGACAAAATGTTAGGTCAGGGTGGTGGACCAGTTTTAGGATATTTTGCTCCTAAAGATACTGCTGCTGTAAATGCTTACTTTAAAAGAGCAGATATCAGAGTTTTATTGGGTGCTGACCAACACAATGCAAAATTTGTTTGGAGTAAACCAACTACAATTAAAGATGCAAAAGGAAAAGATATTGAAGCAGTTGAATTATATGCTTTAAAAGGAAATAGAGACAACGTTCCTGCGATGAGCGGTGGAGTAGTTACAGATGCAAAAGATACTTTTGACCAATTAGGAAAACCAGCTGTTTCTATGCAAATGAACAGCCAGGGAGCTAAAGTTTGGGAAGAATTAACAGGAAGAGCTTTCTCTCAAAAAGGATACATTGCTATCGTTTTAGATAATATTGTTTACTCTGCACCAGGTGTTACAAGCGGACCAATTGCCGGAGGTAGATCTGAGATCACTGGATCTTTTGATGTTGCTGAAACTAAAGATTTAGCTAACGTGTTAAATGCAGGTAAATTACCGGCTTCTGCAGATATTATTCAGTCAACAGTTGTAGGACCATCTTTAGGTCAGGCAGCAATTGATGCAGGTACAATTTCTTCTGTATTAGGATTCTTATTGGTTTGTTTATGGATGGTATTCTATTATGGTAAAGCTGGTTGGTATGCTAACCTTGCATTATTATTAAACTTACTTTTCCTTTTCGGAATTATGGCAAGTTTTGGTTTTGTATTGACATTGCCAGGTATTGCAGGTATCGTATTAACATTAGGTACTGCGGTAGATGCGAACATTATTATATTTGAAAGAGCAAAAGAAGAATTGCGTGAAGGTAAATCGTTGTCTGATGCGGTTGTAGCTTCTTACGGATGGCACGGAGCAATGCGTTCTATTATTGATGCAAACGTAACGCACGTTTTAACTGGAGCAATCTTGTTTATTTTTGGTACAGGACCAATTAAAGGTTTTGCATTAACATTATTGATTGGTATCGTAACTTCATTGTTTACATCAATCTTTATCGCAAGAATTTTTATTGACAGAAACATTGCTGGAAAAGGAGATTTAACTTTCTCTACAAGTGTTACTAAAAACTGGTTTACAAACTTCCACTTTGACTTTATTAAAATCAAAAAATTCACATACATCTTCTCTTCAATTGTAGTAGTTGTGAGTTTAGTTTCTATCTTTTTCGTAAACGGATTAGATGAAGGTGTTGATTTTGTTGGAGGAAGAACATTCCAGGTGAAATTTGAAAAACCTGTTGATGCTACTGTAGTATCAGATGAATTGTCTGCTGCTTTCGGTACTCCGGTTGAGGCGAAAATTTTAGGTGATGACGATCAGTTGAAAATCACAACTAAATATAAAATTAAAGAAGACGGTGTAGCTATCGATGAAGAAGTGAACCAAATTTTATACAAGTCGTTAACGAAATATTTCCCTAACACTTCTTACGAAAAATTCATCAACTCATTTGATGGTAAAAGAATTGGTGTTGTACAACAATCTAAAGTTGGAGCTTCTATTTCTGAGGATATCAAAACAAACTCTTACTGGGCTGTATTAGGTGCAATGGCGGTTATTTTCTTATACTTAATGATCTCTTTCCGTAAATGGCAATATTCATTAGGTGCGATTGCAGCGGTAGCACACGACGTTATCTTTGTATTAGGAATCTACTCTTTATGCTACAAATTCATGCCTTTCCACATGGAAATGGATCAGCACTTTATTGCAGCTATCCTTACTGTAATTGGTTACTCTATGAACGATACTGTAATTGTATTTGACAGAATTAGAGAGTTCATCATTGGAAACCGTAAAGGAAGTTTTGAAGATATCGTAAACGCTTCTATTAATACTACATTATCAAGAACGTTGAATACGTCATTAATGATGATCATTGTATTATTAACGATGTTTATCTTTGGTGGAGAATCTATCAGAGGATTTATCTTTGCTATGTTAATTGGTATTGTGGTAGGAACTTATTCATCATTATTTATTGCTACACCGGTATTGGTTGACACAATTTCAAGTGATGACAAACACACAATCGAAGACAAGCACAACGCATAATTAAATGCTTAAGTTATAGAAAAAGATCCGGTGAAAACCGGATCTTTTTTTTGCATTAAAAATGGGTACGATGCATTGGAGTTTTAAGAACAATTTGGTTTGTCTGAGGGAAGGCTGTAGTTTTTTTAATAGAATATTTGTTAAAAATAGATAAGTAAGACTTCCGTCCAAGGTTATTAGACGGAAGTCGGTTAAATTTGCTGTAAGAAAAAGATTTCTATAAAATAATTTTATTGAAAAATTTATTAATTAAAAAAATGAAATCATGGAAAAACAATTAGAAAATTTAGCAGTAGTAGTGCTCAATGTTCAGGAAATGAAGGAAGTTGAGGGAGGTGTATCTAAAACAACTTATTTGGTTGGGCTTGGGTGTTATTTAGTATGTGGTCCAGTTGGCCTGGGGGCATTTATGTTAGGATATCATTTAAATTCATAAAATCGAAATTAGATTATGGAAAATGTAATAGAATTATCAGAAGAAGAAGTAAAGGATATTAATGGAGGAATCAGTGGGATTCTATCACTTGGTTTAGCCGCTGTATGGTGTTGTTATGAACTTGGAGCTGCTTGTGCTGCATATGATGCAAGGCATAATCTATAAATTGCTAAAATGGAAGAAAAAAAAATTATACGATTATTTATTCTGGTACTTTTTTGTATTTCTTTAGCTTTCTATTTAGGAGGGAGATGTGCTAAGTATGACTTGCAAATTAAGTTTAATAAGTCAGGTAATTCAATCCTTTAGGATTGAATTTTGGGATAGAAGTAAAATATTGTAAAATGTAAATTAAGTATTTGAAAAGAGATCCGGTGTAAGCCGGATCTTTTTTTTGTGCTATATTTAGGGTAGTAAAAAAAAATTTATGGGTAGAAAATTACTATTGATTCTAATTATTGTTTTTGGCGTATTTAAAGCCTCGGGGCAGACTAAAAACGAAAAGTTGGCCATAGGAATCAATCATGGTTTTGGGAGTGAATTTAATAATAGAAATTACACGTTTACCAATCATTTTTATAAAGTAGAATTGCGCTATCGGGTTAATGAATCAAAGTATTTTAAATATGAAGTTTTAGTTCAGCCGGAAGTTAATTTTGGAAGACATCAATTGTTGAATTTTTACTTTGTAAAGCCGGACAGACCTGATTATCTTGAAAAGAGGGAAGAATATACGAAGTTGAAGGACGTGCATGAGTACGTGCTGAATCTTGGCTTTTTGGTCAGGAAACCAATTGGAAAAGTTTTCTCTGTTTATGCTTTAGGAAGTATTGGACCAATGATTACAGATACGGAAACAGAAAGAATGTCTAAAGGTTTTGCTTTTGCAGATGTTTTTGCGATGGGCTTTTCGGTTAAAATGAATCGCTTACAGCTGGATGCTCGCGGTAATATTCGGCACGTTTCAAATGGAGGGTTAAACAGTGAAAATGCCGGATATAATACCAGAAACATTGAATTAGGGATTTCGTATTTCCTTTAATTAAAAACGAATCTATGAAATTGGAATTTGCTCTGAAAGAGCTATAGCAATAGTATAGTGCGTAGCACTATGAATGATGATGGCAATTATGAGCTACGCCCTGAAAGGGCAAAAGCCTGATGGCAGAGAAAATCTTTCAGCATATTTTGTATGAGATTCTCTAAGAATCTGAATGTTTTTTTGTTGAGATTTAGGTGCGAAAATTGCTTTTGCCCTTTCAGGGCAATTTTACATCTTAATCTAATTTATAGTGCTTCGCACTATGCTTTTGCTTTTAGGACTTTCAGTCCTATTCTTTCTCAACTTTTGTTCCTAATGCAAAAAAAAGTGTCCGATAAATTGAATTATCGGACGCTTTTTTATAGTTTTTTATCGAATGGATTAAGATTCTGCTAGAGGATTTCTTTGCGCTCTAATGATGAAGAAAAGTCCAATAATGATAAACGGAATGCTTAGCCACTGTCCGGTAGAAAAAAGACCTAATTCGTTTTCAAATCCACCCTGACTTTCTTTTACAAATTCTACCACAAAACGTACTGCAAATAAAAGTACAAGGAACAGTCCGAACAATAATCCTGATTTTAATCTTGCGTTCGTTTTCCAGTATAAGAAAAACAAAATGGCAAAAACAAATACATAGCTGATAGCTTCATATAATTGTGTTGGATGTTTTGCCGGAACCTGAGCCAGTAAATCGGCAAATTTAGGATCTGTTGCGATAGCGGTGTACGCAGCTTTAGGATCTGCGATTTGAGTAGCATTTACAGCTTCGTTTTTACTGAATTGATCGTGTAAAAAACGAATTCCGAAGGCAGATTTTGTTTCATGTCCGATAATCTCGGAATTGAAGAAATTCCCTAGACGAACAAAAATAGCACCACTGGCAACCGGAATTACAACACGGTCTAAAATCCATAATAATGGACGTTTCAAAATCATTTTGCTGTAATAATACATAGCAGCAATGATGGCAATAGCCGCACCATGGCTCGCTAATCCCTGAAATCCGGTAAATTCAAATTTAGGCTCGAATCTAACAGGTAAGAATATCTCAAGTAAATGATTTCTAAAATATTCCCAATCGTAAAATAAAACATGTCCTAAACGGGCACCTATTAACGTAGCTAAAACAGTCCAGACAAATAAAGAATCTAATTTGTCGATAGATTCGTTTTCGCGTTCGAAGATCTTTTTCATTAAAAACCATCCTAGTCCGAAAGCAATTACGAACATTAAACTGTAATAACGAATCATAAAAAATCCTAGATCGATTCCTTCTGAAGGATTCCAAACGATATTTAAGGGCTGTGTCATGTGCTGTTGTTTTTTGTATTTTGTAAAAATAGATATTTAAAGTAGTGTTGCTCTTTATAAAAAGTTAATGTTTGTGTGAACATTTCTTCTCAGGAACGGGGTCGTAACCGGTTCTTCCCCAAGGGTGACAGCTTAAGATTCTTTTCATGCCCAGATAACCTCCATAAAACAAACCATGTGTCTGCAGGGCCTGGATCATGTAAGTGGAGCATGTAGGTTCAAATCTGCAACTCGCCGGAGTAAAAGGCGATATTGCAGATTGATAAAAGCGGACTAATAAAACAAATGGAGTGATTACTTTCATGATTTATTAGAAAATGAGTGATTTATATAGAGAAGCTGGTTCCTTCTTTTCCGTCTTTCAACTGAATTCCAAGGCCAATCAATTGATCGCGAATCTGGTCTGAAAGGGCAAAGTTTTTGTCAGCTCTGGCCTGATTTCTCATTGCGATAAGCATGTTCACAGTTCCTTCCAGTTTGTCGGTATTTCCGTCAGCAGCTTTGTCATTGGCTAAGCCTAAAACATCAAAAACAAAAGCATTAATTGCAGTTGTGAAGGTGTTTAAATCTTCTGCTGAGATTGTTTCTTTTCCGTCTTTCAGTAAATTGATATAACGAACCGCTTCAAACAATTGCGCAATCAGAATTGGCGTATTGAAATCATCATTCATAGCATCGTAGCACAATTGTTTCCATGCTGCAATGTCTATAGAACTTGTTGTACCTGCTGAAATTGTAGGTAAAGCATCTACAGCTTCCATTAATCTTTTATATCCTTTTTCGGCAGCCACAATAGCATCATCAGAAAAATCCAGGATGCTTCTATAGTGTGCCTGCAACATGAAAAAGCGGGTTACAGACGCCGAAAAAGCTTTGCTAAGAATGTTATTGTCTCCGCTTAGAATTTCTCCCGGTAAAATGTTGTTTCCGGTCGATTTTGCCATTTTCTTTCCGTTTAAAGTCAGCATATTGGCATGCATCCAGTAGTTTACCGGAGACTGACCTGTACATGCTTCGTTTTGGGCGATTTCACATTCGTGATGTGGGAACTTCAAGTCCATCCCACCTCCGTGAATATCGAAATGATTTCCAAGATATTTGGTACTCATGGCGGTACATTCTAAGTGCCAGCCCGGGAAACCATCACTCCATGGCGAAGGCCATCTCATAATATGTTCCGGTTCTGCTTTTTTCCAAAGCGCAAAATCCTGTGGGTTTCTTTTGTCAGATTGTCCGTCAAGATCACGAGTGTTTGCCAGCATATCTTCGATATTTCTACCGCTTAAAATTCCGTAATTATTGGTTTCGTTGTATTTCACAACGTCAAAATAAACCGATCCGTTTGCTTCATAACCAATTCCGGTATCGATAATTTTTTTGATGATTTCGATTTGCTCAATAATGTGTCCGGTAGCAGTTGGTTCAATGCTTGGCGGTAAGAAATTGAAGGATTTCAATATATTATGAAAATCAACGGTATAGCGCTGAACAATTTCCATAGGCTCTAATTGCTCCAATCGTGCTTTTTTGGCAATCTTATCTTCACCTTCATCTACATCGTCTACAATATGCCCCACATCAGTAATGTTACGCACATATCGCACTTTGTAATCTAGGTGTAAAAAATACCTGAATATCACGTCAAAAGACATGAAAGTTCTAACGTTTCCTAAGTGTACATTGCTATAAACCGTAGGTCCGCAAACATACATTCCAACGTTTCCTTCATGTATAGGGTTGAAACTTTCTTTTTCACCCGAAAGTGAATTGTATATTTTTAGAGGTTGAGCTGTGTATAAAGGCATATTTTTACTTTATTGTTTATTGTTTATTGTTTATTGTTTATTGTTTGTTGTTTGTTGTTTGTTGTTTGTTGGAAAAATGTTATTTGAATTTGAGGCCTTTGATTTCACATTTATTTAAATAATTCATCATAGCCCCTATTTTATTTTTTACCAGTTCAACTTTTTCATTTAGTTCTAAATGCTGTTCTTTATTAATTAGTTTTTTGTCGAACGCTCTGTAGGATTGTGATTTTACTTCTCCGGCTGAACCTTTTGCGATACTTAGAAAATTAATGAATTCTCTATTTCCATTTCGCTCAAAACCTTCAGCAATATTGTCCATTATTGAACCTGAACTTCTGTCAATTTGATTTGTCAGTGAATAATTTGTTTTTAAGTTGGTATTTTGAATCAAATACTCAATTTGCTGACAAATTTCTCTGGCAAGTCTCCAGATTTCCAGATCTTCAAATTTCTCTATTTTTGCCATAAGAACAACAAACTATCAACCAAAAACAACAAACTTTTAAAACTGCGTATCCAATTTAATATAATCCAAAAGTTCTCTTTTAATTTGCGGATCTTTAAATCTACCACCAAATTCAGAGGTTACTGTGCTGCTTTCGATATCTTTGATTCCTCTGGAATTTACGCAAAGGTGTTTCGCGTCGATCACGCAGGCTACATCTTCGGTTCCAAGTGCTTTTTGTAATTCCTGAACAATTTGCATGGTTAGACGCTCCTGAACCTGAGGTCTTTTGGCATAATATTCTACAATACGGTTCATTTTGGATAAACCAATAACTCTTCCGTTAGAGATATAAGCCACGTGAGCTCTTCCGATAATTGGCAGTAAATGGTGCTCACAAGTAGAATAAACCGTAATATTTTTTTCTACCAGCATTTCACCGTATTTGTAGTTATTGTCAAAAGTAGAAGCTTTTGGCTGTTTTGAAGGATTAAGACCTCCAAAAATTTCTTTTACAAACATTTTGGCTACTCGGTTTGGAGTCCCTTTGATACTGTCATCCGTCAAATCCATTCCTAAGGTTTGAAGGATGTTTTCAACATCTTTTTTTATTTTTTCTATTTTTTCGTCATCACTTAAGTCAAAAGCATCCGGTCTTAAAGGATTTTTTGCGTTACTGCTAAAGTGATTGTCTCCTATTTCGTCTAAAAAATCTTCGTTATTTATCATTAAAAACTTACTATTAGTATGGGTATTTCTTTTTAAGGCGGTAAAGATAATTAATAAATGGTAAACCTTTTCTATGGTTTTTACTATTTAATTGCGGCTTTTGCTATAAAATTCAAATTGTAGAGAAAATGAGGTTTCTTTTAAATACAAAAGACAATAACACAGCATGTTATTGTCTTTTTAAAATTTTATATTCGAATCTTACTTCTTGTTGTAAACCAAAAGAGCTTCTTTTAAAATGTTTACAGCAGTAACTAAATCTTTTTTGTTTAAAACGTACGCAATTCGAACCTGATTCAGTCCCATTCCCGGTGTTGAGTAAAATCCGGCAGCAGGAGCAACCATAACCGTTTCTCCATTCAGATCGTAACTTTCTAAAAGCCATTGCGCAAAATCTTCAGAATTGTCGATAGGCAATTGTGCGATGCAGTAAAATGCTCCTTTTGGTTTCGTCACAATAACGCCTTCAATTTTATTCAGTTCTGCGATTAAAGTGTCGCGACGTTCTTTATATTCGGAAATTACCTCGTCAAAATAACTTTGCGGAGTATCTATTGCCGCTTCACATGCAATTTGCTCGATGGTAGGAGGACTCAGACGTGCCTGTGCAAACTTCATTACAGTTGCCAATACCTCTTTATTTTTGGTTACCAGACATCCAATTCTGGCGCCACACATACTATAGCGTTTAGAAACAGAATCGACCATGATCACGTTTTGCTGAACATCTTCCAAATTCATTACAGAAAAATGTTTGTCGTCTCCGTCGTATAAAAACTCACGATAGACTTCGTCAGCAATCAGGTATAGATCGTGTTTTTTGATTAAGGCTGCCAATTGTCTGATTTCTTCTTCAGAATATAAATATCCGGTTGGATTGCCGGGATTGCAAATTAATATGGCTTTTGTTTTTTTTGTAATGAGTTTTTCAACTTCTTCAATACTTGGTAAAGCAAATGCTGTTTCGATAGTCGAAACCAAAGGAACGACAGTTGCACTTGTTGAAGAGGCAAATGCATGGTAATTAGCATAAAAAGGTTCCGGAATGATAATTTCATCTCCCGGATCTGTAATTGTGGCCAGCGCAAATAGTAAGGCTTCAGAACCACCAGTTGTAACAATGATGTCTTCTGTGTTAACGTTTACATTTTGACGCTGGTAAAATTGAGCTAATTTTTTTCTATAGCTTTCGTATCCGGCTGACGGACTATATTCTATAAGGGTTAAGTCAATATTTTTTACCGCCTCGATGGCCACTTCGGGTGTCTTGATATCCGGTTGACCAATGTTTAAATGATACACTTTGTGTCCTTTTTTCTTTGCTAAATCAGCAAAAGGAGCAAGTTTACGTATCGGTGATTCGGGCATGTTTCTGCCTTTGTGTGAGATTGTTGGCATGGGTTTTATTTATTGAAGTGCAAATTTGCATTTTTTTTTCGAATTTAACGTAAACATTACAGGTACTTATTAATTTGTAGTAATTATCGATATTTTTAGTAATTTTATCTTAAAATTTTATCAATGAGAAAACATTTCATGTTGTTTTTTGGGCTTTTCACAGCTTTTACACTTCAGGCGCAAGAAGATTTTCAAATAGGAAATCGTGCCTCTAAGGTTACCATACCTTTTACATTAATTAATAATCTGGTTTTTATTCCTATAAAAGTAAATGGAGCAGAACTGAATTTCTTACTGGATTCCGGTGTTGAAGAAACCATTTTGTTCAGTATGGAAGAAAAGCAGGAAGTTAGTTTTAAAAATGTTCAGAAAATTAAGCTGAGAGGTTTAGGAAGTGAAAACGAAATTGAAGGTTTGAAATCGACTAATAATGTCTTAGAAACTCATGGTTTAAAATCAAATAACCATTTACTTTATGTTATTTTGGACCAAACTTTTAATTTATCATCACACATTGGAATTCCGGTGAATGGCATTATCGGATATAAATTTTTCAAAAACAACCTCGTTGAGTTAAACTATCAAAAGAAGAAAATTGTTGTTTATCAGAATAATGAAGAAACTCTTAAAAGACTGAATAAAAAATTTAAAGAAGTCCCGATTACGATCGAAAGAGCTAAACCGTATCTGTACACAACCGCATTTGTGGACAATGTTGCTGTACCCGCAAAAATGTTAATCGATATTGGTAATAGTGACGCTTTTTGGATTTTTAAGAATGATATTATAAAACTGCCGAATAAAAATTTCCCTGATTTTCTGGGGAAAGGTTTCAGTGGTGATATCGAAGGACATCGTGCCAAAATTGAAAAGTTTTCTATCGGTGAGTTTGATTTTAAAAATCCTATCGTGGCTTTTCCGGATTCAACTTCGATTCGAAATGTAAAGATGGTACCGGGACGAATTGGTTCTGTTGGCGGGGAAGTTTTAAAACGATTTACAGTTGTATTGGATTATGCGGATAAAACATTGTATCTCAAGAAAAATAGTAAATTTTTAGAACCTTTTACCTATAACAAGAGTGGAATTACTGTGCAGCACAATGGGCTTCAATGGGTTCAGGAGACGGTTCATTTGGAGACTGTACAGGTTGTTAATTCAATTCAGGAAGCGGGTTATACCGCTAAAAAAGATAACAATTTCAGATATAAGTTTTCATTAAAACCAATTTATGAAATTGTAAACATCCGTAAAAAATCAGCCGCAGAACGTTGTGGGTTGAAAGCAGGAGATGTCATTGTTCGAATTAATCACGCACTTCCATACAAATATACCTTACAGCAGATCAATTCACTTTTAAAGTCGGAAGAAGACGTTTGGATAGATTTAGAAATAGAAAGAAACAGTCTTCTTTTAAAATTTAGATTTAAACTGGAAGATGAATTGTAGAAAAAATTAAATGTTGCTTTTTATTACAGAGATCTTTTGTAAATATTTAATTATTAAAGTGAGCTTTAACTGTTTAATAAACATTATTATTTTGTTATGTTTGTAAAAAAATAATTGGAGGTTTATGGTTAAAAAAAACGCTAATTTCTTTCGATTTTTATTATCCTTTATTGTCTTACTGATTTGTACGTCAAAAATTCATGCGCAGTGTGCGGGAACCGATGCGCAAATAATAATTTGTGATATTGAAAATCCGGTCAATCAATCAATTTCTTTGTTTTCGTTATTGGGAGGTATACCAACTCCGGGAGGAACCTGGACGGATAATAATAATCTGAGAGGTCTGGATTCTGCTACAGGAATGTTAAATGCCCAGCTTATTTCAAGTGGAGGCACTTATCAATACACCTATACCGTAACAACGCCGGGATGTGTGGTAGATAAAGCAACCGTAACCTTAACTATTGGTGCATATTCGGGAATTGGAACTGAAGCTACAATCTGTAATGACAGAGGAGAGTATAATCTTTTTACGGCATTTAATAGTGTTATTATGGGGCCGCATTCCAACGGAACATGGAGGGATAGTAGCGGTAGGATTGTAAGATCTACGTTCACGGTACCAAAGGTACAAGTGAAGACCACTTATAATTTTACGTACACAGTGCCGCCCGTACTGGCATGCGAATCAGCGCCACTTACTTCTGCAGTGAAGATAACGGTTGTAAGGAAGCCGGAAGCCGGAGATCCAACAGATAAAGAATTATGCGGAACGACTGACTTAGGACCTTATGCTAATTTTGACCTGCACGACCTGCTTTCAGGGGAAGATATGGGAGGTAAGTGGAGTGGTCCCGGTATTACCGCGTCAACGGGTCATACCGTTAATCTTCAGACATTGTTTGCTACATCCGGAGCGGGAGAGTACACCTATACCTACACCGTTTTTGCAGTTCCGGATCAGAATATCTGTGAAAATGATAGTGAAACGGTAAAAATTACACTGGAAAAAAGATTAGATTTTACCGGCGC
Organism: Flavobacterium tructae; assembly: GCF_001853485.1. NCBI lineage: Bacteria > Pseudomonadati > Bacteroidota > Flavobacteriia > Flavobacteriales > Flavobacteriaceae > Flavobacterium > Flavobacterium tructae. The sequence continues at coordinate 497,753 of NZ_MIKE01000022.1, read as the reverse complement.
AAGGGTGTTGGTTGATTCAGATATTTGTGAAGATAAAATTGCAACGGCATCCTATACCGCAAGAATTATGCAAGGGCCGCAAGTAATTCCGAACGGAGAATATGAAGTTCAGTATACTATTACAGGACCTACCATTGCATCAGCAACTGTAAAGGCTAATTTTACTAATGGGATATTGATATTTCCGCTTAGCTCTGCTTATTTTAAGCAAATAGGCACATTTACGCTTACTGTGACTAGCATTATAGCTACATCCAGTAAAAAATTATGTACCAATATAATTAATAATTTATCAGATGATTTAATTATTAGTCCGTTGCCGCGTTTAGATGGAGCCATTTTAACCACTAGTCCAATTTGTCAAAATGAGGCAGCAATAATTCAGCTTTCAAATGCTTCGTTATTGGCTAATGGAACTTACAGAATTACTTATAATCTGACAGGAGATAATGTTGTTACCGGAAGAACAGTAAATATTACAGTTTCTGGTGGGAATGCAAACTTTGTAATTCCGGCGAGTTTAAATGTAAAAAGCGGATCGTCAGCAATTACGATAACAAGTATTACAAACATAACGAATCCATCTCCCCAATGTGCGAATGTAGCCAATGTAAAAGGGAATCAGATTATTAATCCTTTGCCAGATGGGACAACTATTGTCGTACAGGTCGAAAACTTTTGTTTTGGAGAATCAGTTCCTGTAGCTGTTTCCGGATTAGGAAATTTAACAGACATTACGCTCTCTTACACGCTTTCTGATAGTAATTCTTCTGCATTACAGACCGTTGTTTTAGCAGTTACAAACGGGAAAGCTACTTTTGTTATTCCTCAGGAATTGCTTTTAAATACAGGTTCAACAAGAATTAAAGCTCTTAATGTGAAGAACAATGTGACATCCTGTGATATTGATTTGGTTAATGTGTCGGACACTTTTATGTTAAATGCAATTCCTGACGCTCCGCTTGCAGCTAGTCCGCAGATTTTTTGTAAAGTAGAGGGAGCGGTAATCACAAATTTAACACCAAGAGGAACTCAGTACAAATGGTATAGTTCTGCAACGGTAACTACTCCACTTGCAGATACTTATGTTTTAAAAACAGAACAGCTTTATGTAAGAGAGATTTCTGCTGCAAATTGTCTTTCTGCGCCCACTCCCGTTTCAGTTGTGGTAAACGATACACCGGCTCCGACACTGAATTCAGGTGGGGAAAATTTTTGTGGTTTAAAAAATCCAACGATTGCAGATTTATCAAAAGCGACCAATGTATCTTCGACAGTTGCGTGGTATGATGCAGAAAATAACGGTAATTTATTGACTTCAACAACTTTGCTTCGCGATAAGGCAACTTATTACGGTTTCGATCTTTCGATTGTAACCAGTTGTATTTCTGATAATTATTTAGGGGTTACAGTTTCTTTATTCGATTGTAATCCGGATGAATATGCTTTTTTTATTCCGGACGGATTTTCACCAAACGGAGATAACGTAAATGATACTTTCAGGATTCCGGATATAGAATTTTTATACCCGGATTATACTCTTGAAATCTTCAACAGATATGGAAATGTAATGTTTAAAGGAAATAGAAATAAACCAAATTGGGACGGAAGAAATTCCGAATCGGCCGGTTTTGGTGACGGAATTGTGCCAAATGGAGTCTATTTTTATGTGGTCAATTTTAATAAAGACAACAGACGTCCGCAGCAGGGACGACTTTACCTGAACAGATAGTTTCTTTTTATAGTATTTAAGATAAGTTTCAAATGAAAAAAGTACTACTTTTTATAAGTTTCCTCTTTTGTATCACATCAGCCTCAGCCCAACAGGATCCTGAGTACACCCATTATATGTACAACATGAGTGTAGTCAATCCTGCTTATGCGACAGGAGTTCCTGCTATGATGAATTTTGGAGGATTGTACAGAACGCAATGGGTTGGAGCCGTTGGAGCGCCTAAAACTTTTACCTTTTTCGGACATACAGCTTTAAGCGATAAAATTGAAGTGGGATTATCATTGGTTTCAGATGATATTGGCGACGGAGCAAAAAAAGAGAATAATTTTTATGCTGATTTTGCCTATGTCTTAAATCTGGGTGGAAAAAATAAACTTTCGCTTGGACTAAAAGCAGGTTATACATCGCTCCAAAGTAATTTCAACGGGTTTAAATTAGAAAGCGGGAATGCGGCCAGTGATTTGGCTTTCGCCGAAAATGTAAATGTCACCAAGCCTAATATTGGAGTGGGAGCCTATTACTTCAGAGATAATTTTTATGTCGGATTGTCTGTACCCAATTTGTTGGGCACAAAACACCTTGAAGAGAAATCCGGAATCAACGCTTACGGATCAGAAGCCATTCACACTTTTTTAACGGCAGGATATGTTTTCCAACTCAATGATAAGGTTAAATTAAAGCCCGCTTTTATGTCAAAATTTGTTCCGGGAACGCCGATTACTTTAGATCTGACAGCCAATGTTTTGTACAATAATAAATTTGAATTGGGTGCAGCCTATAGAGTAAACGATGCTGTAAGTGCTTTAATGAACATAAATGTAACGCCAACTTTAAGAGTGGGCTATGCTTACGATCATACTTTGTCGAATATGGGAAGGTTTAATTCTGGTACACACGAAATTATGCTGCTTTTTGATTTAGACTTATTAGGCAAAGGATATGATAAATCGCCAAGATTCTTTTAAAATGAAAAACAGGAAAAAATTACTCGTTATTGTATTCGTATTTTTAATACAGTTTATACAGGCTCAGGATTTTGAATTGGCCAGAGCCAAACGTTTTTTTGATAAAACGCATTATGCTGAAGCGATTACTTTATATGAAAAATTAGCAGAAAATAAGCCTTCACAGGAAGTGATCAGGAATCTGGCAGACTCTTATTTTTACACTAACGATTTGATAAAAGCACAGCGTTATTACCGACTTTTGATCCAAAATTATGGTAATGGTTTAGATAGAAATTATTATTTCAGATATGCACAGACTTTAAAAGCAAGCAACAGTTATGACGATGCCAATGCAGCTTTAAAGGAGTATTATTCAAAATCAAATGATAGTGATGCAGTTTCTAATTTTGAGAAAGAGTTAAAAACTCTGGAGAATGTTTCGGCAATAGGGAAACGATATGAACTTAAAAATCTGGCAATCAACACTCCTAATTCTGAGTTTGGAGCAGTAAAATATAATGAAAACCTGGTTTTTGCAGGAGTAAAATTAAAGCCCGGATTATTGGATAAAAAATTCAAATGGGACAATGAAACCTATTTGAATCTGGTGTCGATTCCTCTTAAAAACAGCAATTCCGCGGATTCTATAGTGCATTATTTTGCCAAAGAGTTAAAAAGCGGGATGCACGAGGCAAACGCGGTTTTTACAAAAGACGGTAAAACGATTTATTTTACGCGTAACAATTCTAAGAACAAAAGCAAGAAAACAAACGAGCAGAAAATTTCGAATCTTCAGATCTTTAAAGCTGAATTGGTGGAAGGAAAATGGAAAAATGTAACTTCTCTTCCGTTTAACAGTTCAGAATATTCAGTCGAACATCCCGCTTTGAGTCCGGATGAAAAAGTGTTGTACTTTGCATCAGATATGCCGGGAACTTTGGGTTCATTTGATATTTATTCGGTAAACATTAATAAAGGAGCATTTGATACACCTCGAAATTTAGGGCCAACCATTAATACCGACAAAAGAGAGCAATTTCCCTTTGTTTCAACCGACCAAAAACTCTATTTTTCTTCTGACGGACATTTGGGTTATGGGTCACTTGATGTTTTTGTTTCCGATATTAAAGGAAACGAATACAGTAAGCCCGTGAATGTGGGACAGCCTTTGAATTCAAATGGGGATGATTTCTCTTTTAATATCGATGCCGATACCAAAGAAGGTTATTTTGCTTCGAATAGAGAGGGAGGAAAAGGGAGCGATGATATTTATCAAATTAAAGAAATCAAAGATCTAATTGTAGAAGATTGTAAACAATTCATCACAGGAGTTATTACAGATGTCGATACTAAGCTACCCTTAGAAAATGCAACAGTGATTTTACAGAATTCAGATCAGAAGGTTTTGAATACAACAATTACCACCACAGATGGGAAGTTTAGTTTTACTGTTGATTGCGAAAGTTCGTTTATAGTTTTAAGTTCCAAAGAAAAGTATACAAGCGAATCGAGAATCATATCTTCCGGAAAAACCAGAAACGCAAGCCATGATGCTTCGATGGCATTAAGATCTTTGGAGGTTATTAAACAAGAGGAGTTACAAACTGCTGAAAAGAAAAGACAGGAAGAACAGCAGCTTGCAGAAAAGAAAAGACAAGAGGAAGAAATTGATACAAAACGAAGAAAAGAAAGGGAAGCACTGGCTGCTATTGCTTTAAAAGAAGCTGATAAAAAGGCGAAGGCAGACGAAATTATTGCAAAAGACATTAGAAAGAAAGAGAAAACTGCTCAGATTCTTGCACAGGAAAAAGATGTGGTAAAAGACAATAAAGGCAGATTAATCATTAAAACCGATCCGATTTATTTTGATTATAATTTGTGGTACATCCGAAAAGAATCTAAAGTAGTATTGGGGCGTGTGGTCGAATTAATGAAGAAATATCCAGACATGGTAATCGAAATTGGATCACATACCGATTCGAGAGGAAATGAAAAGTTTAATGCCAATTTATCTCAAAAAAGAGCCAATTCAACCAGAGACTTTATAATAGAGTCAGGTATTAACGCCAAAAGGGTGACGGCTAAGGGATATGGGGAATCGGTACCTATTGTGAAATGTAACCCCGATGAAGCGTGCTCAGAAGAAGAACACGAATTGAACAGAAGAAGTGAATTTGTAATTAAGGACTTATAATTGCAAGAGTTAAACCAACCCGACAGATTTTTAAAACCTTGTCGGGTTTGATGTTTAAAAAATTAGTTGAGAACCCTTTCTTTTGGCTTCTTTTTTATTTAATTTTATAAAATAACAACGATTAAAATAAAGATAATTATGAAAAACCTAGTTGTATCCTGCTTGCTTGTGACTTGTATCGGACTTCAAAGCTGTAAAAACAATGAAAATCAGAAGGCGGCTGAAGCAGCTAAAGCAGATGCTGAGACCATCGTAAGTACAGAATGTTACAAAGCTATATATGAAAAAGATATTATCGATTTAAAAGTAAACACGCTAAAAAATGGTAAGATAAGTGGTAACATGACTATGAAAGTTTCCGCGGCAACAGAAAGAGTGGGAGAACTTACGGGAGAATTTCGCGGAGACACCTTATTTGCCGATTATACTTTTCAAGAGGTAACCAACAAGAATAAAACTTTTAAAAATCCAATGGCATTCTTAAAGAAAGACAAAAGACTTATTCTAGGTAACGGGACGATGCAGACTACTATGGGAGTTACTTACCTGGTAAAAGATAAACCAATCGATTTTGATCGTGTAAAATATAAATTTGATGCTGTTGAGTGTACTGAGAAAGCAAAATAATGACCTCTAAAAAATAAATCCGACAGACTTTTAAAACCTTTCGGATTTAGATTGAAAATACAGATAAAAAAAGCCGCTTCTTAATTTCAGGAAGCGGCTTTACTATTTTTTAGATTTAATTCTTTATAAAACTTCACCTTTGATTTTTAAGGCAACTCTACCGTCAGGGTAGTTTACGGCATTCGTTTCAACGGTTATTGTTTTACGAATCGGACCGGAAACCATGTTGTATTTTACATCAATTTTACCTTTTTTTCCTGGCATAACTGCTGCTGCCGGTTTGGTAACAACTATAGAACTTACAGTAGATTCAGCACCGGTAATCAAAAGTGGGGCATCACCTGTATTGGTAAATTCAAAAGAGCGAACTCCGTTGTCACTTTTCGAAATTTTTCCATAATCAATTGTATTGTCTTGGGCTTCAAATTCAATTTTTGGGCCGTTTTGTGCATAACTTATTGTACTAAACAATACGACTGCAATAAAAGAGGCTACATTTTTCATTTCAAATTTTTTTTAAGTTGTAAGTAAATATACATTCTTTTAATTAACACACAAATTATTAATTCGCTTTTTATAGTGTACTTAATTATTTACTTTTGCTGTCAATAATTAGTACAAAAATTGAACCAGTTTTTCTGTTTAATTGTTTAGACGTGTATCTGCTTCATCGATTGATGATTAGTAAAAGATGTAATTGCAGTAACAAAACGATTAAACAAATAAGCAAATTAACGATTAAACAACCCTAGTAAATGACAATTCCAGCACAATTTGACGCTAAGACGATCGAGAACAAATGGTATGATTACTGGATGAAGAACAACTATTTTCATTCAGAACCTGATCACAGAACACCATATACAATTGTAATTCCGCCACCAAACGTCACAGGAGTCCTTCACATGGGGCATATGCTGAACAATACTATTCAGGATGTTTTAATTCGTAGAGCGCGTCTTAAAGGTTTTAACGCCTGTTGGGTTCCGGGAACGGATCATGCTTCTATCGCGACAGAAGCAAAAGTAGTACAGAAATTAAAAGCGGAAGGAATCAATAAGAATGATTTAACCCGTGAAGAATTTTTAGCACACGCCTGGGAATGGACGGATAAATACGGCGGTGTAATCTTAGATCAGCTTAAAAAATTAGGAGCTTCCTGCGATTGGGAAAGAACTAAATTTACAATGGATCCTGATATGTCAGCATCTGTAATTCGCTCGTTTGTAGATTTGTATAATAAAGGGTTGATTTACAGAGGATACCGAATGGTAAACTGGGATCCGGAAGCAAAAACAACGCTTTCTGACGAAGAAGTAATCTATGAAGAACAACAAGGAAAATTATTTTTCTTAAAATATAAAATCGAAGGTTCAGAAGATTTTCTGACGATCGCCACGACACGTCCTGAAACTATTTTTGGAGACACTGCGATCTGTATTAACCCAAATGATGAGCGTTTTGCACATCTAAAAGGGAAAAAAGCTATCGTTCCAATTTGTGGAAGAGTTATTCCGATTATTGAAGACGAATATGTAGATGTTGAATTCGGAACCGGGTGTTTAAAAGTAACTCCGGCACACGATATGAATGATAAAACGTTAGGAGAGAAGCACAATCTTGAAATCGTTGATATCTTTAATGAAGATGCTACATTAAATAGTTTCGGATTGCATTATCAGGGCAAAGACCGTTTTGTGGTTCGTACTGAAATTGCAAAAGAATTAGAGGAAATTGGAGCTTTGGCTAAAACCGAAATCCATTTGAATAAAGTAGGAACCTCCGAAAGAACCAAAGCGGTAATCGAACCAAGATTATCTGACCAATGGTTTTTGAAAATGGAAGAGTTGGTAAAACCGGCAATTAAGTCCGTTTTAGAAACAGGAGACATCAAATTGCATCCAAAACGTTTCGAGAACACTTATGCGCATTGGTTAAACAACATCCGTGATTGGAATATCTCACGTCAGTTATGGTGGGGACAACAAATTCCGGCTTATTATTATGGAGATGGAAAAGAAGACTTCGTAGTAGCAGAAACTATTGAAGAAGCTTTAGTTTTAGCTAAAGAGAGAACATCTAACAACTCATTGACAGCAGCTGACTTAAAACAAGATGTTGACGCCTTAGATACCTGGTTTTCATCATGGCTTTGGCCAATGTCAGTTTTTGGTGGAATTATGGATCCGGAAAGTGCAGATTATAAATATTACTATCCAACAAATGACTTGGTAACAGGTCCGGATATTTTATTCTTCTGGGTAGCCAGAATGATCATTGCAGGTTACGAGTACGCAGGTGAAAAACCATTTACAAATGTGTATTTAACTGGTTTAGTTCGTGATAAACAACGTCGTAAAATGTCTAAATCATTAGGGAATTCACCTGATCCTTTAGATTTGATCGATAAATTTAGTGCAGATGGAGTTCGTGTAGGATTGCTTTTAAGTGCTTCTGCCGGAAACGATATTATGTTTGATGAAGAATTATGCAATCAGGGGAAAGCATTTTCAAACAAAATCTGGAACGCTTTTAAATTAATCAAAGGATGGGAAGTTTCTGAAACGATTCCACAACCTGAATCTTCAAAAGTAGCCATCGAATGGTACGAAGCAAAATTGCAGCAAACCTTAGTTGATATTGAAGATAATTTCGAAAAATACAGAATTTCAGATTCATTGATGGCCATTTATAAATTGGTTTGGGATGATTTCTGTTCGTGGTTTTTAGAAATGATTAAACCAGCCTATCAACAGCCAATTGATAAAGGAACGTTTGATAAAGCGATCGAAATGTTAGAAAGCAATTTGAAATTGCTGCATCCGTTTATGCCTTTCTTAACCGAAGAAATTTGGCATTTACTAGCTGACAGAACTCCGGAAGAAGCTTTAATCGTTTCTACCTGGCCGGAATTAAAACCTTTCAACGCCAGTTTAATTTCAGATTTTGAAAGTACAATTGAAGTAATTTCAGGAATCCGAACAATTCGTAAGGATAAAAATATTCCGTTTAAAGATGCGATCGAATTGAAAGCAATCAACAGTGAGAATATCACAACGTATTTTGACTCTATCGTTACGAAGTTAGGGAACATTTCTGCTTTCGAATATGTTATAGCTAAAGTTGACGGAGCATTGTCTTTCCGTGTAAAATCAAATGAATATTTCATTCCGATTTCAGGAAATATCAATTTAGAAGAAGAAATTGCTAAACTGACTGCAGAGCTGGTATACACGCAAGGCTTCTTAAAATCTGTTCAGGCAAAATTATCTAACGAAAAATTTGTTGCCGGAGCACCGGAGAAAGTTTTGGCTAATGAAAAACAAAAAGAAGCTGATGCTTTAGCAAAAATTGCTACAATCGAGCAAAGTATTGCCGGATTGAAATAAAAGCTGCTTTGTAATTAATATTTAACCCGACAGATTTTTGAAAATCTGTCGGGTTTGTTGTTTTTAATCGTCACGAATTCACGAATTATTCATTTACTCACAGATAGTAAAAAATAAAATTCGGGAATTCGTGGCTATTAAAAGTAAGTTATTTTACAGGTTCTCTAAGTATTGTTCTTAATTTTTCAGAAGCTGTTTTTCGAAAGTCTGATAGATAAATTTCATGGTGTAAGCCATTTTGTTCCAGCTGGTGTACTGTAGAAAACTCCTGTATTTTTTTTAGTGTCTGAGGCTCATTTTCAAAAGGTCCGATATGAAGAACCTGTATTACTTTGCCTTCAGCCATCTCATAAAACTCGATTGATTTCGCCCGTTCGATTTGTTTTTTATTGGCAGTATTTTGAATGGCTTCTTCTGTTTGCTCTTTAGTTACGAAATTCGGCATTCTGATCATAATTCTGTAATCCCACTCACTTCGGGGTATTTTTAGCGGAGCTTCATCCATAGAAATGCCTTTGTATTTTTCAGTATCAAAACTCCACAAGGCTTCCAGTTTTGGAACAACAAAATCATTATTTACAGCTTTCTGCATAAATTTAATAGCATAAGCAGTGGCATACAATGCCTGAATATTTTCTGAGAATTCTTGTCCCGAAGGATCACCTTTTCCTGTAATCGATAGGTAATTTGTTTTTTCAATGTAAACTATCTCGGGATTAGTTTTAGCAGTGTAGTATACTTTGTCGGTTTTTGTTAAATCTAGTTTGCTCATCTTTTTAGTTTTATTACAAATTAAATCACAGAAGGTGACAACAGTATGTCAGCAGAAATATTTTAGATCTTTTTTCTTAAAAAAATAGCCACGAATTCACGAATTGTTTGTTTTCATAGATGGTAAAAATAAAATTCGAGAATTCGTGGCGATTAAAAATAAGCCGTTATTTTTTCTTCCTCAAAACCAAAAATACAGGATAAGAAATCAAAGTGAGAATAACGATTATAGCAAAACCTTTTGGATCGCTGAAAATAAATCCTATTAACAAAGCGATCGAGGCTACAAAGGCAAATATTGTCGTCCACGGATACCAAAAAGAATGATACGGACGAGGTAAATTGGGTTCGGTGGCTCTTAGTTTTAAGAGAGAAAGATAAGCTAATCCCCAAACGATAATGGAGATAAAGGCCGCGAAAGAAAATAATACTTCAAAAGAACCTATACAAATTAAAAATAAACTGAAAAACGATGAAACTAAAAGTGCTACGATTGGTGTTCCTCCTTTATTTACTGTTGTTCCTTGTTTGAAAAAGAACCCGTCACGACTTAATCCGTAAAGGATTCTTGGTGGAATCATCATAAAAGCATTTAGTATACTGATTAATGAAAATATGGAAATTACCGTAACAATAATAGCTCCGTTTTCTCCAAAAAGGATCTTGGCAACATCAGCTGCTGCTAAATTTGATTTTGCCAGGGTTTCAATTGGTAAAACATGAAAGAAAGCGGCGTTTACTAAAACATAAATGGCAACAACTAAAAAGACACCGCTGTACAATGATTTGGGAATATTTTTGTTGGGGTTATCATTTTCTTCGGCAAAAAAGCAAACACTGTTCCAGCCGTTGTAAGTCCCGATGATCAACTGTAATGATTTGAAAAAGCCGAAGATTAGTCCAATTTGAAAGAAAGAATTGTCCGTTTTGATTTTAGGAACTTCAGTACCTGTGTACATAAAACAGGCTATGACCAAGGCTACAAAACATATTACTTTTAAGAAACTGGTAATTTGCTGAATGACGCTGCCGTTTTTTACACCACTTAAATGAATAAGTACAAAAGCAAGTAATAAAGAAATTGCCATCACGGTAGAATAGTTTGAGAGTACAGGAAACAAAATAATAATGTACTCACTAATTACAATACAATAAAAAGCCGGTGGTGTTACATTGACGATAAAATCAAACCAGCCGGAAAGAAAGCCGGCATATTCACCAAATGCTCTTTTAATATAGTTATAGGAACCTCCTGCTTTGGGTAACATTGTGGAAAGTTCTGCATAAGAATTGGCTCCTAGCAAAACATATAAACCTCCAAAGAGCCATGAAGCAATAATGAGCCAATAATTGTCTAGTAGGGAAGCAATGCTGCCGGGTGTGCGAAGAATTCCAACGCCTATCGTTCCTCCAATTAATACAGCAATATTAAAACTTAGGCCAAGACTTTTTTGCAATTGATTTTTTTTGGAATCTGACATATATCGGAGTTTTGTTTTGGTGAGAATTTTTGTGGAACAAAAGTAATACAATCGGATTACTTTCTTTAGTGAAAACAAAAAACCTCATCTATTGTCAGATGAGGTTTTTCGTTTAAAACCAAACTTTTTTGTTTTCGTTATTGAAATACGATAAAAGTCCGGAGGGTAAAATCTAATTCAAAATTTTAGAATTTATATTTTAAGCTTGTCAAAATTTGACGAGGTGCAATTGGGTTGATACTGTAATTTTCGTGAACAGTATAATTCAATTCATTTGTAATATTAGATAATTTACATAAAACGGAGAATTTTCTCCACTCGTAACCTACAGAAGCATCAATAGTAGTGTAACCTTCGATAGGAATATCTCTGTCTCTAATGGTAACAATGTAAGCAGGATTTGGTTTTGGATTGGTAGGTGTAGGCTTAACAGCTGTCCATAGATAATCATCGTTCCAACCGCCTAAACGGTTACCAATATAGTTAGCGATTGCTCCAAATGAAACTCCTTTAAACATTCCTTCCGGTACTTTATAGAAGAAACTTAGGTTGGCTGTGTTTTTAGGTGTTCTTACAACCTGATCTCCTGCTACAAAACTTCCACTTGTTCCGGAAGTTTTAGTATAACGCATATCATTATAGCTATAACCGGCAATAATATTAAGTCCTTCAATAGGTGTTGCGGTAACATCAATTTCAACCCCTTTACTTTTAGTAGCTCCACCCAATACTTTAATGTTTGAATTCACATTCTCCGTAACACCATCAGCTAGAAATGGTGCAGTTTGTGCTAAATTGCTGTTTGAGATTTGATAAACCGTTAAGTTTGTACTTAACAAGCCCTCAAAGAATTCTTTTTTAATACCTGCTTCGTATTGGTCAATGATTGATGCTTCAATTGTTTTGTTGTCAACTGTGAATCCTGTATTTGGTGAAAACGAGTTCGAGTAGCTGGCAAATAATGAAGTGCTTTTTGTCGGTTGATAGATAATACCCACTTTTGGTGAGAAGGCATTGTCCAGTTTTTTAGCACCAACTTCTGCAATTGCATTTTCCGGAGCGACCGTTTGAACTTTTGTACCGGTGTTATAAGTTTCTTTATAAGTGGTAGCTTGGCCTTCTTGCCATGACCAACGAATACCTGCTAATACTTTGACTTTTTCTGTAATCGAAATCAGATCCTGGAAATAAGCCCCAAAACGATTGGTTTCTGTTTTTAGAATTTGAGTCGCTCTTGCATTTGGAATATCATTTTTTTGTTTTGACGGATCAAAAGTAAATAAATTGATAGTGTCATAATTTGCTGGATCAAAAGCATAAGTGTATCCGGTAGCAAATGAATTTTCCCAATCAACACCTGTATATACCTGATGTTTTACTGATCCGGTATTGAAATTTCCTTGTAAACTTAATTGGTCGCCCAATATCTGCTCTAAATTTTTATTTTGAACTAATGCTCTGGTCCAGTCGCCACTATTGGTTATATTGGACATCTGAGCTGTAGATTTTTGACCTCTATCATAGGTTTGATAAGAGCTATTAAAGTTTAGTTTCCAGTTTTTATTGAAATCATGGTTTAATAAAACCGAAGCGCTTGCTGATTTTGTAGTACCATTAGACCAAAGTGATCCGTAGAATGCATTACGAGGTAAGTCAAGAATTTGTTTTCCAATAAGTCCTGTTCCAAAATCCGGAGTCCAGTCTGCTGTTAAATAATCCCCTTGTACCGTAATTTGTGTTTTTGGATTGATGATAAAAAGTAAAGACGGGTTTACATATACACGTTCGTTTTTTACTACATCTCTAAAGCTTTCAGAGTTTTCGTAAGAACCGTTTATTCTAAAAGCAATTGACTTGCTAAGAGGGCCATAAAAATCGAAAGAAGGTTTGTAGAACGCATAACTTCCAATTTGCATCGATACCTCGCCACCTGATTTAAATGAAGGTGTTTTGGTTACCAGGTTTAAGATACCTCCCGGTGCAACGTTTCCAAACAATAATGCCGAACCTCCTTTTAGGAATTCAACTTTCTCCAGACCGGAAACATCAGGAATGGAACCTGAATTGTAACGGAATCCGTTTTTAAACATATTATTGGCGGACATGTCATATCCTCTTGAGAAAAAAGATTCCTGTGCACCACCACGAGCAGAACTTACATAAACACCATTAGCGTTTTTAATAACTTCACTTAAACGAATGGCCTGTTGTTGTTCGATTACATCAGAACTAATAACCTGTATGCTTTGTGGATTGTCCATTGGTTTTAATCCCGAACGAACTGCAGTAACCGGTTTAGGCTCTCTATTGGTTTTAATTAATACTTCATTTAGTATTTCTCCTTTTTTGTTTTTTACCGTGTCATTGGCAGTTGAGGCTGCCTCGTCGCTTGAATAGTTTTGACTATAAGAAGCAAAACTTATAAAGGATAATGCAAGTAGTAAATTATATTTCATGTTGCTTATTTAGATTTAATAAAAATAAATTTTTGCAAATGTAATATCGAGATACGGTCTTAACAAAATTTTCAGAGTTTTTCTAGATTAAAATTTCATTAGAATAGTCTTAAGATTAGCTTAAGATTTTGCTTTTTTGAATTTTATTAAGTATGAAATAGAGGAGGTAAAAGAGATTTTAGGTTAAAAAAAGCCTTGCTCATTACGAACAAGGCCCAACTAACTATAAAATGATCAAATAAAGGAATGGACTCTATTATTTAACGGCAATTAAATAAGTTGCCATCTTCCAGATTTCGTTGTAATTTTTACCATTATGTTCTCCGGCAGCTTTTTCAGTATAAGCAAACTCTACCATATAATTTCCTGACCAAAGTGGTGTAAAAGAGATTTCCCCTTTGTCATTGCTCCATAATTCTTTTTCCCAGCCATTTGGAGCAATTACTTTTATTTTTTGTTTTTTAGCCGCTGCACCTTCATACAAAGCATTGATGTTTAGTACTGTTTTTTGTTTAGCCGCTGTCACTTCTTTAGCAAAGACACTAATGATGTTTGTATTTGCGGCAGCATCATTTCCTTTTACGGCATTGCCCACGGTAACCGTTGCGCTTGAGTTGTAATCTAATTTCATGGTACCGTATACATCTTTTACAGTATGATGCATCACAACCGTATAAACGCCATCCTCATCTGGTGTAAAAAAGGCCTGATATTTATTTTCTAAGGCTGTAGCGGTAAGTTTTGTTTCTTTTTTTGACGGGCTAATTACAACCAGTGAAAAATCTTTTAAATCCGAAAACCATTTTGCTGAAGCTGTAATATCATTGTCTGAAAATTCCCCGAAGAAAACTGAAATTTCCTGTGCTTTCCCTTTAGTACCAGTCGCTTTAGTTTCAATCCATAAAGCATGGGCAAATAATGCAGGGCTCGCAACTAACATTAAAAGTAAAAATGTTAATGATTTTAAAGTTTTAGATTTCATAATATTTAATTAGTGAGTTAATAATTTAGTATCACAAATGTAAAATTTAATATTAGTCTGACAATATTTATTTAGAATAATTATGAATAATAAATCGTAAATCTAATTTTGAATTTTCTTCCGAATATCGTCAGCTCGTTTTGTGTCTCCATTTTTTATATATGCTTTTTCTAGTGCGAGAGGTATATTTTTACTTTTCGGATAATACTTTTCGGCATATTTAAAGAAAATAAGGGCCTGTTGCGGTTTATCAATGTCCAAACAATAATTGCCAATCCAATCCAGATAACTTTCGGTTGGGAGGAAGGTAAAACCGGTTTGCTGAGATAATTTAGCATATTGTTTTTCGACCAGTGTTGGATCAATAACAGCTTGTTTTACCTGAACCAGATGTTCTTCAAAAAGGAAGCGTAAACCATCATATTCGGCCGGAATGGGAATGGTTCCGTGATCTTCATTGTCATAAAATTTAAAACCCCAGCGAAGGTTTTTAGGCTTTTTATCTTTCAGCAATTTTTCAAATTTTCTGATGCCTCTTGCCATATCTGTTGTGGTATCCTGAGGAATGCTTTTTTTATCGGCCATGGCTAAATAAATACTGCGCTGTTCAAAATTTTTTGTATTAAAAAGTGAATCCGCTTTTTTATTCATAAGTTCATTATCCCACCAAAGACTTGGGTCAATAATGATATAAGAATTAAATAATGAGGTATGATTCAACAGAATATTTACGGCTGTTAATCCTCCAAAAGAATGTCCGTTTAAAACATTATATCCCGAAGTTCTGTAATTGGAGTCGATGTAAGGACGTAGCTCTTTCTCTAAAAAAGCGATGAAGTTTTTATTGCCTCCGCTTTGTTGAAACATCTTCTTTTTTTTATCAAAAAACGCCTGACGATTTGCTTCGGTAGGGGTAAGATCTCTGGTTCGGTTGGTATTGGTTATTCCAACAACTATCATTTGAGGAATACTGGCATAAGGTCCTCGCGCAAGTGATTGCTGAAGTCCGGTAAAGGAATGAAAATTACTCTCGGCATCTAGTAAATAAACAACAGGATATTTTGCAGGAGCATATTTAGTACTGTTGTAATCAGGGGGAAGATAAACCCAGAAGTTTCGTTCTTCATTTAATGCTTTAGAGAATAGATGATGCTTACTGCCAATAGAGATGCTGTCTTGCGAAAAGGAAGGCGTAAACCAAAAAAGGCATAGCAATAAAATTGTTTTTTTCATTTTTAAACTGATTGTGTTTTTTTCTTTTTATTCTGACGTCCGTACCAAATTAAAAAACCTGTCACGGGAAGAAACATGCATACAAGTCCCACAAGTAAAGTCAGTGTTTTTCCAATCCATCCGGCCCAAAAACCAATGTGGAGGTTCATAGTTGTGTCGTCAATATCTAAACCGTTCATTACTTTTACGGGTATTTCAAATTCCTGGCCTGTATAGCGATTAAGCACAAAAGTTTTCCCGTTTTGAACGCCTTTCAAACCAATATCTTCGGCGGTAACTGCAAATAAACTGGTAATACTGTCTTTTGCGGCAATCGATAATTTGACTTGCTCAATTGCTTCGTCTTTAGCAAATAATCGTTCTATTATTGGGTTTAATGCTGCAAATGTTTTAGTACTGTCATATTCAGGTTTTATGTCCCGAAATTTGGAGTAAGCGCGTGGCATACCTCCAAATGCTTTTTGCGTCGCAGAGTTTAAAGGTTTGTTGACAATAATTAAACCCGTAATGGTAATCAATAAGGCGGGCAATAGGTTGTAAAACCCTGGAACATTGTGTAAATCGTAGTTAAGTCGCTTGAAACTGGCATTTTTCTTAATAGTAAAGCTTTGCAGTTTAGTAGATCGGTTCCATTTTTTGGGCCACCATAAAATAAGTCCCGTAATTAATTCGATTAGAAAAATCCAAACTGAAATTTCGACAACTAAATTCCCAATATCTCCAAAAGGAATATGACCGCTGTGAATGTGGGCAATGACATAAAAGAAATCATAAGCTTTTCCCGAAGTCAGAACTTTACCTGTGTAGGGATCGATCCATGAAAATTGCAAATCTCGGTCTTTGGTCGACGAAGCCATTTTAATGGTTCTTTCGGGATCTCTATAGGTAATAAAATAACTGGGTTTACGATCTGGCAGCTGTGTTTTGAAAGCCCTTATAATTTCTTCCGGAGTCAGTTTTTGTTCTTTTACTTCAGAAACATATAAGGAATCATAAGCCAGTCCATCAATAATATTATCGCAAAAGATAAATAATACTCCTGTGAGCGCTACAATAAATACAATAATTCCGGAAGTAAGTCCTAACCACAAATGCAGCCAATGATTCAGCTTACTCCATTTGCTTTTTTGTTTGTTTTTTTTGATTGTATTTCCAGACATACTGTAAAACGATAAAAACCAAGCTACAATTGATAAGATATGATAGCTTGGTTATAACTAATTAAAAAGAATTAAAATTTAAAAGTAAGATTAGCTACTAATTGTCTTGTTGGCATCATATTAGCCCAATAATCTGCTGACCAATATTCTTTGTTCGCAAGATTATTGACTTTTAGCCCTAATCTAAATTTTTGTTTTTCATAGAAGACACTGGCATCTAATGTGGTGTATCCGTTTGCTGTAAAGGTGTTGGCATCATTTAAATAGCTATCACTTTGAGAGTTTCCGCCAAAACCAAAACCAACTCCTTTGGCTTGTCCGTCTAAGATTTTATAGCTAATCCAAAAATTAGCAACATTAGCAGGAGTAGAGTAAGGTTTTTTTCCTTCAAGACTTGGGTTTGCTTTGGTGTATTCACTTTGGTTATAACCGTAACCTACAATAATATGTAAACCTCTAAACGGATTTGCAATCAAATCGGCCTCAAAACCTTTACTGCTTTGCGTTGCATCCTGAACAGAAAATAAAGGATTGTTAGGATCTGTACGCAATTTGTTTTTTACTTTAATATCATAGTAGCTCAAAGTACCGTTTAGTTTTCCTCCCAGTAATTCAATTTTTACACCACCTTCTAACTGGTTTGCTTCTTCAGGTTTAAACTCTGTCAAACCATTTGGATTGTCTGCAGTTGGTGCTGGCGACACATTGCTGAATCCGTTCATATAATTTCCAAAAACCGAAACTTTGTCTTTAATAACCTGATACACTAAACCAAATTTTGGAGAAACAGCATTCTGATTGTACTGTGCAATTTTGTTTTCGTAATGATCAAAACGCGCGCTGGCCATAGCAATAAATCGATCGGTAATATTGATCACATCGGAAGCATAAAAACTCAAAGTTCTAAAATCTCTGGTGTTAACTACAGTTGGCGCTGTCATATTGGCAATAAGCTGTTTGTATTTTTCCATATTGATAAAAGCAGCATTACCGTTGATGGTAAGAGCAGGATTTGCAACAGCGGCATCATAATTATTAATGAGCCATCTGTTATCGTTTGTACTGATATAGGTATAATCGATCCCTAAAAGTAATCGGTTTTTAAGGCTTCCAATATTGAAGTTTCCGATGAAGTTTTGTTGAATTTGTGAAGTTTTAAAAGTACTGTTGATGTTGTACAATCTTCGTTGTAAAGTAATACCAGAGTTCGCAGCCGTATTGATCAGCAAGAACAAATAATTGGC
Source organism: Flavobacterium tructae (assembly GCF_001853485.1). Classification (NCBI taxonomy): domain Bacteria; kingdom Pseudomonadati; phylum Bacteroidota; class Flavobacteriia; order Flavobacteriales; family Flavobacteriaceae; genus Flavobacterium; species Flavobacterium tructae. Next base: position 479,534 of record NZ_MIKE01000022.1, on the reverse strand, counting down.
TTTATTGTCGGTAAAAGCATTAGAAAAATTAGTTTGTGAAACCCATTGATCTGATAATTGATAGGTGGCTTTTGCAAAAATGTTGGTGTTTTTTGCTTCCGACTGTAAATCATCTGTCGCATACGATTTTTTGAAATCAAAATGTAAATCATTCAGACTTTTTACTGGCGGTGTACCGCTTCCTAAACCAATAGAAGTTGAATTACGGTTTCCTTGATACAATTCTAAATCAAAGTCAAAGGTCAAACGGTCACTGGCTTTATAAGTAAAGGAAGGAGCCACTATAAAAGTGTGGCTTTTGCCATAATCCTGCCATGTTTTTTGGTTGTCTAAAGCGGCGTTAATCCTAAAAAGCATTGTTTTTTCTTCATTAAGAGGTGTATTAAAATCGATAGTTGTACGACTCAGAGCCCAGCTTCCGGTCGTATAACTTACTTCACCTTTCATAACGTCAAAAGGCTTTTTAGTCACTCTGTTGATAAGACCGCCATAAGTGGTTAAGGACGAACCAAACAAGGTTGCCGATGGCCCTTTGATTACTTCGATACTTTCCAGGTTTACAGGATCACTCATCGTTACCCAGTTTGTGTTCATTCCGTTACGGATTGATCCTGCTGCCGATGAACCGCTGAAACCACGCATTCTTAAACTTAATCCAACTCCTCCTGAGCCCACGCTTTGTGTCACGTTGTTTAGTCCCGGAGCCGAGTTTAAAGCACTTCTGAAATCAACTGCTATTTGTTCTACAAAGAGTTCTTTGGGAACGACGGTATACACTTGCGGGTTTTCAAGATTTGCAATCGGTAATCTCGCGACATATTCACTTTGTTTTTTAGCAAATTTTTTGGCTGCAGAAACAACCACAACTTCCTGTAATTCTTTTAAAGAAGATTCTAATTGAAATGAAACCGTTGAGGTTTCGTTTGCACTGACTGTAATTTGCTGTTTTGATGGAATATGTCCCATCATATTAATTTCGATTTCATATGTTCCTGTAGGCACCTGACTTAAAATAAAAACACCATTTTCATCTGTGAGGGCTGACTTTTTTAATTTTGGTATTGTAATATTTACGGAGGAGGCAAGGTGGTCATCTGAAGTAATTACAGTTCCTTTTATAGAACCGGTACTTTGTTGGGAAAATGCATTCGTAATGAAAAAACAAACCAGAAGAAGCATGTAAATGGGGGTGGTTAACATCTTTTTTACCCTTGGTATAATAAAAAGCATACTATATTTATTTAGATTGGTTATAAATTGATAATTTTACGCAAAAGTAATATGTTAATAAAAACATAATAAACGCAATAAGGATTAATATAAACGCAATAAGGATTTAAATGAAATCGTCTTGTAATTAGTAAGTTATAGACTATAATTATGCGTTTAAACCCGTAGCAGCAAATAGAATGTTAGCGATGAAAACAGTGATGAGAAGTGATATTTTTAAGCGAGAACTGGTTGTTGTAAATGATCCTATTCGGTTTAATAAGGAAGATCTTGTCGAGAAGAAAATCAATTATAATTACAAAGGAATTAGAGGTGTCATTACCGATATAATGTTAGATGGGGTTCATTTGGTGGCAAGAGATCTAATAATAGAAAATGAATTTTACTCGATTGAAGTAGAGCACGATTTTTCGTTCATAAAGCTTCATATTGAAATGGAGGGTGATAATGAATACTGCCCCGAGAATACATCAGACAGAGGAATTTATATTCCGCAGGGACACTATAATTTGTTTTATTTGCCCAAAATAAAAGGCATTTTAAATTATCGGACTAAAAGAAGAAAAACGCTCGAAATCACGTTTACGGCATCCTATTTAGAGCAGCTGTTTTACCCAAATTTAAAAACCACCATTCCGCTTTTGGCAGAAGCAATAGCTACTCATACTTCATATGCAATGTGGGATACAAGCAAAAGTATTTCGCCTAAACTGAATGTTTTGATAGAAGATATCTTGCAATGTTCGTATTCCGGAGCCATTAAAAAAGCTTTTCTGGAATCAAAAGTAGTAGAGATTCTTTCGTATTTATTTACCATTATAAATGAAGAAGAAAATACCAAAGTAAGCGTAGAACTTAGTGCATGCGATTATGTTAAAATCCTTGAAGTCGAAAATATTTTAAAAACACAATTTAAAGAAAAACATACTTTAGCGAGTATTGCATCGCAGGTAGGACTGAATAATTTTAAAATTAAAAAATATTTTAAGATGGTTTTTAATGCTACTGTTTTTAATTATTTGACGCAGGTGAGAATGGAATATGCGAAACAAATGATATTAGAAAAGGATCTCCCGATATCTGTTGTTTCTGAAGAATTAGGTTATAAAAACCCGCACCATTTTACAGTGGCTTTCAAAAAAACGTTTGGATATCTGCCCAGTAAACTAAAAAAATAAAAGGGACTAATCTCTTAAATTAGCCCCTTTTTTATCTTTATTGGATAGTTTATATTAGAATTTGTAGGCGAAACTGGCTACAACATTTCTGGGTTTTTGTGGATTTAGAGTAGACCACCCACCATTGAAATAATCTTTATTAGCAATATTGTTAATGTTAAAAGCTACACGGAATTTATTTGAATTATAGAAAACCGAGCCATTGATTACAGTATAATCCGGCAATACAAATTTTCCGGTTTTAGAACTGTCCAGAATGGCATTTTCACTGGCATAATTTCCTCCAAAACCAATACCGAAATTCTCTAATGTGCCTTCTTCAAATTTATAAGTAACCCATAGGTTTACTAAGTTTTTAGGACCTGACCAAAATGGTCTTTTGCCTTGCTCCAGCCAAACATTTCCAACATCACCTTTCGTAATTTTACTGTCGTTGTAGCTGTATCCGGCAATTATGCTTAATCCTTTTATTGGCGCAGCATTCAGGTCAAATTCAAAACCTTTGCTTTGCGCTTCACCACCCTGCGAGCTGTACAATGGATTACTGGTCACTAAATTGGCTACATTAATATTATAGTAACTCACAGTAGCATTTAATTTATCTTCAAAAATAGTTGCTTTAACTCCAAATTCCAATTGATTGGCATGTTCCGCTTCGAAAGTTTTGGAACCGATTAAATTGCCATCAGTATCATAACTTACGGCTGGAGCAATGTTTCTGAAGCCATTCATGTAATTGGCAAATACGGCTAACTTATCTTCGACTGGCTGGTATAATAATCCGAATTTTGGCGATAAAGCCGTTTGTGTATAATCGTCATTTTTATTTTTGATGTCACCCTTCGTATCAAAATAATCAACTCTTAAACTAGCCATGACCAACAATTTAGAAGTGATGTTAAGCACATCAGACGCATAGACGCTATAAGTTGCATCCTTCGGATTGAAGTTTCCGGCCGGCTCATTTGCCAGAAGTTTATCAACAGACGTTTGGGTCAGATAATAAGGATTGGCAGCATTCAATTGTCTCACTTCACCCTGTGCTGTGATGTTGTAAAGTTTACCATAACCGGATCCGCCAGACATTACATTTCTTTCAAAATAATCGAAACCGGCAACAAGACGATTGCGCATTGATCCAATTTTAAAATCGCCAATGAAATTCTGTTGAATATCAGTTGTTACGGTTTGTGATTGTTCTTTGGTGATATTAAATCCAAAATCTTTATTTCCATCTTCATTGTCATAGATATAAGTGTAATAACCTCTTGATTTTGATGAGCTTCTGGATAAAACCGTTTGCGAAGTCCATTGATCGGAAATTTTATAAGTCATCTGTCCCTGGAGACTGTATCTTGGATTTTTTATCGATAGATCGTTGCTGTAAAATGATAAATCGGTATTATAGTTTAATTCGGCCAAGTTAGCATATTGCAAAGCGGAATCTCTGCCTAAAAATAGCATTGACGGCGTTGTTTTTTCTTCCAGCATTAATTCCGTATTGATCAAAAAGGAAAGCTTATCGTTTACTTTATAAGAAAGGGAAGGAGCTACAAAAAAGGAAGTACGAAATCCGGCATCCTGAAAACTGTTTTCGGTTTGATAAGCAGTATTAATTCTAAAAAGAACATTATCGGCATCGTCTAGCGGTGTATTGATATCGGCAGTGACCCTGTTTAATCCAAAACTTCCGGCCAGATAAGATACTTCACCGCCAAAGCCATTGTATGGTTTTTTGGTAACGGTATTAATTAATCCGCCATAGCTCACTAAACTGCTGCCAAATAAAGTTCCGGATGGACCTTTTATGACTTCGATGCGTTCAACGTTTGCCGGATCTAAACTTCCGTTTGTTAAACCCGGTAATCCGTTTACAATATTGGCCTGGACTTCAAATCCACGAAGGCTATAATACGAACCACCATCACCGCCACGACCTGTAGATTCCCATAATTTTTGAATTCCGGGTACATTTTTTAAGGCATCCTCATAATTTGTAATGGCTTGTTCCTTAATTAATTCAGATGAAACAATGTTGTAAACCTGTGGATTTTCGACATTTTTTAAAGGCATTTTTGAAACATAAGTACTTTGCTTCGGAAAAGCTTTTCCTCGATTATTGGTAATGATTACCTCTTTTAACTGTTTGTTAGAAACCTTCAACTGTAAGTTAAGTGTTGTAGTCTCATTGATCGAAACAATTACTTCCTGTTCCAGAGTTTCATAACCGGCTAAAGAAACTTGCAAAGTATAGGTGTTTGGTCTTACCCTGTTAAATTCAAAAGCGCCGTCTTCATTACTGGTGGTACCGTATTTTGAACTTTTCAGGATGATGTTAACACCAACAGCCAGTTCACCATCTGATGTTGTTATCGTTCCTTTAATCTTTCCGGTGTTTTGCTGAGCAAAAGCACTGAAAGAAAAGAGTAAAAAGAGATAGATTACGAATTGCGAATTTTTAATTCGTTTTTTAAAGTAGTTCATGATTTTTTTGATTGGTTAATGTTATCAGTGAATAATTGTAGGAAAATAATAAGCGACTAATTTTCTTTTAAATGCAAACACCTCTAAAGCAGAGGTGTTTTTTTATTGCAGATGCTGTTAAAACTTAAGAGTTAAGTTTACTAATAAGTTGGCAGGAGCTTGCGCCATTCCGTAAGAATCCCAGTATTTTTTATTGTTTATGTTGTTGAATTTAACACCGATTCTCCATGTTGGCTTATCATAAAATAGGGTCGCATTGTAAACAGAATAAGATGGGCTGTAAAAACTTTCATCTTCAAACTTGTATTGCTTGTCTACGTAGTTGCCTCCAAAACCAAGTCCTAAATCTTTTAATTTGTTTTGAAACTTATATGATATCCAAAAATTAACTACATTTTCCGGAGCTCCGCTGGCTTTATTTCCTTCAATAGCGGCATCTGATGATTTTACGATGCGATTGTCATTATAAGCATACCCAAGCATAGCATTTAAACCTGCAACCGGAGTGGCAATAAATTCAAAGTCAATTCCTTTACTCACTTGTTTACCATCCTGAACATTAAAACCGTCAGAAGTTGTTCTTGTAGCATTATCAATCGTAATGTTGTAGTAACTTAATGTAGTACTTAATTTTTTATTGAACGCTTCTACTTTTACCCCACCTTCGTATTGGTTGGCATAAACCGGTTTTAATACTAACAAGCTTCCATCGGGTTGATTTACGGGACCCGAATTTTGAAAACCATTCATATAATTTCCAAATAAAGAAACCTGATTTTTAAGCACTTCATAAACCAAACCTAATTTAGGAGATAGAGCAGTTTGATTATAGCCCTTTGTGTCTTCCAGTTTTTTCTGAACGAAGTTGTCTAAACGAAGACTTAGCATAGCTGATAAACGGTCTGTAAAGCTTATCACATCTGAGGCATAAACACTAAATATTTGTTCGTCCGGAACTGCCCATGTAAGTTGAGATACCACGGCATCAACTTGTTTTTTTCGGATAGGATCAAAAGGTTTTGTGACATCGATAATGTCCAGAACCGGCGTTGCGCCATAATTAAAAGTACCTTTTGAAAATCTGTAATTGGTACCTAATAAAAGTTTATGTTTGATACTTCCGGTAGAAAACTGACCGTTAATATTTTCTTGTATGTTGGTAAACTGATTAAATATTGGGCCAAAACGCGATACGCTTCTTTTTACTTCTGTTGGTGAAATCCATTGTGTGTAATATTGATAACTGCGATCTACATTTTCATCAATAAAAGAGAAAACAGTAGTAGATTTCCAGTTTTCTGCCAATTGATATTCGGCCTGAACAAAAACTTTTGTTGATGAAGTTTTGGCATCAAGATCATCGTGAAACAAACTTTTTCTATAGTCTACCTTTAAATCTGTTGGGTTTGTAATTCCCGAAGCATACGAACGTCCGTAAGTAGGACGTGTGTTGTTTACATTGTAAATTTCGGTATCAATACTTAAGGTTAATTTATCCGTTGCTTTGTAAGTAAGGCTTGGCGCGATCAGGAATGTTTTGCTAAAACCATAGTCTAAGAAACTCTTTTCGGTATTTACCGCAGCGTTTAATCGAAACAATACGTTGTTATCAGGTGTTAGTGGAGTATTAACATCAAGCGCTAGTCGGTTTAATCCAAAACTTCCTCCGGTATAGGATACTTCTGTTTTTTTAGTCTCAAAAGGTTTTTTGGTAACTAAATTCACAACACCACCAAAAGAAGAGACAGACGACCCGAATAAAGTTCCCGAAGGTCCTTTTAGAACTTCGATACGTTCGGCATTATCAATAGAAATAGAGCTTCGACCTGTCATATTTTCCATTCCGTTTCGGGCATTAACTCCGGTACTGAATCCTCTAAATGAAATTTCAAGCCCTCCTGATGGATAAATTTTTGTGGTGACACCAGGCGCATTTACAGCTGCACTTCTAATATCTATTGCAATTTGTTCCTGCAAAAGTTCTTTGGGAATCACATTATAGACTTGAGGGTTTTCAAGATTTTTCAGCGGCATTCTCGCAACATAATCTGTTTTTTTAGAGAGGATGCTTTTCTTACCGTTTACTACAACTTCATGCAGCTCTTTGTTGGAAACTTTTAATTGCAAATTGAGAACTGTTGTTTCACTTTCAGTTACCACTACCTCTTGTTCAGTAGTTTCATAACCGGTTAAAGATACTTGTAAGGTATAGGTATTAGTTCGTACTCTGTTGAGATCAAAAGTACCATCGTCGTTGGTAACGGTACCGTATTTTGAGTTTTTAAGAATAACATTTACACCGGCAGCAGGATCGCCATCAGATGTAGTAATCGTTCCTTTTATTTTTCCGAAATTTTGCTGGGCAAACGAACCGAAAAAAGAAAAAAGAAAACTGATTGTAAGTAGAAAACGATAGGTTTTCATAATAGAATATTTCATTTTACATTGAGTTTGGTTAAGGTAATTATTTTTATTTAGAATTAATAAAAACAGTGCAAATGTAAAAAATACTATTTCTTTAACAAATAATGTTTAGTTTGATTTCATGAACTTTGAGTTAAATCTGGGGTACTTTTTTAAAATTTCTTTGAGTAATGATCGGAATGAATTAAATTTCTGACGTTTATTAAAAAAGTTAAAAAGAGTAGAAGTTACATGTTGAAAGCCTTAATTTTGTATCCAAATTGAAACCCTCCTCATGATTTTACCTTTCTTGAAAAAACTGCAGAATTCTCCTAAGGGATTCCGTTTGGCTAATACTGTATTTTTCTTTCTTTCGGGATTTGGATATTCTTCCTGGGTGTCCCGTATTCCGCATATACAGGCACAATTGCATCTGTCCGAAGCTGAGTTTGGAGCTGTTTTATTTGCCTTTCCGATTGGTCTGATGCTGACCATGCCTTTTACTGGAATGCTGTTAAATAAATACAGCAGTCGTTATGTTATGCTTTTGGGAGCCATCATGTTTAATATTGCTCTGGCGTTACCCGGTTTAGCAGCTTTTGTATGGCAGTTAGTTGTTATACTTTTAATTTTCGGAGCTTCGCGGAACATTTTCAACTTATCTATTAATGCACAATCGTTGGAGGTTCAGAAATTGTATCCAAAATCAATTATAACCCGTTTTCATGCCGTATGGAGTATAGCTGTTTTTTCGGGAGCAGGTTTGGGTTATGTAATGGTGACACAGCATATTGCACCGGTTCATCATTTACTTGGCGTTAGTGTTTTTATGATGGGACTTACCGCTTGCTTTTATCCGATGAGTATTCACAATGAGCCTGTACCGGTAAAAAAGAAGTTCTTTTCGATGCCGGAAAAAAATCTGATAAAGTTTGCCCTCATTTGTTTTGTGTCTATGGCGTGCGAAAATACGATGTACGATTGGAGTGGTATTTATTTTAAAAATATACTAAAAGCTTCTCCAAAACTAACCAGTGCCGCCTTTGTGTTTTTTGCAACAGCAGTAACCTTAGGACGTCTGTTTGGGGATTACGGTGTAATGAAATTTGGTACAAAACGGATTTTGTTTTACAGCGGAGTTTTAATCACAGCTGGTTTTACGATTTGTTTTGCCCTGCCGTATGCTTATCCAACAATTTTTGGTTATGTCTTGATTGGATTTGGAGTTTCCTGTGTCGTTCCGCTTGTATTTAGTATTGCAGGAAGATCATCCAAATTAAGCAGCGGTTCTGCCTTAACGTCTATCTCTACTATTGGTTATCTTGGATTTTTACTGGTTCCGCCTATGGTTGGTTTTATCTCTGAATATTTAAGTATGAAATGGGCATTTTTAATAATGGCACTTCTGGGGATACTGATGATCTTTATGGTGAATAAGATCGGGGAAAACGAGTAGGTTTTTTGAAGGTGCTGAGGTTCTAAGTTGCTAAGGTTCTGAGTTTTTTGTTGATAAAATGTTTAAACAGGAGGTTTGAATTTTGTTATATGATCAAGATTCGAAGTTTATAAGGCAGTAAGTTTTAGTTCGAAAAAAATAAAACACAACGTTACAAATTCCAAAGGAATGTAATATGTATAGCAACGGATTTTAATCCGTTGAGATTAATGCAACAATAAATGACAAGTTCCGTAGGAACGACCCATTTTATAAAAGCTATTTCTTCGTCATCACAAATTTCTCTGAACTCGGTTTCCCATTCAAATTCCCTGAAATCTCAGCAGTTAAAGTATTATTCGCTCCTTTTGTATACGTTATTTTTTGTGGATAATCGTGTTTAGGATTTTCAAAAACCAATTGTTTGTCTGATTCAGCAGTTGATTGAAAAGCTACTGGTTTATCATCATTCTGGCCTTTCACGGTAGCAAAATAAGTTAAGGTTTCTTCCTTTTGAGATAACACGATGTTTTCTAAATGAATAGTATCTTTTTCTTTTATGAAATAGGAGGAAGCACTAAAAGTACTATCGTTTAGTTTTTGCCAGTTTTCGGTCAGAACCCCCTCTGGAGATTTGTTTTCCCAGTTCCCAATGAGCCAGTCTGCAACTTTGATTTTATCTTTTTCGGTAGAATCCTTTTTTTGACAAGAAACAGCAACTAAAACAAGAGCTAAAAGAGTAATTTTCTGAAACATATTTTTGAGTTTTGATCGCACTAAAGTATAAAAAAAATAGTTGCTACAGATTAATGGATTTAAATGATTTTTTTCACAGAGATTTATAAAGATTTAAGCAAATTTTTATAATTCAGAATTGAAATTAAATTTGTTCAAATTAACAGAATCTTTATAAAACTAAAAATCTGCACTAATCCTTTTAATCTGTGGCTAAATATTAAACATTGTTCTGTAAAATAGAATAAACCAATTCCTTTGTTGGTTTCTGATCTTTTAATTTGGTTCGGACATGGTCAAAAGTAACTTTAAAATCACAACCTGATTTGTATTCACTACATCCGTAGGCCGTTTTACCCTTGAGAATTGTTCCTTTTTGACATTTTGGACACGTTAAGGAGTCTGATGCTGCTGTCACTGATTTTGCTTTCGCAGTGGTTTTCTTCGTTTCTAATTTAAGTTTGTAATTTTCTTCAAAGCGAATCAAACCTTCAACAGTTCCTTCTTCGGTTTTAAACCCCTTTATATTTACAGTAGATCCTTTCTGAACCAATCTTAAATATTGATTTTCTGATATTTTTTTCTCTGCAAAAGTATAAGGCAGCAGAAAATCACAGCCCGATTTATAATTACCGCACCCAAAAGCAGATTTTCCTTTTATTAAAGTAGCTTTTTGGCATTTTGGACAGGTTTCGGCTAAAATTCCCGCAGTTTTCTTTTTCTCTGCTTTAACAACTGGTTTTTCAATCGTTGCTGCATGCGAAATGTTAGCATGTCTGGTTTCGCTTCGTACTTCGGTAACCAAAGCTTCTACCATGCGTTTCATGTTTTTAATAAAAGCTCCGGCAGTAAAAGTTCCTTTTTCGATATCTTTCAGTTGCTTTTCCCAGGAACCTGTTAGCTCAGCCGATTTGATAAGTTCGTTCTGAATCGTATCAATAAGCTGAATTCCAGTAGGCGTTGGCAAAACCTGTTTTTTGTTTCGAACGATATACTGACGTTTGAAAAGTGTCTCGATAATATTTGCCCTTGTTGACGGACGACCGATACCGTTTTCCTTCATCAATTCACGCAGATCTTCATCATCGACTTGTTTTCCGGCAGTTTCCATGGCACGAAGTAAAGTTGCTTCGGTAAACTGGTTGGGTGGTTTGGTTTCTTTTTGCAGAAAAGAAGGTTCATGCGGTCCTTTTTCTCCCACCACAAAACTGGGTAACAAATCAGCTTCTCTTTCTTTCGCGTTCGGGGCTTCGAATACGATACGAAATCCTTTTTTTAAGATCTCTTTTCCGGTGGCTCTAAAAGTTACGTCAGCTGCTTTACCAATTACTGTGGTATTGGCTACGAGACAGTCGTCATAAAATACGGCAATAAAACGTTTGGTAATAATGTCATAGACCTGCTGCTGGTTGAATTGCAAATGAGCTTCTATTCCAGTTGGGATAATCGCATGGTGATCTGTAACTTTTTTATCGTTGAAAACCTTTGGTGATTTTTTTATTTTTTTCTCTAAAAGCGGTTGAGTTAATTCGGCATATTTAGTTAATTTTTGCAGAATCCCGGGTACTTTTGGATAAATATCATTCGGTAAAAAGGTGGTATCTACTCTGGGATACGTGACCACTTTTTGTTCGTATAGAGTTTGTACGATTTTAAGCGTTTCATCTGCCGAAAATCCAAATTTGGTATTGCAGTATACTTGCAGACCAGTTAAGTCAAATAGTTTTGGAGCGTATTCGTTTCCGTTCTTTTTTTCAACCGAAACAATTTCGAATTCGCTTTCTTTGACTTTATTGGCTAAAAGTTCTCCGTCTTCTTTTTTCAGGAAACGTCCTTCTTCATAACTGAAAAGAGTTTCTCGATACAAAGTCTGTAGTTCCCAATACGGCTGAGGTTTAAAATTTTCGATTTCTTTAAATCGGTCGACAACCATGGCCAATGTTGGTGTTTGTACGCGTCCAATAGACAAGACTTGCTTGTAACCGCCATGTTTTACGGTATACAAACGTGTAGCATTCATTCCGAGTAACCAGTCGCCAATGGCTCTTGAGAATCCGGCATAGAATAAATTATCGTAGTTTTCAGAGGGTTTCAGGTTTTCAAAACCTTCTTTGATAGCTTCGGTGGTTAGGGACGAAATCCACAAACGCTGCACTTCACCTTTGTAATTCGCCTCGTTCATTACCCATCGCTGAATAAGTTCCCCTTCTTGCCCGGCATCCCCGCAGTTGATGACTACTTCGGCTTTGTCGAACAGACTTTTTACGATTTTAAATTGCTTTTCGATTCCTGAATTTTGAACTACTTTGGTTTCAAATTTCTCAGGAAGCATGGGTAAGTTGTTCAAATCCCAGCTTTTCCAGTGCGGTTTGTAATCGTTAGGTTCTTTTAAGGTACATAAATGCCCGAAAGTATAGGTTACAGCATAACCATTGCCTTCAAAATAACCATCGTGTTTGGTATTGGCTCCCAAAACGGATGCGATTTCACGTGCTACACTTGGTTTTTCAGCAATACAGACCTTCATTTTTCTCTTTCTTATTCGAAAAGCGAAATTAGCGATTTTTTATAAGAAAGGGGCAAAGGTTCTTGGGAACAAAGTGACAAAGTTTTTAAGAGTTTGTTCTAAATTTAAAGGTAAATATTAGTATGAGGAGGTTTGTTTTGTTTTTCATTGTTCCGCTTATCATCTAAATCAGGACTTTTACCTTTGAATTTAAGAGTGTTGAGATCTTAATTTTATTGACTGTAACTACTTCATTACAAAAATGAAACAGCGTTAAATTAAAAAAGCGGCAAAAAAAATCTTGCCACTTTTTAGATTCTCAGTTATCGATTATTTCGCCTTTTTCAAATGTTTGTCAAGGAATTTTTCCATTGCACCATAAAAGTCATAACGATTGTTCTGATTATGGAAACCATGTCCTTCATCATTTTTTACCATATATTCTACAGTGACACCGCGTTTTTTTAAGGCTTCAACCATCTGATCGCTTTCGGCTTTGTTTACCCTCGGATCGTTAGCTCCTTGTGCTACAAATAAAGGCGTTTTTATTTTGTCTGCGTGTAAAGCCGGCGATGTCGATGCAAGCAGTAAACTGTCTTTTTTAGGATCGCCTACCATTTCGTGAAATTGATCTAAGTAAGGCTTCCAATAAGGCGGAATCGTATTCATAAACGTAAACAGTTTACTTACACCAACATAATCTACCGCTGCGGCATACAAATCGGGTGTAAAGGCAACCCCTGCAAGAGTTGCATAACCGCCGTAACTACCACCATAAATAGCAATTCGTTTTTCATCGGCAATGCCTTCTTTTTTCAGCCATTCCACACCATCGGTAATATCGTCCTGCATTGTTTTTCCCCATTGTTTAAAACTTGCTTCCCAAAACTTCTTTCCGTACCCTGTACTTCCTCTGAAATTCATTTGTAAAACAGCATAACCGCGATTCGCTAAAAACTGAACCTCCGGATTGTAATACCAGCCGTCTCTTGCCCAAGGTCCACCATGTGGATTGATAACAACAGGCAGGTTTTTAGGCTCAATTCCAAGGGGAAGCGTCAGATAACCATGAATTTCCAGACCGTCTCTCGATTTATAAGTAACAGGTTTGATGTGGCTCATTTGTTTTTCCTCAATCCAGGGATATGGATTTGCTACTTCTTTAATTTCTGCAGTTTTAAAATCATACAGATAAAATTTTCCGGGAGTTCTGTCGTTCCCCGCCCAGGCAATAGCTTTGGTTCGGGCATCATCATAACTTACAATCTCGGTTTCGTAGCCTTCCAGTTTCTTTTCAAGATTGTTTTGAATGGTTTCCCAGTCTTTATCAAAAAAGTGTTTTTCCTGTTTTTCTGCTTCCCAGCCAACAGAAGTTAAGACCTGCTTTTTTCTGTCGTAATCAAGAGTACTTAGATCGTAATTAGGGTCAGAAAATAATTCTTTTACATTTTTCTTGCTAATAGGATCGTATTCAACCAAGATTACTTTGTCTTTTCCGATATTGCTAAGCGCGTAGATATTTTTATTGTTTTTATCGAAAGAAGCAGGCGTAAAAATATCTTTGAAAGTGGTTGTAACTAAAGGAGTAAAAGGCTCTTTTTCTGAATTTCGGTAGTTCCAGGTAATGTTTACGCCATCGGTTTTTGAAGCCAGACGAATTATACCATTGTTGTCTGTAAACCAGCCATCGAAGTTTTCTTTGTTGTCGTAAAGTAGTGTTAATGTTCCTGTTTCGACATTAAGAAGATAAGGATCAAAATATTCTTTTACTCTTTTGTTGATCTGTACGATGAGTTCTTTTTCTTTTCCTTTAATATCAATGAGCGCATCTGTAATATCGCTTCTTACACCCGGGAAAGGGGTTAGTGCTTTTAAATCCTTTCCATCTGCTTTTACCGAAAATAGCTGGAAATTTTCGTCTCCGCCTATGTCTTGTGCATATACAATTCTGTCGCCTTTCCAGAAATAACCGGAAATACTTCGCAAAGTATCATTGGTAACACGAACAGCCTTTTGTTCGCCTACTTTCTGAACAAAAATGTTTGATTTTCCTTTATAATCGGCACGATAACTAAAATAATTTCCATCGGGCGAAATTCGGAAGGTGCTTTTTTCTCCATTTTTGAAGAATGTTTTTACGTCAATCAATGGAGCTGGCGTTTCTTTTGGCTCCTGTTTGCACGAACTTAAAAGAACAGCCAAAACAACTAAAACGGATAATACGTTTTTTTTAATCATAATTTACTTTTTTTGATGATGATGAAATTGTTTTTAAAATCTACATTTTTAAGTGTGGTATATTATTGAAAATGTGATTCTTATGAAATCAAAAATAAGAAAAAGTTTGTGATTAGAGTCTGAAGGACTAAATTGTTTTAATAAGTGCGTTTGATGGTGAACAGAAGTAGAATTTTTGAAAATGAATTTGTACTAAAGATTTGTGGATTCAAGAAGGAGAATTATATTTTAAGAGAAAGACTTTGCAGAGTGAAATACTTTTGTCGACGGCTGAATTGGATGAGTCATTTCGAGCGAAGAAGTATTCATTTAGTTAGTGGATTGGTTTTTAAAGTAAAACAGAATAAATAACAAGATAATACTTCAAAATATTCCTTTTTTTAACGATTAAAATAATTATATTCGCTCGTAACTAATTCAACCAAAGTCAACTACCATGAGTGTGAAACAAGCTGCAACTATAGGTGAAGTCATTCAGCTATTAGATGAAATAATCGAGTTATCAAAAATAGAACAGAGTAATATAGGTTTATTTGCAACACTATACCGTGAAGTGACAGTGAAGGTAAAAGAAGGTATTCAAAATGGAGCCTTTCAAAATGGGGAGCGAATGGAAAAATTGGATGTCATTTTTGCCAATCGGTATTTAAAAGCCTATTACGAATATAAAGCCAAAGAAAAACCATCGGAATGTTGGGGTTTTGCCTTTGAACAAGCCGAAAAGTTTTGGCCAATAGTACTGCAGCATCTATTACTCGGAATGAATGCTCATATCAACCTGGACTTAGGTATAGCCGCTGCAGAGATCAGTACGGCTGAAGATATAGGAAGTTTAAAAGCTGATTTCGATAAAATAAATACCATTTTAAGCAGTCTCGTAGGAAGCGTAGAAAAGTGTTTGATTAAAATTTGGCCAACGCTTACCTGGATATTAAAATTAACAGGCAAAGCAGATACCTTTTTTATTGACTTTAGTATGGAAACCGCCAGAGACGGTGCCTGGAAATTTGCCAATGAATTTGTAGCGGTTCCCGAGGATAAAAGAGTGGCTTGTACGCATGAAAGAGATGTGAGAATAACAGAAATCGCCCGCTTGGTTTCAAACCCAGGATATTTTGTGAGTGCCGTTTTCAAATTCATTCGTTTATTCGAAAGAGGTACAGTTGCTCAAAAAATAATTGACATGCAGATCGTTGAGCAAAAAAATATGGAATGTGCTGTTGCTTGATTTTTAGAAAGAAGCGCAAAGAGTATTAATTCAATTTTTCTATTTTGAAATCGAGAGTCATTCCTTCAAACAAAGCTTTTCCTTTAGAGGTATTACCATTTATCTCAAATATTTCGACAGCTATAGTTTTTCCTAAAAAATAAGGTCTCTGACATTTTGTAAAGGTAAATTCATAATTGCAGTTTGATTTCCAGATAATTTTACCTTGAATTTCGTCTTTCGATTCTTTAATAGTCTCAATTTGGGTTGTTTCGGTTCGAGTTATAAATGTATCCGGAAGTCCTTCGCTTGTATAAAGAAATTTTCCAGTTTTAAATTTTTCACAATTCGATTCTTGTGAATGGCATTTAATAGATAGAAAGCCAAGTAAAAGAAAAATATATACTTTTTTCATAAAATCTAGATTATTTGTAAACAAATATATTATAGATTGGATTAAAATCCAATCTACAATATTGGCCGAGCCTATGGCTCTTTACCTTGATGATGTATTTTTTTCTTTTAACCGAATGTTTTCGGTTTTTATAGAATCTTTTGGTTTTATGGTATCTTCCGGCTTAGTTACTTTGGTTTCATTTATTGTGTCATTATCGATTACGGCAGTTTCACCATTTACCATAGCTTTTCCCATACAACTGGTTAGGGAGAAAACTAAACTCAAAGAAAATAAAGCCATTTTTTTAATGGGTTTGATTCTAATTCGGTTAAATCGATTTTTTAAATGATCATATTTCGTATTTTTTTCAGTTTCTATTTGAGTAGATTTAAAATAGCCACAGATATTTTCTTTACCCGAATTTTCAATAAAATAGTTCTGAATTTCGGTAGTATTCATTTTTGTAAAATCAACTACAGTTTTACTACACGAACCACAAAATCTACCATTTTTATTGGGTGACATTGAGTTCCAGTTTTCATTACAGGGTTTTGGTACAGTTATTTTATTTTCCATGGTTATTTTAAATTGATAATTCAATTGGTTAGACAAAAATTATTCCAGAATGAGAATGTTTTTCCATCTATTTAGGTTTTTTCTCTTACAATGTGTGCATCGCGCTCTCGCTGTCGTATCAATTTAATTCCGCTAGTAATGATTCATTTGAAGCAACAGATTTTAATTCGTTGAAGAAAAGATTTTGGGTTTCCAAAGTTCCATAGGAGCGACGCCTATTTATCATCTTTACAGGTGCCGAACCGCTGATTTTTTTTATAAACGTACCTATTTAAATTGGATTAAAATTATGTTGTTCGAAGGCTACGAGTTTATATTTACTTTACGAAGTCACATGGCTTTGAAAAATTAAGGCTTCGCAGAGCCGGAAATAGAGTTGCTGAATAAGGAGTCTTACTTTTTAGCTGATTTTATTTTCTTAATTTCGGCTTTGAGTAATTTTATTTCTTGTTCCTGCTTCTCATTCTTTTTATTTTGGTCGATAATATAGAGCGTCATTTCTTCCATTTTCTGTAACAATTTCATTTGAAAATCTTTCATATTGAGTCCATTTTCAAGCATTTCCTTTTCAGGTGCAATTTCAGGAAGATGATGGTTGGTTGTTACAAATTTTTCAAGTTCGTTTAAAGTCATTAATTTGTACTCTTTTTTGAATACAAAGTCAGGGATGCAGGTTCCTTGTAAATCAACTTTTACTTCTCTTGCTCTTATTGTTCCGCAAACATCCAATTTATATAGAGGAGATGCTATTCCAATTCCTATATTCCCATCACTGTCTATTCGAAGCCTCTCCTTTCCGGAAGCCCCAAATGTTAAAAAGCCACCATGTACAGAATGCCCTCTATGAAAACTTATATAGCCATTATTTCGATTGTTTGCGAACTCTTGAGTTATTGTAAAGGTTGGTACGTTTATAGGTTGGGTTACACCACTACTAACTACCAATTTATTATCTTCTGAACTGGTTGCTAATACAGCGGCATCGGTATTGGCACCGTTGTTTATGTGCAGTTTTGCAGTAGGGGTAGTTGTCCCGATGCCAACATATCCATTTTCGAATATTGCTGCATAATTATTTGCTGCATTTTTAGCAGTTACCCAAAGGCCAATATTACTTTTATTAATTCCCTGATCGTCTAAAACTGAAATTTTTTGCGCTACATTTAAACAGCCGTCGCAACCAAAATTCCCGGAAATGTGTTTTATTTCAACGGTAGGGATTAAATTCCATGTCGGTTTGCTAATCGTTAAAGGAGAAGTGACAGAACTTGTTCCAATACCCACAGAAAGATCTGTATAAATAAAGGTTGTTCCGCTCCATTGTGCATTAGCTGTCAAAATGAAACTAAATAATGCTAGGCTGGTTAAAAAATGTTTTTTCATGTTTATTTTATTGATGGTATTAACTGTTTACTATAGGATTTAAAATGCGGAAATCCTACTGACAGCTTTGGTTTCAGCATCCCGATTGTGTATGCAAAGAATATAAATTAATGTCAATAAGCAAAACAGTTTAATCATTATCTCTATAATTTCTTATTAAAAAAATCATGAGAAGTTGCATGCTTTAATTCCGTAGAAATGAAATACGGTGTAGCAACGGATTTTAATCCGTTGAAAAGAAAAAGGTTGTTTCTAAAAGTTCCGTAGGAATGACACCTATTTGCCGTTTTTATAGGTTCTGAACTGTTCGTTGTCTTTTTTGGTTCTTTATTGTTATAATGTAATTTTTGGCACAAGAAAAAAGTAAAACAAGATTTATAGATTAATTCATTCTTAGCATTTCTAAAATTTCGACAGAAAATAAAAAATAAAGCAAGGTTAAAATCCATAAAGTGAAAAACAAAATAGACAGCGGTTTGAAAATTTTATACGTTTTCCTTGTCTTTTCTGATCGTCTCGTTTGAAATGTATCATTCGGTTGCAGAAAATCATAGCCTGACGCGTATTGGGTTGTTATGTTGGTTTTTGGCTGTACATTATTCAATTGATTCAAATATTGCGGTTTAGTATTTTCATTAATAAAGTTGAGAAACTCACGTTTGTTTTCCTGATGAAATGATTTTACTTCGTCAATTTTCCTATTCGATTTGATGAAATTTATAGCCTCTCTTATTTTTTTTGAAAACTCAGCGTATTTATTTTCAGTAGCAGTAATCTGTTTTTTAGATTCTTCAATTTTTCTGCCGTTTTCCTGGTGTAATCGCACATTTTGTTCGATACTTTCTTTAAGCTTCTTGATAGAGATTATCTTGTTTTCTTCGAGTTCAGAAATTTCTTTTTCGTAATCATTTAGAATTAACTGTAATTGTTTCTTTTTTTCTTCTTTTGCAATTTGTATTTCATTATCAAATCCTTCTTCGTTAGTCGTTCTGTAGAGACCTTTGCTGTGACTGAAGTTTGCAATTTCTTCATTATCCGTAAAAAATATGGTATCAAAACGGTTTAATAGCTCTAAAGACTTTTTAAAGTTATGCTGTAGTTTATCAATATTTATTTTAGAGTACACAACCAGATTAGAATTTGACACATAAAAGCTGGATGGTTCGTTAAAACTTTTAAGATTATAACTAAGTTTATCATAGTCTTGAGGCAGATCTACAGTAAAATTATCCGAATGATTAACCATCAGGGTTTTGTCTTCAATGTTTTTACTAACTAGTATTTTATGAAATTCATTTAATTTATTGATAGTAACATTTTCTTCTGCAATTTCATTTGTAAAAAGAATACTTGCTCCTATAAAAGTTCCTCCTCTATCGGAATTCTTCTCTTTTGCAAACGAATATTTTGAATATGAAATTGAGTTTAATCCATTTGCCGACTCTTTGCGTATAGCGTATAAGGAGCTGTTCTCAAATAGTTTTATTGCATTTGTATTTAAATCAAACGTTTTGATTGATTTTGCAACATTTTCATTTCCCATTTTAAAAAATGTCTGTCTGAAGCCGTACGGATTTCCAAATGTACCAAAGGCCAACAAGTATATGTTTTGTGTCATTTGTTTTAGAAGCTAAATTTTAAACGTTCCCAGAAAGTGCCTTCATAATCTAACGAATATCCTATAATACTTTCGTAAAGCCAATTAGACAAGACTTCTGCCTGCGCTAAATTTAATAGTGTTATCCTTTCTCCGTTTCCGTTGTTTTCTATGCTGCCAATGGTGAAATAGGTTTTATTTAATTCATATGAATTTATTCGGTTATTGGTTCTGGGAAGTCTTTCGTTAATGAAATTTTCTAATTCATTTTCATTAGATACGTCTGTTCGGCCTGATTTGTCCCATTTAGAAATCACTAAAATCACATTTATTGATTTTAAATTTTTCCCTTTTCTTTCCAGTTCATCAAGAAATTCATTTATTAAAGTATCTTCCAGATGTGCATTGTCAAAACTGGTTACAATGATAAAAGTAAGCGGTATGTTTGCATTCAAATAAGCTTCGATGCTACTGTGATATGTGCCGCCTTTGCTGATATCTTTGTGATTCTCTCCGGAAGTTTCTAAAAAAGTTAAATTGATAGAGGGCACTTTTTTAGATTTATTATTAGGTTCAAATATTAAATCTAATCGGGTTACCTGATCGCGGGTTGTTCTGTTTGGTAAGATTCCTTGTCTGATGTTTTCAAAAAAATCAGACAATAAAACCTGCGCTTCTTTTGAATTGGGAGTTCCTAGTTTTGGACGCAAAACCCCGGCATGCGAACTTAAATAGTAAAGCATTGAAGACAGAATAACTGATTTACCAGATTCTCCAACACCAAAAAAGAAAACAAAATTGCTGTCTTTATTTTTAATATCATTTGTATTTGCATTTGCCAATGGAACAAAGTTAGGTTTTACTTCATTTTTTGTTTCAAATGAAATAGGTTTCAATTTTTCGTCATCAAAAGACAATGGTTTTAGATTTTTGATCTCGCTGCTCATTTCAGTTTAGTTTTTTGCAATTAATACTTTACCACTTCTTTTGTTTCCACTAAAGACACTCGAACTATTGTTGCTGTTTTCATTGCTTGTAGTCGCTAATAAGACTATGATAACAATAACAAAATCTAATAAAATACAACCCATTAATACCACAAATTGATACATTCCAAAGTTTTTAATGGCGTGGTCAAAAGCAAAACCTATTTTTCCAACATCTTGTGTTTTTGAAATTTCAGGTGTAAACTTAAATTTAGTATCGCCCAGCACGGTATGAGCGCGATTTCCCAGTTTATTGTACTCGGCCAATGATTCATCAATTAAGCCTTGAGAGATATCATCCTTTTCTTTTTTAGAAAGCAGTAATAAATCCTGAATCCTTTTATTCCATTTTAGGGCGGCATTGTTTACATCCGTTTTTAAAGCTTTTTCTTCCGGAGAAAGATCAGAAATCATATTGTCGATCTGGCGACCCATTCGTTCTGCCAAATCATCATAATCATTGGCAACAGGAGTCAGAAGATCAACATTTTGTCCTGTTAATCCTTCTATATCTCTTATTAAGGTTTGTGCTCTTGTTCCAATTCCTTTATTTCCGGGATCTTTAATTTGCTCCATCATTTGTTTTTTCTTGATTTCAATGTTTTGCGAAGTCTCCCGATTGTATTTATAACTTAATTTGGACTGAATGTCGGCTTCCAAATTATTGAAACGTTCGTTGATATCTCTCAATTCGGTAGTATAAATGTCCGTTTTCATAAATCTGGTATACAAAGCATTAAAATTGGCAATGAAACAAAACGAGGCTATGAAGATGTAAATACCCACATAGCTGGAAGTTGATTTACCATTTGCTTTTGCAGATCGGATCATCCAAACTAAAAACAATAGTAAAAGCGATAGGACCAAAGCGATTATAAAAGATGCCGGACCAAAAATTTGATCTAATCCAAGCCAGGTTTGATAAAAACTGACACTGATTAATAAAAAGGCAAGTATTGCCAGGAAAAGGTCTGTAACATTAATTGATTTTTTACTCATGGTAGTTGGTTTTAGAATTAAATATTTATCCAAAACTAACTTCTTATGACTCAGTTATTTTACGGAAATCCGTAATTCAACTTTTGGATCAATTTCCACAATCCTGATTGAGCAAGGTTCTTTTTAGGTTATTTTGTATGTGTTCACGAGTAAGACGCTCGCGCCAGCAGAGGGGAGATGTGCTAATAGTTCCTCCATATTCAGCCATTCCTTCTTGTAATTTTGTATAAAAAATGTTCTAAGCTATGTTGCTGTCGAAGCTGGATCTGAATATTTGAGTCGGTGATATTTAGAGCTTTTTTTGCTCTTTGTGGTTTTCAAGGACTTAAAAATATTATTAAAATTTACGCTGCACAAAGTTTTTTGATTTCGTACAGCGTATTTTATTATACTTCGAAATGGATTATTCTTTATAATTTGTTTTAGTTCTTAGAATTATCTTTTTCAAATTTTAAAAAGTTTTTATAAGCCTTTTTGGCAATAGAGTCTAATTCTTTACTAATATAGTAGTGGAGACAATTAGCCATATAATAGTTATTTCCCTCTTTACAATTGTCACATAAAATTGGCTTGGGAATATTAGTACTTAGATTTATGCCTAAACACCTAGTTTTTTCTAAGTCTTCTAAACTTAGACCATCATAAGGATTTAGAACATCTTTTTTTTCTATCAATTTGAAAATAGAATCATTTTTGTAACTTTCTTTTAAGCACGAAAAAAACACATTGTCCTTATAAGCATCAATCCAAGGATTATCACTTTTATTATAATCAAATTTTGGAAAAGTATTTGTGCTGCAAGAACAGAAGTAAAATAAAATTAAAAGAATTTTTATATTTTTCATATTACTACACTAGTTTAAAATCCATACATCTATATGATTTAGAAATAAGAATCGATCTTATTATTATAAAGAAATTACAGCCTTTTGTAATAACAATTTTTCAAATTCGCAATTAGTCATATTTTAAGATAGATATAATTTAGCTTATAATCCAGGATTATTTATATTGACAATTGAATCAATATTTTTTAAATTCTTCCATTTTTTATAATTGAGTTTTGTTATTGAATCTAATTTTTTACTGTTGTAAAAATTAAGGCAATGTAACTGTATTTTCTTTCCAATCATTGCTTCGGAAACAGTGTTGATAGATTTAATTGAATCGTTTGTCATGATTTTAGATTCTTCAAGTCCAATTTTTTTAAATTCATCAGAAAAGATACTGCTTAATATTGGTGAGTAGAAGGATTTATCAATACGTGTGATCTGCGAGGTTATATTTTTATCATTATATCCCTTTAATAGGCAACTACAATATGCATTAAATTTAAAATCTTTTTTAAAATCTTGTATATGTTTTTTATTACTTGAAACACCACAAGCCACTAAAACTAAGAGACTAAAAAGTAAACTTATATTCTTCATAATTAATTAATTTAATTTCCATAATGTAATTGATTCTACTCCTCCAGTGGCCCCAAAATAATAATGAGTTAAATCTGGTGTAGTATAAATACCTGCATGTCCTGACGCTCCAAAACCAGAACTTGATGCATCCTTTGGTATTAAAATGTAAATTCCTTGGTTTGTACCAAGTAGACTGCGGAAGTTAGCCCCATTGATACCTCCATCTGACTGCTTTAAAACTATGCTATTTACATTAGTAATTGGAAAAGTTTTTAACATCCATTTATATAAATTTCGCGCTCCTAAAAAAGTTCTACCTAAGTTTATTTTCTTATTTGTATTATTAGGCTCTACCGTATATTTTTTCTCATTCTCCACCATGTAACCACTAACTAATTTTAATAGATCGGGAAATATAGAAAGTATTTGAAATTTATATACTTGATAGGGATGTTTTTATATTCTGTTTTAGTTCTTAAGAATATTTCTTTCAGATTTTAGATAGTTTTTATATGCTTTTTTAGCGATAGAATCTAATTCACTACTAGCATAGTAGTTTAGACAGGTTGCACAAAAATAGTTCTTCTTTAATTGCTCTTGCTTTTCTTTTTCAGTACAATCGTCACAATTTGGGTAGATAGGTTTCGGAATATCTTTTATTATTTTAGTGCTTAATAAATTTATTTTATCATATTCTGATAGGATTGGCTCATAAGGTACTTGAAGGTCTTCTTTTGCAATTAAGTTAAAGATAGCTGGGTTTTCATAGCTTTTTCTTAAACATGTAAAAAACACTTCTGTTTTGTACATGTTAATCCATTCGGCTTTCCTTTCGCCAAATTGATATTCAAATTTAGATCTCTTATAAGTTTCACATGATGAAAATATACAAAAAAGAATTCCTATAATTATTATTTTTTTCATAACTAACTAATTTAAAGTCCAGATATCTATATAATCTACAGGTACAAATTGATTATTTGAATCGTAAAAGTGGCAATCTAACAAGCATTGACCATCTTCTAGCAAATCTGCATGACCAGATCCCCAAGCTTTTTGTATTTCTGGTCTAGATACCATTGTGTATATCCCTTTTTTATTTTTTAGCAAATTAGGAAAATTTATTCCTTTATTACCACCTTGTGTAAAATCATAATGCTCATAATTTGTTGGATTAGTACCAAAGGTTTTTTTCATCCATGAATTAAGTGTTTTTGCATTAATGATATAATTTTTTCCGTCTGCTCCGACAACACTATTTTTTGTTCCATTGGGATTATCAGGCAATGAGGGGACTACTACTCCTGAATAATTAAGGGCTCTTGAAATACGGATAGCACATGTATTTAGTTTATTATTTTTTGCTATTACTGCATTATACATTTTTAAAATATCTCCGCCAATATCATTACAAAGAGTCTCGGAAGTAGTATATCTGCTTGGGCATGCATTTTTAAAATTACTGAATGTAGGGAGTTCTTGTTTTGGAAATACTAAATTAGGATTATCCCAATATGCAGCGTCATAATCGCCATCTTGCCCTTCTGAAGTCCCCATAAACCAATTTTTAAATTGATGTATCGTTACATTAGGGTTCTGCATTAGATAATTTATTGCCCAATTACAAAAGCTTTTAGCTTCATCAGAGAAATTATTTGAATTCAAATAACTACCTATGATATTCATAGTGTCAGGACGATTTCTTAAAAAGGCGATTTGAGCTATAGATAGTTTTAATTGGGTGCCTAAAATTTTAATCAGTGGCATTGTATTTACGGGTACATATCCGGTTGGAGGAGTTACTTCAGGACAAGGTCCTGCGCTTTTTGAAGTATGAGGATGTGGTGGACGAACATCACCGGCATAATACCAATATTGTCCGTTGCTGCCATAACAGTTAGAATGATCATGACCGGAACTGCCATCACCGCCGCCTTTATAACCGCCACTGCTTGGAGGGGAGTTGTATCCCGGAACGCTTGTATTGAATCCTCCTGACGGAAGATTTCCTCCATTACCGCTTCCGCCACCTGCGGCCGGATTGCTTTTTGGATCTGAAGGTGAAGGAACAAAGATTTTAGCACATGGATCATCTCCCACACTGGACTTCGAGGTAAATTTTCGGGTAGTAGGATAACTAACCTGACTTATCTCGGTGATGCCATCGAAATATTTAAAATCAAAACGGTGTGCTTTAAAATTTTCAAAATCCTCCGGGTTACAAATGTATTTAAAGATGTATTTTTTACTTTCTCCTGTTGGAAGTACATTTATAACAAGATTGTAATACACATTTTCCGGAGTGTCGGGATAAAAGAAACTAATACTGTAATTGGTGATGTTTTTGTCATCGGTCATACTTACGATGTCATGCATCATAAATATTGGCTCGTTTAAAGTTTCAACGTTACCGGACTTGGCGCTGTTTTCTGCATCGTCTGTGTTGATGTATTGCTGAATGTCAGCCGGAAGTTCATTGGCATTTAGAAGTTTCTTTTCAAAAGGAACTGCTGATTCTGTTTTGGTTTCATGTTGTTCATTTGAATCTTTTTCGCAACCTGTCAAGGCAAGAAAAACAAACGCTAAGGCGCATTTAAATAGCTTTTCCATGATTATTGGCTTTTAATAGTTCATAAATCGGGGTATATAGCTTGGTAAATTTGTTTTTGCGAAGAACTCAAATATATAAAAATAAACTTACATTTTGTTTAAAAAGAAAGAAAATTTCTACGTTTATTTGGGTGTGTTTTTAATTCCTTTGCAGGCAGGAGTTTTAGGCCAGTCTTTTATGCATAATTTTAATTCCGCTAGGAATGAAATATTTTGTAGCAACGGATTTTAATCCGTTGAAAAAAGGATTTCCGTTTTGTAAAGTTCCATAGGAACGGTACATATTTATCGTTTTTTATATGTTTCGAACCGCTGGTTCTTTTGTAACCGCATATATTCAAATTGGATTAAAATCCAACCCTACAATATTAGTCGAGCCTATGGCTCTTTACCTTGATAATGTGTCTTTAAATTTCTTTACAGACAGGAGTTTTAGGCCAGTCTTTTATGCATAATTTTAATTCCGCTAGGAATGAAATATTTTGTAGCAACGGATTTTAATCCGTTGAAAAAAGGATTTTCGTTTTGCAAAGTTCCATAGGAACGACACCTATTTACCGTCTTTATAGGTTCCGTACCGCTGGTTCTTTATTTTGTTGATGCATTTTTAGTACAAGAAAAACAAAACACATTGGTGAATCATGTAAGAAAAAGCGTATTTTTAATCACCGTTTAATAAGTGGTTAAAACAGTATCTTACCGAAACAATTCTGTTTTTTACAGATCATTACTTTTTAAAAGAATTTTAAATATCTTTGAATTATGAGTACAGCAACAAAACCAAATCACATAGGGCGAAAAATCAGCCGTATTCGTGAACTGAAAGACATGAAGCAGGAAGCTTTGGCACAGGCTTTAGGAACCAACCAGCAGGCCGTTTCAATTATGGAAAACAGCGAGACTATTGATGACGAAAAACTAATAGCAGTGGCAAAGGCGCTGGGGGTAACTGTAGAAGCGATTAAAAATTTTTCGGAAGAAGCGGTTTTTAATTATTTCAATACTTTTAATGAAACAGTTTCGAATAGTAGTTTTGGAAATGGAACATTTAATAATGAATGTACTTTCAACCCTTTAGATAAAGTAGTTGAACTTTACGAACGTTTGGTACTGGCTGAAAAAGAATTGGTGAAAGCCGAAAAAGAAAAAATCGAGTATTTAGAAAGAGTACTGAAAGAAAAGTAATAGTCTCGAAAAGCAGTTTTTATAACATTGTTCAGAAGTCATGGAGAAAGATTTACAAAAATATGCTGAAACTTTTTTGACCGCAGAGCTAAAAGAAATTCTAAGTTCTAATCGACACAAAAATACAAGTGAGTTAAATGAATTTGAAAAAGCAATTATTTATAATTATTCTGACATAGGTTATGAATCTTTGAATGAAACTTTAAGAGATGGGAAAGATTTACCTGAATTTGGAAAACATTTAAATTATGCTCTTAACAAGTTACCGGACTATAAATTGCTTTGTTACAGATCTATAAAAGTTAATAAGTCGAAATTACAGAGATATTATGATGCTCTTAAAAGTAATTCGATTATAATTGAAGAAAGCTTTTTATCGTGCAGTAAGTCAAGATTTGTAGCTTCGGGTTTTAGTAGTAGTCCATTATTCATAATTTTTTCTAAAAGAGGAAAAGACATAGAAAAAATTGCTAAATTTGGTATAGACAATGGAGAAAATGAAAGGGAAGTGCTATTTATGTCAGGTTCAAAATTTAAAGTTATAGACATTACAGAAGAAGCAGATAAAACGATTAGAATAACACTTGAAGAAGTTTGATATGGATTTGGTAAAAGAATATAATGAAAAATCACATTTCAAAAATGCAAATGATATTTTTGAAGTTTTGGCGGATGTTCTTATGTCTGGAACTATAAGATCTGAATATAAAAATCCGCACACCATTGAAAATAAGGAGGAAATTAATTCTCTTATGATAAAATTTCTAGAGGATGTGTTGTCTAATGATTTGGCTAATACTAAGAAAAGGAAACTGTCTGTAATAAATTTATTAGACGAATTCAATTACAGAAATGAAATACTTCATTTAATGGCAGTAAAAAACTCCTCAAAAGGTAATGAGCTCGAAAAAACATCTGAGAGAATGGGACGAAAATTTATGTCGTCTGTAAAAGAATAATATTTTACCCGTTATGTTCACTAGCGTTCAGCTCGTACTAACATAAGGAATTTTTATAATAAGAATGCGCAAATGTCTTTTGGAGACTTTTGCGCATTTTTGTTTTAATTGCCAATCATTTGTACGCTCGCGATAGTTAGGAGAAGCACATTATATTCTTGTGGCAAATTTGATTTTTATTTTTGTTTTGCCACAAAAGCTGTAACAAATTTTAATTTATTTTCATTTTGTTACAGTAGTTGTAACAAAGTTGAATTTATTTTTATTTTGTTACAGAAAGTGTGACAAAGTTGAATTTGTTTTTAGTTTTGTCACAACAAAATTTTCTTGTAGATCTGTTTTAGAACAAGACCGTAATCTATAAATCTAGAAACAACTCACTAAATCTATTTCGATTAATTTTTGGAGCAGGAGATCTATCTGATTCGAGAAGAGTTTGACTATAAAATGATTCAAGCTTCTGTAGCAACTTCTCTAAAGTTTCTTGCTCCGCAGGATTGAAAAATATTTTATTCTTTAAAAGAAAAGCTCGTAAACTAAGTATTTTTCCATCTATTTCATGTAATTCCAAAGGAACATTATTGGTATTTAATATTTTTCTAATTGAACCAATAGGGATATCTGCCAGGTTATCTTTATCAACACAATCTGGATTTATATAATTTTTGTCAACCTTTACTCGTAAAGTTGAAATACCGATACTATCTATTTCAGAGTAAAAATCAGTGTAAGTTCCACAATATGGAGTATCAAATACGATATCATCTCCTTTAAATGCTTTAAAAAAAGCCAATGCTCTGTCTAATGTTAAATCGTTAATCATATTTTTTACTTAAATTTTTTGAATGAATTATAAATTTGACAGCTGGAGAGAAAGTCCCGCTCGTGAAACTATTTTCTTATTTATTACCATTCACCCTTAAAGGTAAAATCGTAGCCATCTAATTGTCCTGGCCCTATATCGTTTAATCCTCCATTGTAACAAGTGTTATTACCTAATGTATTTCTATTAGGAGTCATCTCAATTACTTTTTTGAAATGTTTGTTTCTTATATGTTTATGTAATTCAGAAGTATGGAGAAAATTTACATTAATTGAAATAGCTTTTTTGCCAGTTTTAACCAACTGAATTATGTCTGGATTTATATCGTTAAATATAGTTGAGAGTTCACGTTTTAATTTAGGCTCTCCAGCGTCAAGAATTCGATTTATTGATGATTTTAAACTGTTTTCTAACGTTTTTTTTGTAGAATTTTTGTCTTCCCCTTCAGAAAGGCTGTAGGTAAGGATTCTTCTTTGTTTTATATCAAAAGGTAAATCTTCAATTGCTCCAAATGCGGTATTGTAAATACAGATAACATTTTCCCAACCAAGTGCTTTTGCTGCATATCCAAGCTCTATCAAAACATTTGGATTTGGTATTTTCCTTTTTCCTTGATCAAAATT
This sequence comes from Flavobacterium tructae, assembly GCF_001853485.1. Lineage (NCBI taxonomy): Bacteria > Pseudomonadati > Bacteroidota > Flavobacteriia > Flavobacteriales > Flavobacteriaceae > Flavobacterium > Flavobacterium tructae. Next base: position 450,568 of record NZ_MIKE01000022.1, on the reverse strand, counting down.
AATGATACTTATATCACAAACAAATATTTCTGAATTATCAATTTTTTCAAATAAACTTTGAGCGATATCAGGAGAACCAGAGAGTCCTTGTGTGTCTTGATCCACTTTAATCTCTATTTCTAGATTAGGATTGTTGATTGCTAATACTGCAGCTTTAAGGCATTTTTGAATTAGTGTTCTGTTGGTAGCATTTGGCAAATCAGATTGCCATGAATAAAATATTGTTGCCATATTTTGGTAATAAATAGAATTTTTTAATTTTTAGAAATGAACTTTGAATAGCTTCCTCCAATAATATGGATTTGTAAGCCTTGCCCACAAAGATTGTTTTTTTTCCTTGCAGGCCCGTGCATATCCTGAATTAATTAAGATCAATTTCTAAAATAGTTGGATCATTATCATTACTTGTGATTTCTTAGGTTATTTTTTGCGTTTACAAGCGACGCTCGCAGCAGTGAGTGGAATTACTCTGTAAGAAATAGCTGTTCGAACAAATTAGAAACCTTTAAGTTTTTTAAATTTGTCAATATTTGTATTGTATTCTTTTTCCAATTGTTCAATTCTTTTTTTATCGTCTTCTGACAAATCTTGGTCTTTGGATAAACAATCTTTGATTTTCTCAGTATAACCAGCAAGTTCTCTACAAATCTGTGAAAGGTTGTCATTGATTGTAATTTCGTCATGTCTTTTGAAAATTTCTTCAAGTTGCTTTGCTAATTCTTCTTTGTAATCCATGTTTTTTTATGAGTTTAATTTATTAAAATCCATCCACTGGCGCGAGCGTTCTGTTCGTGCATGTCCTGAATTGATTAGTTTTTATAATAGTCTGATCATTATGATTACTCGTGACTTTTTTAGGTTATTTTATTTGCGTTCACGAGCGGAACGCTTTCGCCAGCGGGGGGCAATTACCTTTTTGGTACTATTTCGGCTAATTTTACGATTCTGTAGCCTTTTCCGTCATAAAATGATTGTGATTTCACAAAGTAAATTTGACCGTCTTTATTTTTGAAATATGTTTCTACTCTCAAACCTTTCATATTGTCAAATTCAATAACCAAATGTTTAAACTCAGAAAATGTTATAGAACTCCAGTCAATATTATAAGTTTTACCAGTTTCTTTAATATCATTAAAATCTCTTATTGAAGTATCTGTAAACGCTTTCTGTGATACAGATTCGAACTTGCTTTTTACAATTTCACCAAGTTTAGCATTAGGGTTATTGGCCAAATCTTTAAGCTCCTGATAGGTCATTACTTCTTGCAGGAATTCTTCGTTAGTTTTTTTATCGATATTTTTAAGAACTTCGAATGTGTGGGCAGCCACTTTTTCGGGAGTTTCAAATGATTTGTCTTCTTTTTTGCAGGATAAGAATGTTAAGAACGCTAAGATAAATAAGGTTTTTAAGATTTTCATTTTGAGTTGTTTTTGTTTGATTTTTAGAATTTAAAAAAATAGACTTTTCCTGGTGCGAGCATTTCACTCGTGTCAGCGGGAATAAGTTTTTTATTCTAAATCCCATAACAATTTTATTGACGAGACTATTGTTAGAAAGCAAATGATCCAAAATATAATTTGTCCGGCTGCGCCTTTAAATTTTACTCCCGGTATCTCAAATTCTATTTTTCCAGAAACATACTCTAGAACTAAAACGATGAAAAGGGAAGTAATCGCTGCCATAGGTAATCCAACAACAACTGGAAAATGCTTTTGCGCGATAGGTAACCAGACTTTAGATTCGTAACCTCTTTGAGCCATTATATAAAAAATGTAAGCAGAAAACAAGGCAATTAAGGCCGCAGCAACCCACGCTAAAGCATTTAAAATTTTTGTTTTGGTTTGGTCATTTTTGTTATTCTCGTTATTCATGTTTTCTGCAATTAGATTTTATAATTGAATGCTCGTGACTTTTTTAGGTAATTTTATTTGTGTTCAAGAGCGGGACGCTAAACCTCTAATCTAATCCAATTATTTAGGCAGATGTGCAACCAGTTCGACCTCTAATTTTGCGGTTGGCACGTATAATTGTACGATTTGCACCCACGTTGCCGCAGGAAAGTCACCATTGTAGAATTTTTTTCTAACATTGTTGTACTTTTTCATGGTCTCAATATCTGTTGTGTATAGATTTTCTTTTACCACATTGGCAAATGTGGCACCATAACTCGCTAGCGAAGCCTTTAAATCGTTATAGACAGTTGTGATTCCTGCCGGAGTTAATTCCGTTGTTACAGCACCCGAAATGTAAAGCACATTGTCGACTTTTAAAACCTGAGCATAACCAATAACCGTATCTTGTTTGGGACCATTGTTCCAATGCCATTTTTCCTTTTTTATTTTGGCTTCTTGTGCAAAATTGATATTGAAAACGAATAAAAAAGAAAGTAAAAGAAAATGTTTCATAAGGATTTGTTTTTTAATTGAAGTTTGTTTTAAGGTTTCTCCGCTCGTGTTAGCGAAGGAGGTGAAATTTTTTATTTATTAGCAATTCCAAATGGAATATGTACTAATGGTATTTTAGTAGCTTCTTTATTGAGATGAACTAATTGGTCATCAAAGTAAATGTGTGGCTTTACGACATTTAAAATTCTACTTTTATCAACCCCTCCCATTAAAAATAATTCGTCAACTGTAACTCCCCAACTTGTTAAAGTGTTAATTGCTCTTTCATGGGAAGGTGCATTTCTTGCAGTTATTATACTTGTCCTCAATATTTTTCTATAATCAGTAGAATTGTTTTCTTTTTTAGTTTCTAACTTTTGAAAAAATGCTAATTTTTTGAAAAAATCAGCTAAAGGGCCAGGTTCGTGAGGTTCTGTTATATGGGCTAATTCATAATCATGAAAATCTTTTAGATTTTTACTTTCTTTATAGACTGCCTCTGAGTTATCATCTGCAATTACCCCATCAAAATCAAAGGCAACCCTTAATTCAATATCTTCGTCAAAATCTTCGACATTGTTGTTTATATATTTACCTGCTGGAAAACCAGCATTTATTGAATTCTGAACATCTAAATCATTTGTTGATAAAAATAATGAAATATTGTACGCAGGTATATATTCAAATGGTGATTTACCAGAAGTAAATGCAGCTCTGGAGATATCTAATTCAAAATGTTTTATCGAGTTGAAAATTCTTATTCCAGTTTCGGGGCTATTTTTTGATAATAGTACAACTTCAACTGGTTGCTCTTCGGGATAATGCTTGTTAATTTCTAAGAACCTTTTGATAAATGGAAAAGCTGGACCTTTTTCAAGTAAAACCAATTTATTCTCTTTTTGATATTTTCTGTATTCGATTATTCCTTTTTTATCAAAAATTTCATCTTCAATCTGAAGATTGAAAAGAGCATTGGATGAAACACCGACGACTAATTTTTTTTCTATTGGAAATGCCATATTTTGTCTTTTGATTAAAAGTATTTTATCAAGTTTTATTAGTATTTACATATTCTAACAGCCCATTACTATTATTTTTTTCCTTGCAGTCGCGAGCGTCCCGCTCGTGTAAATACTGATGGTACAATGTTTTTTTATTCCAGATTAATTTCATACCTAACTTTAAGTTGCTTTATGCAACCGGAACACTTTCCACAAGCAATATTTGAAATATGACAAGAGTGAGCAATACTTAATAATTCCAAAGGGACATTAAATTTATTTACTAGCTCATGGCTAAAAAAATCCAAGGTTGGACATAATACACGAATTTTTCCTTCTTGAAAAGAGACAAGTTTATCGGATAACTTATAAAAATCCTCCGTCCCATCCTTATGAAAATTATCTGATTTTACTGATGCCAAATAGAGTTCAGAAATACCATCTTTTATCCCTTGCATAGAAGCTAAAGTAATTAATAACTGATTTCTAAATGGCCACCATTCTTCAGAAGGCGAAATACTTAAATTTTCTGAATTTGCTAAAGTACCAGTTCCTAGATTTCTACAATCAACTCTAATTACTTTATGTTGAATTCCTAATTTTTGACAAACAAAATCAGAAACATAAATTTCTCTCTCAGCAACTGTTTGACCATAATCAATTGTATAAGCAATATCAGGCTTGAGATCATATGCTAAGCATATTGAATCAATTCCACCCGATAATAAAAGCGCCTTTTTTATAGATTCCATATTGTTTGATAGATTGCAGTTGTTAGATGTTGATAAAAATGAATATTGGCTGGTTTGAGCATTAAAAGCTTATTATCATCACAAGTTCTATGATATCCAATCATTTTTTTTCCTTTAGCCAATGAATAGCCAGATTCAATTAATGTACCTGAATCAAGGTTATCTAAAACACAAAAAATTATATCAGAATTCTCGATACCTTCTAGATCTTTTTTGGCTATAATTGTATCTTCGCCTAAGCCAATATCATGAAATGGTGAGAAAACTTTAATTCCAAAAGATAAAAAAGCAGAACGTATCTTATCGATCAAGATAAGTTCCGCAATTGAGAAAAATGGAGATGCTAAATAAACTTGCTTTTCTGAAAACGCTTGGTTGTTAAATTCTGGATAATTAAAAACATCTAAGGTTGATGTTTCAACATATACTTTTTTATCACAATAAATTGCTGTCGATCGGGATGCATATATTGCTGAATCTTCTAATGATAAACCTTTCATCATCCAATAATAGCCAAAGCTTGCCGTGAATATATCACCAGAACCAATTTTATTTACATTATTAGTAATGTAAGAAGGAATTTTTACTTCCTTATCTTTCAAATATAAAGTTGCTCCAAATGGTCCATTTTTTATAATAAATGCTTTTGCTTGTTCCGAATTAAAAAAGTAGTTTTTGATTTCTTCAATATCTTCAGAAAAAGCGATGGATGATGCTTCATTTTTATTAACTATATATACAAGTTCTTCAGCTTTACCAAATTCACTAAATTTTTTAGGTTTTATGGGGGTTTGTGGGTCATAAACAACTTTATTTCCAGATAATGTAAAATCTGTTTCTAACATACCAAAGGCAATAAGATTTTCAGACTTTATGTTTATTTGCTCAGCTTTTTGTATAGTAAGCAAATGCGGAAATATAGCTGGTTGGTCTAGAGAAAAGCTATATTTAAATGTTATTATTTCATCACATTCTTTACATTCAAAAGTAAACCCATTGTAAACTTTTTTATTTTCATTAAGATATCCAATGATATTACTGTTTCCTACAGTTTCAAAATGTGCTTTGCAGTCATTTTCTAGAAGAAATTTTGTTGCGCGAAAACCAGAGCCATAAATTTCGATTGAAATATCATCATAATCGATTTCTCGATAAGTTCCACCAACAACTGTTATCATATTTATTTCCTTGTTATTTGCACACGACATGCAGGTGAATTTATACTTAATATTTCTGCTTTATATAATGATCCATTTTTAATGCAGTCAATTATATCTGGGGTATTTAAATGAAGAATAGCTCCCAGTATTTCTCCATCTCCATCTTCCAATAACAAAGATTCATTTTTCCCAAGTACAACTTCTAAAAGATCTCCTATTTTGCGCTTTTCAAGTACTTTGATATTTAAAGAAGAAACAGTATTTGTAATAATACTTGTATAACAATCAAATTTAGTTCGTTGTGGTGGCTGATATCCACCTCCTCCTGATCCACTCATAAACTAGTTTTTTAATTTTAGTTAATTTATATTTTTTCTTAAAATTGATGTTTTTGAATTAAGTCTTCGTAAATGACAAACATCGTTTTTATTTTAAATTAATTACTACGTAGAAATACCTGATTTTTCATAAAAGTACCTTCTTTAAACCTAATAATTTTATGGAAATCCGTAAATGGATGATAAATTCAAAACCCCTAGCCCTGATAGCAGCGGCATCCTTTTTAGGCAAACGAAAACGTCTAAATTAAAGCGATAAACATTCTGCCTAAAAAGATAGAGCGGATAGCAGGAACAAGCTCCTAAAAACCATCCTAATTCCGCTAAATTTCGATCTGAAAAAACACAAGAAAACAACACTAGAATTTTCGGTAAAAATTTTGTAATTTTGCGGTCCAATAAAAGGAATTAGAAAATGTTAGATAGACTTCAATATGTAAAGCAGCGTTTTGATGAGATTTCGGATTTGATTATTCAGCCGGATGTTATTGCTGATCAAAAGCGTTATGTGCAACTCAACCAGGAATATAAAAGCATCAAAGCTTTGGTTGAAAAAAGAGAAGAATACATTCTTGTTTTAGCGAATATTGACGAAGCAAACGAAATTATTGCTGACGGAAGCGATGCAGATATGGTTGAAATGGCCAAAATGCAATTGGACGAAGCAAAAGAACGCTTGCCGCAACTGGAGGAGGAAATCAAATTTATGTTGATTCCTAAAGATCCTGAAGATGCTAAAAATGTCATGGTGGAGATCCGCGCCGGAACGGGTGGGGACGAAGCGAGTATTTTTGCAGGGGATTTATTCAGAATGTATACTAAATACTGTGAGTCACAAGGTTGGAGAACTTCTGTGGTGGATATGAACGAAGGTACTTCGGGAGGTTTCAAAGAGGTTATTTTTGAAGTTACCGGAGAAGATGTGTACGGAACCCTGAAATTTGAAGCAGGTGTGCACCGTGTACAACGTGTTCCGCAAACCGAAACTCAAGGTCGTGTGCATACTTCGGCAGCAACGGTAATGGTTTTACCGGAAGCGGAAGAGTTTGATGTACAGATTGATATGAACGATGTTCGTGTAGATTTCTTCTGTTCGTCAGGACCTGGAGGACAGTCGGTAAATACGACGAAATCGGCGGTACGTTTAACGCACATTCCTACGGGATTAGTGGCGCAATGTCAGGATCAGAAATCACAGCATAAAAATAAAGACAAAGCGTTAACGGTTTTACGTTCTCGTTTGTACGAAATGGAATTGGCTAAGAAACAAGAGGAAGACGCTACAAAACGTAGTTCTCAGGTAAGTTCGGGTGACCGTTCGGCTAAGATTCGTACGTACAACTACGCACAAGGTCGTGTAACCGATCACCGTGTGGGACTAACGTTATACGATTTAGGAAACATCATGAATGGTGATATTCAGAAAATTGTTGCCGAGCTTCAATTGGTAAACAATATGGAGAAATTGAAGGAAGCGTCGGAGGTGTTCTAAGATACTAAGATTCTGAGACGCTAAGTTTCTAAGGTTTTAGGTGCAGAGATACAAAGGTTTCTGAAAATAGATATATAAAAAAGGAGTGTTTCATTGTTTTTGAAACACTCCTTTTTTTATTGTTTATATGGATTACAGCTTGAAAATTGTTGCTGTAAAATGAAATAATTTTGTTGGATTTAGGCCGAAAATTAGGTTTTCTAAATCTCTCAGCATTTTTTGTGGAGGATGTAAACACATCCAAAAAACCTTTGTCCCTTTGAACCTAAAATATAGGTCACAGATCTTAGAATCTTAGCATCTCAGAGCCTCAGTATCTTAGGAATTCCCCGATTTCGAAACCACATTGGTCACAAAAAGCTGTAACACAGACCCGAAGATGTTTTTGAAAGTCGAGGTGCTTTTGCCAACGACAAATCTTTTGGCGAGATAACCAATTCCGATACTAATAGCCGACTGTGCGAGATCGCTTTTAAACCCAACCGTTTCATTGATTTCTTCAACGGTGCTACGAATCAGGTTAAGAGGTTTTAAATGCTCTTTAATGTCATCGATTTCGTCTTTAATGGCACACCACTCGGCATTTTGTTGGTGTTCTAAAAGCTGAATTTTCCGGTCTAGTGAATCAAGGGTGTAAATAGTTTCCATGACAGTCTTTTTTAGTTTTTTGATTGACCTGAATCACAATGGGCTTCTTGTTTCGTTTCTTTTAAAATGCTCGAAACAATCATGTTTCCGATAGGGGTTTTAATAAGCTTGTGATGCGATTTGTGCAGTACAATGGCAACAATTAAGTAAAACAAGGCCAGTATAAAAAAACCGTAATAGTTTTCGCCAAGTTTTTTTCCAATCCATAAACTGATTCCAATATTAAGGAACAACGTAAAAAATGCAACAACAGCGCCAACTGCGATCCTGGAGGTCAATGTTGATAAAACATCTGCCGATGCTGATACCGTTTTGAGTTTGATTAATTCTAAACTCGTTTTGGTATAGTTCTCTGCTTTCTCGTAAAGATTTAAGTTCTCGTTTGTTGTTGCATTTGATTCCATAATAAAGGGGGTGTTTAGGATTTAAATTTCACCTTTTAATAGTTCGATTTTACCGCTTTGGCTTCGTCCTTAAGGGTGTTGAAGTCCTCTTTTGCCTGGCTGAATTTTGCCTTTCCCTCTTCGATAATTTCTTTCCCGTTTGACTTAATAGTACTAACGATTCCGTCAAATTTGGTTTTTATATTATCTCCGTAATCTTTAGACTTGTCTGATATTTTTTTTCTGGTATTTGATCCTTTGTCCGGTGCAAATAAAACTCCTAAAACTGCTCCCGCTGCTGCGGCTCCTAATATTCCTAAAATTGTGGTGCTCGTTTTCATAATATTCGATTTAGTAATTAATATATAGTGCTTAATAGTGTTTATTAAATTTCACGGCCTTTAATGAGCCTCAATAATATGGCAATAACTGCAATGACCAATAAAATATGAATGATACTTCCAAGGCTGTAAACAAAAAAGCCCAATGCCCAAAGAATGACCAGTACCAACGCGATTGTGTATAGTAGATTTGACATGATTTTTTGTATTTAGGTTTAATTGAATCGTTTTCTTAGTTTAATTTATACGAAAGGTATAAAGTAAGGTTGCTGTTTTTGGCATCCGGAAAAGTATAGGTTGTTCCGGCTACCGTTCTTTCTTTTCCAATAGTAGTTAGCCCGTAGTTGTAACGTAATCCGATGCTTATTGGGTCAAAATCGACTCCAACTCCCGCAGATAAACCGGCGTCAAACTTGTTCAGGTCATTGGTGTCAATTTCTTGTTCGAAGTTAAAATCTCCCCTGCCGGTTACTTTTGAGCTTACCAAATAAGAGGCGTAACCACCGGCATGAACGTTAAAGTTTCTGGTGATATTTACTCTAACCAATAAAGGAACTTCGATGTAGTTGAGTCTGAATTTTGAATCTCCGCTGGCAAGAGCGTTATTGTATTCCAATTTGGCTCCTTTTGTAGTGAATAGGATTTCAGGCTGAATAGCAATGAAATCAGAGATGGGTAAAGTGGCGTAAAGACCGGCATTGAAACCGTATAATATGTTTTCGTCATTGGCATCACTAGAGTACAAATTCGACATGTTGAACCCTCCTTTGATTCCATACTCAGGATTTACATTATTGTTCTGAGCGTGCAGCATTCCAAACGATGCTGTTAAGAAAAGGGTTAAGGCGCATAAAAAATTTGGGTACATTTTCATAGTTAGATAGTTTAGTTAATAATAGCGTATACAGGCGTTTAGATTACTATTCTTGATTTTTGAATTTCTCTGAGAAACTCATATTGTTTTGGCAGATATTGCAACACCATTTCTAAAATAATCTGATCGTTCGTCTCCTTTGAAATCGATTCGAGCAATCTGATCTCTTCTTCTAAAGAGGCATTCATAGAATCCAGATAAGCCGCATTGAAATTGGTTTCGTTGGCATCAATTAAATCGTATAAATCCCGCTTATGAGTGGCATTGATTTCGGTAATAATGATCAACTTTTTATTGGCCAGAGTTGTGATCTCTTGTAACAGCTGATTTTGATTGATTTCGATTTGTTTGCTTACTTCCAGTATGTTGTTGTCAGAACTTTTTTGTTGTGCAATTTGACTTTTAGAAATAATGGTTTGACTTGCATTTGCCGCTGCGATAAAAAAAAAGGCTTCAATTTCTTCTTTTTCATTCTTAGTAAAAGCCTCATTTTTTAAAGAAGTTGCTACTGGGTAGTTTTTTTTACAGGACGAAACAAAAACTAGTACACACAATAGGAATATTGTTCTTAAAAAAAATGCTTTTACTCGGGGAATTGCTTTCATTATTACTTCATAAAGTATTACTTTACAAAGATGGCAACGAATGGAGGATTTTGCTTTACACCAAAAAAAAGAAACGTTATATAATTCCCATAAAAGATTTATATAACGTTTGTTATGTGGTTTTTAAAGATTTTTTTGAGGGTTTAATCCGGAAGAAAAATCGTAAATATTGAACCCTGGTCAGGTTGACTGTCGGCCATGATATATCCTTTGTGATTGTCGACAATTTTTTTACAAATCGCCAGACCAATTCCTGTTCCGGGATAATCTGTTTTAGAATGAAGACGCTGAAATAGTACAAAAATAGTTTCCTTAAACTGAGGGTCAAAGCCCATTCCGTTATCTGTAAAAGTTATTTTATGGTATTTTTTTACATTCTGATCTAATAGTTCGCGATAATCTACCGAAAATACTTTTTGACTTTCAATGGTAATTTCGGGAGCAACATTCGGACGGTTGTATTTTAAAGAATTCCCGATGAGGTTGATAAAAAGCTGTTCGATCTGATATGGAATGACGGCCAGTTTAGGCAATTTTGTAGAGGTAATAACCGCTTTTTTCTCGTCGATCATTTCGGTTAATTCAGCTTCGGCATTTTTAAGTAATTCATTTAAATTTGATTTAATGAATTCTTTTTTGGTGGTATTTGTTCTTGAAAACAACAATAAATCATCAATTAAAACACGCATTCTTTTGGCCGAAATCTCAATTTTAGCAATATAATCATTAGCATTTTGAGACATAACAGCTTTGTCGGCATCTGAAATTCGGGAGATAAAAGTCTGAATTTTTCGAAGAGGTTCCTGTAAATCGTGACTCGCAACGTGGTTGAAAGAAGCCAGTTCCTTATTGCTGTTTTCGAGTTCGACGTTTCGTGCCTGAAGTTCGATGTTGAGTAAGTGCTCATCGGTAATATCAAAGTTGATTCCCAGTAGAATTTTGCTTCCCTGTTCATCAGTCAATAATTTTCCTGTTGTTTTAAAATGCCTCACTTCTTGGGTAGGAAGTACAATTTTGTAATAAACAAAAGGCAGTTGCTTATAGTTTAGGATTCCTTTCATTGACTTTGCTACCGTTTCTTTATCATCCGGATGAACAAAGTTTAAAAAGGTGCCTTTTTCGGGAACAAAAGCATTAGGTTCGTAGCCCAACAGGCGATATTGATTGTCGGAATAGTCTATTTTGTTGGTGTCTAAATCCCATTGCCAGGTACTGAATTTACCAATAGCTTCAGATTCGGCCATCAGTTTTCCGGAGATTAAAAGCTGCTTGTTGAAGACTTTCAGGCGTTCGAAATCACGACTAATTTGTCGGTAAGCCAATAGGATAAAGCTTAAAGCAACCAGAAACAGTGAAATAGAAAAAAGCGGACTCAGGGAAATTTCGGCATCGTAGATTTTTAGTCTTTTGGCCAAATCAGTTTTTTCGATATCATTCATTTCGTCTACTTTAAAACGAATGTTTTCCATCAAAATTCGTCCGCCAAACAAATGATTGTCGAGTTTTCGTTTATCGTAGGTTTTGGGATCGCTGTATTTAAGGCAATTTTCAAACGAAACAAAACGCTGAATGATGAGCTTGAATAAGTTTTGAAGATTTTTCTGCTGTCGCGGATTGTCTTTTGTTAACTTTTTTAAATTAATGAACGAAGTGTTTACCTTGTCGCGCGAATAAATATAAGGAGTCAGGAAACGGGCATTGCGGGTTATGATATAGCCGCGCTGTCCCGTTTCGGCATCCTTAATAGCCGACATTAACCGTTCTAACTGAATGTTAATTTCATACGTATGCATCACCAGCTTACTGGACTCATTCAGGTCCTGATTGTGCTTGTGAGCAATAGAAGAAAGAAATAACAGAATGAAAACTGCGATTACAAAAATAACTCTCAGTGAGTTTGAGGAATTAAAATTTGGGATCCACTTCATTGATTTCCTACTATTTTAGTCGCAACAGAAAATTATCACGATTTAACCCTGAGGTATGATAGTGCCAGTTTACAGTAACGACTTCATTAATTATTTTTTTCAGATTGTTAAAATCACTTGGTTTTTTAATGTAAATATTGGCGCCCTGAATAAAAGTATCTTCAATGTCTTCTTCCGAAGAGGAAGTAGAGTAGATTGCAATGATAATGTCTTTTAAACGCTCTGTTTTTTTAATCTCGATCAGGCATTCTTTTCCGGTTTTTTTCGGCATGTTCAAATCCAGGAATAAAATATCGGGTAAAGCATTATCAGGATTCATTAAATGGTCCATTAATTGCATTCCGTCATGCGCAAATTCTACTTTAGTCTGAATCTTTATCTCTTCAAAAGCATCTTTAAAAAAAAGGCGATCGTCCTCATCATCGTCAGCCAATAAAATGTGTAATGCGTTTTTTTGCATTTTAATATAGGTATTTGTATTTTATTTTAAATTCTCTCTTCGTTTCTTAATAATTCGCTGAAAAGCCGATGGCGTAATTCCGGTGGTGTTTTTAAACTGTGTACTAAGGTGCGCTACACTTGAATAGTTGAGTAAAAAAGCAATTTCGGTCAGGCTCATTTCGTTGATAATAATTAATTGTTTTGCTCTTTCAATTTTTTGTAAAATAATAAAATTCTCGATAGACGAATAGGTTACTTCCGAAAATACATTCGATAGGTACCCATAGCTATGATTGAGTTTTTCGGCCAAAAACACAGAACTTTTGTAATTGTTACTGTCTTCCATAAAGACAAGTTCAATAATTGCATCCTTTATTTTCTGTACCAAAACACTTTTTTGGTTTTCTACCACTTCAAAACCACAAGGGCTCAGTTTCTCTTTTAAGGCCTCGAGTGCCTCAGCATCAAGGTTGTTATTGAGCTCAATTTCACCAAACCCCAAAGTGGTAAAGCTTACATTGTGCTGGTCCAGATTGTGTTTTAAAAAAAGCGAGCAAATGGTGTTAATGTCGAACTTTATAAATAGTTTCATTTAATGAAAATTTGGTTAAAGATACTTAATTTAATTTTGGTTCTGTCGTTTAACAATTGTTAGAAATTTACTAATATTTTCAGTAACCCATTGAGTGTAATTCCGAAAAATACTATTCGACACATCAAGACATCGTTTTTAGTATAAAAAAATACCGTCTAATATTTATACTAGACGGTATTCCGATTGAGTCAGAAAGGGTTGCGAATCTGAAAGGATTTGATGAAATTCTTCTTCTACTTTTCCCTGCTTTTGCTAAAGTTTACTATCCATTTTAGCTCCGGCAAACATCAAATCATCATGCTTCAGAGTTGCGTATTTTGCTTCAGTATTCCTTTTTAAACTCATTCCGCTTTTATGCTACTCCTGCAAAATCATTAAGCAGTAATAGTTATGTAAAATTGCGAATTATTTGCCTTTTTTCTGTTATATCTATTTAAAGAAGTGTTGCATAATTCACATTTTACACTTTTAAAGGTGATAAAGAAATTTAATTTATACTGTTATAATTATTTGATTAAAGGGTACTTATGAAAAGCAGAAAGAGAGTCTTTAGATTCATGTGAAAAAAATGTTAAAAAAGTTACAGGAATTCAATGTTTACGTAACCTGTTTGTAATTCAAATAGTGTAGTTTTGCCGCCGAATTTACCTAAAACAAAACAAATTTTAATGAAAAAAACTTTACTCAGTTTATTACTTATTGCGATTACTTTTTCAGCCAAATCTCAGTCTTATTTGGGATATACGCATGATAATTATGCAGGGGTTCAAAGCGTTCTTTTTAATCCGGCTTCTATCGCCGATTCTCGTTTTAAAACCGATATTAATCTGTTTTCAGTCAGTGGGACAGTAGCAAATGATCTTTATGGTGTTCGTCTTTTTGACGTGTATAAAAAAGGATATGATTTTGACAAGCAGTCGATCATGACACCAGCTAACTCCAACAATGGTTTGGTTAATTTTGATATCATGGGGCCTTCATTCATGTTTAATATTGCTCCAAAACATACAATCGCTGTTTTTACAAGAGCCAGATCTGTCACTAATGCTTATAATGTTAATGGTAGCCTTGTAAATGAAGTGAAAGATGGTTTAGATCATGCCAGTAACTTTAATTTCAACTTAGGCAATCCAAATGCAGTTTCGCATTCATGGGGAGAGTTTGGTGTTTCATATGCTGCAGTTTTATGGCAGAACGATCAACATTTCTTAAAAGGAGGTTTAACAGCAAAATATCTTCAGGGTGGTGTAAACGGTTATACTCAGGGCAGAGGTGTGAAAGTTGCATTTGTGGAGAACAAAGCCAATCCGAGAGCCAGCACGCTTTTTTCTGAAGGAGAAGTAACCGTAGGAGCAAGCCAGGACTTTGATGCTAATAAAGACTACAAATTTGATGCGAATTCAAATGGTTTCGGTTTTGATTTTGGACTTGTTTATGAATGGAGACCTGAATACAAAAAGTACGATTTAAACAAAGCAACCAGAGCCGACAATAACTTTCGTGATTTGAACAAATACAAAGTACGTTTTGGTCTTTCGGTTACCGATATTGGTTCGATCAATTACAAGAACTCAAAATTAGATACCTATAATGTTACAGGAGTGGTAACAGAGAAAATGATCAACGATGCTGATAACTTATATGATTTCCTAAACGAGCATTATACAAAAGTTTCGACTTCAAAAGGAGTTAGAACCAACTTGCCAACAGCAATTCACGCTGATGTAGATTGGAACATGTACAGAAAATTCTATTTAAATTTAAATGGAGATATCAGTATGGTGAGTGATTCTAAATTAAACGGAAGCAGTATTGCCAATCGTGTGAGTTTAACGCCTCGTTACGAAAGCAGATGGTTTAGCTTTTATGTACCGATGACCTGGATGGAATATAGCGGAATGCAGGTAGGATCAGGAATTCGTTTAGGAGCTTTCTTTATTGGTTCAGGTTCTGTTTTGACGAATCTGGTTTCAAAAGAATCCAAAGCGGTTGATTTTCATCTTGGGGTAAAAATTCCGGTTTATCAGAAGAAATTCAAAGATACGGATGAAGACGGAGTAATTGATAAAGAAGACTCTTGCAGAAAAGTAGCAGGTCCGGAAGAAAATAACGGTTGTCCATGGCCGGATACAGATGGAGACAAAGTTTTTGATAAAGATGATGTTTGCCCAAGTGTTGCAGGTCCTGTAGAAAATAAAGGATGTCCTTGGAAAGATAGTGATGGAGATACTTTATTAGACAATGTAGATGCTTGTCCTGCAGTTGCCGGTCCGGTAGAAAACAAAGGTTGTCCTTGGCCGGATACTGATAAAGATGGCGTTTTAGACAAAGACGATGCTTGTCCGGATGTTGCTGGTCCTGCAGAAAATAAAGGATGCCCTGTTTTAGATGCTGATAAAGACGGAGTTTTAGATAAAGATGACGCTTGCCCGTTAGTGTATGGTCCTGCAGAAAATAATGGTTGTCCTAAAGTTACAAAAGAAACATTAGCACAATTGAAAGTAGAGGCTAAGTCTATCTTCTTTACAACCGGAAAAGCAACTTTAAGTGACGCCAGAAAAGGAGAAACTTCAGGTAGATTAGATGCGATCAAAGAGATTCTGAAGAACTATCCAAATGCTAAGTTTGCAATCAACGGACATACAGATAACATAGGAAATCCAAAAGCCAACAAGAAATTATCTGAGGCAAGAGCAAAAGTAGTAATGGATGCTTTGATTGAAAAAGGAGTAAATCCGGCTAACTTAAGTTCACAAGGATTTGGATCTGCAAAACCGGTTCAGTCTAATAAAACGGCTAAAGGAAGAGCAGAAAACAGAAGAACAGAAATTGTATATTTAGGTAATTTGTAAGCCTAAACAGAATATAAAACCAAAAAGCCATTCGTAATTGAATGGCTTTTTTTATTTTTGCATACTTCTAAAATAGAATTATTTCTACTCTGTTTGGAGAACTAAAAAATCAAGAATGACAACACAACAACTACACGAACAAATTCTTTTAAAAAAATCATTTTTATGCGTTGGATTAGATCCTGATCTGACTAAAATCCCGCCACATTTATTAGAAACCGAAGATCCAATTTTTGAGTTCAATAAAGCAATAATTGATGCAACGCACGATTTAGCGGTAGGCTATAAGCCGAACACTGCTTTTTTTGAGGCTTACGGATTAAAAGGATGGCTTTCACTTCAGAAAACCATAAACTACATCAACGAGAATTTTCCGGAAATGTTTACCATTGCCGATGCAAAACGTGGTGATATAGGTAATACATCAAGCATGTATGCCAAAGCTTTTTTTGAAGATTTGAATTTCGACAGTGTAACCGTTGCTCCTTATATGGGGAAAGATTCGGTAGAGCCTTTCCTGGCTTTTGAAAACAAACATACGATTATGCTGGCTTTGACTTCAAACGAAGGAGCATTTGATTTTCAGACGTTAAACGTTAACGGAAAAGAATTATACAAACAAGTTTTGGAAACGTCTAAAACCTGGAAAAACAGTCACAACCTTATGTATGTGGTAGGCGCTACAAAAGCGGAATACTTTACTGAAATCAGGAAAATTGTCCCGGATAATTTCTTACTGGTACCGGGAATTGGAGCCCAGGGCGGAAGTTTATCTGAAGTTTGCAAATACGGAATGAATGATAAAGTAGGTTTATTGGTCAATTCAGCGAGAGCCATTATCTATGCTTCAAAAGGAACAGACTTTGCTGAAAAAGCAAGAGAAGAAGCTCTGAAAGTTCAAAAAGAAATGGAAGAGATTATTAACTCTAAGGTTTAAATAACTTTATAAATAGATTAACCGCAAAGTTCGCAAAGGTTTTTCGCAAGGTTCGCAAAAAAAAAGCTTTGCGTTCACAGCGTAATCCTTTGCGAACTTTGCGGTTAAAGAACTTGAAACCTGAAACAAAATAAACATGAAACAGTTACAAGATCAGCTTGGTACCTTACATACTTTCGAAACAGCTCCAAAACGAATTATTTCGTTAGTTCCTTCTCAAACTGAATTGCTATACGATTTAGGTTTAGAAGAAAAAATAGTGGGGATAACAAAGTTCTGCGTGCATCCGTATCATTTTAAGTCGACTAAAAAAATGGTTGGAGGAACGAAGAAGATTCATTATGAAAAAATAAAACTGCTCCAACCCGATATTATCATTTGTAACAAAGAAGAAAATACGCCCGAGATTGTAGCGCAGTTAAGTACTATTTGCCCGGTTTGGGTGACCAATATTGTTTCAATTGAGGATAATTTTCAAATGATTTCTGATTTCGGACAGCTTTTCAATTGCAGAACCGAAGCTCAGAAATGGAACAATAAACTGCTCTTCGCTTTAGACGATTTTAAAAAATACGTTCAGGACATTCCTGAGAAAAAAACGGCTTACTTTATTTGGAAGAACCCTTATATGGTAGCAGGAAATGATACCTATATTAATGAGTTATTAAAACTCAATCACTTTCAGAATATCTACGGTGATAAAGGCCGCTATCCGGAAATTGAACTCAGAAAAATGCGTCTGGAAGGCGATCCTGATTTGGTTTTTCTTTCTTCAGAACCTTATCCATTCAAAGAAGAAGATGCTTTTGAAATAGGACGTTTTACCCATCATGCCAAAACTATTTTCGTCGATGGCGAAATGTTCTCCTGGCACGGAAGCCGATTGTTAAAAGCTTTTCCATACTTCAAATTACTGCACGAAAGACTTAGAAATTAGTTTCAGGTTTCAAGTTTCAGGTTTTCTTTGTTTCAAGTTGTTGGAGCGTATATTTTGGCGCAAAAACTTTAGCAAATTTGCGGTTAAACTATGTTCAAAGTGTAGCAACTTGAAACCTGAAACCTGAAACAAAAAAGGTAACAAATTAGCCCAAAAAAAATGCCGGCATCTCGAAGACGCCGGCATCATTTAACTAACCAAAACCAAAATAATAAATAACCAGTTTATTACACTACAAAGATCCAACTTATATGGATGTTTTGCTGTTAAGGTTTTGTTATTACTTTGTTGGACATAAGTTAAGATTCTTTAATGTGCTGTTTTGAGCTTTCTGTAGTGTTAAATAATTTTTGGCTATTAAAATATAAAAACAATCAATTTTGTTTATTAATATCGCAAAGATAAGTTTGTATATTTGATAAAGTGTTAGATATCAATGAGGTGTGATTTCTTAAAAAAAAATTAGCATTTGATATAAAACAGTTAATTCTAATCAAAAAAAACAGAAAACAATGAGTGATTCAAACGAAAGTAAATGTCCTTTCCATAATGGACAAATGAAAGAAACTGCTGGTACAGGAACCTCTAATAAAGATTGGTGGCCAAATCGTTTAAATTTAAATATACTGCGTCAGCATTCTAGTTTGTCGGATCCAATGGAAAAAGATTTTAACTATGCGGAAGCATTTAAAACGTTAGACCTGAATGCGGTTAAAAAAGATCTTTTTGACCTGATGAAAGATTCGCAGGATTGGTGGCCGGCAGATTATGGTCATTATGGTCCTTTATTTATTCGTATGGCTTGGCACAGCGCGGGAACGTATCGTATATCAGACGGTCGTGGAGGTGCAAGTTCGGGGAATCAGCGTTTTGCTCCTCTTAACAGCTGGCCGGACAACGGGAATTTAGATAAAGCACGTTTTTTACTTTGGCCAATCAAACAGAAGTACGGAAACAAAATCTCCTGGGCTGATTTGATGATCTTAACAGGTAACTGCGCTTTAGAATCTATGGGATTTAAGACTTTTGGATTTGCAGGTGGAAGGGAAGATGTTTGGGAACCGGAACAGGATGTGAACTGGGGGTCAGAAATAGAATGGTTGGCTACCAGTGATAAACCATTTAGCAGGTATACCGGTGATAGAAATCTGGAGAATCCACTTGCGGCTGTACAAATGGGATTAATATATGTAAATCCTGAAGGCCCGGATGGTAATCCGGATCCACTAGGTTCTGGTAGAGATATTAGAGAGACTTTTGCAAGAATGGCAATGGATGATGCAGAAACTGTTGCTTTAGTTGCGGGAGGTCATACATTCGGAAAAGCGCATGGTGCCGGTGATGCAGCATTAGTCGGAGCTGAGCCGGAAGGTGCCAGCATAGAACAAATGGGAATGGGCTGGAAAAGCAGTTTTGGTAGCGGAATAGGAGGAGATGCTATTACCAGTGGGATTGAAGGAGCCTGGAAACCAAATCCGACTACCTGGGATAATGGTTTTTTTGAAACTTTGTTTAAGTACGATTGGAAATTAACCAAAAGTCCTGCAGGAGCACATCAGTGGACACCAACAGATGAAAGCGCTGCTACAACAGTAGAAGATGCTCACAATCCGGCCAAACGACATGCTCCGATGATGACAACAGCTGATATGGCACTGAAATTAGATCCTATTTACGCACCAATTTCAAGAGACTATTTCGAGAATTTCGACAAATTTGCTGATGCTTTTGCGAGAGCATGGTACAAACTGACGCACAGAGATTTGGGGCCCGTTTCTCGTTATTTAGGGCCTGAAGTTCCAAGTGAAATATTAATTTGGCAAGACCCGATTCCTGCTGCTAAAGGCGAGTTGAGTTATAATGATATTGCTGCTTTAAAAGATAAAATTCTTTCCAGCGGACTTTCTATTTCAGAATTGGTAAATACGGCTTGGGCATCAGCTTCTACATTCCGAGGTTCGGATAAACGTGGAGGGGCTAATGGCGCCCGTATTCGTTTTGAACCGCAAATTAGCTGGGAAGTTAATGGAGGTGGACAAGTAAAAAAGGTATTGGCTGCTTTAGAAGCCATACAAAATGATTTTACTAATTCCGGAAAATCAGTATCGATTGCCGATCTAATTGTTTTAGGAGGATCTGCAGCTATTGAAAAAGCAGCATCAAATGCCGGTTTATCTGTTGATGTTCCTTTTACACAAGGAAGAGGTGATGCTACTTTAGAGCAAACAGATGTGCATTCGTTTGAAGTATTAGAGCCAAAAGCAGATGGATTCCGAAACTATAAAAGTGCGAAAACAGGAGCCATTACCGAAGAACTTTTAATAGACAAAGCACAATTGTTAACCTTATCTGTACCTGAAATGACTGTGTTGGTGGGGGGGTTGAGAGTGTTGAATGCTAATTATGACGGTTCTAAACATGGTGTGTTTACTGCAAATAAAGAAACATTAAGTAATGATTTCTTCATAAATCTGCTAGATTTAAGAACGGCCTGGAAAGCCAGTGATGAAACCGGTGAAGTTTTTGAAGGACGTAATCGTACTACGGGAGAGGTTAAATGGACAGCAACCCGTGCCGATCTTATATTTGGCTCTAATTCTGAACTTCGTGCTTTAGCTGAGGTATACGCAAGCAGTGATGCCAAAGGGAAATTTGTTAAAGATTTTGTCTCAGCATGGACTAAAGTAATGAATCTGGACCGATTTGATGTACGTTAATAAAAAGGCTCTGAGGTTCTGAGGGACAAAGGTTCTGAGGAGCAAAGGTTCAAAGGGACAAAGGTTCTGAGTTTTGAACGTATATTTTTAAAAAGTTAACCCGACAGGTTTTTAAAACCTGTCGGGTTTGTTTATTTAAGAGGAAAATCTTTGTTTCTTTGAGCCTTTGCGACTTTGCACCTAAGAAAAAACAACTGTTTTGTTACTGTAAACTATTGTTTTTCTTTCGGCATGTAATTTTATGGCTCTGGCTAAAACGATGCGTTCTAAATCACGCCCTTTCATAATAAAATCCTCAACGGAATGTATGTGTGAAACTCTCGCAATATCCTGTTCAATAATTGGCCCTTCATCCAGTTGTTCCGTCACGTAGTGGCTGGTTGCTCCAATAATTTTTACCCCTCGCTTAAAAGCCGAGTGATAAGGTTTGGCACCCGGAAAGGCCGGTAAAAACGAATGATGGATATTAATGATTTTATTCTCGTAAAGCGAAATCAATTTAGGCGTAACGATCTGCATATAACGCGCCAGGACAATGAAATTAATCTGGTATTTTTTTAACAGTTCAATTTGTTTGGCTTCACCTTCTTCTTTATTGTCTTTTGTAAATGGAACACAGTGAAACGGAATATTAAATCGTTCGGCAACTGATCGCAACTCGTTATGATTACTAATGATGACAGGAATTTCTATATTTAATTCGTTAGCACTGTAACGCCCAAGAATATCAAACAGACAATGATCGTATTTGGAGACAAACAAAGCCATTTTAGGTTTGTGTTCCTGATTGTACAATTCCCACGACATATTAAAGTCGGTTGCAATGGTTTTTGAAAAATCTTCTTTTATCGATTCGGCACTCACATGTTGATTGGTGAGCTCACATTCCAGTCGCATAAAAAAGACATTTTGCTCTACATCAACATGCTGATCGATATAGGTAATATTTCCTTCGACTTTAGCAATAAAAGTGGTCACTGCGGCAATGATTCCTTTTTGATCTTTGCAGTGCATCAGAATGGTTATTTTTTGCATTTTGGTTTAGGTTATTGGTTAATCGGTTAATCGTTGATTGGTTAATTCGATTAAACGATTAACCAATCAACAATTTAACAACAAAAGCTATTTTTTGTCCTGCATAGCAAATACTTTCTTCAATAAAGGAGATGTTCTTGCATTGATGTTGGTACGAATGTCTTTTTCTTCTACAGCAATCATTTTAAAAACACCTGCTAAAGCCTGATTTGTGGTGTAATCAGTCAAATCCGGGTTTACTTTTCTAACCAAAGGAATGGTGTTGTATTTCTTGATTATGTTTGTCCAGATTACATCAGCACCTACTTTTTCAAAAGAAGTTTTGATTACGGGATTGAATTTGCTGTACAAAGCGGTTGTAGTGCTGTTTTGTAAATAATTGGTTGCAGCACTTTCGTTCCCCAATAAAATGTTTTTGGCATCGGTAAACGACATGTTTTTAACGGCAGAAACAAAGATTGGTGTAGCTTCTTTAACAGCATCTTCAGCAGCACGATTCATTGCTTTTATGCCTTCATCGGCAAGAGAGGATAAACCAATTTTTCGTAAAGTAGCGTCAACTCTTTGCAGTTCTTCCGGCATTAAAATTTTTACCGCTTCATTTTTATAAAAGCCATCCTCAGCGGTTAATTTGCTTACTTGCTTTGTAATTCCTTTGTTTAGGGCTTCCTTTAATCCCGAGGCAATATCAACATTTCCGGTGCCATTAATCTTTGACGATAATTGAGATAACTGATCTAAAGTTTTTTGTATCTGAGCATTAGAAGTGAAAGAAAATGTAAGCGTAAGTAACAGAAGTAGAATCTTTTTCATTAAAGTGTAATTTTATAAGTTTTCAAAAATACTACTTATTCAAAAATAAAGCCACAATTTTATTTTTAGAGAAGAAACCAATTTGTTGGAGGTTTAACAGTTTTTTTGAGGTTCTAAGGTGCTAAGGAATAGAGGCGTAAAGGTTTTATTTGAATAGGATAATGACTCTAGGGAGTTTTTTAGAATTAAAATATTTCTTCTGAAAATAAAACTTAGCACCTTAGTAACTCAGGATCTCAGAGCCTCAGTGTTTTTTCTAGAAAAAACCTCCATCAAGATTTTTTCGGGATATTTGTTTAATTCCGGTATTGGTGTAAGAATAACTTGACGCTTCCGTCCATTTCCAATTGGAATTAGTATCATTATCTATGCCAACTGCCGAGTAGATAATTTTGATGTTATTGTCAGTTGTGGCCATTTTTAGCCAGAGAAAGAATTCTTTATTTTTGGGTGTAGTCTCATTTTTGGAACAATATTGCAATCTTCCTAAAACTTCAGTATCTTCTTTAAACCATTGTTTTAAAAAACCTAAATGCGTTTCAGAGCATTGATATCCCAAGTTCAGAGCCCATAGAAATTTACATTTTAAGTTGCTCTCGTCTGCTTTTTTATCACTATCCCAGTAACAGTCATGGTCGACACCAGTAGTAACAAATCCAAGTGCTGCCCGTTGTGGATCGGTTAAGGTTTTGATGCATTCTTCGTTAAGCTGAAGAACACCTTGCTTATTTACCCAAAGTATTTTGATATAATCAGTTTGGGACGGAACGGTTTTGTTATCAGGTTTTTGGTTTATATTGTGAGGTTCGCTAGTTTGTGAGAAAACGGAATAATTGAAACTTAAAACTAGGGTTAAAAAAAGTAAACGTAGGCTCATAGTGTGATAGTGTAGAAAAGTATAAGAGAGGAAAGTATTTTATTTTTTTAGCAAATCAATTTTTTCTTTAGTGTCTTCAACATAAAGACTCATTTCATCGTATTTCCATGTTCCGTTTTTGGTGCCCACGACAAATAAAGTTCCTCTGCTTTTAGAACCCCTTATTGGAATTTGTAAGTTGCAATGCTCAACACTATTGCTTGAATTAACACTACCAGAGGCAACTCCGTTGTCTTCGATTGGACTGCCCAATTTCTCCAGCACTATTGCATTATGCTGCGCTTCGTTCATGGCAGATTTATAAGAATCAGATTCTTTGAGCATGGTGGTAACTCCAAAGACAAGTGCAGTTATAAACAAACCAAACAACACCACAAGACTTAAACATCCGGTTGGAACAAACCATTTCCAGTTTCTGTCCCACCAGCTTTTTTGAACTTCAGTATAATCGTCTTCCATAAAAAAAGGGTAATTTTTAAATTTGCATTTGAGTTATTAAAGATACTATTAATCTTTCAAACTCTAAATTCAAATCTAAAATTACCCTATTAAAAATTACAGCTCTTTTGATGAAGAGAACTAGCTAATTGTTAAATTTTAGTTAGATACTACTCCCGTCTGAGGAGAAACCGTTTTGTTTAATTCAGCATCTTGCTCATAAACATCCTGAAAGAAACCAATTTCTCCATTTTCATTGACCAACGAAGTAAAGTAAGTAATATAAATAGGTACTTTTTTAGTTAGTTTAAAACTATTTTCTGTTTTACCCGCCATAGCTTTATCTATTTTATCGGGAGTCCATTCAGGATAATCTTTAAGCATGGCAGTAGCTAATTCTTTTGCCATTTTTACGTTTATACAACCATGGCTGAACGTTCTTTTTTCAAAATCGAATAAAGTTTTAGATGGAGT
The DNA here is from genome assembly GCF_001853485.1 of Flavobacterium tructae. Classification (NCBI taxonomy): domain Bacteria; kingdom Pseudomonadati; phylum Bacteroidota; class Flavobacteriia; order Flavobacteriales; family Flavobacteriaceae; genus Flavobacterium; species Flavobacterium tructae. The sequence continues at coordinate 426,546 of NZ_MIKE01000022.1, read as the reverse complement.
ATCATGCATATAGATATCATCAGGGTTCGGAAACATAAATTTTACTAATCCTAATGAGTTTTCAGGACCCGGTTTTTGTCTCACCTGACCATTTACGATTTCCATATTCTTTTTGGCCAGATAATTTTTATCCTCAGCGATTTTACTTTTCAACTCATTGTTTACAATACTTTGCGGAACGGTCCAGTAAGGGCTGAAAACGATTCTCTCAATTTCGCCATTAAAAATGGTTGTTTTAGTTAATGGTGCTCCAACAAAGACACTCGAAGACAGTTGCACCTTCCCATTTTTTACATAAATCAATTCGTACGAAGGAACGTTGACTAAAACATACTCATCGCAACCGGCCATTTGATCCGAAATAGTAAGACATCTCTCCATGTTAAGTTTTAGGGTCTCCATTTTATCGGCAAGAGGAACATTCATTTCTTTAATATGTTCTTCTGCTAAAATATAGTTAGGCTTGAAACCGTTACGAACTTTATATTTCATTACAGCATCCATTAATTCACGGTCGTAAACGTTACTTTTAGAATCCTTTTTTAAATCTCCCAATAAGTATAAACGGGTTCTGACTTGAGCGATAGTATTTGAAACAGCATCCGGACGTAAATCTTTATAAGGTGTTTCTTCCGGAACAATAGGTTTCCATTTATTAGAACGGTCTAGTTTTTTATATTTTTTCAGAACGTCCTGTAATTTATAATATTGATCATAGGTTACTTTAACATTTTCAGTGGTCGAAGTAGTGGCTTCTTCGATTGTACTGTAATTTAAAAAATCTGTCAGCATAGCATCATACGACATTTTTTTCCCGGCATCTGCATTACTTTTTTTGGCGTAAGCAATATATAGAGAACTCAAAAGCATATCTGCATCTGTTTTAGACAGCTTTGTTGCTGAAGAAGAAAAAAGAGCATCGATTTCTTTTTGATAAGGAACAATCAAATCATTCGTTTTTTTAGCTTTTTGATATAATGCAGAACCAAACTCATTGATGGCATCTTCATCAAACCAAATAGTTCCCGGAGTTCTGTTTTTGTATAAAGACATGACGTCAGACTTATATCTTTTCAAATCAGAATATCTTTTAAAGAAGTCATTTGAAATTTCGTTTACATTATCAGAACCTGAATTCTTGTAAACGGGCGCGACAGTTGAAGTTTTTTTATACGAAACGTTCTTATGATCAGTTTTGGCAAAAGAAGAGACAAAAAAACTTAGAACTATAATTAGGCTGAGTGGATATAATGTTTTCATTTTTTAAATTTTTACGGTGTTACTTTTGTAGGTAGTTTTAAGTAAAAATTTGGGGTTTTTCTATACTACTAAATTACTTTATAGTGTTGATTTATAGGTTCTTGTATTTTGTTTAAATATTTCAAGATTTCCATGTTGTTAACATTTTTATAAGACTTATATAGGATAAATCAGCTTAGTATTCAAATTGTTACCCCTCTAAAAGAAAAAAGATTCTTTTTTTTGTTAACAAAAAGATATTAGCATGATCAAATGTTGTAATATTTTGTAAATTGCTCCCTTAAAATTATCATATTCATAAAATGGAACAACAAATACCATATATTCCTAAAAATAAAGTAAGAATTGTAACCGCAGCCTCTCTTTTTGACGGACATGATGCAGCGATAAACATTATGCGTCGTATTATTCAGTCAACCGGAGTTGAGGTAATTCACCTTGGGCACGACCGTAGTGTTGAGGAAGTGGTAAATACCGCTATTCAGGAAGACGCGAATGCGATTGCGATGACATCGTATCAGGGAGGACATAATGAATATTTTAAATACATGTATGACTTGCTCAAAGAAAAAGGAGCAGGACACATTAAAATTTTTGGAGGCGGAGGCGGAGTAATCCTTCCAAGCGAAATTTCAGAATTACATGAATATGGTATTACAAGAATTTATTCTCCGGATGATGGCCGTTCTTTAGGTTTACAAGGAATGATTAATGATTTGGTTCAACGTTCAGATTATCCTATTGGAGATCAGTTAAATGGAGAAATCGATCATATCGAAAATAAAATTCCAACCGCAATTGCACGTTTGATTTCGGCAGCAGAAAACTTTCCTGAAATCGCAAAACCTGTTTTTGATCAGATTCACGAAAGCAATACCGATTCTAAAATTCCGGTTCTTGGAATTACCGGAACGGGTGGAGCCGGAAAATCATCTTTAGTGGATGAACTGGTTCGTCGCTTTTTAATTGATTTCCCTGAGAAAACAATCGGATTGATTTCTGTCGATCCGTCAAAAAGAAAAACGGGAGGAGCATTACTGGGTGACAGAATTCGCATGAATGCCATCAACAATCCTCGTGTGTATATGCGTTCGCTGGCGACACGTCAGTCGAATTTGGCATTGTCTAAATATGTTGCCGAAGCCATTCAGGTTTTAAAAGCAGCAAAGTACGATTTGATCATTCTTGAAACTTCAGGAATCGGGCAATCCGACACCGAGATTATGGACCACTCTGATGTATCCTTATATGTAATGACACCGGAGTTTGGAGCAGCAACACAATTGGAGAAAATCGACATGCTTGATTTTGCCGATTTGGTCGCTTTGAATAAGTTTGATAAAAGAGGTGCTCTTGACGCCATCCGTGACGTTAAAAAGCAGTACCAGCGCAATCATAATTTATGGGATAAAAATCCGGATGAAATGCCGGTTTTCGGAACCATCGCTTCTCAGTTTAACGATCCGGGAATGAACACGCTTTATAAAGCGATCATGGACAAGATTGTAGAGAAAACACAATCGGAGCTGAAATCTACTTTTCAGATTACGAAGGAAATGAGCGAGAAAATCTTCGTGATTCCGCCACACCGAACTCGTTACTTATCCGAAATTGCAGAGAACAACCGATCTTATGATGAAATCGCAGCTTCACAGCAAAAAGTAGCGCAGAAATTATACGGAATTTTTAAAACCATAGAAACCGTTTCAGGGAAAGTTCCGCAAATTAATAAAGCGGGAATCGATGACGACAGCGTCATCCTGAGCGAAGCCGAAGGATTAGACGAAAACAGAATCTTTTTAAACCTATTACTCAATCAGTTTGACAAAGTAAAAATGGATTTGGATCCTTACAATTGGGAAATTATCCTGAATTGGGACGAAAAAGTAGCCAAATATAAAAATCCGGTGTACAGCTTTAAAGTACGAGATAAAGAAATTAAAATCGCTACACATTCAGAAAGTTTATCGCATTTGCAAATCCCAAAAATTGCTTTGCCTAAGTACGAAGCCTGGGGCGATGTTTTACGTTGGAATTTACAGGAAAACGTTCCGGGAGAATTTCCATTTGCGTCAGGATTGTATCCGTTCAAGCGTGAAGGAGAAGATCCGTCAAGAATGTTTGCAGGCGAAGGTGGACCGGAAAGAACCAACAAGCGTTTTCACTACGTAAGTGCGGGATTGCCAGCAAAGCGACTGTCGACTGCTTTTGATAGTGTGACTTTATACGGAAACGATCCGGATTTACGTCCTGATATTTACGGAAAAATTGGTAATGCAGGAGTTTCGATCTGTTGTCTGGACGATGCCAAAAAATTGTACTCAGGTTTTGATTTGGTTCACGCCCTGACTTCGGTAAGTATGACCATCAACGGACCAGCACCAATGTTATTAGGTTTCTTTATGAATGCGGCAATCGATCAGCAATGTGAGATTTACATTAAAGCCAACGAATTAGAAAAAGAAGTTGAAGCTAAAATCAACAAAATATACAAGGAAAAAGGAACAGAACGTCCGAAGTATCAGGGCGATCTGCCGGCAGGAAACAACGGTTTAGGATTAATGCTTTTGGGTGTTACGGGAGATCAGGTTTTACCTTTGGAAGTGTATAACGATATCAAAGTAAAAACCTTATCACAGGTTCGTGGTACGGTTCAGGCCGATATTTTAAAAGAAGATCAGGCACAAAATACCTGTATTTTCTCAACGGAATTTGCTTTGCGATTAATGGGGGACGTTCAGGAATATTTTATTACACAAAACGTTCGTAATTTTTACTCTGTTTCGATTTCAGGATATCATATTGCTGAGGCAGGAGCCAACCCAATTACACAGTTGGCTTTTACGCTTTCGAATGGTTTCACTTACGTGGAATATTACTTAAGCCGTGGCATGAACATTAACGATTTTGGACCAAACTTATCGTTCTTCTTCTCAAACGGAGTAGATCCTGAATATTCAGTAATTGGACGTGTGGCGCGTAAGATTTGGGCAAAAGCCATGAAAAATAAATACGGAGCCAACGAAAGAGCGCAGATGCTAAAATACCATATTCAAACTTCCGGACGTTCGTTACACGCTCAGGAAATTGATTTTAATGATATTCGTACCACTTTACAGGCTTTGTATGCGATTTACGACAACTGTAATTCATTGCATACCAACGCATATGATGAAGCGATTACCACACCAACCGAAGAATCAGTGCGTAGAGCCATGGCGATTCAGTTAATTATCAATAAAGAATTAGGTCTGGCGAAAAACGAAAACCCAATTCAGGGATCGTTTATCATCGAAGAATTAACCGATTTGGTAGAAGCTGCCGTTTTACAGGAATTCGACCGTATCACAGAACGTGGCGGGGTATTAGGTGCTATGGAAACCATGTACCAGCGTTCTAAAATTCAGGAAGAAAGTTTGTATTACGAAACCCTGAAACACAACGGAGATTTCCCAATTGTGGGTGTAAACACCTTCCTGAGCTCAAAAGGATCTCCAACGGTAATTCCGGCAGAAGTAATTCGTGCTACCGAAGAAGAAAAACAATATCAAATTACGATGCTCGATAACTTACACCAGTTCCACGAAGCAAAAGTAAACGAGCACCTGCGCCAACTACAGGAAGCCGCCATTAAAAACGAAAACTTATTCGCCCATTTAATGGAAGCGACTAAAGTTTGTTCGTTAGGGCAAATTACTTCGGCCTTGTTTGAAGTAGGCGGGCAGTATAGAAGGAATATGTAGAATAAATAATTAGCCTAAATCAAAACGAATAAAAATCTTGTGTTTTCAATGCTTTAGCTGTTGTTTAGACTTTAATGAATTTATCGGGATACACTTTTGGTTGACTAATTGTTGGCTAAAAGTGTATTTTTTTATTTACATTTGATTTCAAAAAAATAAAGATGGCAACTATTAAATATTTAATTCAAAGCAAAAATGAAAATGCCAACATTTATGTTCGTTATTCATTGAATAGAGAATCTGTTTGGAAACGCAAGACTGGTTTCGTAGTTAGTCCAAATGATTGGAATAAAGATAAAGGTCAGCCAATACTGAAAAATCAAGAATTGAAAGCAATTAAGTTTAAGTTGGATAAATTGTCTCTCTTTATTAATGAAGCTTATAACAATCATGTAGATAAAGGAATAATATTCACTGGTGAATGGTTACAATATCAAATAGACTTATTTAATAATAAAGTTGCTGTTGTTGACTTAGATGTACTAACTAATTCTATAGATTCTTATATAGATAGTGGAGATAATTTAACTAAAGGCTCTATCAAAAATTTAGAAAACCTGAAAAAATTTATTACTAATTATGAGGTTGATAATTTAAAAGGTAAGCCAGTGATTATTAGAGATGTTGGTTTGGATTTTATTGATACGTTTAAAAAATATCATAAAGCTAAAGGTCGTTCTGTGAATTATATAGGTACTTATATTTCAATATTACGAGCGGTTATTAATAAGGCATCATTAAATGGTATTGTGACGCATCCACAGTTTAAACAAATTAAATCTATAAAAGAAGTCAAAGAATCTGAAGAGATTATAATATTGACAGAAGCAGAACAAGAGCTTATAAAGAATGTCGACTTAGTACGTGAAGCACACATCAACGCTAGAAAATGGCTATTGTTAGGCTGTTTAATTGGACAAAGAGCAGGTGATTTACTTAATATTACAGACAAAAATATTAAGATTATAAAAGGTTCGAAAATTATAGAATTAAGACAGCAGAAAACGGGTAAATTAGTGGTTATTCCATTAATTCCAAAGGCATTAGAAATAATTGAAACGGGGTTACCATATAAAATAAACTTGGAGCATTTTAATCATTACAGTAAAGAAGTATGTAAAGAAGCTAAAATTAACACCAAGGTAAAAGGTAAAATGCGTATTGATGATAAAAGGACTTTGACCTTTGGAGTATATGAAAAATGGCAAGTTATTAGTTCTCATGTTTGTAGGCGTTCTTTTGCGACTAATTTTTATGGTAATATTCCAACCTCAGTTTTGATGGGCATAACTGGTCATGGAACAGAGCAAATGTTTTTAAAGTATATTGGCAAAACGACATATGATAATGCTTTTCAAATGTTAGATTATTTTAGTAGATTGTCTTCTGACATAGAACAAAATTAATCTACCAACATCAACAATTAAGAATCTGCAAAACTATCTATTACAAAAAAGACAGTTTGTTAAAAATTAATTATTGATTATATTTGTACTACTTACACATGAGGTAAGTACCGATATCTACAATTTTGAAGTTGTTGCAAAGAGTCGGTTTTAGTGTAATTAACTTCAGCCCGTTAGCGTTAGTGTGCATTAGTTTGCAAAGTAAATTTTTTTACAACTAAAACTACATCCAATGAATTGGAAAGGGATTTTGGGTATTGTCATAGTAGTCGCTACGGCTATTAAGCAGTACTTAGACAACGAAAAACAGTAACTGTCTATGAAAATTAGACAGCGAACAATAGTAACTGTCTAAAAAAATAGGGTAGCTTTTGGCTACCCTATTTTTATTTAAGCTCTCATATAAGATATTCTCTGATTCTTAAAATATCTTTTTGTTCACAGTGTTCATGTTTTAAAAGCGTGAACAAAAAGAACACAGAATAAACTATAAGCTCATATAAATATCATCAAGCTCAAAATGCGAGCTTTTTATTTCAATGTTTTAGTTAATTCGAAATCAAACAACTCTTTAGGTGAAACATCCAGACCTCTAGCAATTTTAAATATTGTACTAACGGTTGGATTTATTATTGCGGTCTCAATTCTTGCAATCTGTGATAAAGTAATTTCTGACTTATCAGCAAGTTCTTCCTGAGACATTTTTTTTTCAGAACGTAGCTCCTTAAGTCGTTTAGCCAACAACATTAATCCTTCTTTATCGAAGATTAGTATTCTAGTTTTTTTATCATTCTTTTCCACTTATCAAAAAGAAGATATTTACATGAAAATTGTTATAGCGCTTATGCTATAAACGTATATATTTGTGAAAAAAATCATGTTCACTAATAAGTAAATACTCTAAAAAAATGAAAAAAAAAATCGTTCTACTCTGTGGTATTAAATTTCTCTTTTTGGGATGTATTCTCAGTCCCATTAAAATAAATGGTCAAACTTCTTTTTCTCTTGAAAATTTAAAAGAATCAAATTTTGAACCTTTCCCATATTATTTAGACGCAATAAAAAATGATGGGCAGGCAAAGAGTAGAAATAAAGCTCAACATTGGAAAGATGAACTTTTCATTAAAGATGGATTATTGTTTGTGCCTCGAAGTAGCAATGGTGGTCAACATTGGCAACTTGACGGTTTTTCCGTATATGACTTAAATAAAAAACAATTTGGTACAATTGAATATTTAGATGGAACTAATTCTAACGCCAGTAAATTAGGAGCTTTAAATATTTTACGCCCAAATTTTGATGAAGATTTATTTTTCACTTTTCGTAATTCAAAGGTGTATAAATCGTCCTATTTTATAGACGATTATAGTAAGTTTGAATATTATAATTATCCTCGTTATAAAAACGAACAATGGAGCTATTATTCACCAGATGTCATGTGTGAATTTACGAAAGTTGGCACATACGTTGACATAGAAGAAAATGGTAAGATTTATAGATTTCAAGTTACAAAAAATACGCTTACGGAAGACCAATCATATTTTTTTACTATTGACAAAAATAGAAACTATGCTATGAGTTCCAAAGCTGTAGATATACAAAATCAAAATGGTTATGTTTATATTCAGTTATTTAATAGTTCAAAAGCATTCATTAACATGAAAATGCTCAATGTAAGTTACATTATTGAAAATAGTGACATGCCACAAATGATAAATAAAGGTAATGGTGTAGTCGAAACTAAAGTTGGAGTTAAAGCTTATACATGGGACATTGATTCAATGGACTATTTAAATAATGGCAATATATTATTAAACATTAATCTGTATAACCAATACAAAGTTCATTATCCAACTAGCCTACCAATGGCTTCATCTCATAAATATCAATTGGCCATTATTCTGAACCCAAAACTACAGCTCGTAAAATACAATTTCATTGTAGACGCTGACTACAAATTATTCAGTAAAAACAGTAACGACTTTTTTGAAATTATTTCAGATGGAGGAAAAATAATTTGTTATGATGAAAACCTAAATATAAAATGGCACAAAGAATTAGCTACAGAAAATGGCAAATCAGTGGGGCAAATTTCATATTTTAAGCAGATAAATAATTATTTATATCTAATGGGAACTGCTACAAATAAATATCATATTGGTTTAAATGACCCAATTATTTGGAAAGTTGATACTCAAAATGGAAAGCTAATTGATGAAGAAGTTATTAAACTTAATCAATCTCCATCTTTTTGCAACGGTTTTACCTATTATGACAATAAACTATACTTATTAGTAAATGATGGAAGTAGCAATAGTCAAATTTTAAAAAAGTCTAACTTAATTATTGATTAGGATGCATTTTTTTATTGCTTGAGCAAACTATTACATGAGAATTACATTTTCTAGTTTTTTGTTCACGGTGTTCACACTTTAGAAGTATGAACATCGTGAACATGAACACTACAAACTCATGTATATATCATCCAGTTCCTCTTGTCTGATTCCTAAGTATCTTTTTGTTATCGCTGGTGATGAGTGATTGAATAATTCGCTAAGGTATAAAAGAGCTTTATCGCTTTCTCCATTATTAGCCCAAACTTGACGACCAAAAGTCTTTCTGAGGGAGTGACTACTAATCGCAACGTTTTTAGTTGCAAACATTTCTTTTAGTTTACGGTTTACATATTGTACCGTTATTACTGTTGACTGGTTTGAAGTGAAAATATGACCACTTCTTATATCTGTTCTTGTTTTCAGAATTTCGTAAGCATTCTTAATATTGTCGTTTAATCTAATAACACGCTTCTTATTAGTTTTAGATTCTACTAATGAAATTGAATCCTTTTCTAAATCCTCATGTTTTAATTTCAAAATATCTGAAATTCTAAGTCCAGCGTTAATACCAAACACAACCAAGAATCCTAATTTATAGTTATTTTCAGTTTTGATGATTTTCATTGCTTTGTTCAATGTTGAATCAAAATTTAGATAGTCACTAGTTGTAATAGAATTTTTAAGGCTCATGTGGTGATTATTAATTACTGTAAAGATAGTAATAAAAGTTTCAAAAACAACTATATCAAAACAAAAGTGAAACTTTTTTAGTTTTCAAATTTATTAAAATCATGTCAGCCCTTTACTGGTAAGGGTTTGGCTAAAACAAAAAGTTTCACTATTGTTATTAGTGAAACTTTTGTTATTTTATAATTCTGCTAGTTCTTTATTTTCGCTTTCTCCAATCAACTCCCATTCTCCCCATTGATTATAAGGAAAGTAGGCATTATAGTCATTTAATTGGTTATCAAGTATAAATTTCTTTCTTAATCCACTAAAAGAAAATGTTTCGTCCGTTCCTGTAATCTTCAAACATTTGCTTCCTTTCCTAACAATTTCAGCAAAATTATCAACTCCTTTGTTATTTAAAGGAATATATCTCACTTTGTGGCCAACTAACAATTTTCCTTCATTAAAAAGCTTTGTGATAAATCTACCATTACGTTTATTTTCGTCTGTTGTAAAAATTTCATTGCGTTTAATTAAAAAATTTCTCGCTACAAGTTCACTGTTATCGTCTTTGTAGTAATTAAATGTTACTGCATTTATATTTAAGCCTTTCGTCGATAAATAGTTAATAACTCTTTCAGTAATTGCATCAACTTCAGAAGCTACAATTAAAATTTTTTGATTTTCATTAATTTCAATTTGCTCACCGTCATCAAAATTTTTGTTTAAAAGCTCATATATTGATTCATGAATATTTTGTTTTTGAAGAATGGCAGTAAGGTCTTCGGCCTTTAAAGTTGAAGCCCAAGCAGTATAATCCAAAGCTTGAGCTACAACATCTCTAGTTGTATTTCCTCTTTTTAGTTCGATGATAATCAAATCACCACTACTATCAATAGCTAACAAGTCAATCTCCTTCAAATGGTCTGTCTTAATTTTCGACCCAATTAAAATCGCATCGGGAAGAATAATTTTTATATCATTTTCTATCCATTTATGAATTCTGTCTTCATAATCCAAATTAGACTTATTGAGTTCAGTTAATATATTGTGATTTACTTTCCAGATTTTTGTTTCTTGCATTTTTTGATTGTTTTAGAACAGCTCTATGTTGATATTGGTTTTATTTTATACTAATAATGGCTTTATTTTCATAGTCATATTTGAAATTGACAATAGTTCCATCTAAGATTAAATCAATCACTTTGTCAATTATTGGAAATGGAGCAACAAACCACTCTCTTGGTGTAATTCTTCTTCCTTTATCATCATGAATGTCTACATCTAAACACACTTCTGCAAAAAATCGATGTAATAGCTGTTCAAATTTGTGTGGATTTACATTGTAACACTTGTAGGTCGAGACCACATGGACATCAGCAAGTAAATATGTAGGTTCTTTAATTGCATTTTTAATTCTATCTCGCACATCTACTTTAGAAAAACCGATTTTATGTAAATCTTTAATTTCAGAAATGACGGGGTTGTTTGATTTTGATTTTAAAACATAAATCCAACCAGTTTCTAAATCATTTTCATTGACAATATTAGCATTTTTAAATAATTCATTTTCTGAATCTGAATCAGTATCAGAAACTATTCTACCATTATTATACAGAGATTTTGCTAATGAACGATAGTACATATTACTAATTGTTCCATTTTCGAAAATGATTCTGGTACGGCCGTCTTTTCTAATTCGGTCTTTAATTAACCTGTCCTCAATTCCATCATCTTCTAAAAATAGTAAAATTCCATCTAAAATATAATACTTGCCTTTTTCAAGATTTTGCTCGACATCTTTGAATTCGGATAATTTTCTTTTTCCTTCTCTTAATTCTTTATGTACTTCTTTAAATCTAAATTCATAAGGTTCAAAGTCTTTGTCTTTCATGGCTTTTCTTCGAGCAGTAAAATCTCTTTCAGCTATTTCAGAAGATTTTGGAACATTTTTTAGTTTAAATATTTCCAGCGTATCATCGGTATCTAATAAACCAAATTCATCATCATTTAAAATGTCATCGATTGAATTTATTTCCGTGACTGCATTACCAAGTAAGTTATAGGTATCGTACGGCTTCAATATTTGTAAATTTTTATTGTTCTTTCTTAATTCTTTTAATACAACTCCTAAACTTCTTTCTGAAATAACAAAAACATCTGCCTTTGGTTCTCTTTTATTCTTTTCAAAAAAGACATTAATTTCTTGGAACGAATCAATCAATCGTTCATCTTCTGATTTTACATTGGAAACTTTAGCTTTTGATTCTAATAGTCCAAATTCATCATCATTAAAAATATCGTCTAATGTTAACTTTTTAGCCATTAGCTTTTTTCTTTCTTAACTGTTCTCTTAAATATATTACAGCTTCTGCCATTCTTTTTTCTTGCGGGTCAAATGATTGGATACTTGGCTCTGTTCCTGTTTTAGCCCTCCAATTTTTAATTTTTGGCCACAAAACTACCGCTTCTTCTTCGGTCATTTCAATTCTTGTAGCGTCAATCGTTTCTTGGATAGCTTTGAATACTGATGCTGTTACAGATTTTGATAGAATTTCAAATGCTTTTTGAAATGGATTTATCTGGTCGATTAAGTCAATATTAATATCATCAATATTTACAAAACTATCAGCCATTCTTATAAAACGTTTGTCGCCTTGTGTTTCAATGGTGCTATTTTTAATAACTGAATCAACTACCACATATTGTCTAACTTCTTCAACTTGTTCCTCAGTTAAATCTGGATAAGTCTCTCGAATAATTTTTGGAATCAAAACTGTATTGATAACTTCAGGGTCAACATTACCAGGTAGAGCTTTAATCATTTTATCATCTTGAAGAATCTTAGCTTTCAAGTCGTTAATATCGGATTCTACAATGTCTTTTACCCGTTGAGATGTAGGTGTTTTAAATCCTTTTATTCTAATGGTTTCATCATCGTCTTCTGATTCATCTTCATCAGGAAACTTTGGTTTGAATTTGAAATTTGGTGCTAAAACTTGCTCCATTAATAATGAGGCCGTAATAGCTTTGAGCATATTATTAACAGATAGTTTTACCTCTCCATCTTCGGCGTCTGGTTGTGCAATTAGGTTTGTAAATTGTGCATGTGTTTTGTTCTCACTATCCCTAGTACATCTACCAATAATTTGTATTATTTCGGTTAATGAACCTCTGTAACCTACCGTTAATGCGTGTTCACAAAATGGCCAGTCAAAGCCTTCTTTTGCCATTCCTAATGCAATAATAATGTCAACATCATCAGCATTTCTAGAAACTCTTAAATATTCTTGAATTTTATCTCTTTCTTTTTGATTGTCGTTAACTAAATCGGCTATCTTTAATAGTTTGCCTGATTTATAACTGCGAACATGTAGTAAACCTGTATTAGAATCTTGATATTCTAATTCACCTATAGCTTCAATTATATGATTTACTTCTTCGTATTTGTCTTTTGATGATTCTCCAGAATTTACGCTTGGTATATGAATAATTGTTTTTTGATTTTCTTTTATAGCTTCTGCAATTGCTGAGATACCTGTATCGTCCTGAGGTTTGAAATATTTTCCTTGATAAAAATGATAACCAATACCTAAGGATTTTAAATACTCATATCCGTTTAATTGTTCATAATAATTATAAGTTACTTTAGTGAATTGAGCTTCTAACTCAGGTAACAACACGGGAACACTGTCTCCACGAAAATAAGAACCAGTCATAGCCACAATGTGTGCTTTTGACTTTGTCATAATAGAACGTAGTACTTCACCTAAACGATTATTACCATCTGCTGAAACGTGATGAAATTCGTCGATTGCTATTACTGTATTATCGAAAGTCTTTTCATCAATACCTTCACAAGCAAAACGTAATGTAGCGTGCGTACAAATTAATATTTTCTCATCACTATTAAGGAACTTACTAAATGCTTTTACTTTACTGCTTTCACCACCTGGCGTACAAAGATTATAAATATCATTTGGTTCCCAATTGGCAAAGAAACCATCTTTCATTAAATCAGTTCTTGAAAAAGAACTACCGATAGAACGCTCTGGAACGGCAACAATAACCTTTTTAACACCTTGTTTTATTAATTTATCCAAACCAATAAACATTAAAGCTCTTGATTTTCCAGATGCTGGAGGTGCTTTGATTAATAAATATTGTGCAGTACGAGCTTCAAAAGCTCTTTCCTGCATTTCCCTCATACCAAACTCATTAGTTTTTTTGCTTTTACCTGTCTGGTTGTATTTAACGTGAACTATATCTGGCATAATTATTTTACTTTCTTCGTTTTCTTTTCTTTTATAGCTAAACTATTTTTGGTTGTCATTTCTTCATACATTTTAAAAAGGTATTCCAAACGCTCTACATCACTTTCAAAAGGCTTTAAACGATAGCATCGTTCTATTGCAAGGTCTAATTGATAATGTGCCTCTCTTAATCCTTTTGGCATTTTATCGGGGTCGTATAATTGTGCTAAGGTTTTTTCGGGATATTTTGCTCTTTCGTCTAAGACATCAAAAACATGCAAATTAATTTGTTCTTTTTGTTTATCTGTAATTTTTGGAAAGGGAAATGTATTGAAGCATAATCCTGTTGAATATCTATAATCTGTTTTTAATTTACCTCCAACACCTCTAACCCAAGACATGTGGATTTTTGAATTTAGTAATCCAAAAATCCATGGTTGTGCATTATATATAGCTAAAGCCGAATCTGCAATTACAGTTTTAGAGTCAAAAAAACCAACTGGAATATAATCTCTTCTTTCTGAAGTGTGTCTAGGTATCAGAATCGAGTCGGTATCTTGATGAGAAAAAAAGTAAAATTGATTCGGTGTATTTGCTTTTTCTCTAGTACTAACTTCAGTGCTTTTTTCTCTTATTTTTCTAACATTGTCCAGTCTTTTACTTAATATGTCAATTTTCATTGCTTCTTCAAGTTCTCTGTCTGCAATTAGCAAACACCATCTTTTTTTACCAGTTGTAAAATCATGAGCACCGATAAACTCTTTAATATATTTAGTTGTTTGCGGATATGCACTAATTAACTCTTCTTTTTCAATTTCATTTAGTAATAAATTACCCCCGTCATTTGGCATATTTCCAAATACTGCTACTGGTAAATTTGATATTGGAGAAGATGTTCTTTTAATATAAATTGATTTAGAATTTGTTAAATATGGTGATATGTTTGTAGCTTCTTTCATCAAGCCATGGTCAAATAGATATTTAACTTTATTTGTAATATTTCTTAATCCTACTATTATTACGGTAACTCCAGCATTGCCTTTTGCATTGTTAGTCCATTTGAATGATTGATAAGCAAATCCAATTTCTATTTTATCATTTAATATTCTTGGCCATGTAATTGCGACCTGTTCACCTTGACAAATAGAATTTGTCGAAACTAATGCAATTTGAGCATTAAACCCTTCAATATATTTTGCGCCTAAATAAAACCAACAACTAACATAATCTAAACTTTTATAATCTTTTCGGAAAACGAATCTCATATCTTCCTTTTGTTCAGTATCTTGATTGCGTGAACCTAAATATGGAGGATTCCCCAAAATGTAAACTTCATCATTCTTACTTATTGGACAAACCTTTACCCAATCTAATCTTGTAGCATTTCCTTGTGTAATGTGTCCTGCATCTTTTAATGGTAAAATAGGTTTAGCTTTACCGTAATCGTGTAATTCATCCACAAATACTTTATTCATTTGATGTTCCGCTAACCAAAGTGATAAAATGGCCATTTCGTGGGCAAAATCATCTAATTCAATACCATAAAATTGTGATAGTTTAACTTCGGTAAAAACAATAGAAACTTGACTTTCTGTATTATAAATGTCTTGTAAAATTTCAATTTCTAATTGTCTTAATTCTTTATAAGCTATAATCAAAAAATTACCACTACCACAGGCAGGGTCAAAGCATTTTATTTTTGAAATTCTATAAATTAGTTTTCTTAGCTGGCTCGGTTTTCCTTTACTTTTTTCAAACTCTTCGCGAAGTTCATTTAGAAATAAAGGCTCAATTACTTTCATAATATTAGGCACAGAAGTATAATGCATTCCTAAACCACTGCGGTATTCAGGATTAACTACTGCCTGAATCATTGAACCAAATATATCTGGATTAATTTCAGACCAATCTAATCCTCCGCATTCGAGAATTATCTTCCTAGCTTTAGATGAGAATTTTGGAGATACTATATTACTTCCAAACAACCCACCATTTACATAAGGGAATACTTGTAAATAAGCAGGTTCATCGCTATTGTCTTCAGTGTTTAATACTTTAAATAATCTATCTAAAAATAAATGTACATCACTACCATCAGATTTCGTATGTTGACCTAATGTGTTTGTGAAAACTCCTTCTTCATTGAATATTCCTGTATCTTCTGCGAAGAAACAAAATAACAATCTTGATAAAAAGATATTTAAATTATGGCCACCGTCGTCGTAAATATTTGGGTTTTCGTGTACCAAAATATCATACAGTTTGGCCATTTCGTAAGAAGCCTTTCTATCAGCATGATTTTCATTTTTAGATTGGTACTTTTCTTGTCCTGCCCAAGGTAAAAAGAAATCAAATCTTTTATTAATTTCAGTAATTGGAGTATCAAGCGTTAGGCCTGTTCTGATGTCTTTTGCTAATAGAGTAATATAATCAGTGACAATTACAAAACGAGGATTATGTTTTAAATCTTCTTCATTTTTAGTTAAATCATCAATAGTGGTTAGTAATTTATCAGAAGCAACTTCTTTAAAGAATACTTTCTTTTTATACAAAACCTCTCCTTCAATTTTTGATAAATTGAAATCGCCTTTCTTTAAACGAGTTATCGAAGTTTTGGAAATTCCATAAGCAATTAATAAATCAAAAATAAAATTTTCTTTATCTATTAATTTTACTAATTCGCTTACGTTTTTTTCTATTTGAGATGCGTTCATTGTAAGATTTAATTACTTTAATCTTCAAAAATAATCATTTATAGATATTAAAAATATTATTTCGAATTAATTAAAACAATTCACGAACGTAATCATTAAAAAACTTGATTTTGATGATAAAAACACGTCTTTTAGAAAAGACCGTAAGAAGAAATACAGGAGCATCTAGGAACAAAAGGGAGTGATAAAATTCCAGAAAAAAAATTTTCGAACGCCATCGATACCCCCCAATAGAGCAATGTTTTTTTGTTTTTTTTGAGGGAGGTAACGAGAGATAAATTATTAATTACATCGAAGGAGGAGAGGGGGGGCTAGGGGCTAGCCTAATTGTTCTATTTTTTTTTTGATAACAGCAATTTCTTTTTGAAATTGTAATTTGGTCATTTGTGTGTGTAGTTCAGCTTTTCTTTCTGGATTTTCTTCAATACTAATTTCCATTTGTTTGATTCTTATTTTTTCGTCAATGTTATCCATTTTCCCAAGAATTTAAAAGATACTCAACTTCAAAAAGGTCATTCAATTTATTGTCTTTTAGTAATAATTGGTACTCTTGCCATAAATGCCAATCATCGGTGATTGAGTTTTCTTCATATTTCATTTCGCAATAGTTTTTTACTAGTTCACGCAATTGCGGATTAAAGTCAAAATTTGTTATTTCATTTTCTTTCATTGTAATTTATATTATTTCTGTTATTATTGGTGCTTTATTAGTGTAGTTTAAGCAATTATATTTATTTGTTATACTTGTAGCCTCAAAAGAGATTTCGTTCCAGGAAAAGTACTTATAAATCACATTTTCAACTATTGTTTTTACTTCGGATAAATTACCATCTGTGATAAAGTGAACATGGTTGAATCCTCTCCCATCCATTTCTATTGTGTACTTTATGTATTTGTCTGGCATCTCATTTTTTATCTGATAAATCAATTCCTGATGATATTCCTTGTCATAGTTCTCAAAAGGATTCCACGATACAAAGCTTTGCCAATCGTAATTGTTTTCAGTATAAGTTTTTCGTTTATTGATTGGCATAAACTCATTAATGATTGAATAGTGTATTTTCCATTGCTTGCCATCTTTGTCTAGTAAATTAGTTACTCCAGCATATTTTTCTTTGATTTTAATCATTTTGTATTTCAACATTCTTATTGATAAACCTGTTAACTCTGGTAACTGGTTAAGCTTATAATAGGCCTTGTATCTTTTGCTATTTGCATTGTTGATTAATTCATTAAACTTTTCTTTCATTCTAAATTGGATATAAAAAGGTCAAGAGAGGTTGCTAATCTCTTGGGTTATGTCTGTTGTCTTTTAATAAATATGTGAAACTTTTAAAAAAGATGCACTTTGACTAAAAAAAACATGCATTTATTTTTTATTGCGTCTTAGTTGGATTCAATTTTAGGCTAAGCTCCTAATCAATGAAAAATAAATTATTGCACCTATTTTGTATAAAATCAAGCGATTAAGTTTTTGCTGTTCGAATTAGGGAAACCCTAAAAAATCCCTAATCTTCATTTGTACCATAGAAATTAAAACATGGTAATTATGAACAATCAAATTTTTTTAAACGGTATTACAATAGAACAATTAGCAGAAGTATTAAAGCCATTGTTACTTGCAAAAACTCAGGAACAAAATTTATCCGAAAATCCTTTACTAACTCGAGATGAGGTTTGTGAGCTTCTTTCTTTCAATAAGACAAGCCTATGGAAACATACAAAAAGTGGAAGGCTTAAAAGCTATGGTATTGGAAATCGTGTGTACTATAAAAGAGATGAAGTATTAGAAGCAGTTAAACCTATCAATTCATAAACTATGGAAAATTTAAGCAACGGATTGGAAGTATTAAGTAATGTAATTGATGAAGCAATGACAAGCAATAATATAGTTAAATATGAAAATATTGGTTTGTTCACCATTAAAACTGGTAATGAATGGATGGAAGAAGCAAAAAATAAACCTGTACCAAAAAAGCTTTTTGGTGAGTTTTGGTTCGAAGGAGAACTGTGTATTCTATTTGCTGATTCCAATGTTGGTAAATCAATCCTAGCGGTTCAAATTGCTGACAGTATAAGTAAAAACAAGGAAATAACGCCTTTTAAATTAGATGCAGAAAAGCAGGCTGTTCTATATCTTGATTTTGAGTTATCCGCTAAACAATTTGAAAATAGATATTCTAAAAATTATGATGAACATTATTATTTCGATAATGGTTTTAGTCGAATAGAAATCAATAGCGATGCGGACTTACCATCAAATACAGATTTTGAAACTTATCTTTTAAATTCATTAGAGTGGTCAATCGCTAAAACAGGTGCTAAAACTATCATAGTCGATAATCTAACATACCTTAAAAGTGGTAATGAATCAGCAAAAGATGCGCTTCCTTTGATGAAGAAATTAAAAGCATTGAAAAGTAAATATGATTTGTCAATGTTGGTTTTGGCTCATACTCCTAAACGTGATTTGTCCAAAGCAATAACTAAAAACGATTTGGCAGGAAGCAAAATGTTGATGAATTTTTGTGATAGTTCATTTACGATTGGCCAAAGCTCCGCAGATTCTAGTTTAAGATATATTAAACAGATTAAACAACGAAATACCGAAGAGATTTATGGTGCTGATAATGTTTGTGTTTGTCAGATAATAAAGCCTCACAATTTTCTAGAATTTGAGTTCTTAGATTTTGATGAAGAAAAAACTCATTTAAAAGAATCAAATAAAGTAGATAAGGCAGATAGGGATGAACTGATTGAGCTTGCTAAAGAACTTAGTGACAGTGGTAAAACTCAAAGAGAGATTTCAGACGAATTGGGTATCGCAGTTGGAACAGTGAACAAGTATCTTAAATTATAAACGTGTTCACAGTGTTCACACTTTTAAAGATGAACACCGTGAACAAACAAAACAAAACAATGAAGAAGTATAAATATAGTTTAGACACCAGTAGTAAAAAGTTTATTTGCCCAATGTGTAAAATGAAGACATTAGTTAAGTTTATTGATACTGAAACCAAATCCTATTTAAGTGATGATTTAGGTAGGTGTGACCGTGAAAGTAGTTGTGGTTATTTTAATGTGCCATCTAACGGTATAATTATCAAAAAAGAAAGGATTATTGATTATGTCGAAACTAGTTTTCATAGTTTGCAATTAGTTGAAAGTGGCTTCCTTTCAAAAAAGAGAAATAATTTTATTCAATTTTTAATGAATAATTTTCCAGAAAAAGCGGTAAACGAAGTAGTTTCGAAATACTTAATAAGTACATCAAATCGTTGGGATTGTTCTACAGTTTTTTGGCAAATTGATAATTATGAATGTGCTCATGCGGGTAAAATATTGGCTTACAATAAAGAAACAGGGAAAAGAATAAAAAATAATGACGGCAAAGCGTTAATTGATTGGGTTCATAGTGTATTGAAAAGGAAAGGAATTATACATGATTTTAATCTTAGGCAGTGTTTGTTTGGATTACATCTCATTAATGGGGTTAATGCGAAAGTCATTGGATTAGTTGAAAGTGAAAAAACAGCAGTTTTAATGAGTCTTTTTAAACCTGAGTATATTTGGATGGCTACAGGTAGTAAAGGCGGTTTAAAATACGAGTTATTGTTGCCAATTAAGCAATATAGAATTATTGCATTTCCAGACAAAAGCGAATACAATGATTGGTTAATTAAAGCAAAACAGTTGAATGGTTTTAATTTTGATATTGTTGTTAATGACTGGTTGGAAAATACCAACTATGAAGACGGAATAGATTTAGCGGATGTATTACTTTTAGAAAACAAAAATGTTTGATTGCAGGTCGATAAGTGCCTTAATTATAATGGGCTGGTATTTCTTTTTATTCTATTCCGCTTTATAACCGATGTTTACTAATTTATTAACAACAACATTTACCGTTTTTATTGATTTTAAAGGATTGTTTTTTTCTGATATACCTTTGCTTATCATAGCATTTAACATTGGTTGTAATGTTGTCGCTTTTACACCTGTAACACCACTTAAAGCATTTGCTAAGCTGTTTACAGATGTATTGAATGGAGGTTTATTTTTGAGATATTCGAGAACTCCTAGTTTTTCTAAAAAAATAACTTTTGAACTATAGCTATTTTCGCTATAATCAATTAGTTCTTCCTCTTCTTCTTCTTCTTCTTCTTCAGTATTATTATTTACTGGACTAGATTTTTTAATTTCATTTTGTTCGTGTCTAATTAATTCGTCAATTTCATATAGAAATTCAGACATTCCTTCGAAGAGAATTTCCGCATCTTCGCAATCTCTTTCAGGCAGAGACCAAACAATTTCATCAAATGTTTCGTCTTTAATATCTATTATTAAAGCATTGTTTTTTAAGTTGTATAATTCGATAAAGGACATTGCTGACTCGTATTCGTAGCCAACTTCGGTTATTTTTCCAGAGTGGAAATCTTTTACTAATTGAAAATTTTTTTTAAGTGAATATCTTCTAAAATCACTTCTCAGAATTTTTAGCAAAAATAAATCAAGATTGTTTGTTATGTCGTAAATTTTTTTAATTCTTGAAAAAGCAGGCATTCGACCATAGCTTTCGAAAAACTCAGTCATTTCAATTTCTGTCATAGCTCTACGTATATTTTTTTAATTTCGTTTGCTAATTTATCAAATTAATCCAAAGGTTATTAATTTTTTGAAATTTCACTTTATGGATTTAAGAAAACTAAAAAACTCATTTAAAGAATTAAAAAATAATAGTAAGTTGATTTACTTTTCAAGATAGTTATCAATATTTTTGTTCAAAAAAAATATATGTATAGCAAGTCTAAAATTTTACTTATTATATTTTACGTACTTATAATTGCAAATCTTTTCAGCTATTCAACAATTATTTACCTTGAAAAATTATTTCAAAACAATGATAAAATACTTGAAGTAATAATTACTGTTAATGGAATCTTTTCCGCAATTCTAACGACCTTTCTCTTTGGAAGGTTAAATATATCCAAAGAAAGTAAAATTACGGCTAAAGCCAATGCTATAAGTTTATCCGAAAAGATTACTGCTCTAAGACGTATTCTTTATGAGGTTACGAATTATTACGGAGTATGGAAGCATGATAATTCGACGAAAAACCTATTAGAAGTCAATAAATTTAAATCAGTAGATTATTTTGATTACAAACTCATGTCTTATTCTGACTACAAACCAGAAGATTATGAACTAATAGAGGAACTTAATGAACACGAAGACCATTTAGATGTTGAAAGCGATATGTTCTTATCAATGATTAGTATTGTAAATAATCGTAAAAAACCTGAAGTTTTTGAAACTGTCTTATATAATGATTATTACGATAATGAATTAATTTATGAAATTGATTTTCTCCAAAGACTAAGTGAAATAAATCATCTTTCAAGGCTTTCCTCTAACCTCAATAAATACGACGTTTTTGATTATAATAAATTAAACAAGGATAGCAAGGACAGATTATCAAGGTTAATACATGAAATTAATTCAAATTATGATTTAGAAAAGTATAATTTTAAAGAAATGCTTGCAGTTATTTGTTCTGACATAGAATCTGATATTTTGCCAAAACTTTTGAAATCGGTAAAAAGAGTAAATGATGGTTTGTCCGTAATTGAGATTGATATTATAAACACGATTAAAGTTAGTTTACTTATTGGAGTTATTCTCCCACTGTTAAATTTAGCGATTTCTGAATATGCAATGAAAGAATTTATTTCAATATTATTTATAGTTGCTAATTTTAGTATGTTTTTTTATTTTGTATTTCGTATTAAAAAATTCTCAAATGAACAAATCTAAGATTAGTCTTTATAATGCCAGTTTAGTTTAGAAAAGCAAAAATATAAATGCCAATCTTTATAGCTGTTAGCTAATGGTTGACTAAAATTTTATTTATATCAATAAAATAAGGGTAAATCAATATAGAAGGAATATGTAGATATTTTGAGAATCAATAAAATAGAGGATTAGTTTTTTAATTAATCCTCTATTTTTTTTACTACTTTTTAATTATTAATATATATTTACGTACTAATTTTTCAAGCTATTGTCTAACGGAATTTATATTATTAAAACCCTATGAAAAGAAAATTACTTTTACTTTTTTTAACTCTTTTATTTATTGAAGCTAAGGCACAACAGGAAATTTATAATTTTACTCCAGGTGGAGCAGGGAATTGTATACAATTCAATGATAAGATTTTTTTAACTGGTTATCAACAGAGTACTGGTGGAGAAGTTTGGCAGAGTGATGGAACAGCGGCAAATACGACTTTAGTAAAGGATATTTATCCTGGGACTGGTAATGGAATATCTCGTTCATTAGCACTAAACGCCGCAATTTTGAATAATAAGCTCTATTTTTTAGCTAAAGATGAAAATTCGTTAGGAGAAATATGGAAAACAGACGGTACTGAAAGCGGAACAGAGAAAATAACTAATTTTATTAACGGAAGAGTTTTAAAATTAACAACAGTTGGAAATGTAATTTATTTTCTACTTAAAAAAGATAATGAAAAATTAGAGGTTTGGAAAACTGATGGAACAACTATAGGAACTGTTTTAGTAAAAGATAATTTGTCGATTTGGAATTCGCCTTCTTTTGAAGGAAAATGCAATAATACTTTTATATTTTCATTTCAACCTCCAAGTACTAATAATTCGAGAGTTTGGAGAAGTGATGGAACAACTGAAGGAACATTTCCGATAACTGGTGAATTTGATGGTAATGGTTCAGGCTATCTTGATGGGACTGGAGGAACTTCTATACTAACGCAGTTTATTGAAGCTAACGGAAAACTCTATTTTACTACCAGATATTTTTTGTTTGAAACTGATGGAACTCTTGAAAACACAAAAAATGTTGCCACGGTAAGAAGTTTAGGAAATTTGGTTCACTATGATGATGTTATTGTAGTAAATAACGATTTATACTTAATGTTTTTTACCATCAAAAAATCTAGCTCAAGTAGTAATAACTTAGTAATATTAAAGTATAATATAGTAAACAAAACCATTACTACAGTATATGAAAAAAATGCGAATGAGTATTTTTTTGCATCAAATTTAGTTAATATAGGAAATTCTCTCATTTTTACTACTTCAAATCAAACTGCAGGTACAGAATTAGTATCGTTAAGTCTTACTGATAACACTGTTGTAAATATTAAGGAGCTATCAGCATCAAATGATTTGACATTGCCTGTAACTAATTTAGCTAATACGAATGGTTCTATTATAAAAATTAATGATGAGGAAAATTTAATTCTGTCAGGGATAGATAAAAACTATATCAGAAAAGGATGGATATTCAATTCTAGTACGCAAACTGTTCAAAATATTAGTGCATTAAACGATATTAGAAATCCTTTTATTTATAAAGACTTTCTATATTATTCTAAAGATAATAGATTTTGGAAGTACGCCAATAATTTGAGCACAATCGATGTGACTCAAAAAAAGGCGATTGTTTTTTATCCAAATCCCTCATCTGATTTTATGCAGTTAAATGTGGACAGTAGTAATGAAGTTGAAAACATAAGTGTTTTTGACTTAAATGGGAAATTACTTCAAACGCTGTCAAATTCCTCTCAAATTGATATATCATCTTTGCCTAAAGGAATTTATACCGCTCAAATAAAATGGAATGGAACTTTAATTAATAAAAAAATTATTAAAAACTAAAAGTTAAGGAAGTTTCTATTAAAATGAAAAATTAACCATTTAAAGAAAGCCTCCGCTATAGTGATTACATTTTGTAAAACCAATAGAATTCAATAATTTACAAATAACTAAAAAATGGGAAAATTATTTCTATCATTCATTTTATTGTTATTAATCCCAAATAAAATTCAAAATAATATCACCACCGATATTGATGGGAATAAATACACAGTAATTAAAATTGATAAATATTTTATTTCAAATCAAAACTTAAATGTAAGTCGTTTTAGAAATGGTGACGTAATACCTGAAGCAAAAACAATGCAGGAATGGAGAAAGTATGGTAAATTAAAAAAACCAGCTTGGTGCTATCATGAAAGTAATGAAAAGAATAAGAAAAAAATTGGTAAAATTTATAATGGATTCGCTGTCAATGATCCAAGAGGTTTATGTCCCAACGGATTTCATATTCCGACGCATAAAGAATGGAAAGAAATAATTACATTTTTAGGTGGATATGACAATGCAGGATTGCATTTAAAATCTAAAAATTGGGATGGAGATAATAGCTCTGAATTTAATGCTGTCCCTGGCGGTTATAGGAGTACTGTAAATGAAATTGATTTTTATCCATTAGACTATTGTGTGTTATTTTGGGGTACAAAAGTACAGATAAGTAAAAACAGTAATGATTTTATCGGTTTAATGGACGGCGACAATTCAGTAA
Source organism: Flavobacterium tructae (assembly GCF_001853485.1). Lineage (NCBI taxonomy): Bacteria > Pseudomonadati > Bacteroidota > Flavobacteriia > Flavobacteriales > Flavobacteriaceae > Flavobacterium > Flavobacterium tructae. The sequence continues at coordinate 401,761 of NZ_MIKE01000022.1, read as the reverse complement.
ATGGAGAAGTTACCGCACATACATCAGAGAATGGAATGTATGTAAGATTTATTAAAAATAATTAAGAAAAAAGTGTTCACGAGCACGTGCCATTTATTGGGTATTGAGTGAGAGTACAGTTGTCATTTCGACCGAAGGGAGAAATCACACTAGTATTTCCGCAAAGTAAATTGACAATCTTTGTAGAGTTTCGATTGTGATTTCTCCTTACGTCGAAATGACAAGATTGTGGAGAATCTTATAAAAGGTAAAAAAGAAAACCTCCCAAAAATGAAAGGTTTATTTATATCAATGTTCTATTAAGCTTTCTTTTTTACCGGAACTTTTGTTTTTAATTTTTCAATAAGAGCGTCGGCTTCCTGATATAGGGAAATCGATCGCAGCGATTCTGCGTAGCGGTAATAATATTCAGGTTCTAAATCGGTGGTGAGGGCGAAAAGTTCGCGGTACCATTTGGCTGCTTTATCCAGATTACATTTGGCGTAAGAGGAGTTTCCTAATTTTTGAAATAAATCAACAGATTTGTAGCCTTTTGCCGCAACCCTTTCGTAGGTTTTCATCACATCAACATAGGCATATTTGTCGCTTACTTTATCGGTTTGATACAATTTTTCGCTTTGAGCAGAGACACGAATAGAAAACAGAGTCAATAGCATTACAATAGCTAGTTTTTCTTTCATGAAAATGGATTTAAATGGGGACTTGATATTATTTTTATTTTTTTTGAACAATTTAAAAGCAAGAGAATTATTTAATGTTAGCTGATTGTGTTTTTTGCAAATATATCTAAATCAGTAATATAACATGCGTTTTGGCGATGTTTTTTTGACTTTATCGATAAAATTAGAGTCGAAAACAATGGCAAAATCTTGTCTGGTAAATAATTTCTTATGGATATAAAAACGTTTAAGGCTTGAAATTATTTTAGTTGCGCTAAAAAATAATCTAACTTTATAAAGATTTAGAGAGTGAGAGTATGCGAATGGAAGACTATTTAAATAAAATAAATAATTTGCGTCTTGTAGAAAATAGAGTTGGGCTTCGTGTTAATGCTGAGTTGGAAGAGCTTATTTTAAAAACAGCGTTAGAGAACAGCCAAAGCTATTTCAGGCTGGAGATGCTTTTTCAAAAAGCAGAGAATACTAGTGTGACATTAAATCCCGAAATTTTTCAATTTATTGCCAATTGTTACGGCTTGCTGTTTATGGATGAGAAAGAAACCGGAAATGTTTGTTTTGCTCACAGTCTGGAATTACGACCTGAGTTTAAACAAAGCTTTACGGCAATTGATGTTTTAGATTTAAGTTATGCTATTTTGCATTCGTCACTTTATAGCGAAGATTTAAAAGTAGGCAAACTAAAAATTCCTATACCACAAGATGTTGCTGTATTTTGGAAATTAGTTCAAATAGGAGAGGAATTACGAGGGAAAGAAAAGGAATAAACAAAAAAAAGCATCAGCCCCGCTGATGCTTTTCAATTTCAAGTAAAAACAATTAGCGACGGAAAGCAGGGCTTTTGTTCACTGATTCGTCCATCTTTACAGTTTTTAATTTCTTAGCAGAAACCGTGATTTCATGTTTGGCAACTTTACCATTTTCTTTTACTTCCAGGATGTAAGTTCCGGCAGGATATGCCTCTAAACTTAAAGTTTTTGACGTTTCTAACTGGTTTGAAGCAGTTTCTCCTGTGTAAACCAAATTATTGTTTTCGTCATAGATAGTAAAAACTGATTTCTCAATGGAGTTTAAAGTAAAACTAACTACTTTTCCATTTCCGGTTTTTATATTCAAAATATAATCCCCTTTTCCATCAAATGCATACGTAAAAATTGTTGTTAGAAATACGGCAACAACTAAGCCCACCTTCGTTAAATTTGTCATGTCTTTTTTAATTGTTTATTACTCATTTTGCAACGCGTAAAACTACAAATAGAAATTTAATTTTATGCAAAAAACTTACTTTTTTCAATACTTAAATTGCTGAATTAAAGATGTTTCTGTGTTTTACGTGAACTATGTACGTATTTACTGGGATGATGGATGTTTTTATTTTGATTTTTTTTTCGAGTGTGAAAACTACTCTTTTATAATTATTAAGAATATTTTTCTAAAAATATAAAAATCAGTTGTTTGAGATGAGAGAAGGACATAAAAAAAACAGCTCAATAACGACAAAGAGCTGTTTAAAACGTACTATTTTCACTAACTAAATAAATTCGCTTTTTTGGGTAAGGGGTAAAATTTTAACGTGCAGCGACGCTTGTTTTTTTAGCAGAAAAACCTGCTTTATAACTCGATGAAATTGCTTTTCTGGAAAGTACCGTAGTAGCTTCAGTAATAGTAATTTCATGTCTTACTTTTTTGATGTTATCCTCAACTTCCAGAAAGTAGGTTCCTGCCGGGAGTTCTTCCAGATTAAAAGTTCTCAAAATTCCATCTTTACCTGAAGCATTTTCAGTATAAAGTATGCTACCGTCTTTATCATAAATTGCCAGATTTGCTTTTTGCACTTTGTTAAGGGCAAATGCAATTAGCTTTCCGTTGGCTTTTAATACATGAAGATTAAAATCTTCATTCCCGTCAATTGCATAGGTACTCATTCCAGTGAAAAGTACTGCACATACTAAACTTAATTTTAAAATCTTTTTCATGACTTTTAGTTTTTAGATTAATAATTCTAATTATCTGATGCTAAATTACTTATGAAACAATGGTTTTCTCACAACTCTGTTTTCTTATTTCTATGCTATATTCTCATTTACGAAACCGTTATAGGTTAAAATTTGAATTATTTTGAGTGTTAGTGTTAATTCTACGATTATATTTTAATGTTTTGATAAAGTTAAGGCAATGTGGTTTTGCCTGTCTTTCTTACAAAATGTGTGTTTTAGGATTTAATCGCAAGGTGCGCGAAGTTTTATATCACAAATTACGTGTAGTAACCGCAAAGTTCGCAAGGCTTTATCAATAATTAGCTTTGCGAACTTTGCGTTTGTATAAAAAAGATATGAAAAAAAACCTTGCACACCTTGCGGTTAAACCATTAGTTTATAAGCAAAAAAAAACAGCTCAATAACCACAAAGAGCTGTTTTAAAACAATCACGTTTTTACTTTACTAACTATCTAACCTCATTTTTATACTTTATGAAAGCATAAACTTTTTTAACGTACTGCTACGTTTGAATTTTGAGCAGAGTAATCTGCTTTATAGGTAGATGAAATTGCTTTTGCAGATAATATTGATTTATCATCTGTAATTGTAATTTCATGTCTTATTTTTTTAACGCTGTCTTCTACTTCTAAGAAATAGGTTCCTTCCGGAAATTCTTCTAAACTAAAGGTTCTTAAAATTCCTTCTTTACCTGAAGCATTTTCAGTGTAGATTAGTGAACCGTTTTGGTCATAAATACTCAAACTGGCTTTTTGCACTTGGTTTAGAGCAAACGTAATTAGCTTTCCATTACCCTTTAATACGTGAAGGTTAAAGTTGTTGTTACCATTTTCATCAATTGCATAAGTGCTTATTCCTGAAAAGAGTACCGCACAGACTAAACTTAATTTTAAAATGTTTTTCATAGCTTTTCGCTTTAAATGATTAGTTCATTTCTCTGAAGCTAAATTACTTTAGAACCGGATTTTTTTTCGCAACTCTATTTGCCAATTTATGTGCTGTATTCTCATTTACGAAACCGTTATAGGTTAAAATTTGAATTATTAGAGGTTTTTTTGTTAATTGCATTGTTATTTTTCAATGATTTTAAATTTTGAACAATCTATGAATATGTCTATAATTCTTACATATATATTGTATACTTATAAAAAGACCTGATTAAATAGGATATATTAAAAAAAAGATTGGAAAAAAAACGACTATAAAAAAAATACGGGAATAATTGTGATTTTGAATTTAGTGTTTTTTGGATTTTTATGATATATTCTCATTTACGAAACCGTTATAGGTTAAAATATGAATTATGTTAGGTGATTTTGTTAAATTCGCTATTATTTTCTAAAAACTTTATCATGAAGACGATTGCCCCTGCTCTTGAAGTGATATCTAATTCTTACGGAAGCTCCTTTACGTATACCAAACATGCGGAAAAAACGAACAGTAAGGCACATTTATGGCATTATCATCCCGAAATTGAGCTGGTTTACATCAATGGGGGAGCGGGTAAAAGACAAATAGGAAGCCATGTTTCGTATTACACCAATGGCAGTTTACTTTTGATAGGGGCCAACCTGCCACATTGTGGTTTTACGAATGAAATGACGGGGAATACAGACGAAACGGTCATTCATATTAAACCTGAATTTTTGGGCAATGATTTTTTTGTGGCACCCGAAATGAAAAAAGTTCGAAATGTCTTGAATCAGTCAAAAGGAGGTATCGCTTTTGGAGGAGAAACGAAGAAAAATGTAGGTAAAAGAATCGAGATGATGGAAAATCAGCTTCCGTTTGAACGTTTGCTTACGCTTTTAAGTATTTTGGATGAGTTAGATTCATCAGAAGAATATACCGTACTAAATGCCGATGGATTTTCGTTAGAATTGCAGACTCAGGATAATGATCGAATGAATGTAATTTTTAATTATGTGAAAGATCATTTTCAGGAATCGATTGCCATCGATGAAGTTTCGAATCTGATAAGTATGACAACACCTTCTTTTTGTCGTTACTTTAAAAAAATCTCCAATAAAACGTTTACCGAATTTGTAAATGAATATCGTTTGGTACATGCTTCAAAGCTTCTGGCGGAGAAACCTATGAGTATTAATGAAGTCTGCTATGAAAGCGGATTCAATAATTTTAGTCACTTTAGTAAATCTTTTAAACAGTACACCGGTAAAAGTGCGTCTCAATACCGCAATGAACATAAAATTGTCATTCAGTAAAACTTTTGTTGTTGCACAGAGGCTTACGAAGAAATCACACAAAGACTCGCAAAAAAAAGCACAGAGATTCACAAAGTTTTTTTTAGTCTTTGCGTATCTCTGCGTGTCCTTTGTGTCTCTTTGCGGGATTCTGTTGTTTCAAAATCACACAAAGACTCGCGAAAAAAAACACAGAGATACACGAAGTTTTTTAATCTTTTGTGTGTCTTTGCGTGTCCTTTGTGTCTCTTTGTGGAATTCTGTTGTTTCAAAATCACACAGAGACCCACGAAGAAATCACACAGAGACCCACGAAGTTTTTTTAAGTCTTTGTGTATCTCTGCGTGTCCTTTGTGTCTCTTTGTGGAATTCTGTTGTTTCACAGAGACTCGTGAAGAGATCACACAGAGATTCACGAAAAGAAGCACAGAGAGTCACAAAGTTTTTTAAGTCTTTGCGTATCTCTGCGTGTCCTTTGTGCTTCTTTGCGGAATTATATTGTATCTCTTTGCGGAATTTTTACTTATTGAAGTTTTCAGCAAAGAAGCCTAACATATATTTATAGAGTTCTATTTTGCTAGGTTCTTTATGAAACCCGTGTCCTTCATCGTATTTTACCATATAAGGAACTTCAAAACCTTTTGCGCGCATCGCTTTTACAATTTGGTCAGACTCATTGATATTTACTCTCGGATCATTTGCTCCCTGTACTACAAATAAAGGTTTTTTGATTTTATCAATCTGAAATATTGGAGAAGCTTCTTTAGCTATTTCAGCCTCCTTAGGATTATCCAAATCATACCATATTTCTTTTAGTTGCTCTTTGTAAGGCTTCCAGTATTCCGGAAACGAGTTAAAAAAGGTAAAAATATTGGAAACCCCTACATAATCTACCCCACAGGAATATAAATCAGGTGTTTTGATTAATCCCATTAAGGTAGCATATCCTCCATGGCTTCCTCCGTAAATGGCCACTTTACTTTGATCGACCCAACCTTGTTTTATCGCATATTTTACTCCGTCTTCTACATCATCCATAACCTTTCTTCCAATTTGTTTATAGCCTGATTCTTGAAATTCTTTCCCGTATCCACCGGAAATTCTAAAATTAACTTGTAATGTAGCATATCCTCTACTGGCGAACAGTTGTGCTTCAGCATTAAAACCCCAATCATCTCTAATCGATTGTGGCCCTCCGTGAGGATTAACAATTAAAGGGACTTTCTTTCCTTCTAAAGCGGCTTTTGGTAATGTTATATATCCGTGAATGGTTAAACCATCTCTGCTTTTGAATTCAATAGGTCTCATTTCTGCCATATCTTTTTCTTTCAGCTGGGGCATAAGATCATAGAGCAATTTTATGTTTTTTGTTTTTGTATCGTATTCATAATATCTTCCATAGAGTTTATCGCTTGTTACGAAAACTAAAAGTTTACTTTCATTGTTATCTGAAGATGCAATTGAGAAATCCTTATCTTTAAATTGTGATGACAGTTTGCTGTAAACCTCTTTATAAAATTTACTTACCGGTATAGTTATTTCTTTTACGCCAGTATAGCTAATATAATCCAGTTCATAGTTTCTGTTTTTACGGGCAGTACTTATAGAGCTTACATCATAAACCGGGTCCGAATAAACTTCTTTAACAATTGTATTTTTCTTTAGGTCGTATAATACAATTCTTTCTTTGTCGCTATCAAGGTTGGTCACTACATAGGCTTCATCCTTATTCTTAGAATTATCATTCAGTTCGATAATACTGAAGGTGTTTTTCCAGTCTGTTGATTGGATAAGGTTAAATTTGCCTGTTTCTAAATCTTTATAGTATGTTTTAGTGGTTACACCATTTTCCAGAACGGTATAGCCTCTCATATTTCCTTCTTTATCAAAAAGATAACTGTTGATAGGACTATTAACGTCCTTATTTTCATAAAGCTGAGTCATTTCTCCGGTATTGAAGTTTATTCTGTAAGGTTCAAAGATTTGTTTGTTGTTTTTATTGAGCGTTACAATAACAAATTCGGTGTCTTTGATGATCTTTACGGATCTTAAGGTTGCCCCTTCAAAAGGAGTTAAGTCTTTTAGATTTTTACCATCGATATCTACAGCATAAAGATGGTTGTTTTCGTTACCTCCTTTATCCTGTGTGTAAAATAGTCTGTTCTTGTCCAGCCAGCCATAACTTCCAATAAGGTTCTCTTTCTCGACAATAGCTTTTGTAATTTTTCCTGTTTTCAGTTCTTTTACATAGACATGATTTTTCTTGTTTTTATCTTTTTCTTTATAAGACAGGTATTGCCCGTCCGGTGAAATTTTGAAAGACGAAGCGTTTGGTTTTGCGAAATAATCTTCTACCTTGTATTTGAAATTTCCTTTATCAAAAGAGACCATTTTCTCAAGGCTCTCTTTAGAAGAAGGCAATGAAGCATCACCTGGTAGTTTTGTAGTAGTGCTTTGTGCATTTGCTGTAATTGCTGATATGACAATACATACAGCAGTTAAGACTTTAAGATTCATATTCATAATGCATTTGTTTTAAAGTTTAATCGATTCGATAAAAGAATGATAGCTTAATTTTTCTTTGGCAAATCTCGGGAACGGACATTAGAATGTGGGTTATCAGACTGTTATATAGTGTTAAATAGTGTTATCATAGCTTTTATAGTTCCTTGTTAATGTGTAATTTCGAAAGAATTAAAAGAAGGCTATATGAACAAATTCTTTGTTAGTTTTGGAAAACCATTATTTGTGCTGACCATTCTTGTTGTTTTGACTTTTCAGGGGTATTGGATTGAGGTGAATTATAAAAATAAAAAGGAAGAAATTCTGGAACGGGTACAATCTGAGGCTACTCAGATATTGCTTATGAATCTGTTTAAGGAACCTGCTTTAAAACAAAAAATTGAAAAGGCAAACAAATCTAAAAACAAAAAAGTTGAGGTATTTGTTTCAGAACCAAAAGCAGAGGTGGTTAAGCAGTATTTAAAAGTTTCAAATAACGGATTGCTTTATGAGCATGAAAAGCTTGACTATTTTTTGTATACTTCCGTTAGAAAGAGATTGAAGGCATTCCTGAAAAAAGAGGCTGAAATTCAAGTATATTTTGAAGGTAATGATGTTAAAAGAACCTATCCCAAAGGGATTGTGATTACAGACCGGAACACTACAAAAACAATAAACTCATTTCAACAAGAGAATAACAAATACCGCATTCATATTGTTAATATGGCAGGTGTCGTAATTTACGAAATAAAAGAAATTATATTTTTTTCGATATTTTATGTTTTTCTTTTTTTGATCACTATTTTCATTCTTTTCAAAAGTTTGATTTTTAATCGGAATTTATTGCAGAATAAGGAGATTTTCACACGCAATATGACGCATGAACTAAAAATACCCATTTCAACCATCATGATTGCAACAGAAGCTCTGGAAACTTATACACTTGGAGAAGAGCCCGCAGCGGTAAAAAAATATACAGCGGCCATTCATAGAGCAGTGAATCAGCTTTCTTTTCTTGTAGATTCTATTCTTCAGCACGCAAGAAGCAGCGATAGTAAAGAAAAATTAGTTTTGTCCTCTGTGAATTTACTCGCTTTATTACAGGAGGTGAAAGAGGATTTAACGCATATAGTTTTAAAAAAACAGGCAGAGATTGTTTTTGAAGATGTTGATGAAAATGTGCAGATCAAAGGCAGTCGGATTCAGCTGAAACAGATATTTTTGAATTTACTCGATAATTCTCTGAAATATTCTGAAAGAGCTCCCAGAATTATAATCTCCGCCGGGAAAATGAACAATACTGTGATCATCAGAATTCAGGACAACGGTATTGGTATTCCTGAAAAATATAAAGAAGAAATCTTTGCACCATATTTTAAAATCATGAATGATGACACCCATAATGTAAAAGGATTTGGTTTAGGATTGAGTTTTGTGCGAGAATCCTTGAAAAAACAAGGCGGAAGCATTAGAGTTTTGAAACAAAAAACAGAAGGAACCAGTATCGAAATTAAAATACCGGCTCATGAGTAAAACTAAAATATTATACTTAGAAGATGACCCTGATTTAGGAGAAATCACATCAATTCTGCTTAGAAAAAAAGGATTTGAAGTAGAATGGATGCTTGATGGCGCTGAAGGACTTGAAGCACTCAGAGATCAGTCGTTTGATCTTATCGTAGCAGATATTATGATGCCAAAGCTTGATGGTTATTCTTTATTAAAGCAAATAAGAAAAGACGGAAATGATATTCCCCTAATTCTTCTCTCGGCACGTGTACTGACAGAGGATGTATTGCAGGGCTTTTCTATGGGGGCTGATGATTATATCCGAAAACCGTTCAGTGTGGAAGAACTTACTGCGAGGATTAACAGATTTCTGAAAAAGAATTTTCGTACTGCTGGTGAATATAAAAAGAAAAGTATCATCATTGGTGATTATGAATACGATCCGGAGAATTATAAATTAATTCATGAAAAAAGAGTTCTTACCCTTTCTCCAAGATCAGGAGAGATACTTTACCGTCTTGCCACAAATGAAAACAGAACGCTCCCAAGAAAAGAAACTCTTATTGAGCTTTGGGGAGATGATAGTTTTTTTAATGGAAGAAGTTTAGATGTCTTTATTTCAAAACTGCGAAAAAATCTTTCAGAGGATCCTAAGATCAGTATCATCAATATAAGAGCTCAGGGGTATCGCCTGATTATCGATTGAAATCAGAATATTCCTTATTTTTTTATAAAAACAGAATTCAATAAGAAAAAAGTAATATCTTTTGTCCTCTAAAACAAAAAATGTTTCAAGTATGAAAAATGCCAGATTTCTATTGATTGTAGTGCTATTATGCATCAATGCGGTAGGTTATGCCGCAAAAGTTGATACCCTGCAAGTTGCGAGTACAGCCATGAGTAAAACCTATAAAGCAGCGGTTGTTTTGCCTAATTCGTATGCCAAAAGTAAAACGGCATTTCCGGTGATGTATTTATTGCATGGTGCTTACGGACATTTTAGCGATTGGTTGAAAAACACGCCCAATAAGAAATTAGTACAAAATTTATCCGATCAGTACAATATAATCATAGTCATGCCCGAAGGAGAAACGTTTAGTTTTTATTTGGATAGTCCGGTAAACAAAGGAAGTCAGTTCGAAACCTTTATTACGCAAGAGGTTGTTCAAAAAGTAGATAAAACATATCGAACGATAAGCAACAGGAACGGAAGGGTAATCACGGGACTTTCTATGGGAGGTCACGGCGCTTTGTATCTGTCGGCCAAGCATCCTGATTTGTTTTGTGCTGCCGGAAGTATGAGTGGGGCAGTAGATATGGGAGTAATGCTACAAAGAGATGCATCGGCACAGGTGGTGAAATTAATGCAGCCTGTTTTTGGGGATAAAAGTGATAATTCTGAAATGTATGCGCAATATGCTGTATTGGGAATGTTGGACAAACTTAAAGCAAATAAACTCCCTTTGATTATAGATTGTGGTGTAGATGATTTTTTGATAGAACCTAACAGAGAGCTACATCGAAGATTGGTTTACAGCAAAGTAGATCACGATTATACCGAACGTGCAGGAGCACATACCTGGGAGTATTGGGAGAATTCACTACCCTATCACGTTTTATTTTTTAATAAAATACTGCTTAAAAATCAGCAGGTTACGAAAAAATAATAGAAAAATCGAATAAGAACGGTATCAAATATTTTTTTTGGTTTGATTTTTGGAATACCTTTATATATGTATATTCTAAAAACAAATAATACCACAGAAATTATGAAAAAGATACTTACCCTATTCGCAGTTGCAGTCGTTGGACTGATTACATTTTCTAGTTGTGAAGGACCAGAAGGACCAGTGGGACCTCCAGGACCAGAAGCAGAAGTGTTTGAACTTCAAAATGTTAATTTTTCTTATAACGCTACCGACGGTTACAATATCTATCAAAAACTGAATCCAGTAATTTTTGATTCTGATGTGATTTTAATTTACAGATTGGCGGGAACAGTTAATCCAACTACTCCGATCTGGCAGCAAATCCCAAGAACCGTTTATACTTCAAAGGGTGATTTTGATTATGATTTTGATTTTAGTAAAAGCGATTTCACTATTTTTGCAGGCGGGAATTATGATTTAGCTTTAACACCTGAGTTTATAAAAAATCAAACTTTTAGAATTGTAATTGTGCCGGGAGCATTTTCAAGTACTGGTAAATCAGTAAATAAAGCAGATTACTCTGATTACAATGCTGTTATTAAAAAATACAACATTGATGATAGTAAGGTTAAAAAGCTAAACTAATCATTAGAATGTCATAAAAAAAGGAGATCGTCACGATCTCCTTTTTTTATGAATATTCATTTTTTTATTGTTTGATAAATGTTTTTTGAATTGTGCCAACATGTTCATTTTCAATTGTAATAAAATAGGTCCCCGTTGGAAGATTCGCGACATCTATATTTATTAGTTTGGGGTTTGATACTGAAAAGTTGTTTGAATTTACTACATTACCCATAACGTTAGAGATTGTAATTTTAGAATTTAGCATATCTGATGTACTTTCAATGTTTAAAATTGAAGAAGTTGGATTTGGGTAAAGTTGTATATAAGGTTGAGAAGCAGTACCGTCTAAATAAGTTTCGTTACTGTGGCTTGTAACTACTCCATATATATTTTGGCTATTAACTAAAACTACATAATTCATTGTAGCAATTCGTCTAAATTTATATGTCGATTTGAAACTGTATCTCCCTCTTCTATCAGTAATAATAGTAAGAGGTAGTGAAGGAATATAATCTTTAGAAGTCGCCCCCGGGATGTTTGACCATGAAGTAGTAGGATAGTCTCCTTCTAAGCTTTGACTTTGCCATTGATAATTTGTTAAATAAATTCGGAAATCATAACCCTCTGGATAAGGATTGTCAAGACTGGCTGTGGATCCCGTGATAAGTTGTAAATTTTCGAAACTATTTGGAGATGTGATTTTTAAAATTTGATCACAACAAATTGTATTGTTGTAACGCAATCCCCTAACTAAAACCTTTATTTGATTACTAATTTGTGAAATATTTTTATAAATAGCTATCCTTCTAATAAGATAATAAGTGTCTTCAAAATTTGAAAATTGTGATGGATCGGAAAAACTTAAGTTTGGAGAGCTTTCATTAGTTATGGTAGTCCATCTTTCTATCATTCCCTTATCAATAGTAGTGTATTCCCATTTATAACTATCTACCTTTGCACCAGGGTCTCTCATTTGAACAACATAAAATGGATCTTCTAAGACTTTTAAGTTTACTATTGAATTTTCTCCAGAAATAGCTAGTTTTTTTAAACTTGATAACTCAATAAATCCTTCTGAATTTACTTGTTCATTAGCTGAAATTGAATTTCTGAATATTGGAGAAGGAACAACCGTGATAGCTACTGAGTTGCTTTTATTCGGTTTCTCACTAGTATGGTTATACCCCAAACTTCTGATGACATTAAAATTGCCTATTTCAGTGATATGATCAATTTCCAGAATTTGATTTACATTATCAAAGTTTTTAAATCGTACACTCCCATTTCCATTAGCTTCCCAAGAAGAGTTTATTCCATAAGGTTGATCTTTGTAAGGATTAGAATATTGTGAACCAGTTATAGGTGTAGGTTTGTCTCCTAATCTTACAATTTGATTACAACATAAAGTGTTAGAGATTTTCGTAGGATCAGGTGCATCCGCAGGCGGTATCACTGTTCCTCCTCCGTTAAGTGTTGGATTTTTTATAACGGCAATATTTGAACTTTTGTAGGCTGCTCCTGCTGGATTTTTATATTCAGCATAAACAAATCCTCCGGAGGTTAAAAAATCTCCCCAGCTAAGATTAATATTAAAATTTCTGGTGGCAAATTGCCCGCCACCAAAATATAATTGGCCTCCGTCACCTCCAATAGCAATGTTAACATTTTGTGGGGATAATTTTGAAAAGTAAATTTTTAAAGTGCCCTGATCTCCAACTGCAACATTGTTAGGGATTTCTACTTTAACAGATAGTGATATATAGGAATAGGAAATTCCGCCTAAATTTATTGGCCCCGAGGTGACACTTAATCCATTAACCATGGTAGGTGCAAGTGTAACTTTTTGTCCAAACATTATTGTGCTAAATAAGAGCAATAAACTAAGATAAATGTAATTTTTATTCATGATTTTTTTTAAATTATAATAAAGTTAAAAATAGGATTAATATTATATTTTTGAAATTTTAAAAAGTTAAATTATAAGTGTAATACTATAATTTAACACAATAGGGGTTTTGAGATTTAGTATAAAATAAAAAAAGGAGATCATCATGATCTCCTTTTTTATTGACACTATTTAGAAGTGCTATTCCTTATCTGTATCAGTAAGTTCTTTTTCTGCTCCAAATTTTAAAGATACCAGAATACCCGCTAAAAGGGAAAGAGCAATGAAGGCTAAAGACGCCCATTCCGGTACGTGAATGAAATCGTGAAGCAGCATTTTTAATCCTACAAAGCTTAAAATAGCAATAAGACTGTATTCCAGATAGCTGAATTTTGCCAGCATATTGGCTAGGAAAAAGTACATCGAACGTAATCCCAGTATGGCAAAAATATTAGAGCTGAACACTAAAAAAGGATCAGAAGTAATAGCCAGAATTGCCGGTACACTGTCTACGGCGAAAAGCACATCCATGAATTCAATCACAATCAGCGCTACAAATAATGGTGTGGCTGCTTTTTTTGCTGTTTTTGTGGGAATGAAGAATTTTTCGCCCTCCATATGGGAAGTGATCGGAATGATTTTTCCTAATGTTTTATAAATGAAAGAATCTTTGGGCTGAAAATCTTCATCTTCGCCTGTAAACAGCATCTTGATTGCGGTAAAAAGCAGAAAGGCTCCAAATAAATAAGTAGTCCATGCAAATTTATTAATCAGCATTACACCAAAGAAAATCATTAGTCCACGGAAAACAACGGCTCCCAGAATTCCCCAGAATAAAACACGATGCTGGTATTTTTGTGGTATTTTGAAGGATGCAAAAATAATGGCGATCACAAAAATATTGTCCACACTTAAAGATAACTCAATCAGATAACCGGTTATAAACTTCATGGAAGCAACGGCGGGTTTCAGATTGTCAGGATTTGCGATGTAATCTGTAGTATAGAGCCAATAGATAACTCCTGAAAAAAGAAAGGATAGGGTTACCCAGATCAGTGTCCATTTACTTGCTTCTTTGGTGCTGATAATATGTGGGGTTTTGTTGAAAACGCCTAAGTCTAAAGCGAGAATAAGTGCAACTGCTATTAAAAAGAAAATCCAAACCATTAGGGTGTTTTTTTAGTGATTCACAAAGATAGTTTTTAAATTATATCAATTATAATTATTTATCCTGTCTGTCATTTTTGGGCAGAATCAGAGCGTTAAGTATTAAAAAGTTACTTTCAAAATTTACACAACGTTTGTCTTTTTGACTGATAGGACAGGCAATTCCATAAAAAAAGTGCCAACATTACGTTAGCACTTTTATATATGTTCTAAATCTGAATTACAATGCTGATTTTACAGTTTTGATAATTCTTGCAGCGATTTTATAAGGATCACCGTTTGAAGCAGGTCTTCTGTCTTCTAACCAGCCTTTCCATCCTTTTTGTACGGTCATTAATGGAATTCTGATAGAGCATCCTCTGTCTGAAACGCCATAAGAGAAATCGTGAATAGAAGCGGTTTCGTGTTTACCAGTTAAACGTTGGTCGTTGTAAGCTCCGTAAACTGCAATGTGCTCTGCAGTAACAGGTCTGAAAGCTTCACAGATTCTTTCGTAAGTAGCTTGGTCTCCACATGTTCTTAGTACTTCGTTAGAGAAATTAGCATGCATACCTGAACCATTCCAGTCTGTATCTCCAAGTGGTTTTGGGTGGTATTCAATATAGTAACCGTATTTTTCAGTCAAACGATCTAATAAGTAACGAGCAACCCAGATTTCGTCTCCGGCTTTTTTAGCACCTTTAGCGAATAATTGAAATTCCCATTGTCCGCAGGCAACTTCCTGATTGATTCCTTCAAAATTAATTCCGGCTGCGATACAAAGATCAGCATGCTCTTCGACTAATTTTCTTCCGTGAGTATTTTTTCCACCTACTGAGCAGTAGTACATTCCTTGTGGAGCAGGGTAACCTCCAACGGGGAATCCAAGCGGAAGCTGAGTTTTGGTATCCATGATAAAATACTCTTGTTCAAATCCGAACCAAAAATCATCATTATCATCATCAATTGTAGCTCTACCGTTAGAAGGGTGTGGTTTTCCGTCAGCATACATAACTTCTGACATTACTAACCATCCGTTGATACGGGTTGGGTCTGGATATATTGCAACAGGAACTAAAAGACAGTCAGAAGATCCACCTTCGGCTTGTTTAGTAGAGGAACCATCAAATGACCAGTTTCCTAGTTCTTCTAATGTTCCTTTGAAATTTTCATGCTCTTCAACTTTAGTTTTACTTCTAAGATTTTGGGTTGGTTCATATCCGTCTAACCAAATGTATTCTAACTTAATTTTAGCCATAATAATATAAATTAATTTTCTTGTTTCTTTTTTGTTGGGACAAATATAGATTTATTTTTCTACTCCTAAAAATTAGGGGGCTATTTTGTTTGAAGTAGTATTATTTTTTAGATAAGATTAATTTGTGAGGGGGTATATTTTGAAAAAAGTAATTTTTAATACCTTAAAAAGGCAAATTCGTAAAAATCAAGGATGTTTTTTAAATTTTTAGTTTAAGGAATTATGAAAAAATGTTTATTTAATGAATAATACTGCGGTGTTTTGTTATATTTCTTCGAATCAAATTCATTATTCTTTGAAAAAACCGCTTAATGTTGAAAAATCATCGAATAAAATTCTCTGGTTTATGTTTCAAACAGGGGTTTTTATTGATTATATTTGTTTCACTTTTTTAATGAAAATAATTACGAATTTTTAAACCTACTATACATGTCAACATTACGTTTCCAAGCTTTACAAGAAGCTTCCAACAGAAAGCCTGTACATTTTGAAGAAATAGACAGAAAGTCAAATATTTTTGGTTCAAATGTGTTTAATGAGAAAGCGATGAGGCAGTTTTTGACTTCTGATGCTTTAAAAGGAGTGAGAGATGCCATTCAACACGGAACTAAGATAGACAGAAAACTGGCCGATTATATTGCCATGGGGATGAAAGAATGGGCATTGTCAAAAGGTGTAACTCATTATACACACTGGTTTCAGCCACTTACAGGCACAACAGCAGAAAAGCATGATGCTTTTTTTGAAACTTCTTATGACGGAAGTGACCCTGTAGAGAAATTCGGAGGAGCTCAATTGGTACAGCAGGAGCCTGATGCATCAAGTTTTCCGAATGGAGGAATAAGAAATACATTTGAGGCAAGAGGGTATACCGCGTGGGATCCAACTTCTCCGGCATTTATATATGGTACAACCTTATGTATTCCGACCGTATTTATCGCCTATACAGGAGAAGCGCTCGATAATAAAATTCCATTATTAAGAGCACTATCTGTTATGGATGAGGCAGCGACGGAAGTGTGTAAATATTTCGATAAAAATGTAAAGAAAGTTACTGCTACTTTAGGATGGGAACAGGAATACTTTTTAATTGATAAAGCATTAGCCAATTCACGTCCTGACTTAATGATGACAGGGAGGACCTTACTGGGACATACTTCGGCAAAAGGACAACAATTAGACGATCATTATTTCGGTTCTATTCCAACACGTGCTTTAACGTATATGAGAGATTTAGAGCAGGAATGTATGTTGTTGGGGATTCCGGTAAAAACTCGTCACAATGAGGTAGCGCCAAATCAATTCGAATTGGCTCCGATTTTTGAAGAAACCAATCTGGCTGTAGATCATAACTCTTTATTAATGGATGTGATGCAGCGTGTAGCGGAGCGTCATGATTTTAAAGTATTGTTTCATGAAAAACCTTTTAAAGGAGTAAACGGTTCAGGAAAACACAATAACTGGTCATTGGCAACAGATACAGGAGTTAATTTATTGAGTCCGAGTAAAACGCCAATGAGTAATCTACAGTTTTTAACTTTCTTTATCAATACAATTAAAGCGGTTAATGATTACGAAACTTTATTGAGAGCATCTATCGCAACAGCGAGCAACGATCATCGTTTGGGAGCTAATGAGGCACCACCGGCAATTATATCGGTTTTTATTGGAGCACAATTGTCTAAAGTATTATTAGAATTGGAAAGTGTAACCACCGGGAAATTGTCCCCTGAAGAAAAAACAGACTTAAAGTTAAATGTAGTTGGGAAAATCCCGGACGTTCTTTTAGACAATACAGACCGTAACCGAACTTCTCCTTTTGCTTTTACCGGAAATAAATTTGAGTTTAGAGCTGTAGGTTCAAATGCCAATTGTTCCAACGCGATGACTACTCTGAATGCTATTGTGGCCAAACAGTTAAGAGACTTTAAAACTGAAGTAGACTCTTTGATTGAATCTAAAGACATGAAAAAAGACGATGCTATCTTTAATGTTTTGAGAGAATACATCAAGCAGTCTAAAAAAATACTTTTTGAAGGTGACGGATATAGCGATGCCTGGGAAAAAGAAGCCGCTAAAAGAGGATTAAGTAATTTTAAAACGACTCCGGAAGCTATTAAAGCTAAGGTTTCAAAGCAAGCTTTGGAGTTATTTGACGAGTTAGGAATTTTAAATCACGTAGAAGCAGAAGCCCGTTACGAAATTGAATTGGAAGAATACACTAAGAAAATCCAAATTGAAGGACGAGTATTAGGGGATATTGCCAGAAATCATGTTATTCCAACGGCTATCCGCTATCAAAATACTTTAATCGAAAATGTAAAAGGATTAAAAGAAATTTTTGGTAAGGAGTTTGAAACTATTGCAAAAGAGCAAATAGTTCTGATTAAAGAAATTTCAGGACACATTGAAGGAATCAATTCTAAAGTATTGGCAATGACGAGTGAACGAAGAACGGCAAACCAATTGACTGATGCACAAAAAATGGCCGAAGCTTATTGCAATAATGTAAAGCCTTATTTTGAGGACATTCGTAATCATTGTGATAAATTAGAATTATTAGTAGATGATGAAAGCTGGACCCTAACGAAGTACAGAGAACTGTTATTTACGAAGTAATATTTTAGAATATACCCGATTAAGTCCCGTCTTTATTGAGATGGGATTTTTTTTATGGTTTTGTTAAAATAATATCATTATGTCGTTATTTTAACAAATGTTTAAATTGAATTGTGACTAAATTATGAAAAGTAGCTTTTTTCTTGCCAACGAAAAAAAGCATTAAAGTAGTTCATCGAGATAGTTTTACACTTCATCGAAAAGTAATTAAGATATTGGAAAATAGGTATTTATACCTGTTTTGGTTGGCGATAAGTTTTCTAATTTTGATCATGAAAGAAAGAAAATAAGGCTTTAATTTTTATTTTCGAATGGAGATTTTGATTGCATGATTTCCCTAAATCACGCTGACCTACATAATAAAATGTATTAATAACCAATTAAATATATTTATTATGAAAAGAGTAATTTTAAGCATCTCCGCGATGCTGTTTGTAGGAGTCGCAGCTTTTGCGCAAGGTAACATGAGTGATGTGGACCAAACAGGTTTATTAAATGGTGCACTGGTAGTTCAGGTAGGAGCAACTAATAGCTCAGATGTTGACCAGATAGGTATTGCCAACGTTGCAATTGTAGGACAGTACGGAGATGATAACGAGTCTACTGTTGGACAATTAGGAGGAGGAAATGTTGCTATCGTAACACAAATCGGAGACAATAACGATTCTAGTATCACTCAAGGAATCTGGTTTGGTAATCTTGCAGTTACTACTCAAATTGGAGCTTACAACAATTCTGATGTGTTACAGATTGGTAACTTTAATACAGCTACTACTAATCAATTTGGTCTTGCTAATAACGCTTTGACTCTTCAATTCGGATATGGCAACACCGCATCTACCGATCAAATAGGACTGTTTAACAATGCAGCTACTCTACAATTAGGCTGGGATAACACCTCTAGTATTCAACAATACGGAGCCGGTAACTTTGCAGCTACTGCACAATTTGGAAATGATCATATGAGCACAGTTACTCAAACAGGTTTCTTAAATGGAAGTGTAGTAATTCAATCTAACTAAGAATAAACCAGAAAAAGGAAGAGCTTGAGCTATTAAGTTCTTCCTTTTTTTTAATTACAATAGGTCATGAAACGTATAGCCACTTTTGTATCCTTACTAATCACCGGGATTTTATTCGCTCAGGTAATCGATGTGAATAGAAGTGACTATTTATTAAATGAAGCATACAATCGCAATCAAAATCAAACGATAAGTCAATATATTAAAAGCAACAACATCGTAACAGTTGCTCAAATTGGAAATTACAATCAAGCCAATTTAACCATTATAAGCAGTAATGCTTATGTTACCGCACAACAGACAGGCAACAACAACTACATGAATGTCTACAAAAATGCTGATGAAATCAATCAGTCCTACACACAAACAGGCAATAATAATTATATAAGTGATTTTTCGATGTACTCACGCGGAATCACTTCCATGGGAATCAATCAGTATGGCAATAATTTATCGGTAATCAGTACCGGTTCAAATTCGATATCTAAAGATTTAATAATTAATCAAACGGGAAACTCGGGGACAATTTACATATTCAATCGCTAGTGTCATGAAAAAGTATTTGAACTTACTAATTGCATTTTTTGCTATTTTTTTTTCTGAATCTGGATTTTCTCAGGAAGTTCACATAGAAGTAAAAGCCAAAATAGAAGTAAAAGAAATAGAAAATTTACTTGCTATTACGGGAACTGCAGAAAACTTAAAATCGCAGTTTAAAAATATATCTTATAAATTGACTGTATTTAAAAAAAATAAAAAAAACTCGAATAAATCAAATAATGCTCAGGATGGCAGAGTCACATTAGAACCGATTCAAAAAGTTGAACTTTCTAAAACGCAAGTCAATTTTACACCAGAAGACGAGATTATAATATTGCTATTGATTTATGATGAAAAAAATGAATTGATAGGTAAAGACCGTGTTGTTTTTGGAGAAGATAAAGTATCAGATGCCGCTAAACCAATTCCCGTAGATGGAATTGAAATGATCGGGATTGTTGCTAATGATACCAAAACAAAACTGGGAAATGATTTTTATGATTTTTTTTATGCACAATATTCAAAGCTAAGAATTAATACAAGTAAAATCGTGACCGTTCAAGAGGAATTGACTTTTGGACGTACAACAAAAATTACTATTCTGATAGATGGAGAAATAGTGGAAGAATTTATTTCACGTCCGGACGAAGATTTTTTAAAATACATGGCAGAATCTGCAGCATCAAAAGCATTTAAGTATTTTAAAGACATCGAAAAACAGAATAAAATAATAACTCAGTATTAATAAATAACTCAATATTAATAATCGAGAAGTAATTTTTGTAGAGGAGTTTTTCTTTTTTTTTTAATGTAGGAAACTAAATAACAGCAATATGAAAAATTTAATTTCATTCGTATTTGTGTTGGGTTTTTGTACCGTTTCTTTCGCACAGGACCTTGCTTATAAGCCTATAAATCCAGCTTTTAGCGGTGGTGAAACTTTTAATTATCAATGGATGCTTAGTTCTGCGCAGGCACAAAATGATTATAAAGATACTTCTGCAAATGGCGGATACAAGCAGCCAACAGATCTGGAGCGTTTTAAAAGTACTTTAAATAACCAATTGCTCAATAGAATTTCAAATTCATTATTTGATAGTCAATTTGGGTCAGGTACAGGTTCTGGAGGTGGTACCGGAGGCGGTACCGGTGGAGGACTTACTCCTGGTAATTATGTCTTCGGAACGCTGTCTGTGGATATTTACAATTCTAACTTAGGAATGGTTGTCAATATTCTGGATATTGAAACTGGCGAGCAAACGCAAGTTATTATACCGGGTAAATAGTTCTGGTATTCGATTTTTATAAAAAGTAAGTTCATGTTTTATTATTAAAAAATAACTAATTATGAATAAAACTCTCCTTTTTCTACTGTTAATAACCTGCCTACTCTCAGGATGTGGCGCTTATTTTAATCAACCCGTAGGAGTTCAGAAAGCTGTTTTTGGAGAAAACACTTCTGCAACTGAACACTTAGTCGATATGCCAAAACCAAAAGAACAGATTGTGGTAGGGGTGTATAAATTTAAAGACCAGACAGGTCAATACAAAGCGACTGAAGTTGGAAGCACATTTAGCACAGCAGTTACTCAGGGTGCTACTTCTATTTTAATAAAAGCACTTCAAGATTCAAAATGGTTTGTTCCTATAGAACGTGAGAATCTGGGAAATTTATTAAACGAACGAAACATTATCCGGTCTACACGTCAGGAATATGAAGCAAAAAAAGAAGGCGGTGAAACAGTATTGACGCCTTTACTCTTTGCAGGAGTTTTATTAGAAGGGGGTATTATTTCCTATGACACCAATATTATTACCGGAGGTTTTGGAGCCCGATATTTTGGCGCCGGAGGTTCTACACGATACAGACAAGATCGGGTTACGGTATATTTAAGATTGGTTTCTACCTCAAACGGAAAAATATTAAACACTGTTTATGTTTCTAAGACCATCTTATCACAAAGTATAGACGCCAGTTTATTTCGATACGTAAATCTAAATCGACTTTTGGAAGTAGAAACCGGTTTTACAAGAAATGAACCCATTCAGCTGGCAGTTACCGAAGTCATAGAAAAAGCCGTTGAAGGCCTTATTGTACAAGGAATCAAAGACAAGCTTTGGGAAGTGAATGCGCCTCAAAATCAAATCGATGCTTTTATATCAGCCTATGATGTAGAAAAAAGCGAAGCCGATCTGGCACAATTATACGATAGAAATTTAGAAGATAAAAGAGGCCTTTTTGGTATAGAGGTTGCCGGAGGAACAGCCATTATACAAGGCGATTATAAAAGTCCGGAGCCGGCACCAATGACTAGAGGAGCGGTGAAGTTTTTTTTCACTCCGGCTTTTAATATAAGTGCCTCGGCCAATGCATTCAAAATTGCGAATAAAGGAAGAGACAAATTGGGATATATATCTACAGATCTCAATCTGGAATTCATCATATTACCTCGCGATATCCTGACTCCATTTGTTTTTGGTGGTTACGGATTTGAATTTAATAAGGACTACAAAAATTTTCATAGCAAAGTTCAGTTTGGAGGTGGTTTAGAATATATGGCGACTAGTAGTTTAGGAGTAAAATTATTCGCAGAATATAATATGACCTTTAGCGACAATGTTGATTATATCGTAAGAGGTAAAAGAGATGATTATTACTGGAGACTTGGTTTGGGACTCACTTATTACTTCCCAAAAAGTTCCAAGCACAAGAAATAATAGTTCGCTGGTGTAATACCAAAGAGTGATATTTTTTCAATAACAAATTGAGAAAAAAAATCAGTATAAGTTTAACAAAATCAAGACCGCAATGAAAATAGGACTAAAAATATTGATATGCTTTATGCTTTTGGTTTCTTGTAGTGAAGATCAAATCGATGAAACAGGAACGGGAGCAGTAAAAGGAAGAGTAGTAGATGCCCGAACATATGAAGGAATAGAAAACGCACGTATTTCTTCAAGCCCAACTACGAGTACCGTATTTTCGGATAAAGACGGATATTTCGAGATAGATAATATAACAATGGGAAAATATTCTTTTCAGGCCCAAAAAGATGGTTTTACCGCCAGATTTGAACCTGCCACTGTGGAGAAAGATATAACAGTTCAGATTATTTTTGAGTTACAAGTCTCTACTGCCAACAACAAACCACCAGATGTTCCCATATTAACCGCACCTACAGACAACGCTACAGGGCAATCGCTAACACTGGATTTAACATGGACGGCAAAAGATCCGGAATCAGATCCGATGACCTATACCGTGACAGTGAAAAACGGAACAACAGACGAAACTAAAACCTATGCCAATTTAAAAGACACAAAACTTAACATTTCAGGTTTAAGTTTTAGCACGAAATACTATTGGCAGGTAACAGCCGATGATGGAATTAATAAACCAATAAATAGTGTAACAAACTCCTTTACGACTTTAGCATTTCCAAATCCGAGATATTTGTATGTTAAAAAAGTAAAAAATAACAATGTCATTTATACAGCTGATGAAGCGGGAAACGAACTTCAATTATCATCTGCCGAAGTAAACAGCTACAGACCGAGAAAAAATTTAAGCATCAACAGAATTGCTTATATAAGTTCTGACGGATCTTTGAATCAAATTTTTACAATGAATCCGGATGGTACTGATGTCAAAAAAATTACAAACTTTATACCTATAGCAGGATTTAATATGGAGTATGTTAATTATTGCTGGAGCACTAACGGAAGACAAATTATTTATCCAAATTTTGACAGACTGTATCGTATTGATTCTGACGGATCGGGATTGATTCAATTGTTTAAAACGCCAAACGGAAAATTCATTTCAGAATGTGAATGGAGTCAGGACGGGTCACAAATTGTACTCAAAGTAAACGATATGTCGGGATACAATGTTGAGATATATGTGATCAATACCGCTGGTGATGTATTGTATCAGGTGCTTTCCGGAGTAACGGGTGGAGCAAGTGGTATTAGTATTTCTGTAGACAATAGTAAAATTGCCTATACGAGAGATGTTTCAGGATTCGAAAATTCGACTTACAGACGATTAGACTCCAGAATATT
Organism: Flavobacterium tructae; assembly: GCF_001853485.1. Classification (NCBI taxonomy): domain Bacteria; kingdom Pseudomonadati; phylum Bacteroidota; class Flavobacteriia; order Flavobacteriales; family Flavobacteriaceae; genus Flavobacterium; species Flavobacterium tructae. Next base: position 378,061 of record NZ_MIKE01000022.1, on the reverse strand, counting down.
TATTTATACAGCTGCGGACAATACTTCAACCGAACTGGCAAGTCAAAAACCAAATGGATTTAATGATTTCGATGTAAAATTCTCTCCAAATGAAGCAGAGCTGATTTATGTCAATACATCAAACGATGGTTTATCAGCCAACATGATACAAAAAGTTACTATTTCCAGCAGCAATAGTAATGGTTCGAGAACAACACTATTCCAGAACGCCTCAATGCCGGATTGGAGGTAAAATACTAAAAACTCAATTTTTGATAACCAATTTTATAGAAAAAAATCGGCAGTGCCTAAAAGCCTGCCGATTTTTTTTGCGAATCAGGCATACGAATCAATCAAAGAATTAAAAAAAGGGATTATCTTTGCACCACATCAACACAAACTAAGTTTCATGAGTTCAGATTCTAGCAAAAGGTACGCACAAAGAGGTGTTTCGGCATCAAAAGAAGACGTACACAACGCCATAAAAAATATTGATAAAGGTTTATTCCCACAGGCATTTTGTAAAATTGTACCTGATTATTTAACGCAAGACCAGGAGCACTGTTTGATTATGCATGCCGACGGTGCCGGTACAAAATCATCATTAGCCTATATGTACTGGAAAGAAACCGGTGATATTTCGGTTTGGAAAGGAATTGCTCAGGATGCTTTAATCATGAATATTGATGACTTATTGTGTGTAGGAGCAACCGATAATATTTTGCTTTCTTCAACAATTGGAAGAAACAAAAACTTAATCCCTGCTGAGGTTATTTCAGCAATCATCAACGGTACAGAAGAATTAATCAACGAACTAAAATCGTTTGGAGTAACCATTCATTCAACAGGAGGAGAAACTGCCGATGTTGGTGACGTTGTCCGTACCATTATTGTAGATTCAACGGTAACGGCACGCATGAAACGCAGCGATGTGGTAGATAATGCCAACATAAAAGCCGGTGACGTAATTGTTGGTTTGGCTTCTTTTGGACAGGCAACTTATGAGAAAAGCTATAACGGGGGAATGGGAAGTAACGGATTGACCTCTGCCCGTCACGATGTTTTTGGAAAATACCTGGCAGCAAAATACCCGGAGAGTTATGATGCAGCAGTGCCCGAAGAATTAATCTATTCAGGTCAGGTAAATTTAACCGATGCTGTCGCGAATAGTCCAATAAATGCAGGACAGTTGGTACTTTCGCCAACCAGAACGTATGCACCGATTATCAAGAAAATCTTAGATACCTATACACCAGCTGATATTCACGGAATGGTACATTGCAGTGGAGGAGCTCAGACAAAGATTTTACATTTCGTTCAGAACTTACACATTATAAAAGACAATTTGTTTCCGGTTCCGCCATTGTTCCAATTAATTCAGGAGCAATCTAAAACCGACTGGAAAGAAATGTATCAGGTTTTCAATTGCGGTCACCGTATGGAGCTTTATGTTCCCGAAAATATTGCACAAGATATTATTGCAATTTCAAAATCATTCAATGTCGATGCGCAAATCGTGGGTAGAGTAGAAGCAGCAGATACTAAAAAGCTTACCATTACCAGCGAGTACGGAACATTTGAATATTAATATTTTTTGAGTTACAAAAGGTCAAAGGTTCTGAGTGGCAAAGGTTTTTATACCGGAGTTTACAACAGAGCCTTTTTTTATTAATCATTAGCTTTTTTAGGAGCTAATCCCGCTATTCGTTATAATCTTTTGTGCCGAACCCCGTCACAAAAGGATTTTCACTGCTATCGGGGCTAAAAAAAACATCAAGCTATGTATGAATTACTTTTTTGGAGATATTTAGAAGAGGTTTATCTGAACCATCATGAAGTTTATGAAGCCCTTGTAGAAAAAGAAGAAGTAGACGGTCTTGCAACACTTCCTGTTGAGGTCATTATAAACAGAATCAATTCCGTTTTTTCCCAATGGGAGCGAGTGGACGAAAACAGCTGGAAAAACAGTACAGGAAAAGGTGCTTTCCAGGTAATTACTACACCACAAAGCATCAAAATCGATTGTTACGGAACCGAAGGAAAAACCATGAATACACTGGTTTCCCTGATGGAAGAATTCAAATGTCCGTTATACGATCCGCAAGTTCCCGAGCGCTATGACGAAATGAATGAATAAACGATCAATTTTGTAAAACTTTGCGAATCTCTGTGCAAAACGTAGTGTCTCTCTGTGAAATAGTTTTTAGATAAAGTAAATAGAATACTTTATAGTGAGCAGCTCAAAAAAAGAATTCATGACCACATCAAATTTTAATTTCTCCGATACTATAATTTTAGAAGACGATTCTGTTTTATTACGTCCTTTGCAAGAATCAGATGCCGATAATTTACTGGAAATCTCTGTTAACGAACCCGAAACCTGGAAATACTCCTTAGTAGGTGCAGACGGTAAAGAAAATTTGATCAATTATATCCAACTGGCGATAAAAGGACGAGAGAATCAAAAAGAATTTCCGTTTATAGTTTTCGATAAAAAAACACAAAAGTATGCAGGTTCAACACGTTTCTACGACATGAATCTGGAGTATAAATCACTACAGCTGGGATATACCTGGTACGGATCGGCTTTTAGAGGAACCGGGCTTAATAAACATTGTAAATTTTTATTGTTGCAATTTGCCTTTGAAACCCTTGGTGTGGAGCGTGTAGAGTTTCGTGCCGATAATAATAATGAACGCAGTATTGCCGCCATGAAAAGTATCGGCTGCAAAGTTGAAGGCGTTTTAAGAAGTCATATGCCAACCGCTAATAGTGATGTTCGTCGTGATTCTATTGTGTTGAGCATCCTGCAAAAAGAATGGTTTGATGAGGTAAAGGAAAATTTAAAGCATAAGCTTTAAAAAGAGGCGCTAGCCTCGACCCATATTGTAGGGCCGGATTTTAATCTGGTCAAAATGACGCAAAAGCAAAAGAAGAACCATCGGTTCGGTTCATTTTACAAACCCATCGCAAACGTATATTTTGTTTTTGAAAAATGCCGCCATTATAATATGTGCCGTTCCTTCGGAACTCTTGAACGTGTCGTATATTTTTTCAACGGATTGAAATCCGTTGCTATAGATATGTCGTTCCTACGGAACTTTTGAACGCGTCGTGTGATTTTTTCAACGGATTGAAATCCGTTGCTACAAAATATGTCGTTCCTACGGAACTTTTAAACACAATTCATAACTCATAATTCAAACCCATAACGATCTACTTACCCGTCTTTCAAAAGTAAATTTTGCTCTTTTCTTAACCTTTCAACTAATGAATTAAGGTAGGTTTTTGTTTTTAGAGGAAGTAAATTCCAGGTTGAATCCTTTTTAAAGCTTCTGCAATAATCAAGATCGCATTCTACAGCACGGATTACATATTTCTTATTGTGAGAGATTGTAATAATTTTAACGCGCCTTATCTCGTTGTATTCCGTTCTCGTACCGTAAACAATCACCGGATCGATAAGTCCATCACCGTCCAGATCTGTCGTACTGCAGTATTTTGTCCAAAAATAGATAGTTGTTTCTTTAGGATCGCTGTCTTCCAGTAAATCATTAATTCTCCATTTTTCAAGAAAACCGCCATGATCATTCAGTGTATAAATGGCCTGAATCTTTGTGTTTAAGGTGTCTTTTTTTGAAATGTTTTTTTGATTTTCGCAGAGAAGTAATTCATACACACCGCTTTTATCAGAGCATTCGAGTGCTCTGTAAATTGGAAATTCCGAAACACCGTCAAGTTCCCTTTGAGCGATTTCTTTTTGGGTTAGTTTATGACTTTCTGTTTTTTGTGCAAAACCGAAAATGGTATAAAAAAGGATGCAGAATAAAATAGCGTTTTTCATGAATAGAGTAACATTTGACAGTACCAAAGATATTTAAAAGCTTTTGAGATCAGATCATTTTATATTTTTTAAAAAGCATATTTTGTTGTATTTTTCGAATCTGAAAGTATTGGTAAATCGATTTAGTAAAATGCCAATTGCTGTTTTTAAGTAAAAAGTAATGATTAAAAGAAAACTAATGAATAGAATAAATTGTAAAAATTTTGTTTTTGGATTATCCTTTTTAATATTCGGTTATACCGCCAATGCTCAGAAAAAAACAATTGAGAAACGAGATCTGATTCAGTATGTTGATCCTATGATTGGTACCGCCAAAATGGGACATACCTATCCGGGAGCAACAGTTCCGTTTGGAAGTGTACAGTTAAGTCCTGAAACCGATACAATTGCCTACAGTACAAATGGAAAATACAACGGAGATGTCTATAAGTATTGTGCCGGATATCAATATGAAGATAAAACGATTGTAGGTTTTAGTCATACGCATTTTAGCGGAACTGGACATTCTGATTTGGGCGATTTTTTAATTATGCCCACAACCGGAAAGCTACAGCTAAATCCCGGTGTTGCTTCAAAACCATTGTCCGGTTATCGATCGGCATTTTCTCATGCTACCGAAAAAGCAGAGCCTGCTTACTACAGTGTACTTTTGGAAGATCATAAAATCAAAGCCGAACTTACGGCGACAACCCGCGTAGGAATACATCAATACACCTTTCCAAAATCAGATGATGCACATATCATTTTAGATTTGACTTCGGGGATTTACAATTACGATAAAAAGAATGTATGGACATTTGTTCGGGTAGAGAACGATACTTTGATTACCGGATATCGTCAGACCAACGGCTGGGCGAGAACCAGAACCGTATATTTTGCAATGAGTTTTAGCAAACCCATTAAAAACTATGGACAGGCCCCATTGGAGAAAAGTGTGTACAGAGGCTTTTGGGGAAGATTTGATCAAACCAAAAACTTTCCCGAAATGGCAGGTCAGAACTTAAAATTGTTCTTTGATTTTGACACGGAAGAAGGAGAGAAAATAAAAATAAAAATGGCTCTGTCTCCTGTAAGTTCTGCCGGTGCAGTTGAAAATATGAAAAAAGAAGTTCCGGGTTGGGATTTTGAGAAAGTAAAAAAGCAAAGTCAGAAAGTCTGGAATAACGAGTTGAACAAAATTCAGGTAGAAACCCTTCAGAAAGAAGATTTAGTGAATTTTTATACCGCAATGTACCATGCCTTTTTAGGACCTACAGAATACATAGATTTAGACGGGAACTACAAAGGTTTGGATATGAACGTACATAAAGCCGAAAACTTTAAGAATTATACCAGTTACTCCTTATGGGATACTTATCGCGCCTTGCATCCATTATTCAATATAGTACAGCCTTCCCGAAATTCAGATATGATCAGTTCCATGTTGGCTCACTCTGATCAGAGTGTACACAAGATGCTGCCAATTTGGTCGCATTATGCCAATGAAAACTGGTGCATGATCGGGTATCATTCCGTTTCGGTAATTGCGGATGCCATTATAAAAGGCAATATCAATTTCAATCCTGAAAAAGCACTTGAAGCTTGTGTGAAAACAGCAAAAGTGCCTTATTATGACGGATTGGAATATTATATGACAAAAGGTTATGTTCCAGAAGATAAAAATGGTGCTTCGGTTTCAAAAACACTCGAATATGCTTATGATGACTGGGCGATTGCACAGGCTGCAAAGAAATTAGGTAAAACCGAAATCTATAATGAATTTATCACAAGATCTAAAAATTACAAAAACGTTTACGATGCGCAATCGGGGTTCATGCGTCCAAAGTTAAATGACGGAACTTTTAAGAAAGAATTTGATCCTTTAGATACACATGGTCAGGGATTTATTGAAGGGAATTCATGGAATTACAGTTTGTATGTTCCGCAGGATCCTGCCGATATGATTCAAATGATGGGAGGAAATGAGAAATTTAAAGTTCGATTGGATTCTTTATTCAACATGCATTTGCCGGATAAATATTTTGAAAACACAGAAGACATCACCAGAGACGGAATCATTGGGAATTATGTTCATGGAAACGAACCTTCTCATCATGTCGTTTATTTGTACAATTGGACGAATTCACCATGGAAAGCTCAGGACAAAATCAGGATGATCCTGAAAAAAATGTACCGAAACGGAGCTGACGGTTTAGGAGGAAACGATGATTTTGGACAAATGAGTGCCTGGTATATTTTTAGCAGTTTAGGTTTTTACCCTGTAGCACCGGGTTCTGATGAGTATGCATTAGGAAGTCCGTTAGTGAAAAAGGCGACTTTTAATCTGGAAAACGGAAAGAAATTCGAAGTAGAAACCACCAATCAATCCGATAAAAATGTGTTTGTGAGCAAGGTGATTTTGAATGGAAAACAATTAGACAGGCCATTTCTGAAACATGCTGATATAATAAATGGAGGAAAGATCACGTTTTATATGAGCGCTAAACCGAATAAGAAACAATATTAATTTTATATATGTCAGGCTGAGCGAAGTCGAAGCCAACACCGTTTCCCTGAGCGGAATCGAAGGGTTCTCACGACGTAAAATGCGCTTCGACTTCGCTCAGCCTGACACTCAAAAAAGAACTTAAAAAAGGGCAAGGTTTAAATTCGAGAAAATTTTACAATTAATAGCGAAACAACAAAAAACTTCCCGAAATTTGCACTTTAAATAAAAGTAAACATGAAAATAAATCTAAAATCAGGAATTGATAAATTGCTTTTCGGAATGAAGCAGAACGATGTTACAGCTGCTTTAGGAAAGCCTGATAAAAATTATAAAGATGAAGATGATAATGTGATTTTTGTATACAATGCACAAAAGATCAGATTGACGTTTTATCAGGAAGAAGACCTGAAATTAGGTTATTTAGTAGCTTCAAGCAGCGATTTAGAAGTTTTTGGATTCAAACTAATCGGAAGAAAAATTGCTGATGTAAAGAAAGATTTAGCAACAAAAGGAATTACAAAATACAATCAGGAAACTTTTGATACTTTCGAGAATTACTTTAATGAAGACAACTGGTTCATCCTTCAAACAGAATTTGACGAAGTGGTGAAGTTTGAAATCGGTGCAATCATAAACGATAAAGACGAATTTGACTGGAAATTTCCGGTAAAGAAGAAGTAGTTAAAAAGATTTGTAGCCTAAAGAACAAACAGTTGTCACACTGAGCGAAGTATATAGGTATGTAAGGTCAGACCGCGTGAAGTATATAGGCACATAATGTCAGACTGAGCGAAGTCGAAGTCCCACACGCTAAATCCATACTGTTGAAGACTTCGACTTCGCTCACTCTGACGTACGATGTTAACGTTTTAGTTTGATAGCTCACAATGATAATTATAAAAAAAACCGGCAATCTCTTGTCGGTTTTTTTGTGTTTGAGTCGAAAAGAACTATCCTTTCAACCATGCATTTTTTAGTTTTTCTTTTGAAGCGTCTGTTGCTTTAAAAGTCTCTTTTTCTTCAAACGGAACTTTTACGGTTCCTTTGATCGTTTGTTCAACACCGGCACGTTTTATTTTAATCGTAATTGGATCATTTTCCTTCCAGTTATCACTTTCGCCAATCAAATCATAAATGTTGTCGAAATTGTACGCTTTATCATTTACAGCAAGAATGATATCGCCTCCTTTAAGATTTAAATTAGTAAAAAACACATTCAAATCGATATTAGAACGAACATTTATGGCTTTGGTAGCTTTGTCAACTCCAATATAAGGCGCCTGACCTTTAATGAAAACTGGTGCCGGAGCTTTTTCTGAAGCTTTGGTCACACCAACTTTTGCTAAATAAAAGTCATAAGGAATAGGAGTCGTTCCTGCCACATATTTATTTAGGAATTCACCAACCTCAGGATAAGTCAGTTCAGTTACTTTAGCAAAAAGTTCATTATCATTAAATGGTTTTTCAATACCATATTCATTCGATAATTTGTGCATTAGATCCAGAATTCCTCTTTCTCCATTGCTTTTTTCTCTAATGATGATGTCAATACACATTCCAATTAAGGCCCCTTTTTGATATACATTTAAGTATTGATCTTTATAAGGCTGATTCAGTACATTTTTACTCATTACGGTAAACGACATGGTATCGTTTAAACGTTTAGACTGCTCAATTTTATCGGCAATACGCGTGTAAAATTCAGCTTCGTTAATTAGCCCCTGATTGATTTGAAACAGGTTGGCAAAATATTCTGTTACTCCTTCGTACATCCATAAATGCTCCGACATTTTTGGGGCATTGTAATCAAAAAACTGAATTTCTTTAGAGTGAATGGTTAACGGAGTTACGATGTGAAAAAATTCATGCGAAACTACATCTTTCATTGATTCTACCAGTTTTTCTTTAGGCATAGATTCCGGTAAAACAACTGTTGTAGCCGTTGGGTGTTCCAATGCTCCAAAACCGTGGGCATCATCCTTAGCCATACTTGACAGATACAAAAGAACAGTATACTTTTTGTTAGCATTTACTTTGCCTAAAAAGTTCTTTTGTGCCGTCATCATCGTTTTCATTTCTGGAGTAATGCTTTCGGCTGTAAACTTTCCGGTTGGAGAATAAACGGCGATTAAAATATCCATTCCATTTACGTTGAAAGTCGTATAATCAGGTTTAGAGTACATGATCGGATTTTCGACTAAAACAGCGTAGCGGGAAGTGGTAAAAACGTCACTTGTTTTGCTGGCGTCTTCATCTGTCATTGAAGTGGCTCCCCAAAGTGTTTCAGGATGTGTTACTGTAACTTTATAAGGAATTTCTAATTTATCCTGAAAGTAACCTACAAAACCGTGTGTATTAACTAAGAAATTAACGCCCGCATTGATATTTGTTCCGGCAGGAGAAAATACGTCATCATTTCCAAATCCCGTTCCTTTTTCAGTATCAAAAGTATCTCCTACCCAATAGGTCACTTTTTTTAATTTTTTTGCATCTGAAATAGACCAGGAGTTGTCATCAATCCTTTTTACAGTTAATTCATTTCCTTTGGCATCAAAGGCTTTAAAATCACCTGAAAATTTACCGTAATTATCTGTAGAATAAGTTCCCGGAACCGTTTTTGGGATACTGTAAATTACTTCGTCAGTTTTTATTTGCGGAGGGGTTACCGTTACCAGAACTTTGTCGTCTTTTACATCAACAAGATTAATGTTTACGTCTACTACATTGTTTTTTGCTGTACTGGAGGAACTACCTGTTTTACAGCTCCAAAGTGTGACTGCAAGCGCTAAGGTGTAAATTATTTTCTTCATTTCTTCATATTTGGTTATCGCTATTTGACACACAAAAGGTAAAAAAGTTACATTTCGGTTAAAAATAAAAAAAAACTCCTGAAATTCAGGAGTTCTATCTTAATCTAGTTTGTTTTTTATATAATATTTGCCATCCAAATCTTCGTCAAAATCGTCTATTTTAACTGGTTTTGGTTTTGGTTTATTTGCAATTGCCTTTTTTTTCCACATCTCAAATTTCTCAAGGGGCATTTTCTTTTTCATGATTTCCAGAATTTCTTTTTCTGCCAATCCAAATTCCTTTTTTATGATTTCAAATGGATTTTTTTCTTCTAAGGCTAACGAAACAATTTTTTCAGTTTGTTCCCAATTCAATTCTTTGCGGTTACTCTTTTTCATCACGTGAAAATTAATTCAAAATAGAGGTTAATGATTAATAGATTGATTTTCAATTTAAGTATCAATATTAATAAAAAAAATAATTAGTTGGTTCGATGAATGCTGTTTTTTTTAATGATTTTAACTGTTTTTTGCGGATCTCGATTTTTGAAACGGTATTTTTAATAGATTTTTCAAATTGTTATTTTCTTCAACGGCCATGTGGGTATCTACGCCATAAATTATTTTGTCTTTGGGTAAAGTGGTGAAAGTACCAAACAGACGGTCCCAAACCGAAAAAATGTTGCCATAATTACTGTCTGTATACGGCAGAACGTAATGATGATGTACTTTGTGCATATTGGGAGAAACGATAAAATAACTTAGTAAAGTGTCTAGTTTTTGAGGCAATGCTATATTGGCATGCGTAAACTGTGTAGAAATAACAGACAAGGTTTGGTATAGAAAAACCATCCACATTGGACTTCCGATGATCAAAACCCCAAGAGTTGTAAAGATAAATCGGATAATGCTTTCACCGGGGTGATGCCGATTTGCGGATGTAGTGTCAATCCAGGTATCGGTGTGATGAACAAGATGAAAATGCCATAAAATTTTGAACCTGTGCTGTACATAATGAGGAGTATAGGCACCAATTAAATCCAGCAATAACAAACCAATGATGGTGTAAAGCCAAAGCGGTAAAGCGGGTAACCATTGTAATAGTCCAAAGTGGTTTTCAGTCGTCCAGTTTGCTGTTTTAATTAAAATAAAAGCTAAAACAAAATTGATAATTATGGTAGTGAAAGTCAGGAAAAAATTGATTCCCGCATGTTGCCATTTTCGATAGTGCATCCGGAACAGGGGAAAGGTATTTTCAATCATCCAAAAAAAGGTAATTCCGCCAACCAGAATTAAGCTTCTATGGGAGGACGGAATTGTACTGAAATAGGCAATAATATCATTCATAAGGCTATATTAGAGTGATACAAAATAAGGGTGATTCAGATTGTTGAAGAAAAACAAATACAGGTAAGTTTTTCTGAAAAAAGAAAAGAGAAAACCGAATAGAAGTATATTTGATTTTCTCTTTTTGATAGTTATAAGCAAAGATTTATGCTTTCTTGATTAAGCTGATTATGAACAGTAAGACCCAGGCTCCTCCAACAGCAATTATAATTTGCCAAAGAAGTCCGCCACCACCGATACCTAATTTACCGGCAATCCAGCCTCCAATAATACCGCCAACAATTCCTACGACGATATTACCTAATAATCCAAAACCTGCACCTTTCCAGATCTGACCTGCAAGCCATCCTGATATTGCACCAATAAGTAAAAAATATAAAAATTCCATATGATAATTTTTTGAGGTTAAAGAGGAGTTGATTAAGCTTCGGCGTGATTTTGCAGTAAGGTTTTATAAATGAAACCCGCTACAATAGCACCCAGAATCGGAGCAGCCCAAAACAGCCAGACTTGAGAAAGCGGCTCTCCACCAACAAAAATGGCCTGAGATAATGATCTTGCAGGATTTACAGAAGTATTGGTAATTGGGATACTGATTAGGTGTATTAAGGTTAGAGCAAAACCAATTGCAACACCGGCAAATCTTCCGTTGGCAAATTTATCTGTAGCTCCTAAAATTACTAATAAGAAAAATAATGTTAGTACAAACTCAGCGATAAAAGCAGATTGCAGGGAATATCCGTCAGGGGAGAAGGCTCCAAAACCATTAGAGGCAAAAGCTCCTGCTTTGGTATTATCAATGGCAAAACCGGCTTTTCCTGATGCAATGGTGAATAAAGTTCCTGCGGCCGCAAGAGCACCAACGCATTGAGCGACTATGTAAGGAATTAAATCTTTTGCAGGAAATCTGCCGCCTGCCCATAAACCAAAAGAAACGGCCGGATTAAAGTGGCCTCCTGAAATATGTCCTACGGCATAAGCCATTGTAAGTACTGTTAAACCGAAAGCCAGTGCAACACCTGCAAATCCGATTCCTAAGTCGGGAATTCCGGCTGCAAAAATTGCGCTTCCACAACCTCCAAAAACCAGCCAAAAAGTTCCAAAAAACTCTGCAAATAATTTTTTCATAATAAATAGTTTTAATTAATAGTTGATTGTTAAAAAGTATATTGGTATGCCCACAAAATCAAAACAATCTGAATGGGCAAGCGTATAAACAAAATCCACTTGGGTAAACCAAAACTTGCTTTTTTATTCTGATACATATAGAGATTGGAAGGGAATACAGCAATTAAAGTAGCTATAATTCCCCATGCACCAAAATGAGAGGTAACAGGAATCAGAAGGAGTATGCCGAAGATGACCTCGGCAACACCACTTAAAATATTTATTAATTTAGGATTTGAAAAAAAAGGGGGAATGATCTTAAAGTACATTCCCGGTTTTCTGAAATGATTTAATCCGGCAATAATATAAAGCGAAGCCATTAAATATAAATGCCAGGGTAAATTCATGATAAAGTAGGATTGTTTATCACGAATTTATAAAAAAATTAACAATTATTGCACTACAAGAGGCTTTTTTTTAGAGTGTTTCTAAATTAGCTGTTCTTGCGTTTGAAATTTACATTCATAATAACAATGGCTAAAATGATTAGAATAATTCCAATCCATTGTGAAAGAATTACTTCTTCATTTAATAAAACGTAGGCCATGGTTACTGAAACTGGCAACTCAAGGGCAGAAACGATACTTCCAAGACCAATTCCAGTTAATGGAAATCCAAGATTCATTAACATTGGAGGAATGATAGTTCCGAATAAAGCCAATATTATTCCCCATTTTGCAAAAATAGCAAGGTTAAAAGGAGTAACCTGTGTTACCAAGGCAAATGAAAATACGATAATGGCACCTCCAAACAGCATGTACAAACTACGTTGTGCCGACGAGATTTCGGTTGCAACGCGATTGGCGGTAAACATAGTAGTGGTAAAAGAGGCAGCTGCCAGCATTCCCCAAACAAGCCCTCTCCAGTCCAGTTCGATTTCGTTGTGTAGAATATTAGTGGCTAAAACAGTACCAATAAGAACAATAAATACTGAAAAAACTTTTTGTTTGGAAGGTAATTTCTTTTCTAAGATCATTTCAAGTAAAACTCCTATCCAGACTGTTTGCATTAGTAAAACGATACCAATTGAAACAGGGATGTATTTTACTGCCAAATAATAAAACAAACTCGTCATTCCTAATGAAGTACCGGCAAGCATTAAGCTGAATATGTTTTTTGGCGTTGCTTTCACAACATTGTCTTTATGTTTTAGTTTTTGGAATGTATTGATTAGTAAAATACCAATGATTCCTAATACAAATTGAGAGGTAGTTACTTCGGCAGTAGTATATCCTTCTGTGTAGGCCATTTTTACGAAAGTGGCTAACATTCCATAAGTTGTAGCTCCTAAGGCTACTAAAAATACTCCTTTTAATACATTGTTTTGTGACATCTTAATCTGTTTATTTTAAAAAATTTAAGCCGGCAAAGGTAAGCTATTTTGTTTAGGATTTAATAGAAAATATTCAGAAACGTTGTGATTGCGTTTATTTCGTTCTTTTTGTGAGGTTTAAAATTGAAGATTTGACAGGATGGTATAAAATAAAAAACCACCATGAAATACATCGTGGTGGTTGCTTTTAAGTCCGTTAAGGTACTTTGAATTACTTTACGGGCTGTTCTTTATAAGTTTCGATTTCGAAGATTAAAGTGGCGTTTGGCGGAATTACACCTCCGGCACCTTTTTCTCCGTAAGCTAAATTAGAAGGAAGGAAGAATATAGCTTTTTCTCCATCTGTCATCATGTCTAAAGCTTCAATAAAGCCAGGAATCATTCCGTCTTTTTTACCTACAACAAAAGGGAATGCTTTGTATCCTTTTTGGGCATCGCGGTTGGCATCGTATTTACCATAAGCTTTTGCTACGGTAGAGATACTGCTGTCAAAAAGATTTCCATCTTCAAAATATCCTGCATAGTGAAAGTAAATGTTAGATCCTTCCGCTCCTTTAACGCCTGTTCCTTTTTGTGTAACAACATATTTTAAACCGGAAGCTGTTGTAGTAGCTTTCGCTTTTGTAGCGGCAAAATAAGCTGCTTTTTCAGTAATCACTTTTTGAGATTCTGCTTTTTTAGCCTCTTGTTTTTTCGCATCTTCAGCAAGTACTTTTACAGCATCAAATTTTTTGGCTGCAGCACCTTTGCGTGTAATGGTAATTTTTGTCATGATATCGTCCTGAACAATTTTATTTACGTTGTCCATTCCTGAAACCACATGGCCAAAAATAGTATGTTTACCATTTAACCATGGTGTATCTTTGTGTGTGATAAAAAACTGACTTCCGTTTGTAGCGGGACCAGAATTGGCCATTGCTAGAACTCCGCCTTTTTCAAATTTTAAATCTTCTACAAATTCATCTTTAAATGCATATCCCGGACCTCCTGAACCATTTCCGTCAGGATCTCCACCCTGAATCATGAAATCATTGATTACTCGGTGAAATTTCAATCCGTCGTAAAAGGGTTTACCTTTAAGTTTTTCCACTTTAACGTTTGGGTTCGTTCCTTCTGCCAACGAGATAAAGTTAGCCACAGTTACCGGTGTTTTTACATATTCTAAAGAAACCACGATATCTCCTTTTGTGGTGGCTATTGTAGCAAAAATACCTTCGCCAGGATTGGCTTTAGGGGCTATCTTTGCTGCTGTCGCTGCTGTTTTTGGCTTTGCTTTAGCAACTGGTTTTTTGGTAGCCTGAGCCTGAATATTTACAACTGCCAGGCAAAATAAAAATAGGAATTTAAACTTCATGTTGTTCCGAATTTAAGTCTATGATGGTTTTTCTTTAAAAAAAATTATTGTGGTTTTTCTAATAATTGAATTTCGAAAATAATATTAGCATTTGGTGGAATTACTCCGCCAGCACCGGTAGCTCCGTAAGCCAAATGTGCAGGAATAAAAAGTACTGCTTTGTCTCCAAATGAAAGTTGTTCAATTCCTTCAATAAAACCGGGAATCATTCCGTCTTTACGGCCTGCCTGGAAAGGAATTGGCTGGTATCCGTGTGCTTCGGCTCTTGCAGCATCAAATTTTCCGAACGCTTTATTAACTTCTTCTACGCTTGAATCAAATAAAGTACCATCTTCTAAGAAACCGGAGTAATTGATGTACAATTGAGCTCCTGTAGCCGGTTTTTTACCTGTTCCTTTTTCAGTGATTACAAATTCTAACCCTGAATTGGTTTTGGTCGCTTTGGGTTTGATAGAAGCTAAATACGCTACTTTTTCTTTTTGTACGCCCGCGTATTTCCCTTTTTCTTTAGCAATTTCAGAGAAATAATCGTGAAATACTTTTATAGCGTCAAACTTTTTGGCAGCTTCACCGTTTCTGATAATTTTAACCGAAACAATTTTATCGTCTTGTTTGATCTGATTAACAACTTCCTGTCCTTTTTCAACCACATGACCAAAAATAGTGTGTTTCCCGTCTAACCATGGAGTCTCAACATGTGTGATGAAGAACTGACTGCTGTTTGTAGCCGGACCATTGTTTGCCATTGCTAAAACACCGGCTTTGTCAAATTTTAAATCGGTGATCTCATCTTTAAATCGGTATCCTGCATCACCTGAACCAGTTCCCTCAGGATCTCCGGTCTGAATCATGAAATTTTCAATAACTCTGTGAAATTTTAATCCGTCGTAAAAAGGTTTTCCTTTTAGGTAATCTTTAGTAACAAACTCACTTTTACCTTCAGCTAAGGTTACAAAATTAGCTACTGTAACAGGTGCTTTTTTATAATCCAATTCAACAATAATGTGTCCTTTATTGGTTTCAATATCCGCATATAAACCATCAGGCAGGTTGCTGTGTTCGTCTTTACAAGAGAATAATGAACTAACGGCAAGTAATACTAGTAGAATACTTTTTTTCATTTTTAAAAGGTTGTTTTTATGGGTTTAAGGTATCTTTTTTAGTTTGAGCTACAGTTTTAGGAGCTGCTGTTTTAGGGGTTTGTGCCGCTGTAGTTGTTGGATTAGCAGCTGGATCCGGTACAAAGTTACGAAGTGTAACAGTGCACATTAAGGATTGATTAGGTCCTATTTTTTTATTGTCTCCGTGGTATCCGTAGGCGATATGCGAAGGAAATAAGAAAGTCACGGTTTCGTTTTTATGCATCATTTTTATACCGTCACGTAATCCCATCATAATGTCTTGCTTGTCTACATAATAGGTTTGCGGACCAAGATCGGCTTCAGAATAGATTATTTGGCCATTGATATCTTTTACTTCCAGATTAAAATAAGCGATATCTCCTTTTTTAGGAGTCTGGAGATCAGTTTCATTTCGTTCATCATAATACAGCCAGTATCCTTTTCGGGTGGCATAGTATTTTGTTTTCGGATTGCTTTTGATTATTTTTTTGATAACATCCTCTTCATTGGCTACTAATTTTTTATTTCGATCGGCTGATTTTTTCATAAAAGTACCGGAAGCCTGAGAAATAGGTCTTCTGGCATCTTCATGTTGTTTACAGCTAACCAATAAAACAGCAAAAAGTAGGGCGCAACTGCTTTGTTTTAAGTAGTTCATATTTGGGTTATATTTCTAGTTTGTTTACTAAATCTTCAAATTTTTTCAAAGTTTCTTCCATTGAAGTCTCTGATTTTCCTCCCGCTGCATTACTGTGTCCACCACCATTAAAATGATCTCTGGCAAACTGGTTTACGTCAAATCCTCCTTGTGAACGGAAAGAGATTTTAATGATTTTCTCGTCTTTATTTTCGATAAAAATAGCAGTAAAAACAATACCTTTTATACTTAATCCGTAATTAACAATACCTTCGGTGTCGCCTTTTACATAATTAAATGCATCCAGTTCGTCCTGAGTAAGCGAAGTATAAGAGGTTTTGTGTTCTTCCAGAACTTTCATGTTTTGTAACGCACGGCCTAACAATTGCAAACGACTGTAAGAACTGTTGTCGAACAACAAAACGGGTATTTGAGTATTTTCGACACCTAAATCGATTAGTTCAGCAATGATACGATGTGTATTTCCTGTTGTTCCCGGAAAGCGGAACGAGCCGGAATCCGTTAATATTCCTGTGTAGATACAAGTGGCGATGGTTTTGTCTAAATCTTCTTTTTTGCCTAAGAAAGAAATAAAATTATAGACCATTTCACAGGTAGATCCAAACGAGGTATCAGAGTACGTATAAAGCGCGTAATCATCCGGTTTCTGATGATGGTCGATCATTATAAACGGAGCGGTTAGCTTCGCAAGAGTATGTTCCATCTCACCTGTACGATGAAAAGCATTAAAATCCAGTGTAAAAATAAGCTCGGCTTCTTCTAATATTTTGGTACAGTTTTCAGTATCTTTTTCAAATATTTTAACCGTTTCAGAACCTGGAAGCCAGGCTAAAAAATTAGGAAAATCATTAGGAGCAATTACTGTTGGCTGATGATTGTTTTTTAATAAAAAATGGTATAACCCTAAGGTTGAACCCATAGCATCACCGTCAGGTCCTCTATGAGGAATGATGGCAATTTTCTTTGGGGTTGCGAGTAATAATTGTATCGCTTGAATGTCTTGTATTTTCATAGTGTGCGAATTTACATTTTTTTAATGTAATGCTGAAATCATTTTTTATAAGTTAATTGTGCTGAGTTCAAAGTCGAAAGTCGAAAGTCGAAAGTCCAAAGTCTAAAGTCCAAAGTCTAAAGTCTAAAGCTTATAGCTTATAGCGTACTAGAGGTTTTCCAGTTCTTTTCGCTGTAGTCTCTGATACAACTGATACTTCGCTCCTTTTACAATTTGTGATTTGTAAATTCCAATAGAACCGGAGGAGAAATACGCTATAACGCATGCAATGGCGATGAACAATCCAGGCTGAATTCCAAAAAGTTCCATTCCCATAATGGTACAGGCAATAGGTGTGTGCGTGGCTCCCGAAAATACTGCTACAAATCCCAAACCCGCTAAAAAAGCAATGGGTAACGGAATGATCAGAGACAAAGCACTCCCTAAAGTTGCTCCTACAAAGAACAATGGAGTTACTTCACCGCCTTTAAATCCTGCACCGAGAGTAAATCCGGTGAATAGAATTTTAAGCAGGAAATCGTACCACGGATTAGCATTTGTAAAGGAATCGACAATTACCGGAACTCCCAAGCCAGAGAATTTTGTGAGTCCGAAACCTGCAAGGACAATAGACAAAACAATTCCCCCGATAAAAGGACGGAGTGGAGGATACTTGATGTTTTTGGAGAAAAGGGAACCCCAGAAATGAGTGCTTCTCGAGAAAAGCAGAGCCGCAAAACCGGACAAAAGACCGATTAAAATGACATAACATAAAGTGGTTAGACTAATTTCAGGAACAACCGGAATGTTGTAATGGGTATGTTTAACCGGCCAGAATTCGACAGTGAAATAAGCGGCATAAGCAACTAAGAAAGAAAGGAGGATACTCTTGAAATTAATTTTACTAAAATACAAAACTTCCAAGGCAAAAATGGCACCTGCAAGCGGAGTTCCAAAAACAGAAGCAAAACCGGCACTGATTCCGAGGATAATCAGAATCCTGCGTTCGGTATTATCCAAATTGAAAAGCTTAGTAAATTGATCGGCGATAGCGCCTCCCATT
This sequence comes from Flavobacterium tructae, assembly GCF_001853485.1. Taxonomy (NCBI): domain Bacteria; kingdom Pseudomonadati; phylum Bacteroidota; class Flavobacteriia; order Flavobacteriales; family Flavobacteriaceae; genus Flavobacterium; species Flavobacterium tructae. The sequence continues at coordinate 359,927 of NZ_MIKE01000022.1, read as the reverse complement.
TGTACTGCTGTGCCTTCACGTCCTGCTGAACCTCCAAATAAATGGGTTAGTAAGGTTCCTAAAAGCACGAGAGGAGCCATTTTAAACGGAATGACTTTTTGAGGATTTTCGTATTCTTCAAGTAATAAATTATTGCCTTTTACAACGGATTCTCCCCAATAATGATAACTAAATCCAACAAGTAGGCCGCCAACAGGCAAAAGCCAGATAATCCAGTCATGATGAATTCTAAATTGCGTAACCCATTCAAGTGAAAGTAAGAAAAATGCAGAAGCAGATCCGGACAAAATACCTATTAGGACACAAATGAGAATCCATTTGAAAATAGTAAGCAGTGTTTTTTTTAGGTTTTGAAAAGCCATTAATAAACTAAGTTTTTTTTAGCCACGAATTCAAGAATAAAACGAATTTTTATTGAGACAAAAATAATCTTTTTTAATCCCTTAATCTGTGGCTAAATAAAAATCATGAATTCGCAGCTTAAAAATTATTGTACAACAGCCGTAAATTCAATTTCAACTAAATATTCGGGAGCAACCAGTTTGCTGATTTCATAGAACCCGGTTGTTGGTTTTACATCTTTAAAAAAGGAGGAATGCGCTCTTGCTACCTCTTCAAAAGTTGAAATATCAGTAGTGAAAATTCGCGTTCTGATCACATCTTTCATTCCAACATTTAAATCTTCTAAAACTTTTTCAACACGTTCCAGGATGTTGTAGGTTTGAGCATAAGCGTCATTAGCTTTTACTTTTTCATCATCAACAATAGCTACGGTTCCTGAAACTTCAATGATGTTGCCAATTCTTACGGCACGGCAATATCCCATTTTGTCTTCCCAAGGAGATCCTGTTAAGATGTTTTCTCTTTTCATTTCTTTTGGTTTATTGAATTTACTTTTTTGTTTTTAAGGCAAATTCGGGTTGGTTAATAGAGTCGCAATTTATAAAATATGCCAATGAAAAAGAGTACGATTGAATTGAAATCATTTCGGAATTCCTTCTTTTTTGTGATATTTTAAAGCGTCAAATTGTTCTTTACTCGATTTGATGCTGTTCGTAAAGACGAAGTTTATTTTGAGTAGCGGTAAGGTCTTGCTGCAATCCTTCGATTTTGCTCAATAAGTTTGCGATTACATCCAGGCCTTCAAGATTAATTTTTAAATCATAATGTAGGCGTATCATTTTCTCAACAGTTGGTAATTGTTCCGGTTGGAAATATTCGTCTTCTTCAAGTAGTATAATTTTTACCAAACCGTAATTATGCAACTCCGTTATAAAGGTGTTCTCAATTTCGTGATACACGCAAAATTGTTTGATATGGATTAAGTTTTTACTGCTCATGATTTCTTAGTTTAGCTAGTTCTTCAAATAATTCTTTTTCTTTGGCAGACAGTTGGGTTGGAATTTTTATAGTGTAAGTAATGTATAAATCACCAAACTGATTTTCTTTTTTGTATACCGGAAAGCCTTTGCCTTTTAATTTTACTTTAGTTCCGGGCTGAGTTTCGGCCGGGACTTTTATTTTTACTTTTCCGTCAAAAGTCTTTACAAAAATTTCTCCTCCTAAAATAGCGGTGTATAAATCCAGTTCAACATCGGCATATAGATTATGGCCTTCCCGCTTAAAATCGGAATCATTATCAATTAAAAAAGTGATATATAAATCGCCATTTGGACCACCGTTTGCACCGGGTGCACCATGATTTGGAATTTTAATAATCTGTCCGTTTTCGACTCCGGCCGGAATGGTGATTCGGATATTTTTTCCATTAACACTTAGATTCTGCTTGTGAGTCGTGTAAGCGGATGCTAAATCTAACTGTAATTCGGCATTAAAATCCTGACCTCTGTATTTTGCCTGACCTCTCGAACTTCTCCCTGAAGAACCGTACATAGAATTGAAGAAATCAGAGAAATCACTTTCGGAAAAGTTTTCGCCGCCAAAATCAGTGTAGCCTTGATTGCCTTGCTGTTGTCGGGAATATTGCTGTTGGTTAGGATCGTAACCTGCTTTTTCAAACTCGTCGGCATGTTTCCAGTCTTTTCCGTACTTGTCGTATTTTTTACGATTTTCGGGATTACTTAAAACTTCGTTAGCCTCATTTATTTCTTTGAATTTTTTCTCCGCTTCCTTGTCATTGGGGTTTAAATCAGGATGGTATTTTCGTGCCAGTTTTCTATAAGCCTTTTTGATTTCAGCTTCAGTTGCAGATTTTGTGATTTCTAATACTTTGTAATAATCAATATAATCCATGGATTGAAAATTTAATAAATTAGCTATTTCGACAGATGTTTTAAACAGCCGGAACAGAGGTGTGTTTTTTGATTTATTATTCTAAATTGAAAAATAATCGAAGTTCCGAGGTGTTCGATTTACGATATGAGTTTAATTTTTAGTATCTCTCTTTGAAAGATTGAAGTTAGGAATAAGTTGCTAATTATCAAAACGATGTTTTTCGAATATTAAAAAAATAACATTTACATAGTTTCAGAAGTCCCCCGATTGATTTGCAATATTAGAATTTGGAATTTTGAGTTTAGGATTTAGAATTTGCAGTTTTTGGCAGGTTTTTTGATTCCAAAAAAAGGCATAATATAGTGTTATAAAAGTCTTAAAGTTGTAGTGCTTAACTATATTATGCTATTTTTGTGATTCCAGATCCCGATTTTAAAGCAAACATAAAAGCCGATTCGATAATACTTTTTCAATGAAACACATTTTATTCTTCATATTATTTTTTACTGCTGTTACCGTATCGGCGCAAAAGGAATTTGGAACTAAATTCAAGCCCATTGCAGCGCCTAAATTTGGAGCAAAACCCAAAAAGACTCCAATTCCGGAAATAAAAGACCCTCAGGGTGAAAATCTGGACATGCCGGGGATTAAAACACCTAATGTTTTTGATAATACCAGTATTACTCCAAAATCTCAATTTCAGATTGGGGCAGAGAAAAGCAAGTTTACCATGTCTACCGAAACTGATTTTGCCAATCCGGGAGATCGTTACGTGCCCAAAATGGAGAAAGATTTAGACAAAGCTTTAAGAGATGCCGGTTTAAAAGAAGGACGCGGAACATTAATAAAAAGAAATATCTCTCTGGGGGATTTTAGAACAAAATCACAATATTTCATTATAAAATTAAGAGACTTTGGAGCCATCGATGGCGATTTGGTCAAAGTTTCATCAAATGATGCCGTAATTGCCAGTCAGATATTATTGGGGTCCAATTTTAAAGAAGTAAAAATAAACCTCGCAGCAGGGTTTAATAAATTAGATTTTGAAGCTCTAAATATCGGTACATTGGGCGGAAACACTGCAGAAATCCAAGTCTACGATGATAAAGGACAATTGGTAACCAATGATTACTGGGATAACCTTGCCGCAGGATTTAAGGCTTCGATTGTTGTGACAAAAGAATAGTTTTTTTAAAGATACTAAGGGGCTTAGATGCTAAGGTTCTAAGTTTTTTAATACATGATAACTACGTGATTATTGGGATAACCTTACAACAGTTTTTTTAAAGATACTAAGGGGCTTAGATGCTAAGGTTCTAAGTTTTTTAATACATGATAACTACATGATTATTGGGGTAACCTCAAAGCAGTTTTTTTGAGATTTTAAGGGGTTAAGGAACAAAGGTTCCAAGTCTTTCTATAAAAACTCAGAACCTTAGCATCTCAGAACCTCAGAACCTTTTTCTAAAATGGATCTGCTGTCACTCTAAATTTCATTTCTGCTTTTACGGTTACATCTTTAGTAAGTGTTTCTTTCAAAGTAACTTTTGTTCTGATTTTGTATTTATCTGCTTTAATGTACTGGTCCAGTCTTGCATCGGTACAAATCAAATCGATGTTGTTAGTGGAGGCATTGATATTATCCTGATACGCAAGTTCTATTTCATCAGAATCTGTCGTAGAAATATACAAATGAACCGATTTTAAAAACGTAAATGTTTTATCGGTTGGATTTGTGATCATTAGTTTAAGCGATTTCAGTTTAACATCTTTTACTAAACTGGCTTTGGTTTTATTGTTCTCAAACTCGGCAGAAGAATTTGTAGTGACATCAGGAGTGATAATTTCCGAAGGTAAATTGATAGGGGAAGTGCTCTTAATCTGAATAGAAGTTTCGTTTGAAATCGTAAAAGTCAATAAATTATCTACAGCATCACAAGAGCTTAAAAACAAAGACAAAAAGAGAGAAAGGGCAATTAATTTTGATTTCATAGTTAAATTTTAATTGGGTTTTTCGTTACGTACGAAATAAATTAGTTTTTGGATTTTTTTGCGAAGATACTAAGTTGCTGAGATTCTGAGATGCTAAGTTTTTATTTTTATAGTAAAAATGAGCCTCAGAATTTTAGTAACTCAGCCCCTTAGAACCTTTAAAGAAAAAAAAATCAAAATTCCATTTTTCAAATTCGAATATAAAAAGTACTTTTGCGCATGCAACACAACGTACTTATTTTAGATTTCGGATCGCAATATACTCAGCTTATTGCGCGTAGAGTTCGCGAATTAAATATATTCTGCGAAATTTTCCCTTACAATCACTTTCCTAGTGATTTATCACCTTATAAAGCCGTAATTTTAGGAGGAAGCCCTTTTTCTGTTCGTGCAGAAGATGCTCCACATCCTGATTTATCTCAAATTCGAGGCAAGCTTCCAATGTTGGCGGTTTGTTACGGAGCACAATACTTAGCTCATTTTAGCGGAGGTGAAGTAGCAGCTTCGAACACCAGAGAATATGGAAGAGCTAATTTGTCTTATATTAAAGAGAATGAAGTTTTCTTCAACGGAGTTTCTGAAAACAGCCAGGTTTGGATGAGCCATAGCGATAGTATCAAAGCTTTACCAACGAATGCTGTAAAATTAGCAAGCACACATGATGTAGAATTTGCCGCTTATAAAATTGAAGGTGAAACTACTTATGCTATTCAGTACCATCCTGAAGTTTTTCACTCTACCGATGGGTCAAAAATGCTGAAAAACTTTTTAGTAGATATCGCTGATGTTCCTCAAAACTTTACACCAGGAGCTTTCGTAGAAGAAATGGTAGCGGAGTTAAAAGAGAAATTAGGAAATGATAAAGTGGTTTTAGGATTGTCAGGAGGAGTAGATTCTACTGTTGCTGCAGTGCTATTAAACAAAGCAATTGGACAAAATTTATATTGCGTTTTTGTTAATAATGGACTTTTGCGTAAAAACGAATTCGAAAATGTATTGAATCAATACAAAGGAATGGGATTGAACGTAAAAGGAGTAGATGCAGGCGATCGTTTTCTGTCAGAATTAGCAGGAATCAGTGATCCTGAAACCAAACGTAAAACAATTGGCCGTGTATTTATCGAAGTTTTTGATGATGAATCACACTTAATCGAAGATGTAAAATGGCTGGCACAGGGAACTATTTATCCTGATGTTATTGAGTCAGTTTCGGTAAAAGGACCATCGGCAACCATTAAATCGCACCATAACGTAGGTGGATTGCCGGATTATATGAAATTAAAAATTGTAGAGCCACTTCGAATGCTGTTCAAAGACGAAGTTCGAAGAGTAGGAGCTACTTTAGGAATAGATCCTGAATTATTAGGAAGACACCCTTTCCCGGGACCAGGATTATCAATTAGAATTTTAGGAGATATTACTCCGGAAAAAGTTCAGATTCTGCAAGATGTGGATGCCGTTTTTATCGACGGATTAAAATCATGGGGATTGTATGACAAAGTTTGGCAGGCAGGAGCAATCTTGCTTCCGGTAAACAGCGTTGGTGTAATGGGCGATGAGCGTACTTACGAAAAAGTAGTAGCGCTTAGAGCTGTAGAATCAACAGATGGTATGACGGCCGACTGGGTTCATTTACCGTATGATTTCTTAATGAAAGTGTCTAACGATATTATCAATAAAGTAAAAGGCGTGAATCGTGTGGTTTACGATATCAGCTCAAAACCACCAGCAACAATTGAGTGGGAATAGTACTATTTTTTAAAATTAAGGCGTTACATTTGTAACGCCTTAATTTTTTAAACCTACTATTTATGAGAGAATTTTTAACGATTTCTCTTGTGTTTGTTTTGTCTTTTAACAAAATAACTGCACAAGATTCAATTATTGAGCATCGGATTCAAAAGGGAGAAACTGCTTACTTTATTGCCCAAAAGTACAAGGTTTCAGTAGAAGAAATTTACAAACTCAACCCCGAATCACAAAACGGAATCAAAGACGATCAGATGATCAGGATTCCTGTTCATTCCTCTGAAAAACCAAATTCCAGTCAGCAGATTACTCACGTTGTTGGCGCAAAAGAAACTCTTTTTGGTTTAGCAAAACAGTATAACATTTCGGTGGAAGCTCTTCAGAATGCCAATCAGGCGATTCTTACCAACGGACTTCAGATTGGTCAGCAATTAATGATTCCGCAAGGTTCCGGAGACCTTTCTCAAACTGAAAGTACAATTTCTTCAAAAGTCAGCCATCAGGTTGTGGCAAAAGAATCTTTGTTTAGTATTGCGAGACAGTATAATGTTTCGGTTTTGGATTTGGAAAATGGGAATAAAAATCTTCTTCAAAATGGATTGCAGGTAGGACAGACTATTGCAATTCCGAATAAACGAAAAACTTTAGACGGACGAGTTCGTGTCATCAATCAGGAAACTGTTTTTCATGTGGTCGAGCCTAAAGAAACGAAGTTTTCGATCGCTAAAAAGTATGGAATTTCGATTGATCAGCTGGAATCGCAGAATCCTGAAATCGTAAACGGACTGATTGTTGGAAATAAGCTGGCCATTAATACAAAAGGAGTAAAGCCGACAAATGAAAGCGAAGAACTGATGATTGCTCTGGCCGAAAAGCAGGTAGTGGTGGAAAAAACAAAAGCCAAAACAGTCGAATTGGAAGATTTGAAAGACCGTTTGGTTGTTCAGAAAGAAATGAATCAGAAAATTATAAAAATTAATGATTTGAAAATCAATCTGAATGACATGAATGGCTCAAAAGAAAATTCAGTTGAAAAATTGCGATTGGTGCTGGAGGCTAATAAAAATGTGCAGGATGTTTTAATGGCGAAACTGGATTCGCTGGTTCGTACTATGAATGATGATCTGGTCGACTTGAAAAGACTGGATATTTTAAATGTTGACGAATCAAAAAGACTGGAAAAACAATCTTACGAAAGTATTGGGAAAACGAATGAATTATCGTCTCAGTTAAAAAAAGAGTTGGCAGAAAACCGAAAAGTCTATGCCGGTTTAATGCATAAAGTCGAAAAAATCGCTGTAGCCGAAAACCAGGAATACAAGAAAAAAATCCGCGAAAGTGAAAAAAATAATAATCCGGTTTCATTGCAGCAACGTCTTTCATTGGAAGAAATAAAGCAGTACAAAATAGAGCAGGAACAAGGTGATGCAAAGAATCAGCTCTTGATTGCTAAAATTGACTCACTGGATAATCAGAAGAAGATCGAAGTGAAGAGACATATTAGTAAAGCATCCTACTATAGCATGGAAGCCCGAAATTTTGATGATAAAGTGGCTTTGCTGAAATTGAAAAAGTATCAGGATCAGGCAATTAAAAATCAGAAAAAAAACGGATTCATTGGCGATTCAAAAATTATCTCATCGGAAGAAATGAAACAGGAGTTAAAGGAAAATCCGCTTAAAAGGGACAAAACGATAAAGGTGGAAGTTTTTGATAATCTTCGCGAAGTTTCAAACGGCTATTACTTAGTTTTGGGTATATTTACAGACGCAACGCTAAGGGATAAGCTCATTATGAAACTCATTGATTCCGGCGATTTTAACGCCAGTTTCTTTTTTAATATTAATAGTCTTTCGTACTATGTGTACTCCGATAAGTACCAAAATATGGAAGAAGTACTATATCAATGCAAGAAAAAAGAGGAAGATGAGTTATATAAAGAGGTGAGTATTGCTAAGGTCGAGATTGATCTTAGGGAATAAGCAATGCAGAAAAAACAAGTGGCAGGGATTTTGTTTTACAGAGAATTTTGTAACTTGTTTTTGAATTAGGAATTAAATTGTTTTAAGCTTTATTATGAAATATTATTCAACATTATTGTCTCTGATTTTTTTTGCAACCAGTTCCGCATTTTCACAAGAAAAGGTGGTAAAATATACGGTTTCAAGCGGAGAAACTATTAACCAGATTGCTGTTAAATTTAAGGTTACGCCTTATGATATTTATTCCCTAAATCCGGATGCCAGAAATGGAGTTAAACCCAATACCGTTTTATTGATTCCGACAAGCGGTGCTAAAACAGCAGTTAAAAATGATATTGCTCCGGTGAAAAGTTCAAATTCAGGAAAAACAATTACGCATGAAGTACAACCAAAAGAAACTTTGTTTGGCATTGAGAAAAAATATAATGTTACGGATGAAGCTTTAAAAGCAGCTAATCCTTTTTTGGTGAAAGATGGTTTGCAGATTGGACAAACTCTTGAGATTCCGTCAAAAGGAAGTGCGGTGAAAACAACTGTTTCAACTTCAGCGAAACCGAAATCGGCAGTACCGGAAAAGTATGTTTACCATGATGTGGTAGCAAAAGAAACTAAATTTTCAATTGCAAAACAATATGGAATGACCATTGAAGAATTAGAAAAACGTAACCCTGAAATTGTTTCAAACCTTCCAGTTGGTTATCGTCTGACGATCAAAGGAACTGCTCCTAAAGTAGAAACTTCTGCTCCGTCTGCGGCTGCTGTTGTAAAACCGGCTGAAACAAAAAAAGCAGTGGAAACTTCGAAAAAAGCAACTTCTTATATGGAGTATCAGGTGAAACCAAAAGAAACTTTTTATAGTTTAACGCATACTTTTCATATTACTCAGGAAGAATTAACGGCCTTAAATCCGGCACTTTCTGAAGGTGTAAAAGAGGGAATGGTTTTAAAAGTTCCGGCAGGATATGTGGCGCCAACACCAATTATCGTACACCAACAACCTGCTGAAAAAGAAGTTGAAAAAAGTATTGAAAAGACCATTGAAAAGCCAGCTGAAAATACAGCAGGAATTAAAGTGGTAGATAAAGTGAAATCCGAAACTGTTTCCGCGAATCCGGAAGTGGTGGAACTGACTAAAAAAAGAGGGGAGAACGAACGTAAGAAATTAGTTTTATTATTGCCATTCAATTTAGCGAAAATGCAGGGGGATACTATCAGTGCTGCCAGTCGAATTAAGAGCGATAAATTTTTGAACATGACGCTTGACTTTTATTCGGGAGCTTTGATGGCAATCGATTCAGCAAGAACTTTAAAGCTGCCAATTGATGTTGCAATTTATGATTCTCAGGAGACGAAAAACAGTTCTAATGTTTCAGGTTTAATGGCTCAGAATAAATTACAAGATGCCAATGCTGTAGTGGGACCTTTTTATCAAAGTAATGCCGAATCTACTGCCAATACATTGCGTTTGTATAATATTCCTGTGATTTCTCCATTATCAAAAGACAAAGCCAACCCAATTGATAATTTGTATCAGACGATTCCATCAAACGATGTGGTGCGAAATGCCGTTTTTGATTATATGAGAGGGAAGAATGGAAACATCGTTGCAGTTGTAGACAAAAAGAAAGAATCAGTGATCAGTTATATCAAACAAAACCAAAAAGGAGTTGTGTTTGCTAATCTGACTGAAACCGGAGCTCTGGATGTGGCCAATTTAAAAAGTTTGTTATTGCCTAACAGAATGAACTATGTAGTTATGGAATCGGCCAATACAGCAATGGTTAGAACGACTATAAAAGCTTTGACAGATGCTCAAAAAACCTGTCAGATACAGTTGGTAGTTTTAGAGCCAAACAATACACTGGATTCAGACGAGATTAGTTTTGACAGTTTAATTAAGTTGAAATTGATGTATCCGTCCGTTACCCGTGATAGTGATGAACAGTCTGTTTTGATTTTTGAAAAAGAGTACCGATTGAAAAATAAAGTAAATCCAAATACCTATGCTACAAGAGGATTTGATGTTACTTTTGATACCATGATGCGTTTGGTTCAGGGAAAAACTTATCAGGAAACAGCCGATTTAATGACAACTGAACAGGTTGACAACAAATTTCAATTTTACAAAAAAGAGGATGGAGGACACGCCAACAAAGGTGTTTACATCTTATATTACGATAATGATTTAACTTTAAAAGTAGCAAATTAATGACATCAAAAGTAACCTATTTAGGCGATTTAAGAACAAAATCAATCCATGTGCAATCCGGAAGTGAAATCATTTCGGATGCGCCTGTAGACAATAACGGAAAAGGAGAAGCTTTTTCTCCCACAGATACTGTTGCCAATGCTTTAGCGAGCTGTATGATGACTATTATGGGAATTAAAGCCCGTGATCTGAATGTGAATTTAGTCGATTCAACTGCCGAAGTAACGAAGATTATGAATGCAGAACCGAGACGTATAGGAGCCATCGAAATCGCTTTTGAAATGAAAGGGGATGCCGATGAGAAAAGCAAAACCATTTTGGAACGCGCTGCAATGACCTGTCCGGTGTTTTTAAGTCTGAATCCTGAAATTGAAAAGAAAATTACTTTTAACTGGAAGTAATTTTAAAATCCAATATTTTAAAATTTTAAATCCCAAATTCCAATTTTTGTTGGAGTTTGGGATTTTTTTTAAACAGAGAATTTTATACCAATTTTATTTCTATTTTACTCTAATGTTTTCCGGTATTATTGTCCGTTTTCGGGTTTTAAATCTTCTAAAATTGGAGTGCTAATTGCTTTTACCTCCTTCTGAATTTTCCCGTTTTTTTGTTCGAAAATCTGAATAGTGTTTTTGCCTTTTTTAAGCCAGCAACCCGGAACATATAGTGTTTGTTGTGGACCAACGCTCCAGTAACGCCCAATGTTGATTCCATTTACAAAAACAATTCCTTTGCCCCAGTCGCGCATGTCCAGGAAGGTGTCTCCGGTTTTACTCAGATTAAAGGTTCCCTGATATACCGTAGGACGGTCGATTTTTCCTGAGTTTTTGTAAGCCGTTACATCCGGTTCCTGAGCCATTGGTAACGGGTACATTTTCCAGTTTCCGGTAATGGTTTCGCCATTGATTATTACAGGGCTAATGATTCCTTTATTGTTGGCATTAATTTGAGAACCGTAGTTAATACGCCCCATATTCTCTACCAGAATATCTAGTGTTGCGTTAAAGGGAACTTCAATTTCACAATCGTATTTTTTGTAATAGCGGTTCAATTCTGCTACTTTTTTTCCGTTGACATACACTATGGCATAATCACGTAGGCCTTTTAGTTCCAGTTTCCCGCTAATAGGCTGTGTAAATCTTTTGCTGTACCAAACATAACCGTCTCCCTGATTGAGCTGTTCAAAGGTTAAAGGATTGTCTGCCGTTACAGGAGGGATTTTAGACTTTAAATCGGCTAAGTCAACGACTTTCGTTAAGGCAATATTCGGAATTGTGATCACGGGTATTTTTGCCGGAACAGCCGGAGTTTCATTGGTTTTGAGGATGGCTCTTAACGCATTGTATTTTGGGGTTGCCCAACCTGCCTCGCTAATGGGAGCGTCGTAATCGTAAGAAGTCATGTCGGGCTGAATGTCATGCTCTTTGTCGTAATTGGCTCCGGAAGTAAAGCCAAAATTAGTTCCTCCGTGAACCATATAGTAGTTGAATGAAACCTGATGGTCTAAATATTTTTGTGTTTGGTCAACAGTTTCCTGAGGAGTTTGTGTTGGGAAAGGTTCTGCCCAATGATCCAGCCAGCCCGGATAAAATTCTGCTACCATATACGGTCCTTGCCCGTTATTGAATTGGTTGACTACGTTTTTTAGTTTTGTAATATCACTTTCTCCATTTGCCGTTGGGAGAGCACCCGGTAAAGCTCCGCCTTCAAATAACCAGCTTCCGTCTGAAGTAAAAAACGGAACTTCGAAACCAATGTCTTTCAATTGTTGAAAAACGGCTGCACTGTATTTTTTATGTTCTTCAAGAGGAACATCTTTGCGTTGTGCGACATACGAGCCAAATTCATTCTCCCCTTGAACCATGATAATCGGGCCTCCTTTGGTGATTTGTAAATTCTTAACCTGATTGTACAGTTCGGAAAAATAGGCTTTAGTTGCGGCCAGATAGGCGGTGTTGTTTCCACGAATAACCATATCAGGAACATTTTGTAAAAACCAGGGATAACCTCCAAATTCCCACTCGGCACACACATACGGCCCCGGACGTAAAATCACGAATAAACCCTCTTCCTGAGCTGTTTTGATGTATTCGGCCAGGTTTTTATTTCCGGTTTTGAAGTCCCAGATTCCGGGTGCCGTTTCATGATAATTCCAAAATACATACGTGGCGACCGCATTTAAACCCATTGCTTTCATCATTTTTAAGCGATGGCGCCAATAAGGCTGTGGAATGCGGGAGTAGTGCATTTCACCGGAATGAATTTGTATGGATTTTCCGTTGAGCAGGAAATTTCCATTGGCAATAGCAAAACTTTGTTTCTCTTGGGCTGTTGCGCAAAGGGTAAGAGAAAGAAACAGAAAGGTAAGGTATATTTTTTTCATCTTTAATTCAAATTAGTGTTGACTATAATGAACAAGAGAGCACTATAAATCGCGCCCTCTTGTTTCTACTAACTAACCAATAAATTTTTATTCTGAAAATTCTAATTTTTTCAACTTGTTCCATCCCCCACGTGTGAAATCCGGAATTTCTACAGGAGCTGAACCGTTGTCAAGAGAAATCTCTGTTAATGGACCTAAACAAGACCATTCAGCTAAGTCGTAAACGTCCATGTCTAACGGAAGTCCTTTTTGCAGACAGTAAATCAAACGGTAATCCATTACGAAATCCATTCCGCCGTGACCGCCTACTTTTTTAGCCTGCTCTTCGATGTTTTTTACAATTGGGTGTTTGTATTTTTCCATTAATGCTTTTTTCACATCTGCAGGAACAAAAGAGTGTGCGCTTAATTTTTCGTGATTTGGTTTTACGTCGTCACCTAGTTCTTTGCCGTCTAATGCATATCCTTCTAATGGGTATTTGTTGGCAAAACCTTTTGTACCGCTTAATTGGTACATTCTGCTGTACGGGCGAGGAGAGGTAACATCGTGCTGGATTTGGATTGTTTTTCCGTTTTCAGTACGAATCATAGTCATAGTGTGATCACCATTTCTGAAATCTTTGATTTCTTTTCCTGATTTTTCTTTGATGTATGCCGGATTTCCAACCGCTTTCGTATCCATAGAAACTAAAAAGTTCATTTTGTCACCACGGTGAATGTTCAAAGCCTGACAAGCAGGTCCCATACCGTGCGTAGCATAAATGTCACCACGGTGTTTGATGTTGTAATCCATTCTCCAGTTGTTCCAGTATTCTCCCCAGAAAGGCTGAAGTCCGTGAATGTAAGATCCTTCGGCATGAAGAATTTCTCCAAATAAACCTTGCTGTGCCATGTTTAAGGTAGTAAGTTCGAAGAAATCGTATACACAGTTTTCAAGTTGCATACAGTGTTTACGAGTTTTTTCAGAAGTATCAATAAGCTGCCAGATTTCTTCCATTGTCATTGCTCCGGGAACTTCTATGGCTACGTGTTTACCGTCTTTCATCGCTTGTACACCAATGATAGCATGGTGTTTCCAGTCGGTGGCAACATACACTAAATCAACATTTGGTAAAGCCGTCACTTTTCTCCAGGCATTTTCGTCACCGTAAAATTCCTGAGCTTTAGGAAAACCTGCTTTGGTTAAGGTTTCGTTTGCTTTAGAAGTGTTTTCCTGTGTCATATCGCATAATGCGACAATTTCTACACCCGGAATATGTGTCATGCGCTCTACTGCTCCCGGACCACGCATTCCGAGACCTATAAAGGCAACACGAACGGTAGGTAGTGGTGTTGTTGCCAAACGCAAAACGTCGGTTTGACCTTTTGCACGGGCAGGTGTTTTGGTTTTAATCATTTGTGCCGATGCGTTTGTTCCTCCAAACAGAATACAGGCGGCTAACATGAATTTTAAAATACTAGTTTTCATAATGTGTTATTTTGATTTGAAATGATTGATAATCTAAAATCCGATTATCGGGGATTATTGTTGTGTTGTATTTTTAGTAAACCGTTGGGTGAAATGCATAACGAGAATGTTTTTTGCCACTGATTTTACAGATTCACATAGATTTTATACGCAATTAGTAAAGAAATCTGTGCGGATCTTTCTAATCTGTGGCTAATTTTATCATTTTAGCATTGCCATGGTTGTTCATCATAATTTTAGGGTAATGTATTGAAATTTATTTCCGGTTTTTTATTCGTTAATGGTTTTGTAAAAATAGTTTTTGGCGTGGTATAGTCATTAAAAAAACCTCCGTTTTTTAAATAAAAGAAACCATTTTCCGTTCCGCCTGCAAAATCCATTCGGTATTCTTTTGCCCCTGTATTGTCGTTTGTAAAACGTGCCGAATTAATTTCTGACCAGTTGCCTTTTTCATCACAAACCCATTGGTTGTTGAACAGGACTTTGCGGGACAGATCTCCCTGTTCCGGGATGAAATTTTCCAGAAAGGAATGAAATCTTTTCAAATAGGTATTGGTTTGAGGACGATTGAAACTGGCAATCAATAGCCATTTATTCAATTCGGGAGCGTAAAAGTAAGCGGTATATGTGGTGGTGTTATTACCGACAGGCAGTCCTCGAAGTAAAAACTTGTAGGTGTTTCCTGCTTTCCAGTTGTATTTTAAATAACTCTGTCCGCCTGAACCTTCGTTACCAAATTCGCCTGTGTATACATTTTCGCCTTTTTTCAGCAGTTTAATTTTATGAGTTTCCGGAATACTGTTGGGATCGTCAGTTGTAAAAGGGCTCCAGACCGAGAATAAAATTCTTCTTTCTGTGGCTGAGTTTACCTGAATTCCGAAGTAACCTTCGCCAAAACCATTTGCCATAAAATAAGACCCAATTTTGTCTTCGTTTTGAGGAACAGTAATTTCATTGTAATACCACTCGGTGTTGGTGTTTTCGGGAGTCTGATAGTTTAAATGTACAGAAGGTCCGCGACGTCCCCAGTGATAGAAGTCGCCTTCGTTGTTGGGTACATAGGAGATTTTACCGTCAAAATCAGCACTTGCAATCGTTAAACGACTAATAGACGGGAAACGATCGCCGGTTTTACTGATTCCTTTTATTTTAACAGCAATATATCCTTCTTTTTTAAGGTTCCAGGTTCCTGCGATAACGGCCTTTTTTGAAGTGGTGAAGTTTACTTTTTTGGTTTCATTATTAATCGAAAATTCGAGTTCGGATTTTCCATACACTTCAACAGATTCTTCTACCGTAATTTGAAAGGTTCCGGGTTTGGAAATTCTGAAATAAGCGGTGAAAAACTCGTTGGAATCTGTCCAGTTTTCGATGCCATTGTCGGTAATGGTATTTTTTCCGTCTAAATGTTTAGAACTATACGCATTTCCACCAAGAGGCAGAGAAATTGTTGTCTTTGGATTTTCTATGGTTTCATTTTCCGATGTTACATCATCATTGCTGCCAACGCAGGAAACCGAAACTAGAAAAGAAGCAAAAAACAGGTATACTATTTTTTTCATTTTTTGAGATTAAGTTATTATAAATGTATTCTCCTTTTTTTAAATTAACCTCTCTAACTCTTTTAATTAGAGAGGTATAAACAAACAAAAAAATATTTAAAATGATTATTTACCACAACTAATACATTTTAAAGCATCTTTCAGGTTTAGGGCTCCACATTTGCTACAAATAGCATGCATAGAGTTTGATGAACCATCTACTGCTTTTTGTTCACTATATCCTTGAGCTGTTAAGTCAATATCACCTTCCGCATTTAAAGAGGTATCATTATTTATTGAAAGTAAAGAAAGCTTTGCATTAGCGTATTGATTTGGGCCTGAAAATTTGACAGTAACCGAGAATGTATTAATTCCGGGAAGCAATTGTGTAGTTATTGTTCGATTAGAAGGTCCGAAGGCAGAAGTTATTAATGGAACACCAGGCATTCTAACTTCATATTTAGTAGGTACATTTCCGTGGTATCCAAATTGAAACTTAGCCTCAACAGCTTGAGAACAATATATTTCTCCAACAATTACTGCTTCAGTTCCTGAATTAAATTCTTGTGTGACCTGAAAAAGGGAGTATTGTATACTACTTGATTTTGCAGTTAAGGCAGTAGATTTTTTAGCGCTTGATTGTGAAGTCGAAGCTTGATTTGATGATAGCGGTTGTTCTGAAATTTCTTCATTGACACAACTGAAAATAAGAAGGGATAAGGAAAGTAAGCATAGGAGTTTTTTCATATAATAAGGTTTAATAGGTTAAAAGGATTATTATAAATAACCTCTCTAATGGACCAAATTAGAGAGGTTTCAAAACAAACAATAAATAAAAAACTATGGGTTTTGTGTTAAAGTTCCAGGATAAGCATTGATTTCCGATTGTGGGATATATTGTATCACACGTGGGCTACTAGCCGGAATATCAATCATTGGTAAATGTGGACCAGGGTAACGACGTGTCATCGTTTGTCCGTTTCGGTACACATCATAACCGCGATGTGCCTCAAAAGCCAATTCTAACTGACGTTCTTCGTCGATTCTTTGTACGGCATTTGTACTGTTTAAGGACGCATAACCTCCGCCAACAATAGCTCTTTCTCTAATAATGTTAAGGTTGGTCAGGGCATTGCCATAATCTCCTTTTTTGGCATAAGCTTCGGCCATGTTCAGGTACATTTCGGCTAATCTTGAAATGATAGGTGAGTGCAGATGTGAATCATTATCCTGCAATGAACATTTTGTAATGTAGAACATTGGATATACACGGTTTAAAAGCATCATATAGTCTTTCTCACCTGTATAGGTTTTACCCTGATATGTGATAGCATATTGTTTTTCTGCAGCATTAATCTCAGTAAGATTATAATCTGCATTCGAAATGGTGATATAGTACGATCCGTCAGCTTTTGTTTTTAAAGGCTGCTGAATATAATTATAACCAGTTTGTGTACCACCTGCATCCTTGACATCAACGATAAAACGAAATGATTCTGTTTTATTTCCGCTGGCATCTTTGGTGTATTGCGGATCAATAAAGGCCCAACGAGCATCTTTTTTATATCCGGCTTTGCGTAACAGATCAAGATATTCTCCACTGGCATACATTTCGCCCCATCCTTGTCCCTGAAGATTAGCATACATTCCACCAATTCCGTAATAATGGTCGTATCCTGAATATTCTGTAGCGACTCTTTTTACGGCAAAAATTGTTTCAGTTTGCGAACCTGAATCCGGAGCAAAGGTGTTGTATTTCATGAAGTTATCTCGGCTTAACAGGTTGTATCTTCCGCTGGCGATTACTTTTTTGGCATATTCTATAGCAAGTGTTGCATATTCCTGATTTGGGTTTTCATAGGTTCCGCTCATATATAAATACACTCTTGAAAGCATGGCCTGAGCCGCTTCTTTAGTAGCATAGGCAGCAGATTTGCTAACCGTCATTAAGGCTTCTGCCTTTTTTAAGTCGCTGATTGCCTGATCGTAAGTTGTTTTTACAGTAGAACGATCCGGTAACCTTATGTTGTTAATATTGTCAGGAACTCCGTTTACAATAGGGACTCCTAAGTTGGTTTCCGGCGATTGCGCATAGGGTCTTCCGTAAGTACGCGTTAAGTAAAAATAAATCATACCCCTTAAGTAGTAAGCTTCTCCTAATTGCTGATCAACAGCCGGGTTTTCTCCTTCGGGTATTATTTTGATCAAATCGCTCGATTGCGAAACAATTTTGTAACCGTTGTTCCAGAAAGCAGATAATCGGCCATTGTCCGGAAGATGCTGATACGAAATAAAAGAATAAAAAGAATCTGTAGAAGTCCCTCTTATCATAATATTATCTCCGGGATATTCCCCCACACGGTGCATCACATCTGACCAGTCCTTTAACTGTGCATAACATCCGTTTAGTAAAACCTCGATAGAAGCTTCCTTATCTTGTTGTATTTTTTCTTGTGTATAGGATGCAAATGGTTCTCTGTCTAACTCACATGAGGATAGAAAACTAATTGCGACACCTAATATTAATATCTTTTTCATGATTGTGCTTTTTTTAAAGTGTTAGATTAAGTCCAAGTGTAATTCTACGCGTTTGAGGGTAAATTTGCGTAGCCGTACCTGAGATTACATATTGACCGGTTGCACTATTGTAATTGGGAGAAAGCTCAGGAGTTACACCTGAAAAATGAGAGATTGTAAATAAATTTTCTCCGGTTACAAATAATCTTAAGCTATTTATGTTGATACTCTTAAGAGGTAAATTGTAACCAAGTGAAACACTTCTCAGCTTTAGATACGTTCCGGTTTCTAGAAAACGGGAAGAAACTTTGTTTGAGTTTGTATTATTGTCATAAATAGCCTGTGGGTGGGTAGCAATATCACCTGGTTTTTCCCAACGGCTCCATCCAGTGTGCAAGTTCATTTGGTTTCTGTCGGTATAAGCTCCATCTGAGTCAAACTCCGATCTCGCATAGTTGTAAATTTGCCCTCCAACAGAATAACTGAAGATAGCTGAAAAGTCAAAGTTTTTGTAATTCAAAGTAGTAGAGAAGCCTCCAAAGAAATCCGGTGTATAAGAACCAATTGCTTTTCTGTTTTTGAAAGCGTCTGCATAACTATAGGTTTTTACACGCTCTCCAGCTGTATTAGTAGTATACCATTGCGGTTTACCATTATCCGGATCAACACCTGCCCATTCTGCCAGATACCAACTGTCTACATCATAGCCTGGTTTCCATAATTTATTAGCTGATCCTGCGACTCCGCTTCCATCACTTGCGATGATTTCCTGACGATCACCATAAAGTTTGGTAATTTTGTTTTTGTTAGTACCAATATTCGCATCAACTGACCATTTCAGGTTTTCGGTTTTAATGATATCTACACTAATAGACGCTTCAAAACCTTTGTTGTTTACCTCACCAACATTTCTCCAAATACTGGTAACCCCAATCACACCCGGAAGTGGAACCGCATATAATAGATCGGAGGTGTTTTTATTGTAGTAATCAAGAGTAATGTTTACTCTGTCAAAGAAACTTACATCCACACCAACACCTGTTGTAAACGTTTTTTCCCAGCTTAAATCAGGATTGGCCAGTTGCGAAATAAGGGCTCCCGGATTTTGATTATAGCTTTGAGAGAAAGAGTATAAAGGAAGATGCCCGTATAAACTGTTTGGACGGTTTCCTACAGAACCATAACTTGCTCTTAGTTTTAAGTTGTTCACCCATTTGGCTTTAAAGAAAGCTTCATTGTGAATATTCCATCCACCACTGATAGAAAAGAAATTACCATATTGTGCATTTTTTCCAAAATTAGAAGCTCCGTCACGACGGAAAGAAAGTTGTGCCAAATACCTATTGTCATAAGAATAGTTCGCATTTGATAATAACGATTGTACCGCCCACTCTGAACGATTTCCGTCTACTTTTTCCGGGATAGCGGCTGGATCTGTTACGATAATTCCGGGAGGGATTCCGGTTGCCACCGCATTACTGAATTTAGAACGGTATTCATTCCATTCATAACCCGCAACAGCGTTTATCTGATGCTTATCAAATGAGGTGTTTAATTTTAATAACTGATTGGTATATAATCGGTTGAAAGTACTGTAGTAATCTATAACTCTGCCTTTTACGGATAAAGCGGGAGCAGATCTTGGGTCCTGATATGAAGTTGAATTCGAGTTACCAAAAATATAATTGTTTACGGAGGCAAAAGTCAGCCATTTTGTAAGTTTAACGTCGAAATCAAAATTTGAACGTACGTTGTAATTTTCAGATTCAGAAAAATTCCATTGTAAGTCGTACAAATAGTTAGATCCTGTAGTATTGACCCAGGTTGGATTAGGAGCGTTTCCAACCAAAGTTCCATCAGACAAGTAAGGGCTGTCCCATGGCAGGTTGCGATACATATCACCGACAGAGTGTTGTTTGTCGAAAGTGGTTTGTCTCGTTAAATTGACCTGAGGTCTGATGGTTAACCAGCTGTTGGGTTTGTATTCAAATTTCATCAAACCATTGTATCTTTTATAATCGTAGCCTTTCACAGCCCCGGTTTCGTCATAAATACCTAAGGAAACATAACTTTTGAAGTTTTCTCCTCCACCGCTGATTGATAGATTATAATCTTCTGCGAGCCCAGTTTGCGTGGCATTGTCCCACCAATCGAAATTTCTGTTTCTTAATTCGGGTGTCCACCACGAAGCGTTTTGAAAGATCTGCTTGTTTGGATAAGAATTGTATAAGTCGTACAACTCAGCACCGTTCATGATTTTGAAGTTCCCTGAATCTAAGGTAGCCAAAGAGGTTTTGGCAGAGAAATTGAAGGTTGCTTTACCGGCTTTACCGCTTTTTGTAGTAACAACAATGACACCATTGGCACCTTGGGAACCGTAAACAGCTGTAGAAGCAGCATCTTTAAGAACAGTAAGACTTTCAATATCTGATGGATTCATTGGAGGAGAACTGTTTCCCACAATTACACCATCCACAACCCAAAGAGGGTCAGTACTTCCGTTTACGGTACCTCTACCTCTGATCACTACTTTTGATGCACCTCCGGGTTGACCTCCGCTGGTACTAACAAAAACTCCGCTTGCTTTTCCTGCTAATAGATTTTCAACAGCCGGAGTAGTAACATCTAATAATTTTTTATTGTCTAAAGTCTGTAATGACCCAGTTAAGCTTTCTTTTTTTACTTTGCTGTACCCCACGACTACAACTTCGTCCATTTGTTGCCCGGCTTCTTTCATAGTCACTTTGATCGTGCCATTTCCGGCAGGGATTTCCTGATCCTGCATTCCCAGAAAAGTAAAGACTAAAATGGTGTTGGCATTTGGTATCTCTATGGCAAAGCTTCCGTCGATATCAGTTTGAACACCGGTCTTGGATCCTTTTATAATAACATTTACACCGGGAATTGGAATTCCTTTTTCATCCACAACTTTACCCTTCGCTATTTTTTGGAAGGCCAGTAAGCTGGTTTTGTTTAAAGGAATCTCTTTTGAGGGAGCAGCAGTTGTAATTTGAAAAGTTACGGACAACAAAGTACACAATGTTGTTTTTAAACTTTTGTCAAGTACAGTCTGCAACCTTAAATTTTTAGGTTTTTTTGAGAGTGCATCTTTCATACTCTTGTTTGGTTTTGGTTAATGATTGTTTTTTTGCGGTTGTTTTTTTGTTGTAATTATGGTGTTGATTTTTAACTCTTTTTTATCTCAAAAAAGACTTTTTAAAGAAGGAAAAATCTTATATCATGTTTTAACTACTTGACGAAACTATTGATTATATTTTTATTAACCAAGAAAAAACACAAAAAATGTGCTCGAACACACGAAATTTGTGTTCTCGAGCACATTTTTTTACGGAATCACCTAAATTTGACTCTGAAAAAAGATGAGCTATGTAGTAAATAAAAAATAGAGACTGAAGTAAAAAGTGAGAATTTTATGTGTAATTGTAATTGTTCTTTGTAAAAAGAATTAATTCGTTTAAAAAGAGGTCTTATTTATGTAAATAATGTTTTTTTGGATTACTTTGTTATGAAGTGAAAAAACTATAAAATTCCTATTTTTTTAGCTGATTTATAGCAGTGAAATTGGATTTTTCAAAATAAGAAATTCCGGAAGATTTAAAAGAGCTTTAGAGGGTGAGAAAAGATACAATGAAAGTCTTCTGATAGCATTTTAATTTAAAGAGTATATTTTTCTGTTTTGGATAAAAAAAAGCCTCTCTAATCCAATCAGAGAGGCATAGAAACAATATTTTTAAGTACTAATTATAAAACCTTGTTTCTTTTTATTTTAAGTAAGGTTAACCATTAAGATATTAGTTACTTACTTTTGATTGTTAAATTCTTTAAGTAAAGGCGTTATGTGATTTCTGGTATCTTCGTCTAAAGCTGCTTTTATTTTATCAGCCTCTTCCGGCGCATATTTCGACAATCCTAAGATTCCTGCTGCGGCCACATTGTAAGATTGGTTTTTAGTACTTTCAATCATTAAATTTTTGTAAGCGGCATCACCCGTTCCGGCAAGTTTGATAATGGCTGAAGCTCTCGCATAAGTTTTTTTATCATTTTGGGCAATGTTCAATAGGGTTTTAAGCGCAGCTTCTTTTATAGAATTGTCTGCTAAATCAATGGCACGGATACTGCGGGTTCTTAAATCGTCTCTCTGATCTTGTAAACCAGCCAAAAGAATCAGCTGTGCCTCATGACTTTTATCTTTTGCCGCAAACTTTATCGCTTCAATTCGGTTGTAGTATGTAGGGACATTTTTGTACTGATACAGGTAGTCGGATATCTTTTTGTTGTCAATGACTTTACCCACTAAGATTTTGTCCGGATCAAGATCGATGAAATCCGGTTTTGAAGGCAGGTCAAAACTGAAATTCTGCTCTCTTTTGTCAATTAAAATATCTTTTCTGACTTTGGTTCCATTAACATAAAAATCAACTTTTAACGGAAGGGTAAAGGTCTGTACCGAGCTTTCCTGAACTTGTTTTACTGCCATTGTTGCTTTTCCATCGGCATAACCGTATTCAATATTTAGAATCGGATTTCCACCCTGAAAGTACCATTGGTTGAAATACGGACTCCAGTCTTTTCCGGTTACTTCTTCCATTGCTAAACGCAATTGGTGACTTTCTCCTGTTTTGAATGCATTGGTCGTTAGATATTTATTTAAAGATTTAAAGAAGGCAGCATTACCCATTTGATTTTTTAAAGCATACAAGATAATTGAACCTTTAGAATAGCTAATGTTGTCAAACATATCTTCTTTGTTTCCATAGTGAAAACGCGCCAGTGGCGGACTAACTCCTTCTTTGGAAGAACGCAGACAGTTTTGTAGTTTTTCATAACGAGAGCGGTCTTCGGCATCCTGCCCTTCATCGTGACCGTGCCAAAGGACTTCACCAAAAGTGGCAAAAGATTCGTTCATGGTTAAGTTCGACCAGGATTCGGCGGTAACATAATCTCCAAACCACTGATGAAAAAGTTCGTGTGCAATAGTACTTTCCTGATTATCATCGAGTAATTCTCTTTCGGTTTTTTGTACGTGCTCACCATGTAAGGTTGCCGAAGTGTTTTCCATGGCACCCGAAACGTAGTCTCTTGCTACAATCTGAGCATATTTTCCCCATGGATATTCTACCCCAAGCATTTTGCCGTAAAACTTCATCATGTCCGGAGTTTTTCCAAAAATTTGTTTGGCGTATGGTGCATATTTTGGTTCCAGGTAATAGCTTACTTCTTGTCCGTTATAAGAATCTTTGTAAATTTTAAAATCACCTACAGCCATCATAAAAAGGTAGGGTGAATGCGGCAGATCCATTTTCCAGGTATCAGTACGCGTACCATTTTTATTCACTTTTTGGGAGATTAATTTTCCGTTTGAAAGCGAAGTGTATTTGGCATCAACCGTCATGGAAATTTCAGAAGTTGTTTTCTGATTGGGTTTATCAATGGTTGGAAACCAAGCTGATGAGGCCTCTGTTTCACCCTGTGTCCAGATTTGAATCGGTTTGTCGCCTTTTCCATCAGGGTTGATAAAATACAAACCTTTTGCATCTGTTATGGCGAGACTTCCTTTCACTTTAAGTTCGTCCGGCTTTGCGGTATAATCAATGAAAATGATGTATTTTTCGGTGCTTTTATATTTTCTGTTTAGGGTGATAGAAAGCTGTTCATTGTCGTAGGTGTACTTTAATGGGATCGTTTTTTTACCATCGACAATAGCAATAGTTTTGAAATCCATTCCTTTAGCATCGAGTCTAAGAGAATCAGTATCATAAAAATGAGGTTTTAAAGTCAGCCATCCTTTTCCGTATAAATAACGTTTTCCGTAATCAAAAGATACGTCCAGTTTGGTGTGCACAAGGTCATTTACTTTTAATGGGGTAACCTGATAAACAGATAATGGGTTTTTGGTCTGATCACTGTTTTGGGCCATCGCATTTTGCCCGGCAACAAGGAAAAGACTAAAAAGGGAATACTTTAAAAATTGTTTGTTCATTTTTTGGTTTTTAGAATGATTATTTTGATTGATTATTGTTTATGATTGTCCTTAAGGTGTATCAGGAATATTTTTCTGCCACTGATTATGAAGATTCGCACAGATTTTATACGTAATTATTAAAGCAATCTGTGGAAATCGTTCTAATCTGTGGCTAATTTTACCACCTTGGTATTAGTCACGGATAGACCTTATTATTGTTTTAAACTTGAAATGGAGCTAAGAACGTTTTAAAATGACATTTCAGTCGCCATAAAACTCGCATTTTTATTTCGAAAAATACAATTTTAACCGAAGTATTTTATAGTTTTTCTATAATTCGAACTTCACCGTCTTTCTCCTCTTCGGTTAAAATATTGGATTGTTTTTTACGAAATGTTTCAAAAGTCCATTGTACAATTTTGTTGTCAGGATATAATATGGCTTGTTTTTGCAGCCATTCCTCCGCTTTTTGTGCCGAAGAAGTTTTCTCGATTGCCCAGGCCGTAATGAGTTGGTTAGCCGGAAGAAAATTCATAACCATATTGTCAACTTTTGGGTTAAAAGCAATAATGTTTTGTAAAGCGCTTTTGGCTTTGTCGGCATCACCCAAGCTCATGTAACATTGATAATTGAGCCAATTTTCGAGCCTTTCGTCAATATCTTCGTCATAGGGTTTTCCTACTCCTAAATTTTCCGGCCATAATTTAGCATCCGAAATCAATTGTAATGCTTTTTTGTACTGGTTGTTTTTCATTTCGGCCAAAGCCTGCATCAATTTTGCTTCATGATACAATTGACGTCCTGCAGTAGCGCCTTCAAAGGGAAGGATTTCCAGTTGGGTCAGAAAAGCATCGGCAGCAGCGTATTTTTTGTTCAGGAGCAGTGTTTTGGCATACAGCATCCCCATTAAATAATTTTGAGGATGTTTTTTGTAGAAAGGTGCTGCGGTTGCCAGTGCTTTATCAAATTCTTTTTGGGCTATGTAGTATTCGGTTAAAAGTTTAGGATATCTCCAGCTTTGACCGTCTAATTTAATTGCTTGCTGCAGACTGGACAGAACCAATGGAGTCTCATTTTTAAATAATGAAGCTTTGGCCCCATAGAAAGCAGGATCAGCAGGCAGATTGGCGCATTGCAAAAACAACTCTTTTGCTTTTGATACATTATCGCGATTCCATTCGATTAGAGCCAAATGATATTTTAATTGCCACTGATTGTTCGTTTTGATTAATTTCTCCAGAATTTCAGCTGTCTCTCCACGGAAAGGGAAACTAATTTCGGGTTGGAGTTTGCTTAAATCAACCACTTTGTTTTCTAAATAAGCTTTCCAATATACAATTTCAGCATTTGGAAGGGCAAGTGAAAGTACTTTTAAAGCTTCTTCTTTACGACCTAATTGCGTATACCATATTCCTAACTCCAGATGAGTTTGCTGTGGCATTTCGTTTTGAATCAAAGCCGTAAAATGCTGTTTTGATGCCTCTGACAAATCCCAAAGATATTTTTCAAAACCAACAAAATGATTGAGTGGATCAACGTTATTTATCATATTGAGAATTTCGACTGCTCTACTTTTATTATTTTGCAGACGAGATAATACGGCAAGTAATTGTAGACTTTCTAAATTATCCTGATTGTTCCGTAAACTTTTTTCGGCATATTCAGCTGCTTTTGCAAGATCGTTTTCCCTAAAGTAAATTTTGCTTAAAGCGGTATAAGCAGAACTTCGGAATTCAACGCTTGCTGCTGCGATATCAAAACCGTCTTTGGCATCGGTAGTATTGCCTAAATGAAGGTTAGCTAATCCGTAATAATAATTGGCAGCAGGATGATAGGTATCGATAGACAAAGCTTTACTTGCTGAATGGACAGCTTCGCGGTATTGGAATTTACGAATTTGTAAAATCGCTAAATCAGCAAGAGCAGGAGCGTAGTTGGGATCTTTTTGAAGACAGGCTGTTAGTTTTTCTTCTGCTTTGACATAATCTTTAAAACTAAGGTAATTTTTTCCCTGCAGGTACAATCCGTACACCGAGTTATGGTCAAAATCTTTAGGAATTTCCAATGGACGGTTTAGATTTCCATCTTCCGGAGCCGAATTCCACACGAGTTTATTTTCGCCAAGTGTTAGTTTTAATTGGTTTGGATCAACAGCGATCTGAATAGAATCTTTGAAAGATTGTAATGTATTTACCGAAATATCTTTGGAATAGATTTTTTTGCCATTGTCAAAAACTTCCAGTTTTTCGTTGAGTTTTTGAAGCGGAGAAAAATAGATTTTCAACCAGCCGTTTTCGTTTTTTACGTTTACGGCGCCATAATTATTAGCTTTCACAAATCCTTTGGTTTGTTTCACCGGAAACCAGTATTCGGTCCATAAATCCGTTTGATAAGGGGCGAAGGAACGCTGTTTAAAAGGGGTTAAACTGCTGCCTTCACTCGCCTGATTAAATAGTCTTCCACTTTGAACTTCTACATATTGACCGTCGGTATCGGTTAATAATTTTTCCCAGATCATTCCTTGTTGAGACAGTCCCCAGATCCATATTTTTTTGCCGGGTTTGTCGTCGTGATTGCCATATCTTCCCATTCCAAAATCTTCGTCATGGTAATATCCGCCAAAGAAATCATCGTATTTGCCAAAGACATGATACGATTTGTAACCGCCAAAATTATTGTTTTTATAGAACGAAAGGTCTTTACCATTTTCTTTGTCAATGGGCCATGAATTGTGCTCGCCATTGTGTCCGATATAACTTTGTCCCGGGTAAATGAATTGTAGACTTTCAGCAGCTTTTATACCGGTATTCATCCAGGTATAGTAAGGTTGCTCGGTTTCAGTGGAATTGAACCAGAAGGAATTGGTAGTAAAATAGGCTTTATCTTTGGGTAAATTGATGTCCAGTTTCCAGGATGTTCGCGTTAGCAGATCCAATACGCCAATCACACAACTTATACTTCCGTCTGCTCTGGTTAGCGTGATATAATCAACGGGAGTAGCGCAGTTGGGAGTGTGTCCGATGATACCATAATTACCCTCAACACCACCGCTTGTCCAGGGGCCGCGCATGGCAATATCTCTGAATTTAATCACATGATTGTTGTAAATAAAGTCCTTTCCTGTTGATTTCTCCACAGCCGACCAAACTTTTCCGCCAATTTCAGGAAGGATCATGAGTTTGATGTAATCATTTTCCAGTTCGATTACTTTCCATTCTTTTTGCACAGGTTTATCCGTAAAACCGTCAAATCGAAAATAAGGATACACTTTGGTATCCGGCTTCGGAATGGGATCAGGGTCTGAAAACGGGTAGGTGGTGAATACTTTTTTGTATTCTTTTATGGTCGGTTTATTTTGTGCGTTGACAAACAGGCTTCCAAGGAGTAAAACTGATAAAAAGGGTCTAAGTTTCATATGTTTGGTGTGAAATGTTAGAGGTTAGTTGTAAAATGTTAACTGTGAGTTTAGTTGTAAATTTTGGATTTGTTCTTAAGTGTTTGATTTTTATTTTTTTGCCTTGTAAAACCTGACAGATTTTTAAAATCTGTCAGGTTTACTTTGGTAAAGGTCATAATCTCACATTTTACATCCCACATCTCCCTTATTTAACAATTAATAGCCAGCCTTTTCCTTTTGATACCGGTATTTCGTCTTTTGCGCTAAAGGTTTGTGCCGGTTGGAAATTCAGAATTTCAGGGGCGGTTATAGTTGCTTTTGCCGGATTGATTCCTAATTTTTTCCAGTCGATATTAAGTTTCACTTTTACATCCGTATCGGCCCAGCTTGCGATAGAGATTAAAGCGGTTCCGTTTTTTTTGTAAACCGTTGCCAGTACTTTGTCGTTAGCCGTTTTTACCGGACAGTTTTCGCTCCAGTACCCAATCATTTCAGAACCTTTAATTCCAAAAGTATCCCATAATTTCCAGATAGGTCTTGGGTCGGCATTATGGCTCCATGGCATTCTGTTGGTCATTCCGTAAACCATTCCTCTCCACGGGTTTCCTCCGTCCTGTAGCATTTCACCCATTAACCCGAAAGGAATTCCGCTCACTTCGGTCAGGAAAAAGTCAGGATTGTTTTTTTCGTAATCAAAATATTCTCCAAACCACAGTTTGTTGATGTATGGAAAGTGCTCCATGTACAAATTGGCGCTGTTGTTAAATCCGTCACTTTTGTTGTATTGATTAGCACTGTGGAGGTCAATAATTCCAGGATGTCCATCTTTGGTAAGGACTCTTTTGATTCGTTTCATGGTAATTCTGTCAAAAGCAACATCATCAAGATAAACACCATCGATACCCACATTTTGTGTCAGCCAGTTCATTCCTTCCACATAATAATTGTGCCAACGGTTCATGCCACTGTTTACAATTGCAGCGTCTTTAATTTCAGGTACAAACCAGGCTGCAATATAATCGTCTCCCACATGTTCCTGTAGCCAGGAGAATCCGCCTCCTTTACCCGGAGAGTAAATTTCATGTCCTAAACTTCTTAAGGCAAAAGTTTCGTAAGCTTTGTTTGAAACCTCTCTGACAGTATTGTAAATCTTAACTTTTAATCCTTTTTCATGTGCTTCATCGATATAACTTTTCATTTTTTTAAATTCAATGAAAGGATAATTGATGTATGGATTGATGGCATTGGCATGGTGAATATTAATTACTGTTGCTCCTGTTTTGGCAATCGTATCGATATCGCTGTATTTGTGATAAAACTTAGTATCCCACTGAAAATCGGTATTTATGGTGTGGAAAGGCGTGATTAGTAAATTGAAATTATAATACAAAACATCTCCTTTTTTCATGTTTCGGGCGCCGCTGTATGCATTCACTAAAACCGATTTTGGATTGGGAGTGATGGTAATTCCTCCTTTATTTTCGTTCCCCCAGGAAGTGGGAAGCAATAAAGGTTTTTGCAAGTAAAAATTGGTGTTTAACGGACGGCTGTATTTTTCGTCGCGTAACGAAAATTGCAATCCTGAATTTACATTTCCAATCCAGGCCCCATCCTGATTTTTGTGCGCAACATCCCATTTCCAGTCAAAATTGGAAGGACGATCGCCTCCTTTTTGACCTAATCCCATCATGTATTTTGCAGAAGAGGGCTGAATAGGCATTTGGAAATTGATATCATTAAAAGCGGCATCTTCAAGTGCCGTAATTTTTACAGTGTACGTTAAAAAGCCATCAAACTCTAAAGAAGCATTTACATCCATCTGAAGTGATTTTGAAGTAGAAGTACTTTCCCAGGAAACGGTTCCGCTTTCTTTTTTCAGAAATTTAAGGCCTGCGTTCTTCCATTGTAATGATTCTTTACCAGAGACATCCAAAAAATGAAAAGCTAACGGAGCACTTAAAATGTCATTGGCTTTTGAACCAACTGTTGTCATTTCGGGTGTGAAATACGTTTGAATTTGCGTTGGAAAACCATTGGAACCCAAAACTAATTTCCTGCCCAATAAGGAGATTTCGGTATCTTTTACAGTTAATGGAGTGTAAGGAGCAATAACCGTATTTTCCTGTGCCAAAGTAGAATTCAGCCATTTCAAACGTGTCATTTTCTCAGGAGAATAGATGCCACCGTTTTTAGTAATTTCATTGGTTACTTTTATCTGAAGCACAATGTCTTTTGATTTTCCATCAGCAATTACGGTAGCTTTACCGCTGTAGGTTCCTGCCGCCGCAGTTTCCGGAACATTGATGCCACACCATAGGGCTTGTACTTTTCCTTTAGAAACCGAAACGGTATTTGTAAAAATAGCTCCATCGTATTTTGTTCCGTCAGTATTGATACAGTTAATGTCTTTCGATTCGATGATGGCTCCGGTAGAACTGATTAAATTCGAAAAGGTAACTTTGACGTTGTCAAGATTCTGCAAGGCATAAACGCCCAGTTGAAAGGCCAGATATTCACCTCTTAGCGCCGTGTCCGAAAAGGTATTTTGAACGCCTTTTTGAATCCATCTTTGTGGCAAATCATTTTTCATTCGGATCGAATACAAGCGGTCTTCCGGGAAAACCAGGAAGGAACTGCCGCTGTTTTTGGCGATAAGATTTTTAGTTTCGGCCGCAGTTGCGATTACTTCCATCGGATAAAAACTATTGAAAGCATTTACACTTTGAATTTCGGTAACGGTACAATTATCAGCTAAATTGGATTTGATTTTAGCAAGCCATTGCGCGTCTGCTTTATCTTCAGGTTTAGCGTAAACTCCTTTTGGATAGTTAGCGTCACCTTCGTCGATGTAGGGCATATAATACACATAATACGTTCCTTTGCCTGAAATTGGTTCGAAGAAAATAGTACCGTTTTCTCTGTTAATGTCAGTTGTTTTTACGTTTGAAATGGTTTTGCCTGAAGCATCCTGAACAATGATTTTTTTCAGTTCGGGTTTTTCGTCTCTTCTGCGCCATTCGATCGTAGCTTTGGCTACATTTCCGGTGCCGGTAAAGCTTACTGCAACTCTGTGATTCCCTAATAAGTTAGGGTTCCAGCTGTCGTTACCGTCCGAATATTTTATTTGGGCGGTTAACGAAATACTGAAAACGAATAGGCACAGCATCAATAGTCTACTCAAAATGGATTTGTTTTTTAGGTTTGCTTTCATTGTTTTATTATGTGAGTTGTGGGTTTTGAGTTATTAGTTTTGAGTTATAGAGGATAAGCTACAAACGGTTTATATTTTAGAGTTACAGGTTTCGGACAATAAACAATTAAACGATTAAACGGTTAACCGATTAACCATACTAATATACCGCTTTCCATCCATTTTTTTTCCAATAGGCAATTATGGGTTTATAAGGTCCGTATTTGTGTTGTTCTTCTGAGAAGTTATCACTGAAAGGGCTGTGTGCATAGTCAATTGGTTTCCCCATTTTATTAGGGTAATCAAATGTTTTGGGGTTTGGTCTGTCGTGTACGGAATCATCATTTACATAGGCCGCAATATCGAGTGCCTGCAAGTCGGTGAGATATGGTTTTCCCGGACTGACTTTATCGTATGGCATATTGCTTTTTAGCCATTGTGCCTGTTTGATTACTCTGTGCATGCTTGAACCGGGCTGATATCCGTATTGTCCCCAAAGAGGCGGGTAGGTGTAGCCTGATTTATCGGCATTGTACTGACCTTCTCCGTTGTTTCCGTGGCAGCGGGCGCAATTTTCGATAAAAAGGGCTTTTCCTCGTTCCGGGCTCGCGGCTACATCCGGAAATTCAATTTCCAGATTTTTGGCACCTTTAAAATCTCCATCTTTCGGAACAAATTTGCTGATCCATTTAAAGTAGGATAAAAAAGCGACCATTTCTTTGCTGTCCAGCGGAAGCGGTTTCCCGGAATGTGGACGCATGATACAATTGTTAACCCTTTCGGCCAGAGTAAGGACCTTATTTTCACGTCCGCGATACTGCGGATAATTGTCGTGTGATGCCATTAAATTAAAGGCGTGAGGTTTTGTTCCTGCATCCTGATGACAGTTGGTACAATTCATTTTGTTGCCTAAATATTTTCCTTTGATTCCGTTTGGACCAATATAATAAGCGGTTTTTAGCATTAACTCTCTTCCATAACGAACAGATTCTCCAAATGGATCGTCCGGAATTTTTGAGGTGTCAATGGTAATATACGAATCATCGTCGGCAGTTTTGCTGGCTAAGGTCTGCGAATTGGAAGTATTGCACGAATTGAAAACAACAATTGGCAATGCTGCAAAAAGTCCGATAAGAATTGTTTTTTTCATGTTTTTTATTTTTTAAAGACTGCCTTTAATTCAATAGAAAAGGTTTTAAGTTTTCTTCGGGAATAAATTGTACGCGATAGGGCGGTATTTCAGATTCTAATGCCCACAGTAAAACTCCTTTTTTATTGGTCAAAACCGTAATATGTCTTTTGGAACAACAAGCCAAAATGAGTTCTTTATTGATCATATAAGCACTTCCCATTCTGTCGTTGTAAACGTCTTTTGGTAATTGTACGTGGAAATCCAGTTGAACGGATTTATTCTTTTCATCTACTTTAAGAGCAAAAACAGAAGATTGCTTTTTGTCTACTCCGTTGTCAAAAAACATCAGACTGCCTTCGGGATTGATGTGGGCGGCGTGTGCCTGAGAGAAATCGGTGTCTTGCGACATTTTAAGATTTCCTCCTCTCCCTAATTTCCAGAGTACCTTTCCGGTTTTGGCCTCTATTTTCCAGATTTGACCGTTGTTGTAAAACGAGATCAGGAAATTACCGTCTTTATCATAGTTTAAACTGTTGGCATGCATCCAGTCTTTCTTGGTTTTGAGTAGTTTTTTGTCTTTCATTGGATCTAAATCGTCAAAAACGCTCCATTTCCATAGTTGCTTTCCTTTTCTGTCCAGAATCAGAATCCCGTCGCCATTAATCGTATCTTTTTGTTTTCCGCCAATAGAACTTAAATCGGTTATTCTTTGATCGACAAATAAAGTCACAATTTCGTTAGCAGATTTTTTAATGATTTCGTGATGAATCACCTGTTTTAAATCGCCTTGTCCCTTTTTTATGTGGGTTAGCGTGTCGCCTTGTAAATTAATTTCGAGAATTTCACTTCCATAACTTGTGGGTTCGTCATTTTTTCCCAGAATAGCAATAATACTTTGCTCTTTGGTAAAATGGGTAACTTTAAACCCGGTTCCTTCAACGGTATGATACCATCTTAAGTTTCCTTTATAATCTACAATATAAGCAACGCCCGGAGTTTCTCTTTTGGCCAAAAGCATAAATCCTTTTTTGAAATTTTCCGGCACCAGTTCAGGTTTCGGACAGTTGGCTTTGAATTGTTTTTGTAACCATTCCGGTAATTTTCTCGATTTGAAGGTATATATTTTACTGCTGTCTTTTTCCTTTCCATTACTCGTGATTAACTGAAAATGATATTGAGTTTCAGGAGTAATGTTGCAAAGGACCAAAGAATGAGACAGACCAGCTTTTGAAACTGGAGAGCTTATTCTATTTTTTGTGTCTTTTTGAGCAGGCCAATACTCGGCATAGACCTGAACATTTTCATTCGTGGTCACATCGATCTGAATTTTCAATTCGTTGTTGCCATGAATACCAATGTTGATGTTCGTGACAGGAGTTCCCTGTTTTTTAGAACAGCTTAACACAGTTAGCAGCAAGCAAATAAGAAATACTTTAACTATTGCATTTTTAATCATCGGAAAGGGGTCTTTTAGGAAACAGAAAAGTTGTATCAAGTTTATTTAAATTGTAGTTCAACGTTTTTCGGGATCATACTATTAATACTTAAAAATCAGGAACAGAACGTGAAAATAACGTTTGTTCCCGATCTGTTTTTCATTATCTGTCGGCATTACTCAGGTTCGGATTTAAGTCGACCTGACTTTGCGGATAGGTGTAATATTTGTTTTTAGGCATGGTGATAGGTGCGGTTTCTCCAACTCTTACATGATAGGCATTTACCAGAACATCAAACTTATTCATTCGGATTAAGTCCTGACGGCGCTTTCCTTCATAGAACAATTCCCATCCTCTTTCCTGTAAAATAGCATCTCGTAACGAAGTTTTATTATAATCGGATAAAACCAACAGTTTGGCATGTGATCTTCCTTTTACCTGATTGATAAGGTCTATGGCTTCTGCAGTCGGGCCGCTTATTTCGTTTAAGGCTTCGGCTCTGCTCAACAATACATCAGCATAACGCAATATGTTTACGCTGTGACCATCATAATAAGTAGTGGTTTCATCATCGGCATATTTTCGGGTCGATACGTCAGGCATATAAAATTCTCCTTTTGGTGGCTGTGCTCCTAAGGAAGGTGCTTGTTTGTGAAGCAATTTATCAGTACCCATAAACTCCGGGAAGAAGCATTTTTTTCGATCGTCTTCATTTCCAAAAGTGTTGTAGAAGTCCCAGTTTACGGTATAATACTGCCATCTGTTTTCGACAACCGGATGATCGATAGGACCAAAGTGGTTCAGAAGTTCGGTTCCGTTTACATTGGCATCACTAAGAGAAGAAAAGATGTTTTCGCTGCACCATTTGTTACTTTCTTTAAAAAGCCCCAAATAAGTAGGGAACAGGCTGTATTCGTTGAGGTTCATGACTTGTTGTGTAAGCGAGGCTACTTTTTGCCAGTCATGATTTCGCAAATATAATTTTGCCAATAACGTCAACGCTGCACCTTTTGTAGCACGTCCTACATCATTACTTTCATAAATTGCATTTTTCTTATAGTTCACTGGTAAAACAGCAGCGGCATCATTCAAATCTTTAATTAAAAGAGTTTCTATGGTTTCAACCGGAGAAGGGGGAGTCTGTTCCAGATAGTTTGGATTGTCTAAGTTGGCTTCTGTTACAAGGATAACAGGTCCCCACGCGTCTGTTAAATCCATATAAGCAGAAGCTCTTAAAAATTTGGCCTCGGCTATAAACTGAGTTTTTTCTGGTTCTGTAATGCCGCTCATTTTTGAAATATTAAAAATCGCAAAATTGGCGTTGGCTACCAGTTTGTACATGGCATTCCAATCTTCCAGAAGCAGACCGTTGGCAGAATTCCAAAGCCCTAAAGATAATTGCCCCGGGTCACCACCATACTGACAATGCCCTAAATCTGTGGCAATATCAGTTAAAGCAAAATGTCTTGTTGCCCAGTACGAGAAGTTGTCTCCCACAGAAGGGCCTTTTAATCTTCCATAAATAGAATTAATAGAAGCGATAGCATCCGATTTGGTTTGAAATCCATTAGTATCGGTCAAACTGCTGTATACGGTAGGATCAAGATCGTCATTGCATGAAAATTGCAAACCTGCCGTCAGTAAGAGGAATATGATTGTATATTTTTTCATTTTAATAAATTTTATGTTACTAAAAAAGCTTTTAGACTAATGAATGGCAACCTTAATACCCAAAATGATGGTGCGTGAAGCCGGGAATGAATTGAAATCGATTCCTCCTCCCAGATTTTGTTTGGTAGTATCGTTGGTGAAATGCCCGTTTACCTCAGGATCATTTCCGGAATAATTCGTGATCGTCAGTAAGTTTTGTCCAATGGCATACAATCTGATATTGTCCACAAATTTGAGTGGTTTTAAGACACTTTCAGGAATAGTATATCCGATCGAAAGGTTTTTTAGGCGCAGGTAAGAAGCTTCCTCTACAAATTTTGAATTGACATAACTTCCATAAGTACTTTTGTAATAGCCGTCTCTTGGAACATCCGTATTTTCATTGGTACCGGCTACCCAGCGGTTTAAAGCATCTGTACTGGTTGTTGACTCTCCAACCATTCGGGTCATGTTGTAAACCGAATAATCAAAAGCTCCCTGAAAAAAGATGTTCAGATCGAAGTTTCCAATTTTAAAATCATTGTTAAGCCCAAGAGTATAATGAGGTGTTGAATTGCCTAAGTAAGTTCTGTCGTTTACGGTAATTGCACCGTCTCCGTCTAAGTCTTCGTATTTTGGATCACCCGGTTTAGACAAAGGCTGCGGAGCATATACTTCTCCGGTTTTGATTACTCCGGCATATTTAAAACCATATAAAACGCCCATTTCTCTGCCCGGTTCCAGTCTCGTAAATTCGCGTCCCGAAACCGTTCCGCTTGGATTAGAAGTATTTTGACTGATGATAGACACATTATCGGCAAGTGAAACTACTTCTTGTTTGTTGTAAGCCACATTTAGTGAGGTCGTCCACAAGAAATGATCGTTTCTGAAATTAGTACTGGTAATTCCCAATTCAATACCTTTGTTATCAATCACCCCGGAGTTGATGGTTTGTGTGTTAAAACCCCACCATCCGCCAATAGGGACTCTGATAAGGGCATCAGTAGTCCTTTTTTTATACACATCAATTGTTGCGGTTATTCTGTCATTAAAAAGTCCCATGTCCAATCCAATATCAGTCTGAGTGGTTTGTTCCCATTTTAAGTCTTTATTGGCTAAATTGGCAGGTTCTGTACCATTAACAAAATTTCCGTCCCCAATAGTTACTCCCCAGGCTCTTAAGGTTGGCATGAAGGCATAATCTCCAATACCATCCGCTCCTGTAACTCCATAGCTAACTCTTAACTTAAGATCAGAGACCGTTTTGGAGTTTTGCATAAAAGATTCGTTAGATATTTTCCATGCTACTGCTCCTGAAGGGAATATTCCGAAAGAGTTATTGCTTCCAAAACGGGAAGAACCATCTTTTCTTAGGGTAAATGCAGCCAGATATCGATCACTGAAAGAATAATTTAGCCTCCCAAAATAGGAAGTTAGCTTCGTTTCGATTTTTTCAGTCTCAGGTTTCAAATAAACCGCTGCTGCGTCAAGGTTGTGATAGGTTAATGCATCGTTAGAAAAACCGGTTCCGGCTGCTCTCAAAAATTCATACGTATCTTTTTGATTAGACGTACCAATCATGGCACTCATCGAATGTTCCTTAATATTGAATTTATAGGTTAGGTATTGCTCCGTACTCCATCTGAAATAAGTTTTGTTTTCTTCAGATCCTGATCCTTTTAAAGCAGCTCCTGCAACCAAAGTTCGTGGTGTGTATCTTCCTTCAATATTTTCCTGCCATTCCGCGCCCGCTCCAAAATGATAGGTAAGTCCTTTAATGATTTCATAGTCTAAGAACATATTTCCGTTAACCAATCTGTTGATGATATGATCGGTTGGTTCTAATAAAAGTGCCAAAGCATTATCTTTTCCCTGAAATTTGTAATAAGACCCGTCGGGATTGTAAATTGGAATAGTTGGTGGGGCAGTCTGGATAGAAAACAACGGGGACAAAATATTATCTCCAAAATCGCTATTGTTTCCTTCGCTGGCAGCTCCATAGATGTTAGTTCCTACGTTTAGTTTGTCATTAAATCTTTTTTCGCCTCCCATTCTCACACTGTATCTTTTAAAATCAGTATTTTCGATAGCTCCGGTTTGTTTGATGTAGTTTCCGGAAAGGAAAAATTTAGAGGTTTTGTCGCTTCCGCTAAAAGTAATGGTTCTGTTTATTACTTCTCCGGGGCGTGTTGCGGCCTTAAACCAATTCGTATTGGCAACCGGGAAATCGGAAGAAAAAACAGGAGGTCTTCCATTCTCTTTCGCAATAGCATTTTGAATGTCGGCATACTGCTGTCCGTTGATAAGAGAAGGTTCCTTGATAATGCTTTGAAAACCATCTGAGATTTCGGCTTCAATCTGCATTTTACCTGATTTTCCTTTTTTAGTCGTAATCAGGATCACCCCATTTGCACCTCTTGAGCCATAAATAGCGGTAGAGGAGGCATCTTTTAGAATTTGAATGTTTTCAATGTCGTTCGGACTGATAGAGGCTCCTGTACTGGTAATGAAACCGTCGACAACATACAAAGGCGAATTAGAATTGTTAAGAGAATTTCCTCCTCTAATAACAATCGAAGGATTGGTTCCCGGAGCGTAGCTGTTTTGCTGTACCTGAACTCCCGAAGCGCGCCCTTGCAGAGCCTGACCAACATTCGAAATAGTACCTCCTAAGTTTAAATTGTCTTTGCCGATAGAACTTACAGAACCGGTAAGATCCTTTTTCTTAGCTTTTCCGTATCCTATAACTATTTCTTCTAATTTTTGCCCTGCCTCTTTGAGGACAATTTTTAAAGGTGAGCTTCCAACAGTTACTTCCTGATCTTCCATACCAACGTAGGAAATGATAAGTTTTGTTACATTATCAGCAACAGTAATGGCAAAACTTCCGTCTGAATCAGTTTGTACTCCTGTGCGGCTTCCTTTTACAACAACATTTGCTCCGGCGATAGGAAGTCCGTTTTGATCTGTCACTTTACCCTTCACTGTTTTTTCAAAAAAGAATGCAATATCAGTTCTGCGATTTATTCTTACGGCTGAGGTTGCTGAAACCTGGACGGTAAAAACGAATACTAAAAAAAGTGTGAGTTTAATCTCTGCACCGGGAAGATTTTTTAGCCTAAAATCTTCTGGTCTTTTTTTGGTTAAAAATTTCATACTTAAAAATTGAGTTTGGTTAATGTTTATTTGTTTTTTTTCGTTTGTAAGCTTTTGGAATTCTTTTATGAGATAATTTTTGATTTATAATTTATCTTCTGACGAAATGGTTTAAAAACAATTGCCGTTCTGTTTTACTCTTTTTGTATGTGGTATTTTTTTCGTTTTTCTGTTTTTTTTGGGAGGTGAAAAACGACTGAAAATGTATTAATTAACTTGGTTTTAAGATTATTATGAAACGAAGCTATAGATTATATTTTTATAAAACAAGAAAAATGAATAAAAATGTGCTCGAACACATTGATTTTATGTTCTCGAGCACATTTTTTTAATTGAAACACTTTTTTTTACTTAAATTTGTGAGATTATAACGAATATGGATGATAGAAATAATGTTTGTTGTTTTGATGTATTTTTTGATAAAATTGCATTGTGTTGATATATTGAATGTATTATTGTTAAAATAATAGTTAATCGTCTGCTTTGTTTCTTGTTTGTTAAAGACGTAAAATCTGTTTCTATTTTAATTTAAGTTAAAAAAGACAGTATTTTATTTTATTAAATTTTAACCTACATTCATGATTCAAAAAAAAATAAAAGGAGATTAGAATTGAAGCAACTTTTCAGACTTTGAAATGTTAAAAAATTAACAAAATAAAAAATAAATAGTAGTGAAAGAATATCAGGTAGTTTTACAAGATAAAAGTCAGGAAAAAGAAGAGCAAAATCCTATGGTACCATTTTGGGAAAACGCAAATTGCTTAACTGATTTTTGCTCGCCATGGAAAAGTGATCCACTTTTAAAAATAGAATTCAGAGCGCTCTGGGATCTTGAAAATTTCTTTTTTAATTTCAGAGTTTTTGATACCGGGATCTATATCGATCAAAAAGACGATAGTTTTGATAGTATTGGAAATTCAGATCGTGTAGAATTGTTTTTTAGAACCAGCGAATCCTTGGATCCTTATTATTGTCTGGAAATGGATACCGCCGGGCGTTTAATGGATTTTAGAGCGCGTCCCAACAAGGAATTTGATTTTGACTGGAAATGGCCTAAAACTGATTTTGAGATTAAAACCTTAAAAGATGAAATTTCTTTTACAGTTGAAGGACGAATCAGTATAAAATCCTTAAAAGAATTGAATTTAATACACAACAATACTATAGAAGCAGGTGTTTTTAGAGCTAAGTTTTTGGAGAATGAAAAGCGACAGTATGAACCCATCTGGATTTCCTGGGTGAATCCTAATACCGAAACTCCTAATTTTCATATTGCTTCTTCTTTTGGGAAATTTATTTTGATGGAGTAGAGGTTTCCGGAATGAGATAGTTTTTCCACAGAGTTACACAAAGGAATCACAAAGCTTCACGAAGTTATTTTAAAGCATTTTTTGTGTATCTCTGTGTAACCTTTGTGTAACTCTGTGAAATTTTTCGACAGTGGAGCGTTATTTAAGAAACGTAGAAAGAAGCATTTTCTACATTAATAATATCTATCGGAAGTAAAATCGTTTCCGGAATATCTTTTCGGAATAAAAAGTGTTCAACTAAAGTGCTCACCCCTAAGTAAGCCTGTCTTTTTTGATTTTGATGAATTAAAAAATGAACCAATCCCTGATTCAGGAAATTCACATTTTTTTCCACTAAATCATAACCTATAATCGCAATCTTTTTATCCTTTACAGTAGACAGTATAGAGGCAATTTGGTACGCTTTTGAGGTCGTGATAAAAATACCTTTCAGATTTGGATTTTCATCTAAAAACGCAGAAAATTTAGTTTCCACATTCTGATGTTTTAGTTTTAGAGTAGTGAGTGAAAAACCGCTAATCTTTTTCTCGTCAAAGTAACTTTTAAAGCCTTTTTCTTTTTCCTGCATGTGTACCGCATTCTTAAGGCTTTCGTCAATGTGTATGATGGCGATCTGACCTTCCGTCAAAATCAGATTCATTAGGCTGGCAGCTACACGACCGCTTTTATGCAAATCCTGTCCAACAAAACTTTTTATAGATTCACCTTCAATTTGGTTGTTGAATGTGTTTACGATGATGTTTAAATCGTCATATTGCTTTACAATTTCTACCGTTTCTTTGTGAAACAACGGAGCAATTAAAACAGCATCAGGCGATTTTTGGATAATGATATCATGAGCACTTAAGAACGATTTGGTGCTTTCCGGATTAAAGAAGTGTGTTTCGATAATAACACTATACGCTTTAAATTCAGTTTTAGCATCCTGAATTCCATTAATGCAAGGAAGCCAGTACGGGTCAATTTCCGGATCAGGCAGCAAAACACAAATTCTGTAAA
Organism: Flavobacterium tructae; assembly: GCF_001853485.1. Lineage (NCBI taxonomy): Bacteria > Pseudomonadati > Bacteroidota > Flavobacteriia > Flavobacteriales > Flavobacteriaceae > Flavobacterium > Flavobacterium tructae. The sequence continues at coordinate 319,599 of NZ_MIKE01000022.1, read as the reverse complement.
CTTTGGTGTTCTTTAAATTTCGTGCAATTAAGTTCGGTTCGTAATTAATGACGTTTAAAACTTCATTTATTTTGTCCAGTGCTGTAGGAGAAACTTTTCCTCTGTTATGCAAAACCCTGTCGACAGTCCCTTTCGAAACTCCGGCCATTTTTGCTATATCCTTAATGGTGTACTTTTTATCCATATTGGCAAATATAGAAACTTTGATTTGATTATTTAAAAATCCTGTAAGAATTAATTAGTGTGCTCGAGAACATTTCAATAGTGTGTTCGAGCACATTTTTTTGTTTTTTCTTGTTTTATAAAAATATAATCAATAGTTTCGTAGAATCAAAATCAAAAGAATAAAACCAATTTTTAACCAAATTTCATTGTAATATATTGTTTTACAGTGTTTTATTATAAAAATTTCAAGTGAAAAAAATTACCTCATTAGCCCCGGGCAGAACCTGTCTCTTTGGAGATCATCAGGATTATTTAGGATTGCCGGTTATCGCCTGTGCAATCGATCGGAATATACAACTAATTGCCGAACAAAATCTGACTCAGACCTTTGTTTTAAATATGATTGATATTAATGAGACCCGTACCATTGATATTGACGCCACTTTCGACAAATTAGAGCCCAGAGATTATTTTGCCTCCTCCTTACGCGTATTGCGCAGGTACGGCTGTGTGCCAAACGTTGGATACGACATTACGATCACGGGAGATATTCCGATAAACTCCGGAACCTCTAGTTCTTCGGCTTTGTTAATGGCATGGATTCGTTTTTTGATCGATGCTTATGGTATTGATCGTGAAGTTACACCTGAGTTTATTTCCAAATTGGGTTATGAATCTGAAGTATTGGAACATGGAGAACCGGGAGGAATGATGGATCATTTTAGCATTGGGGTGGGGAATATTGTGTACATCAATACCAAAGATCCCTTTTCGTATAAAGTAATAGGAACGAGCTTGAAAGGCCTGATAACAGGAGTTTCGGGAGTTCCAAAAGAAACAATTGGTTTGTTGGGAGAATTAAAAGGAAATGCTTTAATTTCTATTGATATCGTAAAGCAAAATTTCCCGGATTTTGATCTGCATGCTTCCAAAATAGAAGACCTGGACCGATACAGAAGTTGTTTACCGGACCGATTGATTCCTTTCTTTGAAGCGGCATTAAAAAACTATCATTATACCAAAGAAGCTCTGAAAGAGTTTGAAAAACCGGTTTTAGATCTTAAAAAAATAGGCGGATTGATGAATCAGCATCATGAAGTTTTACGTGATTTATTAAAAATTACCGTACCCCGAATTGATGCTATGGTCAATGCTGCTTTGCGCGCGGGTGCTTACGGAGCAAAAATTGTAGGTTCAGGCGGAGGCGGAAGTATAGTCGTTATCGCAAATCCGGAAAAAGAAGATCTGGTGATCGAAGCCATTCTCGAAGCAGGAGCTCAGGAAGCCTATGCCGTAGCTGTTGATCCGGGTGTAAGGGTTATTGAAAATGTTGAGATTTAAGCTGTGAGCTGTGAGCTGTGAGTTTTAGGAACCTGAAACTTGAAACCTGAAACATAAAACAATTCAAGACCTAAATAAATTTAAGGAAATTCAAAATGAAAATATATAAATATGCATAACAATTTAGTTATTCTTGCGGGTGGAGCATCCTCGCGCATGAAAAAAGAAGCCATTTCAAACAATTTATCTGCGGAAGAAATTGCGCAGGCAAATGAAAGAAGTAAAGGGCTAATTGGAGTTGGAGCAAGCGGGAGGCCTTTGCTGGATTATCTTCTGCTGAACGCTAAAAAAGCAGGATATAAAAACATCTACATTATCATTGGCGAGCAGGGAGAGCTTTTTAAAGAGTTTTACGGTAGTCAGAATACCGATAACGATTTTCACGGGCTTACTATTTCATTTGCTGTACAATACATTCCCGAAGGCAGAGTGAAGCCCTTTGGTACGGCAGATGCTTTGTTTCAGGCGGTAGAACAGTTTCCGGAATTAAACACACAGCAGTATTCGGTTTGCAACAGTGACAACTTGTATTCGGCAGCAGCTTTACTGGCGCTTAGAGAGACCAACAGTCCAAATGCTTTTATTGCTTACGATCGCGATGCTTTGGAATTTCCTTCCGAAAGGATTTCGCGTTTCGCCATTGCTAAATTAGATCAGAACAATCAGTTGTTGGATATTTTAGAAAAGCCTTCAGCCGATGTTTTAGCCGACTATAAAGATGTAGAAGGAAAAATCAGAGTAAGTATGAATGCTTTTAAATTCAACGGAAGCACTTTATATACTCATTTGAAGAATTGCCCCGTTCATCCCGAGCGCGACGAAAAAGAGCTGCCTACAGTGCTGTTAAATGCCGTAAAAGAAAATCCAAATACAACAATAGGTATTCCGTTTTCAGAGCATGTTCCTGATCTGACTGCTAAAGAAGATATTGCTGATGTGAAAGAGTATTTGAAGCAATATTATCCGGTTTTAGACTGGAGTATTTAGGAAAAATTAACAAAATATTGATATCTAATTTACAGATAAGTATAACTTATTAGACTACTTTTGTTTTAAAATTGCAAAAAATACGCACTGAATTGCGGGTAAATTGCGATATATTTGCAAAAAGTGTTGGTGTTATTTTAGAGGAATCAAACAACTAATCTATTAACAATCAACCGATAAAATTATGTCAAAAATTGAGACTGCAATACATATAGAAAAGAGGAGTTCAATCATTCCGATGATTATTCTTACCGCATTGTTTTTTATATTGGGATTTGTCACCTGGTTAAACGGACCTTTAATTCCTTTTTTTGAATTAGCGTGCGAGTTGTCTTCTTCTCAAGCCTATTTTGTAACTTTTGCTTTTTATATTGCCTATTTTGTAATGGCAGTTCCATCGTCCTGGGTCATTGAAAAGGTAGGGTATAAAAATGGTATTTCTTTGGGATTATTAATCATTGCAGCCGGAGCATTTATGTTTTATCCGGCCGCTGAAAGCCGAACCTTTTTACTGTTTTTAATTGCTTTGTTTGTGATGGGAACCGGTCTGGCAATTTTGCAGACGGCTTCAAATCCCTATGTAGTAGTAATTGGACCAAGAGAAAGTGCAGCAGCCAGAATTAGTGTGCTGGGTATCGCCAATAAACTGGCAGGTTTTGTAGCGCCATTGATATTAACGGCATTGGTACTGTCTAACATGCAGGAGTTTACAGCAGATAAGATTGCGGTTTTAGACGCCGTTTCAAAAACAAATGCTTTAAATTCACTTGCATTACAATTGCAAAGACCCTATCTTTATATGGGATTGATTATAATGGTTTTAGCACTTTTGGTAAAACTGTCTCCACTTCCGGAAATTGATTTGGATGAAGAAGGAAATGTAGCACATCTGAGTATTTTTAAGCAAATTAGAAATGCTTTCAGACGCCCGCAATTGGTTTTAGGAGTAATCACTTTGATGCTGTATTTAGCAGCCGAAGTCTTGGCCGGAGATTCTATTGGAGGATTCGGAAAACAATTAGGCGTATATGGAACTGAAGGGAATTTTTATTTAAAACTAACTTCGTTTACCATGTCGGCAATGGTAGTAGGGTATATATTAGGGATCACATTAATTCCAAAATACCTTTCACAAGTAACAGCTTTGAAAGGATCCGGAGTTTTGGGAGTAATTTTAGTGTTGGCAATAGTATTGATTTCGCCAAAAATAATGATTCAGTTACCCGGGATTCCAAACTTACCGGTGGTGATACTTTTAGTAGCATTATTAGGCTTGGCCAACGCGCTTTGCTGGCCGGCAATCTGGCCGATGGCATTAGAGGATTTGGGAGGCTATACTAAAATTGGAAGTGCAATTTTGATCATGGGGATCATCGGAGGAGCAATTTTTCCTTTGTTCTACGGAATGATCACAGAAAATATAAATGCAGCAAATACGGCAAATGGTACCGTGGGAGTATCAAAAAGCGGGAACCAGATTGCTTATTTAATGCTGCTGCCATCCTATTTAATGATTCTTTTCTATGCAGTAAAAGGACATAAATATCGAAAGTGGTAAGATGTAACGAGTAAAATTAAAAAACTATATCATGTTAAAAAGTAAAATCGACAAAGCAACAGGGTTCGAAAAACGTTTCGAAAACATCAATACGGTCGTTTTTGAAAATTCCGGCGATGCATCAAAAGAAGTAGCTCAGGAAATTGCGGCTTTAATTCAATCCAAACAAAAAGAAAACAAACCTTGTATTTTAGGATTAGCAACAGGTTCTTCTCCAAAAGGACTATATGCTGAATTGGTTCGTTTACACAAAGAAGAAGGCTTGAGCTTTAAAAATGTAATTAGTTTTAACCTGGATGAATATTATCCAATGGAACCAAATTCGATCAACAGTTACGTTCGTTTTATGAAAGAATTGCTGTTTGATCATGTCGATATTTTACCTGAAAATTACCACGTTCCGGACGGACTTTTAACTAAAGAACAAATCGCAGATTATTGCCATGATTATGAAGCAAAGATTGAAGCTCTTGGCGGTATCGATTTGCAGATTCTTGGAATTGGAGGTAACGGACATATAGGTTTCAACGAATCAGGATCGTTACAAAACTCTAAAACACGTTTAGTGGCTTTAGATCATATTACCAGAGTTGCGGCAAGTAAAGATTTCTTCGGATTGAGTAATACGCCAAGAACTGCTATAACACTTGGAGTAAAAAAGATTATGGAAGCTAAGCAGGTAATTTTATTGGCTTGGGGAGAAGGAAAATCAAATATTGTAAAGAAATCGGTAGAAGATGAAGTAACCAATCGTGTACCAGCTTCCTTCTTACAGGAGCATAACAATGCGGTATTTGTTTTAGACAAAGAAGCTTCTTCTAAACTTACCAGAATCAATAAACCTTGGTTGGTAGAAAAAGTAGTATGGACGGATAAACTGACTCGTAAAGCTGTTTTAGGATTAGCACTTCAGCTTAAAAAGCCAATCTTAATGCTTACCGATGCTGATTATATCGAAAACGGAATGAGCGATTTATTAGCTGATTCAGGTCCTGCATACGATATTAACATTAAAATATTCAACAAACTTCAAAATACAATTACAGGATGGCCGGGTGGTAAGCCAAATGCGGAAGATACCAACCGTCCGGAAAGAGCAGAACCGGCTAAGAAGAGAGTATTGATTTTTAGTCCGCATCCTGATGACGATATCATCAGTATGGGGGGAACTTTCATGCGTTTGCAAGAGCAGGGACATGAAGTACACGTGGCGTATCAAACGTCTGGGAATATTGCCGTAGCCGATGATGAAGCTTTGCGTTTTGCAAGATTCGTAATTGATTACAATGAAAAATTCGGAATCAAGAGCGAAGAGGCAGATAATATTTACCAAAAAGCGGCGACTTTCTTAACCAATAAAAAGAACAGCGAAATTGATATTCCTGAAGTTCGTTACATCAAAGGATTAATCAGAAAAGGAGAGGCGAGAGCAACCAGTCATTTTGTAGGTTTAACCGATGATCAGATTCATTTTATGGAATTACCATTCTATGAAACCGGAACCATCGAGAAAAAACCAATCGGAAAAGAAGATATTCAATTGACGATGGATTTAATTGAAAAAATCAAACCGCATCAAATTTACGCAGCAGGAGATTTAGCGGATCCACACGGAACACATAAAGTATGTCTGGACGCTATTTTTGAAGCCGTAAAAGCGCTGAAACCAAAATCATTTATGGACGATTGCTGGTTGTGGCTGTACCGTGGAGCATGGCAGGAATGGGGAATTGACGAAGTAGAGATGGCGGTGCCAATGAGCCCGGACCAGGTTTTGGCAAAACGTCACGGAATCTTCAAGCATCAGTCTCAAAAAGACGGTGTTGTTTTCCAGGGAACCGATGCCAGAGAATTTTGGCAAAGAGCCGAAGACCGAAATGCTGAAACAGCTGCTTTATACCAACAATTAGGTTTGGCGACCTATGCTGCGATGGAAGCTTTCGTGAGATGGCATTACTAAGGTTCAAAGGCTCTGAGGTGCTAAGATTCTAAGATACTAAGTTTCTATATTCGCCACGAACTCACGAATTAGTTTAAATATAATTCGTGAATTCGTGGCGATTTTTTTTAAGTCACATCGTTTTCGCTAAAATAAAAAGATTAGAAAATCATTTTAATCCTTCTAATCTGTGGCAAAAGAAAATATTAAAAGGTTCTAAGGTTTTAGTTGTCAGTCGCAGTTTACACTGTCAGTGACAGTAAGTTTGAAACCGAGACAGAAAAACTGCGACTGAAAACTATTTTTTAATCTGTGGCAAAAGAAAAAAAATAATAATAGCTTTGCGCAACAAGAAGCAAGAGAAGAGAATGGGTCTATATTCTTTCCTCTTGCTTCTTTTTTCTTTAAAAAAAAATGGAATCAGACAAAAAACTTCTCATCAAATTAGCCCATACCAAAATGCCTTTCGGAAAATACGAAGGTTATTTTTTAATTGATTTACCCGAGTATTATGTCGTTTGGTATCAAAACAAAGGGTTTCCAAAAGGAGAATTGGGACAACAGTTGCAACTTATATACGAATTAAAGTTAAATGGACTGGAAGAACTGATCCGAAATATCAAAAAACAATATCCGAAACCTATTAAGTAGTTGAGAAATAAGTTGATATTTTAGAATCATCAACGTTTTTAAATTAATAAATACAGAAAAAGTACGTTAATTTAATTGTTGATAACTTAGGTCGGTTAATTACAGTTTGTGTAAGTCGTTTTCTATTTTTGTCAGAACTAACAACAACAACAACAATTTTTTATGGAAAATAATTTACCTTCTTCAAATGCTGGTCAGTCATTAGGTATTATCGCTTTAATTTTTGGTATTATCGGTGTATTAGCAGCATTTATTCCTTGCTTTGGTTTTATTGCAGTTTTATTTGGAATTCTTGCAATTGTATTTGGAGCAATTGCTTTAAATCAGGCAAAAAAAGAAAATGCATCGACTTCTTTACCAAAAGCCGGATTATATTTAGGAATTGCAGCAACAGTTTTTGTTATTATCTGGGTGGCTATTTTTGTTGGTTCAATAGGTTCTCTTGCTTTAGAGCATAAAGATGAAATCAAAAGAGCTTTAGATTCTGTTGAGGTGGAACAAATAAAAACAGATGATTCTTTAGATATAAAAGTACAGGTAGATACTACTACAATTGAGACTACTGTAAAATAATTTCTTGCATAAATGATAGTTTATCAAGGAATAGATTCTTATAAAAGGATAAACGTAATTTTGATCGTCATAATTATGTTTGTCTTTTTTTATTGCTTTTTTCTTCCATATTTAAATTTTGGTTTGCGTTCATCCTGCGAAGGATTGCCGTTGATGTATTGTAAAAGCCGTGGACTCACAAGGGCTTTTTCTGAAATACTTAGGTTTCATTTTCATGAAGCAATTATTTGTAATCCATTTAGTATAAAAATCTTTGGATTCTTTTTGTTTCAGCTTGCTGCGAGATTTTTTATCAATGGCATCATTTCTTTTTCCATATTTAAAATCGTATTAATCTTTGATATTTCGGTAAGTGTAGTTTCTTTTCTTTTCTGTTTTTACAATTTGATACTTCCTTATTAGAATACAATTGCTTTGTATTTTTGAGTTTTACTTATGGATTTTTAGTTAATAGTGGTAAAAAATATTCATTTTGATAAAATAATTGATTGGTAAAGTATTTAAAATAAAATGTGCTTAAAAAATTAAAAATTATCTCATTCCTGAATTGATAAATTGTCTAATTAAATTTGTACTTTTGCCAAGTTTTTTACACAACTACATACAAACAACAACAGAATGAATCAAACAAAATATATTTTTGTTACAGGCGGTGTGACTTCTTCATTAGGAAAAGGAATTATCGCGGCATCTTTAGCAAAATTGTTACAAGGAAGAGGATACCGTACAACTATTCAGAAATTTGATCCGTATATCAATGTGGATCCGGGTACGTTGAATCCATACGAGCACGGAGAATGTTATGTAACAGATGATGGTGCTGAAACAGATTTAGATTTAGGTCATTACGAACGTTTCTTGAACGTTCCTACTTCTCAGGCCAATAACGTTACTACAGGAAGAGTTTATCTTTCGGTTATTGAAAAAGAAAGAAGAGGAGAGTTTTTAGGAAAAACAGTTCAGGTAGTTCCTCATATTACTAACGAAATCAAAGACAGAATGCAATTGTTGGGTAAATCCGGCGATTATGACATTGTCATTACTGAAATCGGTGGAACCGTTGGTGATATCGAATCATTACCTTATATAGAATCTGTTCGTCAGTTAGTTTGGGAATTGGGTGAAAATAACGGAATCGTTATTCATTTAACATTGGTTCCATATTTAGCTGCAGCGGGTGAGTTGAAAACAAAACCAACACAGCATTCTGTTAAAACATTGATGGAAAGCGGAATCAAAGCAGATATTTTGGTTTGTAGAACTGAGCATGAATTGTCTCAGGAACTGCGTCAGAAACTGGCTTTGTTTTGTAATGTGAAAAAAGAAGCAGTAATTCAGTCTATTGATGCTTCAACAATATACGAAGTTCCAAATTTAATGCTTGAAGAAGGATTAGATGTAGTGGCTTTGAAAAAATTAGATTTGCCTAAAAAAGCTTCTCCTGATCTTAAAAACTGGAATACGTTTTTGAAAAGACTGAAAAATCCAAAACATACCGTAAATATTGGTTTGGTAGGTAAATATGTAGAAATGCAGGATTGTTACAAATCTATTTTAGAAGCATTCATACACGCAGGTGCAGCAAACGAAACCAAAGTAAATGTAATTTCGATACATTCAGAACATATTAATGCTGAAAATATTGTAGAAAAATTAGCAGGTCTGGATGGAGTTTTAGTAGCTCCTGGTTTTGGAGAAAGAGGTATCGAAGGAAAAATCGAAGCAGTTCGTTATGTGCGTGAAAACAACATTCCGTTTTTCGGAATTTGTTTAGGAATGCAAATGTCTGTAATCGAATATTCAAGAAATATTCTAGGTTACAAAGAGGCGAATTCTACTGAGATGAACGACAAAACGCCTCATCCTGTGGTGAATTTGATGGAAGAGCAAAAAACAGTGACAGATAAAGGCGGAACTATGCGTTTAGGAGCATGGAAATGTGATATCAAGCCTGATACGCTGGCGTATAAAATCTACGGACAGAAAACAATTTCAGAGCGTCACCGTCACCGTTATGAATACAATAACAAATATGCTGATGAACTGCAAAATGCTGGTTTAAAAGCTTCAGGGGTAAACCCGGATACAGGTTTGGTAGAAATTGTAGAACTTGAAAATCATCCGTTTTTCATTGGGGTACAATACCATCCGGAATACAAAAGTACAGTAGCAAATCCACATCCGATTTTTGTAAACTTTGTGGCTGCTGCAGTGAATGCGCATAAAAAATAATAATTAATATTCTGAAAAGTGTAACGTTTGAATCTAATTCAGCACTAATACCTTTTTAACGAATAACTTTTTAAACTGTAATGGAAGAAAAAAAATTTGATCTTAATTCAATCATTGGTTTTGTATTGATATTTGGAATTTTGATTTGGATTATGTACCAAAATCAGCCTTCTGATAAAGAGATTGCTGCTGAAAAAGCCAAAAAAGAACTAATTGCCAAGCAAGAAGCACAAGCGAAAGCGGATAAAACTAAAACAGCTGTTTTACCGGTTGCTTCAGCTACAACTCCTGGTGATACAGTGCAATTGGCACAATTACAAAAAACATTAGGTGGTTTTGCTTATTCAGCTACACTGCCTTCTGCTAAAGAAGGTTTTACAACTATTGAAAACGAAAAGATTAAACTTAAAATCGCTAACAAAGGTGGTTATATAGTAGAAGCTACGTTGAAAGAGTTCAAAAAGTTTGAAAAAAATTCAGGACAATTAGTTGAATTGATTAAAGACAATAATGCTAATTTAAACATTCAGTTGCAAACTGCTGATAATAGAACTTTAAACTCTAAAGATTTATTTTTTGAACCTACGCTAACTAAAAATGGCGCAGATCAAATTTTAACAATGCGTCTGAAAGCAGGTGCTAATGAATTCTTAGAATACAAATATGTTCTTAAACCAAATGATTACTTAGTTGGTTTTGATGTTCGTTCCCAGGGGTTAAACAAAGTTTTAAATACTGGAAAACCATTAGATTTACAGTGGGATCTGAAAACGTACAGAAACGAAAAGAGTATTTCGTACGAAAACCGTTATGCTGAAATTTACTATAATTACAAGGATGGTAAAGAAAGTTATGTTGGTCAGGGCGATCATAAAGAAGAAACACCTGAAAAGGTAGATTATATTGCATTTAAGCAACATTTCTTTGCTACAATTTTACAAACAAATACTTCTTTTGAAAAGTCACAGCTTGTTTCTCAAAACTTAGTAAAAGACGAAAAAATAGATACTGTTTATACAAAACAGTTTAAAGCGAATGTTCCTTTGGCTTTCTCTAATGGAGAAATAGATTATAAAATGAGCTGGTATTTTGGACCGGCAGATTATAAAATTTTAAAATCTTACGATAAGAATTTTGAAAAAATTATTCCATTAGGTTGGGGGATTTTTGGCTGGATTAACCGATTGATTTTTATTCCTTTGTTTGGATTTTTAAGCTCAACAATTGGATTATCATTAGGAATTGCGATTATCATCTTTACGATTATTATTAAATTGGCCATGTCGCCAATTACCTATAAGTCATTCCTGTCTCAGGCTAAAATGAAAGTTTTACGTCCGGAGATTACAGAATTGGGAGAAAAATTCAAAAAAGACCCAATGAAAAAACAACAGGAAACGATGAAACTGTACAACAAAGCAGGAGTAAACCCAATGGCAGGATGTATTCCGGCATTGATTCAGCTTCCTTTTATGTATGCTTCATTCCAGTTCTTCCCTTCAGCTTTTGAGTTAAGACAAAAAGGTTTCCTTTGGGCAGATGATTTGTCTTCTTTTGACTCGGTGGTAAAATTACCATTCCATATTCCGTTATATGGAGATCATATCAGTTTGTTTCCAATTTTGGCAGCAATTGCGATTTTCTTCTACATGAAAATGACATCTGGAGATCAGCAAATGGCAGCGCCTCAGCAAGAAGGTATGCCGGATATGGCAAAAATGATGAAAATCATGATTTATGTTTCGCCATTAATGATGTTAATTTTCTTCAATAGTTATGGTGCCGGATTAAGTTTGTACAACTTTATTTCGAACTTAATTACAATCGGTATCATGTATGTAATTAAAAATTACATTGTTGATAGTGATAAGATTCACGCTCAGATTCAGGAAAATAAATTAAAAGAGCCTAAAAAGCAAAGTAAGTTTCAACAACGTCTTCAGGAAGTAATGGAACAGCAAGAAGCTGCAAAAGCTCAGAATAAAAAGAAATAACACCAATAAAAAAATCTCGATTCTTCGGGATTTTTTTATATCTGAAATATACTTAATCAAAGTCAGAATCGTTAAAGTTTAAAATAGAATATAAAAGATATGATTTCTAAAAAAATAATAGCCGGATTACTTTTATTAAATACCTTTTTTGTAGTAGCGCAAGAGGTCAATAAATCAGATGCTAACGGAAAAAAAGAGGGAGTTTGGAAAGGAACTTATGAAGTATCTAAACGTCCTCGTTACGAAGGGACTTTTAGTCACGGAAAAGAAACCGGAGTGTTTAAATTTTTTGATGATACCAAAAAAGGAGATGTTGTAGCAACTCGTGATTTTACCGCTAATGACGGAAGTTCCTATACCATTTTTTACGATCAGAATAAAAATAAAGTAAGCGAAGGTAAGGAAATCGGAAAATCACGTGAAGGTGAGTGGAAATACTATCATAAGGCTTCGAAAGCAATTATGACGCTTGAAAAATACAAAGCCGGAAAATTAGAAGGAGCGAGAATCGTGTATTATCCGGATTCTAAAATTGCCGAGGAAATGACTTATAAAGAAGGTTTGAAAGAGGGTGTTTATAAGAAGTACGGGCAAAACGGAATTCTTTTAGAGCAGAGTACTTTTAAAAATAACGAATACAATGGCGATGCTGTTTTTTATGACTCTGATGGAGTTGTGGCTTCTAAAGGAAAATTTACCAGAGGGAAGAAGTCCGGGATGTGGCAGTTTTACTTTAAAGGAAAATTAACGAAGGAAGTTAATATGAGTGACCCTAAAAGTAGTTATCAGGCCGATTCAAAACCTAAAACGGAGTAATAATTTGTAATTAGAATGCCGCGGTATTTAGTTTTCCGGATTAATTTGAATTTTACCACTATAGAAGAATGAGAAGAACAAATTCTTAGGACTGGTTCTTTCTTATTGCGTTTGTATTGAGTGAATTGGGAATATATCGTTCGAATCTGATGATTTTTTTGTTCTTGTTAAAAAAAAACAAGAACTATTGCTGTTTTTTTAGTTAGTAAACATTTATATTCGATGCTGAATCTTGATTTCGCTAATTCACCTTTTAATTATAGAAGTATCTGGTAAAGCTTCTTCTTCACACAAAAAAAGAAAAAATATATGAAAAAAAACTACATTTTTTTATTACTCTTAGTGTTGACTGTTTTTTTTAGTAATGTGGCCGTCTCTCAGACTTCCTTAGGCTCATGCAGCAGTTTTATTAGCAACTTGAAGAAGGGGCTTACGGTCTCTGCCGGAAGAAAGGAAAGCAATAATGTTTTGCTTCAGATTGCGGATTCAAAAAGTTTTAGCGGAAAAATAAACTACAAAGAGTCGAGCATTTCGAGTGAATATTTAATCGGAGAGATTAAAAATGTTTCCGGATCTTCTTTTTACCTTAAGGTAATGGAAAAATCACTTGAAGGACATATTATTCTTAAGAAAACAAATGAAGCATACAAATACTCATCAGATGTTCATGGAAATGCTTATGTATCAAAAGTGGATATTAATTCCTTGATTTGTGTAGATTATGCTACTCTGTCACAAAAGGAAGCAAAAACTGCAAAAAATAGTTCCGCTACAATTAATGCAGATCTGTTAAAGTTAGAAAGTTTTCCTGGTGGGATAGGATGTGTATTATTGGATTTTGATGGACATACGATGCCTGCGGGAAGCCTTTGGAATAATGGAGGAGCAATTTATGCTCTCCCTTCAGGAATGAGTGATGCTTTTATACTTCAGGCTTTTGAGGTTGTTGCAGAAGATTACAGGCCTTTTAATTTAAATATTACAACAAATGAGGCTGTTTTTAATACCTATCCAAAAACAAAAAGAAAACGTGTTGTAATCACTCCCACAGATACTGCAAGTCCTGGAGAAGGAGGTGTAGCTTTTATAGGATCTTTTACATGGGATAATGATGTTCCGGCCTGGTGTTTTAATGTCAATACTGGTAAAGCAGCAGGAGAAACAGCTTCTCATGAGATCGGGCATCTCTTTTCATTAAAACATGATGGGCGTACTTCTCCTAGCGAAGGGTATTTTTCAGGGTTAAACGGAACTTCTTGGGGGCCGATTATGGGAACGTCTTTTGTCAGACCCGTTTCGCATTGGAGTAAAGGTGAATATAATAATGCTAATAATACCGAAGATGATGTTGCAATTATTTCTGATAAAAGCTGGGGAATAGGTTACAGAACTGATGATTATGGAAATAATACAGCTTCAGCATTTAATCTGACGCTAAGCAGTAAAGGAGAAATTATTAAAAGAGATGGTGTAATAGAAAAAGAAAGCGATAAAGATTTCTTTAGTTTTACTACTAGCGGAGGAGATGTGAGTATCGAAGCAAATACAGTAAGCAGATGGGGAACTGGTAATCTTCATATTTTGATTCAGTTGTACAATTCGGCAGGTGTCGAAATCGGGCAGTATTGGGACTCCGATCCGTACAATCTAGATGGGTTTATGTTTGCAAATCTTTTGGCTGGTAAGTATTTTATCAGCATTAGTGGGGTTGGTGCAGGAGATAAAACTAATGGCGGGTATTCGGCGTATGGTTCTATCGGAAGTTATTCTATTTCCGGAACTATTCCAAATACTAACCTGAACACCTTATCGTTTGATAAAAACTTAAACTTTGTGATATATCCTAATCCAAGTAATAAGATTATAACAATTAAGTCAGATCACGATGCGACTTTAAACCTCATTACGATATTAGGGAAAACTATAACAACATTTAAAGTGAAGGCTAATGTAGAGGATATCCTAAATGTTGAAAATTTATCCAGTGGTATTTATTTTCTTAGCGAAATGCATGAAGGCAAATTAATCACCTATAAATTTGTGAGAAAGTAATAAGTTTTATTTACAACGGCATTGTATAAACTAATCAAAAACTACTGCAATTTTCAAAAATAGGGCTTATCTTTGCAGCCTTGTAAAAACATAAACAATTTAGAATGAAACGTGTAGTTGTTGGACTTTCCGGTGGAGTAGATTCAAGTGTTGCTGCTTATTTATTGCAACAACAGGGATATGAAGTTATTGGCCTTTTTATGAAAAACTGGCACGATGATTCGGTTACGATTTCTAATGAATGTCCGTGGTTAGAAGATAGCAATGATGCTTTATTGGTAGCGGAGAAACTCGGTATACCGTTTCAAACAGTTGATTTAAGCGAAGAATACAAAGAAAAAATCGTTGATTATATGTTCAACGAATATGAAAAAGGAAGAACTCCAAATCCTGACGTACTTTGCAACCGCGAAATCAAGTTTGATGTTTTTATGAAAATCGCTCTAAGTCTTGGAGCCGATTATGTGGCGACCGGACATTACTGCCAAAAAAGCGAAATTGAAGTGGACGGAAAAACGGTTTATCAATTGGTTGCCGGAAATGATGTAAACAAAGATCAGTCGTACTTTTTATGTCAGTTGTCTCAGGAACAATTATCCAAAGCATTGTTTCCAATCGGAGCATTAACTAAACCTGAAGTTCGTGAAATCGCTGCTGAAATGGAATTGGTTACAGCCGAAAAGAAAGATTCGCAAGGACTTTGTTTTATTGGGAAAGTGCGTTTACCGGAGTTTTTACAGCAAAAACTACAGCCAAAAGAAGGTCTTATCGTTCAAATTGACAAAAACGATCCAATCTATACCATTGAAAAACCAACAGGAATTTCTCTGGAAGACGAATTGAAAATAGAGTCTCAAAAACTGGATTATCTTCCAACGATGGGTAAAGTGATGGGAAAACATCAGGGAGCACATTATTTTACAAACGGACAAAGAAAAGGCTTAAATGTTGGAGGTACTACAGATCCGTTATTTGTAATTGCTACGGATGTTGATACGAATACCATTTATACCGGCTTAACAAGCAATCATCCGGGCTTATTCAAAAAAGCATTGTTTGTAGGTAATTCTGAAGTACACTGGGTTCGCGAAGATTTGAAATTGAAGGAAGGACAACAAATGGAAGTGATGGCAAGAATTCGTTACCGTCAGCCATTACAGAAAGCAACCTTGTATCAGTTTGAAAACGGAATGTATGTTCGCTTTGAGGAAGCTCAGTCCGCCATTACCGAAGGTCAGTTTGTGGCCTGGTATTTAGAGAATGAATTAGTTGGTTCGGGAGTAATTTCTTAGCTTTATACTTTTTTACGGAGGTTTCACCTTTAAAAAAGTAATCATGAAGCACTATTTTGTCTTTTTGTTGTTGATTTTTTCTTCCGCGGTGTTTTCGCAGGAAGACGCATGGGTATACTTTAAAAATAAACCCAACGCACAGGCATCTCTTAATGCTCCGCTTACAATTTTGACACAGCGTGCCTTAGACCGGAGAGCCAATCAAAATATTGCGTTAGATTTTACCGATGCACCTATAGAGGACTCTTACATCAATCAGGTTAGATCGAGTTCGGGAATAACTATTATGGCAAAATCCAAATGGTTAAATGCACTTCATATTAGAGGAACTCAAACCGATATTACTGCACTTACGGCACTGTCATTTGTCGATAAAGTGTTTTTCGCCAATAAAAATCTGAATGCAACTTCTAAAAAAGTAGCCGAGAATAAGATAAGTAAGGTAAAAGACAAACTGAAATCAAAAACGGATTATGCCTACGGAACTTCAGGAGGACAGATAGAAATGCTGAATGGAAAAGTGCTGCACCAACAGAATAAAACCGGCTCGGGAAAAGTAATTGCTGTTTTAGATGCAGGTTTTCCGGGGGTCAATACCGCTTTACCATTTAAGAAATTAATCGATAATAATCAGATTTTAGGAGGGTACGATTATGTGAATAGAAATGCTAATTTTTATTCAGGAGACAGCCACGGAACAATGGTACTTTCAACAATGGGCGGTTATAAAGAAAATGCTCTGGTAGGTACTGCTCCTGATGCTTCTTATTATTTATACATCACCGAATATGACCCTACCGAGAATCCGGTAGAAGAATCGTATTGGGTAGAGGCAGCAGAAGAAGCAGACCGTGTAGGAGCTGATATTATTACAACTTCTTTGGGGTATTTTGAATTTGATAATCCAAACTACACGCACACGTATAGCGATATGAACGGGACGACTAACTTTATCTCCCGTGGAGCCGAAATGGCTTTTAATAAAGGAATAATCGTGGTTGCTTCGGCTGGAAATGAAGGAGCTACAACTGAACCTCATATTGGAGGACCTGCAGATGCTGTTTCGGTAATTACAGTAGGTGCTGTAACTTCTTCGAAAGTTAGATCAGGTTTTAGCTCTATAGGACCAAGTTCTGACGGAAGAATTAAGCCGGATGTTATGGCACAAGGTACGGCAGCTGTTGTATCTGATACCGGGGGAAATATTACAATGATAAACGGAACTTCGTTTTCTTGTCCAATTATGGCAGGAATGATTGCTTGTTTGTGGCAGGCTTTTCCATCCAAAACAAATAAAGAAATTAGGCAGATGATTCTGCAGTCTTCTGATCGATATACGACACCCAATAATAATTATGGTTACGGAATTCCTAATTTTGGAGCCGCTTTAGGAGTGTTAGACTTCAAGTCTTTAGGAGAAGTTTTTTCTGTTTTTCCAAATCCAACTAAAACAGCGATTTCCTTTTTGTTTGAGAACAGTACCGCTTCTGTTTCTGTGTACTCTGTTCTGGGGCAAAAGCTAATCGAAAAACAAATTACAAATCAAAACCCTATTCTTTCTGTTGAAGGATTAAAAAGCGGATTGTATTTTTATACTTTTGATGCTGATGGTCTTCACAAAACGGGAAAGATAATTAAACAATAACTACATTTTTGAATGAACAGAATTACACAACTTTTTAAGATCAAATATCCAATTATTCAGGGAGGAATGATCTGGAACAGCGGTTATAAATTAGCAGCAGCAGTAAGTAACGCGGGAGGTTTAGGTTTAATTGGAGCAGGTTCTATGTATCCCGAAGTTTTACGTGAACATATTCAGAAATGCCAAAAAGCGACCAGTAAGCCATTTGGAGTTAACATTCCGATGCTGTATCCAAATATCGAAGAAATTATAAATATTGTGGTGGAAGAAGGAGTGAAAATTGTTTTTACTTCCGCCGGAAATCCAAAAACGTGGACTTCGTTTTTAAAAGAAAAAGGAATTACAGTCGTACATGTAGTGAGCAGCAGTGTTTTTGCCTTGAAAGCGCAGGAGGCAGGTGTTGATGCTATCGTGGCCGAAGGATTTGAAGCAGGAGGACACAATGGACGTGACGAAACGACAACCTTAACTTTAATCCCGATGGTGAAAGAGAAAGTTCAGATACCACTTATTGCTGCCGGGGGAATTGCAACAGGCAGAGGAATGCTTGCTGCAATGGTTTTAGGAGCCGATGGAGTTCAGGTGGGAAGCCGTTTTGCCGCTTCGATCGAATCTTCGGCGCATGATAATTTTAAAGAAACGATCGTTAAGGTTAGGGAAGGAGATACACAACTGACTTTAAAAGAACTGGCACCTGTTCGATTGATTAAGAATAAATTCTATCAGGACGTTCAGGAATTGTATGAAAAATGTCCTTCGAAAGAGGATTTGGTGCAGCTTTTAGGAAGAGCAAGAGCTAAAAAAGGAATGTTTGAAGGAGATCTTGAAGAGGGAGAACTTGAAATAGGTCAAATTGCAGGATTAATTCATGAAATTTTACCGGTAGAGCAAATTGTTCAACAAATGATGTCCGATTTTGAAGTTGCCTGCCAGGAAAAGGCTAAATTTGAGTTCTAAATTACCCCCAAGAAATACAATATGAATCCTACACGCACTTTTATACTTTTACTTTTTTTCGGACTTGGTTTACAGCAAACTTTTAGTCAGTCTTACCAGTTTAAAACATCTGGTTTTAGTGTTTTGGAAAAAAATGAAAAAGGGAAATGGGGTGAATGGTCTAATCTTGATTTGGTTAACCTTTCGGTAATTCTGGATACCAATAAACACAGAATTGTGGTTTACTCGCAGGAAATACAGCTTTTTAGTATTTTGGATTACATTGAGAGAGAAGAAAATGATACTGATATTGTTTATTCTTTTATGTGCAAAGACAATGACGGCAAAGCCTGTAAGTTATCTATCATCACGCGAAAAAAACAGGATTTCCGCAAACAGCTTTATATCAACTACGACGATCATATTATTGTGTATAATATGGTTAGTGTGTAGTTTGAGATTCTGAGTTGCTAAGGTTCTAAGTTAGTATACTTTCTTAGAGTCTTAACAGCTCATAGCTTTAGTATCTTTTATTAAATCCGACAAGTTTTTGAAACCTTTCGGATTTAGTATAATAATGAAGTAATTACGCTTCTTAGAACCTTAGCAACTCAGAATCTTAGTGTCTTTTATTAAGAATCAATATCCTTAATAAACTCATCATATTCCAGATAAAACATTTCCAGAGCATGCATTTTTTCATTAAAGAAATCAAAAATAGCATCCCAGTTATTGCGGTTACTAAAACCAACACCTGGTTTCTCAACCCAAATACGACTAATCGTTTTACCACTTTCAAGCGTATAGTTTTTTTCGAAAACCAAATCTTTAATGAATTCTTCCTCCAGAATATTTTTTAATGCTTCAATTTTTTCAAAATAGGCATTTCGTTTTTCATCACTTCTTTGTTCGATATCAATTAGAACCTGTGCTTTTTTATTGTCTACATAAAATTTAAAGGAAAAATCTTTAATTTTGGTATCATAAAGTACCCATTTGCGAGGGTATTTTTCGGCGAATGCCACCCAGAATTCTCTTTTTATCTTTTGTGATTCTTCTTTACTGTACATTTTTAAGACTTGATTTTAGAAAACTTGTAGAACCGCGTTTTCTGGACTATATTTATATTTTATTTAAAAGTACAAAAATAAACTTTGCTTATGGATTTTCAAGACTTTTTGCAATATGTTCCTAATTTAATTCCGGCAGTATTACCGGCGGAGTTGGCTCATATTAAAATGGCACCAAAAGAACGCCTCGAAGCCTTGAAGAATCTTGATTTGAAAGATAAAAATCCGCGTATCGCAGCGGTCATGATGTTGTTTTATCCAAAAAACAATAAAACACATCTTGTATTGATTGTCCGAAACGCATATAATGGAGTTCATTCGTCTCAAATTGCATTCCCTGGAGGAAAATACGAAACGACTGATGCAAATTATGAAGAGACTGCTTTGCGTGAAACACAGGAAGAAATAGGCGTTGCACCTGAAAAAATAGAGCTAATCAAACATTTTACGCCTATGTATATTCCGCCAAGCAACTTCTTAGTGCATCCTTTTTTAGGTATTTCCAAAGAAGAGCTTTTATTTTATCCGGATATCAGGGAAGTAGCGAGTATTATAGAATTACCCCTCTCTGTTTTTTTGAATGACGAAATTGTTATTGAAGTCACATTATCAACTTCTTATGCAAATAATGCTTTAGTTCCCGCATTTAACATACAAAATCATATTGTTTGGGGAGCAACTGCCATGATATTGAGTGAACTGAGAGATGTTTTAAAAACGACTTTTGGCGAAAAAGTATAAAGGATAAAAAATAACAATTTGATATTCATAGTCCTACCGGTTTATTTTAGAAATTGTTTTAAAGGATCGGTAAAAGAATAATTTTTGTAAGTTTGCGTCCTAATAAAATAATACAATTGACAGCTATGGGATTGTTTAAACGAAATCCTTTCGGACATATATTATTCATCAAGAAATGGTTGATCCGTATTCTGGGAGCCATGACTCACCGAAGATATAGAGGTTTTAACGAATTGCAGATCGAAGGATCGGAAATTATTAAAACGCTTCCGGATACAAATGTTTTGTTTATATCGAATCACCAGACCTATTTTGCTGATGTTGTGGCGATGTTTCATGTGTTTAACGCAAGTTTAAGCGGACGTCAGGATACTATTAAGAATATCGGATATTTGTGGCAGCCCAAAATGAATATTTATTATGTTGCTGCCAAAGAAACCATGCAGGCCGGATTATTGCCAAGAATTTTGGCTTACGTTGGAGCGATTACAGTAGAAAGAACCTGGCGTGCAAAAGGTGTTGATGTTACCGAAAAGCGTGATGTTAACCCAAACGATACAGAAAATATCAGAATTGCACTCGAAGATGGATGGGTAATTACATTTCCGCAAGGTACAACTAAGTCATTTAAACCTGTTCGTAAAGGAACGGCACATATCATAAAACAGCACAAACCTGTAGTAATTCCAATTGTTATTGACGGTTTCCGTCGTTCTTTTGATAAAAAAGGACTACGAATGAAAAAGAAAGGAATTTTACAGTCTTTCATCATCAAAGAACCTCTTGAAATTGATTATGAAAACGATACCATCGAAGAAATTGTTGAAAAAGTAGAATATGCAATCGAACAACATCCTTCATTTTTAAAAGTTATTCCGGCAGAAGAAATCAAAGTACAGGAAGAGCTTAATAAAATGAGAAGATGGGATTACTAGATATTTTAGATTGCTTTTTTTGTTTCAGGGTTCAAAGTTTCAAGTTTCAAGTTTCAAAATAAACTTAGTAACTTGGTTTCTTAGAGCCTTAGTGCCTTAGTTTCTTAGCACCTCTTATCAGAAATCAATTTTCTTAAGCTCCTTATAATTTGCATATAACCTGCGCAGTAGCGTTCCGTAAAGTAATCTGTAAATCCCCCAGAAGATTCCGAAAAGAACCAGCACAAGCAATACCAATGCGCCGATTGAGAACAGCATTGCTTTTCCATTTAAGGCTAATTTTTCTCTAATAATTGCCATATCCGGATTGTAAACATATCCGATGAAAAAGCTGAGTATAGACGAAACCACAAGCATACCTAAATTGTACCAAACATAATACTGAACCGTTTTTCGGGTTTTTAATATACTGCTCATTAACAGTTTGGTAGAAACAGTAGTGGTGATGGTTTTATAGTTTTTATAGAAAAAGTAGATAAAAACAAAAATTACGATATAATTAAAATACAATAAAATATCCATTACCAGAATGATCTCAGGATGATTCATTTTCTTTAGATCAGCATCTACATTTGAAAAGTAGTTCGAGATGGTCCAAAACAGTACTTCCAAAATGCTGATAATTAAAATCCACTTCACGATGGAAGACGATTTTTTGTGAATCATTTTGTAGATTTCCTTTTCTGATATTTGTTCAAAAGAATCCGAGTTCTTTTTCCAGTCTTTTTTTAATAAATCCAGTTCTTTCATAATAATTTTTAAGGATTTAGTATTTTTTTAAGTTTCCCTTTAATTCTGTTCATTTTCACACGAGCATTCACTTCGCTGATTCCTAAGGTTTCTGCTATTTCTTGATAATCTTTGTCTTCTAAATACATAAAAACTAATGCTTTTTCGATGTCATTAAGCTGATAAACTGCTTTGTACATCAATTTAATCTGTTCTTCTTCTTCATAATTGTAATCAACATCTTTTATAAAATGCTGATGACTTTCATATTCTACGGTTGATACGGTTCGTTTAGTTTTTCGGTATAAGGTAATAGCGGTGTTTAAGGCAACTCGATACGTCCAGGTCGAAAATTTGCTGTCGCCTCTAAATTTTGGATACGCTTTCCAGAGCTGTATAGTGATTTCCTGAAACAAATCTTTGTGAGCATCTTCGCCGGCAGTATATAATCTACATATTTTGTGGATTATATTCTGATTTGCCTGCAATTGCGTAACAAATGACTGTTCTAGATTTTCGCTCATAAATTTATTAGTAGTGTTGAAATCTATTTTGTTACAAGGTACTGTTTATTTTTTTTTGCTTGCCACAGATTATAAAGATTTAAATAGATTTTTGTCATAAATCTGAGGTCAGGGTTATTTACTATTATTTATTTCAACTAAAAGCATCTGAAGGAAATCTTTTTAATTCCTAATAATCTGTGGCTAAAAACCCCAGTGTAATTTCCAGTGATTTTTTACAATTCTCTGGTCTTATAATAATTCACCATCAAGTCTACAAATTTACTATAACTCTCCAAGCCGTCTTTCTGATGATTTATTTTTAAAAAATTATCATAGAAAACATGAAAGCCTTTATCAATAAAAGTATCATATTGTTTCCAGAAATCCTGGCTTTCCTGATAGTTTTTTAGAATTCCCGGATGGATTTGTTTTTTTAATTGTTTAAAAATAGTTTCATTTTTAACCTGCCAGATGCCTAAACAATAGCGTAGCGCAAAGCTGTAACCGGAATATTTATAGTACAAATTATCATTTTTAACCGAAGCCAGAACCCCAATAAAATTGCACTCACTTTCGCTGGCAAACCCCATTTGATGTGCCATTTCATGACAGGTCGTTACGGGAAAATTATACATAGGTAATAAATCATTGACCTGTGCTTCATTAGTGAACGGATTAAGATAACCTCCAAAGCCCATATAAGTTAATGGCAGACTAAAGAGCGATTTTTTAACGCTCGGAATTTCGTAGCTGAAATAATGGTATTCTTTTGCCAGATTTTCATATCCGTTTAAATTCATTCTAAAAGCTTCATCTTGAGTGTATGGAAAGACAATTTTAGCGCTGTCATTTTTAGTTATAAGAAGTTGAATCTCGTTCGTTTTTAAGATTAATTTCTTTGTAAAAACTAATAAGTCGGCGTCACTATATTCCTTTGTGATTTGCATTTTTTCAAATAGAGGTTCGCGATAATAATTGAAGGCCCAAAGGAGATGGAAGAAAAAGTAAAAAATGGAAATTTTACCCAGCATCGTTAAAATATGATCTTTCCAATCTGTTTTCCATGTTTTTCTAATCTTCCAAAACCAGCTTATCGCTGATAAAATTAAAATAGCATAAATGCAATCGCCTACAGAGAATGAAACTTTGCCTAAAAGCGTTCTGGAAAAATGTGAAATTCTAATGTATAAGTTGTTGCTGTAGAGCCCTTCTACAAAATCAGGAAAGAAGGGGAGAATTTTTAAGAGGATAATCTGAACAACAAGAAATAGGGGCAAGATGTATTTCGATTTCACAATTTTAGTTTTGAATTACGTAAATATAAATACAATATTAGAACTATAAAAGAGGCGTTTTGCGGAATTTGTTTTTTAGCCATCAGATTAATGCTAATTCGTGAAATTTGTGACGAAAAAAGCATTTAAACTTTGTAACTTTGGAGCTCTTAATTGTTAAACTACAAACAAAAATATAATGAGTCAGGAAATTAGAAATCTGGAACCAAAGGCACTATGGAATAAGTTTGCCGATTTAAATGCCGTTCCACGTCCGTCAAAAAAAGAAGAGCGTGTAATTGAATTTATGAAAGACTTTGGAAACAGCTTAGGTTTAGAAACTTTTGAAGACGAAATCCGAAATGTAATCATCAGAAAACCGGCAACTCCGGGAATGGAAAATCGCAAAGCAATTGTAATGCAGGGGCATTTGGATATGGTGCACCAAAAAAATGCAGATACTGTTTTTGATTTTGATACTCAGGGAATCGATATGTATGTTGATGGTGACTGGGTTCGTGCGCGTGGTACAACACTTGGTGCGGATAATGGATTGGGAGTAGCGACAATTATGGCAATTTTGGAAAGCAAAGATATTCCGCATCCGGCTATAGAAGCTTTGTTTACAATTGATGAGGAAACCGGAATGACCGGAGCTTTAAATCTTAAAGGAGGTATTTTGCAAGGACAGATTCTTTTGAATTTAGATACAGAAGAAGATGATGAAATTGATATCGGCTGTGCCGGAGGAATTGATGTAACCGCGACAAGAACTTATAATGAAGAAGAAGTTCCGGAAGGATCAGTTGGACATATTATTACCGTAAAAGGGCTTAATGGAGGCCATTCAGGTATGGATATTAATAAAGGATTAGGGAATGCTAATAAGATCATGAACCGTTTGCTGTTTGATGCTTTTGAAAATTTCGGATTACAGGTAGCGGAGATTAATGGAGGAAGTTTAAGAAATGCAATTCCGAGAGAAAGTGTAGCCAAAGTAATTATTTCTGAAATGTTTGATGAGGCGTATATTTTTGATATGCAGGAAATCATTAATGACATTAAGGCGGAGTACAAAACGACCGAACCTAACTTATCTATTGAAATCGTAAAATGCGACTTACCGGAGAAAGTAATGGATTTAGGGGTTCAGGAAGGTATTATTCGTTCTATTTATGCGGCTCATAACGGAGTATACAGAATGAGTGCCGATATGGAAGATTTAGTAGAAACATCAAATAACATTGCGAGAGTAATTGTGAAAGATGGCGAAATAACTATCGGATGTTTAACACGTTCTTCTGTTGAGACTTCAAAATTTGACTTGGCTAATGCATTGCGTTCTGCTTTTGAATTAGTAGGTTGTGAAGTGGAGCTTTCAGGTTCTTACCCTGGTTGGACACCAAACGTAAATTCGGAGATCTTAGATACTTTGGTTGGAATTTATGAGAAACAAAATAACGAGAAACCAAAAGTAGTAGCTTGTCATGCAGGTCTGGAGTGTGGGATTTTAGGAACAAACTATCCGGATATGGATATGATTTCTTTTGGTCCGACTATTCACGGGGCGCATTCTCCTGATGAGAGAGCTAGTATTTCATCAGCTCAGAAATACTGGAAATTTGTATTGGAAATCCTTTCGAACATTCCTGTTAAATAATAGTATTCAGTCGCAGTTTACAGTCGCAGTTTGCAGTTCTTTAATACTGAATACTGCGGCTGAGACTGTAAACTGAGACTGCGACTAAAAATTAATCTCGCTTAGGCGAATTTTTCTTTTCCCTTTTTTCTTCTTTCTTTTCTTTAGCCGTTTTTAGCGGTTCTTTTTTTGCTGTTTTCTTAGCATCCTGACCTTTTGACATAATTTTTTTATTTTAGTTATTTGATTGACATATTGATAAATGTAAGAATTATTTTTATTATCTATTAGTTGTTTTGCTGATATACTTCAACAGAATCTTTGGCAAGTCTTTCTTTTAGCCATAGTTTCATTTTTTGTTTGGTTTCTGAATCCATTTTTTTCTTGCTTTGAAAAAGAACTACAGGGATTATTTTAGATTTATTAGGCTCTTCTTCAATATTGTAATTACCAATTTTTAAAGACGTAACAGCAGGAAAAAGTATTTTTGCTTCGTTGTTGATCTGTGTAGTGTTGAATTGGTATAGTGCTAATTGATTTCGAAGACTATTGATCAAGATGTCTTTTTGATCGACTACAGTTTGATTGTTGTTGATCTGATTCATAATATCCTTTCTTAAATTAACGGTATCTTGTCTGATAATCAATTTAGTATTGGGAAGATCATACTCAGTTAATTTTTTATTAAGATTGATAATTTCCCCATCATTAAATTTTTTGGCTAAAAAAGCCAGCTCAATTCTTCTGGGGGTAGTATTGTATTTGATTTTTTTATAGATAATAGGATAGTCTTTATCGAGGAATTCCTTTTGTATAAAAATTTCGGTTCTGGAAGTGTAGCTTTTTTGAATATACAATTGATAGGCAAAATAGATGCTAGGTACAATTAATAGTGAAATGAGCAGTGTAATCCCATACTTCACTCTCTTTTGCTGTTGTAGATCCAGTTGTTTTGTAACGGGGTAATTTAAGAATTTTACGATCACAAAAGTGGCAATGCAAATGAATACGCAGTTGATGGTGTAGAGATAAAGGGCACCAAAAAAGTACGTATAATTTCCAAGTGCCAGTCCGTAACCTGCAGTACAAAGTGGCGGCATAAGAGCAGTTGCAATCGCTACACCCGGAATTGGATTTCCTTTTTCTACTCTGGTCACAGCAATTACGCCTACTAAACCGCCAAAAAAGGCAATAAGAATGTCATAGATATTTGGAGAAGTTCTAGCGAGTAATTCGGATTGCGCTTCTTTAAACGGACTAATATAGAAATAAATAGCCGAAGTGCTTAAACTTACCACTGTTGCGATCAGCAGGTTTTTCATGGACTTTTTCAGAAGTTCAAAATCGTACATTCCTAAACCAAAACCGGCACCAACAATAGGTCCCATTAAAGGCGAAATAAGCATGGCGCCAATGATAACCGCTGTAGAGTTAACATTTAGTCCTACAGAGGCAATAATAATGGCACAGGCAAGAATCCAGATGTTTGATCCTCTAAAAGAAACCGCGCCGGTTATGTTTTCGATTACCGATTTTTTATTTTCTTCTCCTTTTTGAAGATCGATAAAATTTAAAATTTTTTGGGTAATATCTGTCATGGTCTTTACGGTATTATTTGATGTAAACTGGATTCTCAATAGTCGCAGAATGTCTAATTTACTCAAAAAAACAATGAAAACCTTTAATTATCTGAAGAAACTACGGTTAATAAAGTTATTTGACTCGATTACAGAACAAAAAAATCCCCAATTTTAAAAATTGAGGATTTGGTATATTTTAAGCTAAGAGTAATTTTCTAATTCCTTTTTAA
Organism: Flavobacterium tructae; assembly: GCF_001853485.1. Classification (NCBI taxonomy): domain Bacteria; kingdom Pseudomonadati; phylum Bacteroidota; class Flavobacteriia; order Flavobacteriales; family Flavobacteriaceae; genus Flavobacterium; species Flavobacterium tructae. Next base: position 292,714 of record NZ_MIKE01000022.1, on the reverse strand, counting down.
TACTTTATATTGTTCATAACATCCGCTAATGGCATCCATAATCTGCAAATCATTTGCTGTTTGTATAAAGGAATCGGAGTAGTTACAACGTTGCAGTATATCTGGGATTTCGTCTTTGCTGATTCCTAAAAGTACAGAGACAGTTTCACGGTCAAATTTTGATTCTAACAGGTTGCGAACCGTATCGTCCTTTCGCATTTCCTTCAGCTTCTTGAGCTCTTTTGCATTTTTACCAAAGAAATTGTAGAGCATGTCGGCGGGGTTGAAAATAGAACCCAATACTTTACCAAAAGCGTTTGGTGAATATTCACCGGCTTCATATCCTTGTGTAAGACCGGAAATGCTATAACGGTAATTTTCTTTGGTTGGAATTAATTTTGAATCGACTTCAAGGTAACCGGTTAAATTAAAAGGAGCAATAATTACTTCTTCCAGTGCAATTGCTTTTTCGGTAAGCTGAATTCGGGTTACTTTATTTTTAATCCAGTCATTGGTTACTCTGACCCTTAAAGATTGAAAACCTAAAATTGAGAAGTGAATGGTATCGTTAAGCTGAACATCAATTTCAAAATATCCTTTAGCATCAGATTTTGCACCACGTACTTTGTTTGTGTTGATGATATTTACATTAGAAAGAGGTTGTTTACTATTGTCGTTGATAATGTAGCCTGAAACTCTTTGCGGAACGGTAGACTCAGTGTCCTGTGCGAAACCGACGGCTGATAATAGTGTAAAAAAGAAAACTGCGAAATATTTCATATCCTGATTTAAAGTTCTAAAAGTAGTAAATCACGATTAAATATTTTGCAGTCTTCGAATATAATTATAAGAAAATTAACAAAGGCAACAGTGTAGCTTTTAATATTTAAATAAAAAGTGAGAAGGAAGTTTGAATTACATTGTTAGGGATGACAAAACTCATTTTTAGAGGGGGAGATTTTAATAAAAAAATCCCAAATTCCAATTATGTTCGGAATTTGGGATTTTGTATTTTAAGATATTAAAGTATTAATCTCTTCTTGGTCTTCTTGGTCTTGAAGAATCACCAAAGCTTTCAGAACGTCTTGGAGCTCTGTCTGAACTTCCTTCGCTTCTTGGAGCTGAGCTTCTGAAACCACCTTCTCTTCTTGGTGAAGAACCTCTTTCACTTCTGAAACCACCTTCTCTTGGAGCAGAGTTTCTGTCGCTTCTGAATCCGCCACCTGAACCTTCACGTCTTGGAGCAAAGTTTCCTTCTCTTCTTGATCCGGAATTTCTTCCGCCACCACGATTGTTATGGTCACGTCTTCCGCCACCGTCATTTTTAGAAATTTCAACATTAATACGACGTCCTTCTAATTGTACGTTGTTTAATACTTCCATTACTTTTTCAGTATGCTCAGGATCTGTGTTGAAGAAAGAGAAGCCTTCTTTTACGTCTACTTTGAAAACGTCATCACGACCTAAGTCTAATGTTTCTTTCAGGTAATCTTTAAGTGACATCCAGTCGAAGTTGTCTCTTGAACCGATGTTTACAAAATAACGAACTGCTCCGTTGTTGTTGAATTCTCTTGGTTCAGAATCGTTTCTTTCGCGTCTTTCACCTGATTGAGTTGAAATATCTCTGTTCTTTTTGTAATAAGCGATGAAACGGTTAAATTCTACCGATACCATTTTCTTAATCAATTCTTCTTTAGATAAACCTTCAAGAACATTGTTGATTGCTGGTAAGTAGTTGTCAATTTCGTGATCAACTTCAGTATCTTTAATTTTGTTTGCTAAGTGTAACAATTGAATTTCGCAGATTTCGATTCCGGATGGAATTGGTTTTTCTTCGAATTTTTGTTTGATGATTCTTTCGATAGAAGAAATTTTACGCAACTCACTTTTTGTAACAATTACAATAGAAGTTCCTAATTTTCCTGCTCTACCGGTACGACCTGAACGGTGGTTGTACGTTTCGATTTCATCAGGTAATTGGTAGTTTACAACGTGTGTTACGTTATCAACATCAATTCCACGTGCAGCAACATCAGTAGCAACAAGCATCTGAATTTGTCTTCCACGGAACGATTTCATTACACCGTCACGTTGTGCCTGAGATAAATCTCCGTGCAACGCAGCAGCGCTATATCCATCTTCAATTAATTTTTCGGCTACAGCCTGAGTATCTCTTTTAGTGCGACAGAAAACCACAGAGAAAATGTCTGGGTTAGCATCGGCTAAACGTTTTAAGGCTTCGTAACGGTCACGTGCATTTACTAAGTAAAATTCGTGAGAAACCGTCGCAGAACCTGAATTTTTAGTTCCAACTGTGATTTCTAATGGTTCGCTCATGAATTGTTTTGCAATTCTGGCAACCTCTTGCGGCATTGTTGCAGAGAACAACCATGTACTTTTTTCGTCCGGAGTATCTGATAAAATAGAGCAGATATCGTCATAAAATCCCATGTTTAACATTTCGTCAGCCTCATCAAGCACACAGTAATCTATGTTTTTAATGTTAACCAATCCTCTGTTAATCATGTCTTGCATTCTTCCCGGAGTAGCCACAATAATTTGTGCTCCTCTTTTTATTTCTCTTGCTTGCTCTGTAATACTAGCCCCGCCGTAAACTGCTACAACATTAATACCTTTCTCGTATTTTGCGTAGTTTTTAAGTTCGTTGGTAATCTGTAAACAAAGTTCTCGTGTTGGCGATAAAACTAATGCCTGTGTATTTCTGTTGTCAGCATCAATTTTTTGAATTAGCGGAAAACCGAAAGCTGCCGTTTTCCCTGTCCCTGTCTGAGCCAACGCAACCATATCTGTGTCTTTTTCCAATAATAGGGGAATCGCCTTTTCCTGTACCTCTGACGGATTTTCAAATCCTAGATCTAAAATCGCCTTCAGTAACGATTCATTCAATCCTAATTGTTCAAATTTATTCATATGTGTATTTAAAATAGGGTGCAAAATTACTGTTAATTATTCAGATAAACTAATGCTCTTTTAAGAATTATGTATTTGTTATGATTTGATTATCAAAAAGTTATGTTTAGTGTGAAATCATTTTTATCGAAAAATGAAGAATTCTCTAAAAAAAAACGTCACGAAATATCAATTTTGTACTCTAAAATGTTGTATTTTAAACAATTATTTGGTTGAATTCAGAAAATCAATTAGTTGCTGAGTTGCTTTTCCGCGATGGCCTATGGTATTTTTTACTTCTCGGGGTAATTCAGCAAATGTTTTGGTATAGTTTTCAGGCTGAAAAATCGGATCGTACCCAAAACCCTGATCTCCTGTTTTTTCCAAAGTGATACTTCCTTTTACAATTCCGGTAAATAAATGCTGTTCTCCTTTTAAGTTTAAAGTAATAACGGTCTTGAACTGGGCGCTGCGGTCTGGTTGGTCTTTTAAGGCGTCTAAAAGTTTATTCATATTGTCATCGTCATTGCGTTGCTTGCCTGCATATCGGGCTGAATATACTCCCGGTTCCCCATTTAAAGCAGTCACTTCTAAGCCTGAATCGTCGGCAAAACAATCGTATCCGTATTTTTCCGTTACATAATTGGCTTTCAAAATGGCATTTCCTTCAATGGTGTCTGCTGTTTCTTCTATGTCTTCAAAACAGCCAATTTCTTCGAGACTTACTATTTTTATGTTTTCAGGAAGAATACTTTGAATCTCCTGGATTTTATTTTTGTTGTTTGATGCGAATACGATTTTCATAGGTAGTATAATTTAGAATAATTTTTTCGATGATAAAAGCAGTTGTAATTCCCAATGTATAGGCAAGAAGGTCGCTCCATAAAAAGCCTTGTCCCAGAACATATCTGCCAAAAAGAGTTTTCCTAAGCGTAATCATCCAATCTGCCTGATAAAGCTGAAGAAATTCTATTCCGTAGCAAATGGTCAATGAAATTATCGCAGTAATGGAGGTTTTTTGGTTAAAAAATAAGATTCTGATTAATATATACATCATGACGGCATACAGCGCATCTCCAAAATAGAGTGGAAGGACTGCAATTTTTCTGGAGAGAATTCCACAGCAAATCACACAAAGAAATGCAAATAGGTAGTAGATTCTTGGCTTTTTCAATTTTAACATGGCATTTTAAGTGAAACAAAGATAGGAATTAGGTGGTAAAATAGTAAGCGTTTGATACAATCGAAAAGTTTAAAGAGGGTTGTTTTCTTTCAGTTTTAGAAATTAGAGAGATTATTATTATCTTGAGATGCTTTTAGAGCTTATTGAAATGTAAAAAAATAAAAAAACAGGATGAAGAAAATAATACAAACCTTATTTGCCGCGGCCTTAGTAATGTCTTTGGTTAGTTGTAAAAATACAAAGCAAAAACTCCAGGAATATGTCGTTACCTATAATAAGAGTACAGCTAAGAGTTTTCATGAAGAAAACATAACGCTTACTACGGCAAGAGGTTATCTTGAAGATGATAAAATTGAATTGAGGTTTGAAACCAATCTAAAAGAAAATGAATCGAATAAATCGGCAGCTGTTTCGTCATTTCCGGTTTTGTTGAAAAAAATGATAAAAGAGAATAAAATTCCTCAGGAATTGATCGAAGAAGGAGTAAGGTTCGATACTTACTTTTTGGCTGATGACAATACGGTTTTGGCAAAAGAGGTTATAAATAAAGAAGCCCTTCCGAATTTGTTAAAATAATAACTATATTGGATAGGGCTTTTATTTCTTTATAAGTATAAGCTTTTGTTTTTAGAGGTACATTAGATAAACTCTGATTTTGCTATTGTCATAATTGTAGGTACCATCTTCGTTTCTTGGTCCAAGAACAGAGGGAAGATTGACTTCAAATGTCCAGCTTGCTCCAAGTGTTAATCCGTTAACGGCACGAATTTGAGTTCCTCCGGCTCCTAATGCAAAATGAAAGAAACCGCTTGAATTGATACGATAAAAGCCAATAGCAGTTCCGGCAGGAATTGTTTCGCCTGTCCACTCTCTCTGTGTAGTGAATTTCTCCACCCAGTGTTTACCTGTAATGGTTTCCATTTCGCGGAGTGAAATTTTTGTGGGATGTAGTAAATACTGAACATAGGCAACGGTTTCGTAGCAAACACCATTGATGTATTCTGAAACATTTTTAAATCCGTGAATAAAATCATTTGCCAGATTTTCTTTTTGATGATGATCAAGCATTTCTATGCGATAGCCTTTGGGTGTTAATAGCATTGATTAATTTGTTTAGTTAGGTTAAAAAATTAACGATTTATCTTAGTGGTTAAATAAGTTAACATCTATACAAATGTAATAAAAAAGCTATGTATTAGTTTTTGTTTTATAAGTATTTTTTTAATGTTTTGTTACATTTGTTAAGTTGTCCGGGAAATAGTTGTCAGATAAATTGCCAAATTCATCACCCCGCATGAAAATATTAATATCGACTTCGCTAAAACTTTTTTTACCTGCTGCTGCTAAAAGCTCGTTGGCAGAATGTAAGGTGTTTTTATGAAAATGATACACGCGATCGGATTTATCGGTTACCACCAAGCCTTTCATGAGCATTTTGTTTTGAGTGGCTACTCCGGTCGGACATTCGTTATTGTGACAACGCAAGGCCTGAATACAGCCTAATGAAAACATGAAACCACGTGCGCTATTGCACATATCGGCACCCAAAGCTATTGCATGGAGGATGGAATAGCCGGAAATAATTTTCCCGCTTCCAATAATGCGGATTTTATCACGAATGTTTAAACCAACTAATGTTTTGTTTACAAATATTAATGCGGGTTCAAACGGCATTCCTACGCCATCGGCAAACTCTAAAGGAGCAGCTCCCGTCCCTCCCTCAGCACCATCAACAGTAATAAAATCAGGGAAAATATTTTCGGTAATCATTTCGTGGCAAATGGCTTCAAATTCGGCAGTATTTCCAATACATAATTTAAAACCGATAGGTTTCCCGTTCGATAGTTCACGCAATTGTGCTACAAAACGGATAAGACCTTTGGTGTCTGAAAAGGCATGATGTCCCGGAGGAGAAAGAATGGTGGTGTGAGGTTCAACTCCTCTGATTTTAGCAATTTGTTCGGTATTTTTTCTCGCCGGAAGTACACCGCCATGCCCTGGTTTTGCTCCCTGTGAAAGCTTAATTTCGATCATTTTTACATTAGGGAGATTGGCTTTTTCGGAGAACTTTTCAGGACTGAAGTTGCCTTCAGTATCTCTGCAGCCAAAATATCCTGTCCCAATTTGCCAGGTGATATCGCCACCACCTGCAAGATGAAATTCGGTTAAACCGCCTTCTCCGGTATTCTGATAGAAATTTCCTTTTTGAGCACCAATATTTATGGCACGAACGGCATTTTCACTTAGTGAACCGAAACTCATTGCCGAAACATTAAATAACGAGGCCAGATAAGGTTGTTTACAGTCTTTTCCGCCCACCAATACACGAGGTAATTCCTCGTTAACTTTTGCGGGAAAGATGGAGTGTTTTATTCCTTCGTAACTGTCATGATTCAGATTTTGTTGTGTTCCGAAAGGCGTATTTGAATCGATGTTTTTAGCTCTTTGATAAACCATAGAGCGCTGGTTTCTGGAGAATGGTTTTCCATCAGTTGATCGTTCAATAAAATACTGTTGGATTTCGGGAGCAATCATTTCAAATAAATATCTGAAATAGCCCAAAACCGGAAAGTTTCTTAAAATCGCGTGTTTTTTTTGAGTAGCATTGTAAATACCTACCACTAATAATATAGGTAGAATAATTACCAGTAAAAAACCTCGTTTCGTGTAAAGATAAATTGCTAAAACAATTAGAAACAATAAGAATCCATAGATGAAGAATTTTTTTCTCATGTTTGCAAGTATTTAAAGAGTAATAATTTATAATCAATTGAATCGCAGGCGTACATAAACGTGCTTAATTCCTTTTTTGTCCGATTCTCTTTCGTCGATTTCAAGAATATCGGTCAGTGATTTTAGCATTGGAGTAAGTTTTGAAAAGCCATAATTTCGAGGGTCAAACTCTGGTTTTTTCTTTACAATAAGATTTCCAACATCTCCTAAAAATGCCCAGCCATCGTCGTCTTCAATATCTTCAATGGTAGCCTCGATAAGGTCAATGGTTTGTTTGTCAATTTTATGCAGTGCTTTTTCAGCCGGTTTTTCGACCGGTTTTTTAGTGTCGGTTGTAGTTGTAACTTTGGGTTTCTTCTTCTGAATAGCGCCGTCCAGAACTTCGATGTATATAAATCTGTCACAGGCCACAATAAAAGAATTGGGGGTTTTCTTTTCTCCAATACCAATTACTTTCATACCGGATTCTCGTAATCGAATGGCAAGACGTGTAAAATCGCTGTCGCTGGAAACAATGCAAAAACCGTCCAGTTTTCCGGAATACAGTAAATCCATTGCATCGATTATAAGGGCGGAATCAGAAGAATTTTTTCCAACGGTATAACTGTATTGCTGAATGGGGGTAATGGCGTGTTCCAGTAAAACCCCTTTCCAACCATTTGAGTTTGGTTTTGTCCAGTCGGCATAAATGCGTTTAGTGGTAGGGGTTCCAAACTTCGCAATTTCTTCCATCATTCCTTTTACATTGCTGTAAGGTACATTGTCGGCATCAATAAGAACAGCGAGTTTTAGATCTTTTGAAGTGCTTAAAGCCATTATTTTGGTTTTAGTATTTGTAATTCATTTTTTTAAATGCCCTTTAAAATTAATAAAAATAAAATGATTGAGGTATTTTTGGTTATATTTATAACTGGTATAAATTGCAGTTTTTTGAAGATGTACTATTTTTTGTTAAGAAAAGTAGTGTTTAATTAATGGTTTTGTGGTAAAATTTTATCAAAGAACAATTTTGGTCAGAATCATTTTTAAATTATTATGATAGCACAGAATAAATATTTATTTTTGCACCCTGTATAAAATAAAAATATTACTACACAATATATTATGGTAAAAGATTTATTCGAAAGAATTCAGGACAATAAAGGACCATTAGGAAAATGGGCTTCTCAGGCAGAAGGTTATTATGTTTTCCCAAAGTTAGAAGGAGAGTTGGGTCCTAGAATGACATTTCACGGAAAAAATATTCTAAACTGGAGTTTAAATGATTATTTAGGTTTGGCTAATCATCCTGAGGTTCGTAAGGCAGATACTGATGCAGCAGCTCAATATGGAGCAGCATATCCTATGGGAGCTCGTATGATGTCAGGACACACTACTTATCATGAGCAATTAGAAAATGAATTGGCTTCTTTTGTAATGAAAGAATCGGCTTATTTATTGAACTTCGGATATCAGGGGATGGTTTCGATCATAGATGCTTTAGTTACTAAAAATGATATTATTGTATACGATGTAGATTCGCACGCTTGTATTATTGATGGTGTTCGTTTACACATGGGAAAACGTTTTACTTACAAGCACAATGATCTTGAAAGTATGGAGAAAAATCTTCAGCGTGCTACAAAAATGGCTCAGGAAACGGGTGGAGGTATTTTATTTATTACCGAAGGTGTTTTTGGAATGCGTGGACAACAAGGAAAATTGAAAGAAATTGTTGCTATGAAACAAAAATACAATTTCCGTTTGTTAGTGGATGATGCACATGGTTTTGGTACACTTGGTAAAACAGGAGCCGGAGCGGGTGAGGAGCAGGGAGTTCAGGATGAAATTGATGTTTATTTCTCTACTTTTGCAAAATCTATGGCTAATATCGGAGCTTTCGTAGCAGCAGATAAAACCGTAATTGATTACTTAAAATATAACTTACGTTCACAAATGTTTGCTAAAGCATTGCCAATGATCCAGACAATTGGTTCATTAAAACGTTTGGAGTTGTTGCGTAATTCATCTGAAATTAAAGACAAACTTTGGGAGAATGTAAACGCATTACAAAACGGTTTAAGAGAAAAAGGATTTAACATTGGAGATACGAATACTTGTATTACTCCGGTTTATCTGGAAGGAAGTATTCCTGAAGCGATGGTAATGGTAAATGATTTAAGAGAAAATTATGGTATTTTCCTTTCTATTGTTGTTTATCCGGTAATTCCAAAAGGGATTATTTTGTTAAGAATGATTCCAACAGCTTCTCATACATTGGCTGATATTGATGAAACGTTAACTGCTTTTGAAGCCATTCGTGAAAAATTAGTAAACGGAACTTATAAAGAAATCGCTGAACGTACTACTGTTGACGTTTCGTAAAACTTTAAAGAAATAAATTCCTGATATGGGAATTATATAAAAGAATCCATTCGTTATACGAGTGGATTTTTTTTATTTGGGGTACTTTTATCATTCAAAATCAGTAAAATGTCAATTATGAAAAAAGTAATAGTAATATCCATGATAATGCTCACTGTTTTTATTTCCTGTAAAAAAGCGACTGATACCGATCCGGTGCAGATAGCGCCAAGTCCGCCAAAAGAAGCTGAGATCGTTGAACCGGCAGGAGATCAATGTTATGCAGCAAGAACTCGTAATAGCGTGACCGAGATGAGTCTTAATGTAAATTCTCATCAGGAAGTAAACGGGAAACTAAGTTATAACATATCAGGAAAGGATAAAAACGAAGGAACTTTGATTGGTAATATGAAAGGTGATACGTTAATTGCCGATTATACTTTCATGTCTGAAGGCGTTTCCTCTGTCAGAGAAGTTGTGTTTTTGAAAAAAGATGGAGCTTTTATTGAAGGCTATGGCGATGTAGTAGAAGCTAACGGGAAGTTTTCTTTTAAAGATAAAAAGCAGTTGAAATTTGACCAGAAAAACGTTCTGACTAAAGTAGATTGCAAAGTAGAGTAAGCTCTGATTGTATTAAAAAGTAAAAAAATCCATTCATGTAACGAATGGATTTTTTTTAAGGGTAAAATTGTTAACTGCGACTGATGCTGAAAATTATTTACAAGTATTTTAAATACGTTTTTCTCTGGCAATGCACTTTTGGATCGAAATTTTTCCAAAGTAAATGAATGGCTGTATTATCCGCTAATTCAGGAGTTCTGATACAATTCTGAATTCCTTTTTCGGAAAAAGTTTTATAATATTCATCAAAAATAATAGCAGTAACTCCTTTGTTTTGATACTCGGGGTGCACCCCAATCAGGTAAAAAACAACATCTTTACTCTTTTTACGGGCTCTTAGTAAATGAATAAACCCAAACGGGAATAATTTTCCTTTTGCTTTCTGTAAAGCTTCAGAAAAGCTAGGCATTACAATGCTAAAGGCCACCAGATTATCGTCTTTGTCAACCACAAACTTGATGTATTCCGGATTGATAAAGCTGATGTATTTCTTTTTGAAGTATTCTTTCTGAACATCCGAAATGGCAACAAACGAAGCTAATTTAGCGTATGAATCATTAAACAAATCAAACATTTTGTCTACGTGAGGCATGATGTCTTTTGTTTTGGTAAAAGTCAAGGAGCGTAAGCCATACCTTTTTTTGATGAGTTCTTGTGCTTTAAGGAAAAATTCAGGTTTGACGTTTGAAAAAGGGAAGATACTTTCGAGGTACTCTTTTTCAACCTGAAAACCCAATTGCTCAAAATGTGTGACATAATAGGGGTGGTTGTACCATGTAATCATAGTTCCCAATTGATCGTAACCATCTGTAAGAACGCCAACTTTGTCCAGATTCGAGAATCCCATTGGGCCTTCAACGTGCTCCAGATTGTGTTTTTTTCCCAATTCGTAAACTTTATCCAGCAAGGCCTTTGTGACTTCGATGTCGTCTATTGCATCAAACCATCCAAATCGAACTTTTCTTTTATGTTGGTCATTTACCTCAGACCAGTTGATGATAGCCGTAATTCGTCCTACTATTTCATTATTTCTGTAAGCCAGATAAAAATAGGCTTCGGCATTGTCAAAAGCAGGATTTTTAGTTTTGTCAAATGACTCTAATTCATCTGCCACAATAGGGGGGACCCAGTAGGCATTGTCTTTGTAGATTGAAAACGGAAATTTGATATAGTCAGTTAATTCCTTTTTGGTTATGGCTTCTTTAATTGTAATCATTAAGATTTTCTTTGTTAAGAATGTTGCTTTAAATTAGGTGCTACGATTTAAGAAACGAATATAGCTATCTTTGATTTAACAAAAAAGAATTGTGTAAAAAAAGCCCTGATTAATAAGGTTAGTGAATCATTTGAAAGTGTAGCCGATTCGAAGATGAAGGTCTGCGGTAGTATCTGAAAATTTTTTATCCAGATAAAATCTACGCCCAATTCCAATACCGGCTTCATAATTGAAATTGGTATTTCCAATATTTCGTCTTATTCCCCATTTAGGAATTAGCGCAATTTGATTAGTAATGTAGGTATTTCCAAGATTTGAAATAACAAACCAGTTGGGATAATAGTTGATTCCTAAAGTTATAAAATTGGCACTATTCTTTGTTTTTTAATATTCCGTTTATTCATGTTGTAATACCACCTTGGTTCCAGGTTAATTACAGGAACTATTGCATGTGTAGTAGTACAGCCAGAACATCCACGAAAACCACCATCAAAACCAATTTCGGTTCGTAAACTTATTTGATTGAGTAATCGATGCTCGTTAATTTATCCATATTCCCAAAAAGCCGGTTTGTAGATTGTAAATGTCTTTTTCTACTCCGGTATTTTGGGATTTGGCTGATAAACAGATTAACAGTGATAATAGAAAGGCATAATTTATCTTTCTCGTATTTGAAAATTGGCGTATAATTTTTCAAATATAATTATTTCCCTACATTATAAGAAAAAATAAAGTACTTTTTTTCTTACAATTTTAACTATTCGTATTTCGATTTACGTTTTCGTTCTTTTGCCTGATAATCGATTTCTTTTTGTTCCAGCTCGTTATCTTTATTCTTTTTGGCTCTGTCTTCACGTTTAGTTTGCAGTTGATTTTCTTTGTAACGTCCGTCATAGCGCCAGGAAACCCCAACTCCTCCGTACAATATAGAAGGCGTGTTTTTGAAGTTTGTACTTATAGATGCATCTACCTGAAGGTTCGGATTAATAAGGTAAGCTGCTCCTCCACGAACAATGGCATCGCTGTAAAAGTCACTTTTATAACCTTGATTTTCAACAAAACCGGACCATTTATCGTTAAATCCGCGTGTAAGAGTAAGCACATAGCCGTAGCTCGGGTAGTCTGTTGAAATATAATCGGCAATAATATTAGTTACGAAAACCCATTTTCCGCCACCAAAAAGATTCTGAGTGATCAACATCACTTTTGGAGAAATACTCGATTGTGGAGAGAAAGAATAAGGATTGTCTTTACCCACAAAATTAGCGCCGGCAAATAACGAAACGGCAGGGATTAGCTCGTGCCAATTAAAGCTGCGATTGGCTTTGTAGCTGTAAATATTGGCTTCTTTTTTGTAGTTTTTATAGGGATCATAAATCAGATATTTGGCTCCTAAAACCGTTTGTCTGAAATTATTTTTTTTATAACTCGTGTATGGCGTGTCAAAATTTTCCATTTGGTACTGTATGTCCGCAATAAGTTCCAGTTTTTCTAAAAAAGCACCATAACGAATAGTCAGATCTGTACCAAAACCATTGGCGTCATAATCCAGCAGATTGTGTTTTTCTTTGATGCCATATACACCAAGTTCTGCCTGTATAACTGATTTTCCAACAGCATAGGCTGACATCGTTTCGCCGGGACGGTTTGAATTGATGACATCAGTGTACTGTGCAAAAAATAATTGAGGTAATAAACAAAGAGCTGCAGTAAAAAAGTTTTTATTTTTTAACATAAACGTGTTTTTGGATTAAAAAGTAATAACGCATTTCAAATGTACTATATTTTATTATTTATTTAAGATTGATATTTTAATTTTAAACGATGGATTTATTAATTTTGAAAAAAAATTATATGATCATGCAAGAAGCATCTTTTGTAAATCTGATTAAAACGATAATGTGGATCGTTGCGTTTTATTATATTTTTAAATTTTTAGCACGAATCTTTTTGCCGGTATTGGTAAAAAAAGCAGTAGAAAAAGCTGGAGAGAATTTTCAAAGACAACAACAATATAGTCAGGGTAATACATGGCAAAAAACACGTACGAATAATGATGAAATTATTATTGATACATCCAATGCAAAAAAAACTCGTGAAACCAAAAAGGTTGGCGATTATGTTGATTACGAAGAAATAGATTAAATTTGTGACCTAATTTATAGGATTCATCATTTAACCCAAACCAGCCTAAATTGAAAATAGTAAATAAGTTCTATCCGCATGCCCTTGTTATCCTGGGCTTTATTCTCGTTTCTTTAATTTATTTTTACCCGGTTTTACAAGGAAAACAAATTTTCCAGTCGGATATTGCTCAATATACCGGAATGGCTAAAGAGCAAAACGATTTTAGAGCTGCAGAACATTCTGAACCTTATTGGACAAATTCTGCATTTGGAGGTATGCCAACTTATCAGCTGGGAGCTAATTATCCCAATGATTTTGTGGGTAAATTAGACGATGCTTTGCGTTTTCTTCCTCGTCCTGCCGATTATTTATTTTTATATTTCTTAGGCTTTTACGGACTGTTGCTGGTTTTAAAAACTGATCCTTTAAAAGCATTTATAGGGGCAATTGCCTTTGGTTTTTCGACTTACCTGATTATCATTCTAGGTGTTGGGCATAATGCAAAAGCGCATGCTATTGCCTATATGCCGCTTGTTATCGCCGGATTCATACTCGTTTTCCAGAAAAAGTATATTTGGGGAGGTCTGCTCACCATGTTTGCGGTTGCATTAGAAGTTAATGCCAACCACTTTCAAATGACGTATTATTTATTGATTTTCTTATTGATACTTTCAGCTTATTTTGCTTTTAATTTTATCAAAGAAAAAGAATATAAATCGCTTTTAACGGCTATTGGTGTTTTGGCCGTAGCCGGAATTTTTGCTATTGGAGCCAATGCTACTAATTTGTTGGCAACCAGTGAATATGCTAAATTTAGTACCCGTAGTAACAGTGAATTAACTTTTAATCCTGATGGTTCTAAAAAAACTAATGAAAATGCACTAAGCCGTGAATATATAACAGAATACAGTTACGGAATTGCTGAAAGTTTTAACTTGATTGCTCCAAGACTTTTTGGTGGTTCAAATCATGAAAATGTAGGAACAGACAGTCGTATGTATTCTTTCATGATTGAACAGGGAGTACCCTCAGAGCAGGCGCAGGATTTTGTGTCGGGAATGCCAACGTATTGGGGAGATCAGCCTATAGTAGCAGCTCCGGCTTATATTGGAGTTGTGGTTTTCTTTTTAGCCGTTTTAGCTTTATTTATTGATGATCGAAAAATAAAATATGTGTTTTTTACAGGAGCATTAGTTTCGCTAATACTTTCCTGGGGGAAAAACTTCGCCTTACTGACAGACTTCTTTATCGATTACATTCCAATGTATGATAAGTTTAGAGCGGTGTCATCGATTCAGGTTATTCTTGAATTGTGTTTCCCTGTTCTGGCTGTTATGGGATTACAATCGTTTTTTAAAGCTAAAGAAGAACCTAAATTGCAGCAGAAAGCGCTTGTGCAGACAGGAGTTTTCGGATTAGGCGTTATTTTGATTTTAGTATTCGCTAAAAGCATGTTCCATTTTACAGGCAGCAGTGATAATTATTTTTTAGAAAGTTACGGACCTGCTTTTGTAGATGCCTTGAAAGAAGACAGAAAGAGTTTGTATTCCGCTGATTTATTGCGATCGGGCTTTTTTATCGTGATTACTTTTGGAATCCTTTGGTTGTTCATCAAAAATAAACTGGCTCAGAATACTACTTTGATTATCGTTGGTCTTTTGATGATTTTTGATTTATTTTTTGTTGATAAAAAATATGTATCAGCCAAGGATTTTGTGAGCCCGGTACAAATTGCGGCGCCATTTCAGGAAACACCTTCTGATGCTCAGATTTTAAAAGATACTACACATTACAGAGTTTTTGAAGTAAGCGGAAACATGTCAAGTGCACGTGCTTCTTATTTTCACCATTCTTTAGGCGGATACCATGCCGCAAAACCAAGAAGAATACAACAGCTTTTTGACTATCAGATTGCAAAAAACAATGTCGAAGTCTTAGACATGTTGAATGTAAAATACATCATCCAAACGGATAAAGAAGGAAAAGAATTTCCAACAATAAATCCAAATGCTAATGGAAATGCATGGTTTGTAAGTACTGTAAAATTGGTAAATAAACCGGATGATGTAATGAAAGCATTGGATCATATCGATACTAAGACAGTAGCGGTTTTCAACGTTCGTGAGCATGAGGGTAAATTTAGAAATGCCCGTATGAAAAAACAGTGGGACACTACAGGGACTATTCAGGTAGTACAGTACAAGCCTAACTACATTAAATACAAATCAAACAACGAAAAAGATGCTTTGGCTGTTTTTTCTGAGATCTATTATAAGAATGGATGGAATGCCTATATTGATGGTAAACTTACGGATCATTTCCCTGTAGATTATGTTTTAAGAGCTATGGAAATTCCGGGTGGCGAACATACTATCGAATTTAAATTTGAACCGCAGGTTGTTAAAACAGGAAGTGTAATTACATTGGCAAGCTGCATTGGAATGTTACTACTTTTAATTGGCGGAGTTTATTTCGAAAAATTCTTCCGCAAAGATTCGCAAAGAAATCACGGAGATACGCTAAAATAAATTAAAGATCTTTGTGAGGCTTGGTGAAAACTTGGTGAATCTCTGTGAAATGAATGAAATCTGATGGAACAAAAAAAACTCTTAATCATTACCTATTATTTTCCACCGGCTGGGGGACCAGGTGTACAGCGTTGGTTAAAATTTGTAAAATATTTACCCGAATTTGGCATACAGCCAATAGTTTATGTTCCTGAAAACCCAACCTACCCAATTGTTGATGAAGGTCTGGTTAATGAGATTTCCGATAAAGTAATTGTGCTTAAAAATAAAATCTGGGAGCCGTATCAGCTGGCTTCTGTTTTTTCGAAGAATAAAACTAAGAAAATTAGTTCGGGAATTTTTCCGCACAAGAAGAAACAAACCTTTTTAGACAAAACTTTTCTTTGGGTTCGCGGTAATTTATTTATTCCGGATGCCCGTGTTTTTTGGGTAAAACCTTCAGTGGCTTATTTAGAAAAGTATATCAAAGAAAATAATATTGACACCATTGTTACTTCGGGGCCGCCGCACAGTTTGCATTTGATTGGTTTAGAACTAAAAGAGAAACTGAATGTAAAATGGTTTGCCGACTTCCGTGATCCATGGACTACAATTGGATATCACAAAGCATTGCGTTTATCGGGTTATGCCGCCAAAAAACATAAAAACCTCGAACATAAAGTACTAAATAGTGCCGACATTATTATTGTCACAAGTAAAACTACGAAAGTGGAGTTTGAGGCCATTACCAACAAACCAATTTCGGTGATTACCAATGGTTATGACGTCGAAAACGTAGAGAAACAAACCTTAGATGCAAAATTTACTTTGGCGCATATCGGATCTTTTTTATCCGATCGAAATCCTCAATTTTTATGGGAATGTCTGGTAGAATTGCTTCAGGAAGTTCCGGAGTTCAAGTCATATTTAGAAATTAAATTAATTGGAGCAGTAAGTCAGGAAGTATTGGATGCTATCACTGAATTTGATTTGAAGAATTATTTGAATCTTTTAGGATATGTTTCGCATCATGAAGCGATAGCGCACCAAAAGAAATCGCAGGTTTTGCTTTTAATCGAAATTAATTCTGAAGATACCAAAAGTATAATTCCGGGTAAATTATTCGAATATATGGTGTCCAATCGTCCAATAATAGCCATAGGACCTCAGGGTTCTGATTTTGCTGATATTATAAAACAAACCAATACAGGAGTATTTTTTGATTATTCTGAAAAAGCGAAGTTAAAAAGTGTAATTTTGGACTTTTATAATCAGTTTTTAGAAGGGAAACTACAGGCCAATGGTGTTGGCTTACAACAATATTCCAGAAAGAATCTAACCAAGCAATTAGCACAGTTGATTAATTAAGCTAATCTGCAATCTAAAATCTAAATTCAGAAATCCAAAAATGGGTATTGTTTTAAATCAGTCTTTCAAGAATACAATTATCACTTATATAGGTTTTGGTATTGGAGCCATTAATACACTTTATTTGTATCCGGTTTTTTTGGGTGCCACTTTTTATGGCTTAACTAATTATGTGACTTCTTGTGCCAATGTGATTATGCCATTATTTGCGATTGGTATGCAAAATACCTTGGTTAAATTTTATTCGCAATACCAAACTGAAGAAGAAAAATCCCGTTTTCTATCCTTTACGGTTTTGTTTCCTTTGCTATTAATAATCCCACTTTTACTGATAGGTCTTGTTTTTTATGATGAGATTCTGTTCTTTTTGTCAAAAAAGAATGCGATTGTTAGAAGCTATATATGGTTAATACCTTTTATTGGATTGTGTATGGCATATTTTGAGATTTTTTATGCCTGGTTGAGGGTAAATATGCATTCCGTTTTTGGAAATTTTGTAAAAGAAGTGGGCTTACGATTATTTTCATTATTTCTATTAATAGGTGTTTATTATAATTGGCTTAGCGTTGAAGGTTTTGTGTATGCAACAGCAATTTTATATTTTTTAGCATTCCTGATAACCATGTTATATGCATTTAGTATTCAGAAGCCAACTTTTCAGTTTACAATACCAGCAAATACAAAAGATATACTGGTATATACTTTTTATATTATTTTATCAGGAAGTGTTGCCAATTTGCTTTTGGATGGAGATAAAATGATATTAAATCAATATATGCAGATTGAAAATATTGCTTTTTATTCTGTAGCTACCTATATTGCCTTGGTTATTTCGGTTCCAAGCCGTGCCATGCACCAGATCGTATATCCAATTACAGCAAAATTAATGCACGATAATAAACATGATGAGTTGAATCAGCTTTACAAAAAAACGTCAATAAACCTACAGATTGTGGGTGGTTTTGTAATGCTTTGCATATTTGTAAATATCGGTCAGTTGTACGAGTTGGTTCCAAAAGAATACAGTGGTGGAATTGCAGTTGTATTTATGATTGGCTTGTCTAAATACTTTGATTTAATTTTAGGAAACAATAATGCGATCATTTTTAATACTAAATATTACCGTATGGTATTGTATTTAGGATTAATGCTGGTTGCGTTGACCGTAATTTTAAACATGATCTTTATTCCAATTTTTGGAATCTTCGGATCTGCTTTTGCTACTTTACTATCGATTACCTTATATAGTTTGGCAAAATTACTTTTTGTGGTTAAAAGGCTTCATTTGTATCCTTTTACTATTCAGACAATATACTCGATGTTAATTACATTTGCATTATTTTTATTGTTTTATTTTTGGGAATTCCCTTTTTATCAATTGGTTAGTATTGCTTTAAAGTCAGTTTTAGTAACCGTTTTATATGTTTATCTTAACTATAAGTTCAATATTTCCCCTGATATCAATAAAGTAATCGATACTGTTTTAAAAAAGATAGGAATTAAAATTTAGTACATTTCTAAAAAGGAGCAAAAGTAATTTACAATTGAAGCTGTTTTGTCTTTATATTTGTTAGAAAGGTTAACTAACTTATTGCTGACAGTATATGAAAAATAAAATTGTTTGTTTTTTAGCGCTTTTTATTACTTTGTTTTCTTCTGTGACTTTTGCTCAGAAAGACAGTTCTCAAACATCGAAAACGACTGTTAAAGAAGTAAAAACAAAGGGATATCCCGTAAAACCGTTTAAAGACACACTTTTTTATGTGTACCATAAAGTAGGTTCTTTTTCGCCCGAAAACAGAGCAAATGCAATTACAGAAAAGATCAGAAAATTATACGAGGATTCATTCTTTATAGCTGATTCGATTTCGGTTGTACCTTCAGATATTTCCCAGGACATTGTTTATAAGAATGATTTTGTCATCATGTCTGTTTTAGATGTAGATGCAAAAGCAGAGAATCAAACCGCAGATTTCATCGCAAAGCGAAATTTATACCTGATTAAAAGAGCGATTGTATATCAGAATGACAATTACTCTATGCTTCCAAAAAGATTAGGATATACAGCATTACTGGTTTTAATTATTGGATTTGTTTTGTACTTTGTGGGTAAATTATTCAACAGGGTAAAGCTGTACATTCTAAAAAATAGCGACCGACACTTTAAAGGATTCAAGTATAATAATATCAATATCCTCTCACCTCAAAAGCAGCAATTTTTGCTCATGCGATTGTATAGTGCTATTAAAGTAATTACGCTTATTTTAATAGTATATCTTTCATTACCACTATTATTCAGTATTTTTCCTGCTACCGAAGCGTATACGACTACTTTGCTGCGTTGGATTCTTTCGCCTGCAAAACTTGCAGTAATGGGATTTGTGGGGTTTCTGCCAAGTTTAGTCACTATAGTGGTTATCATTGTTATTTTTAAATATTCCATAAGAGTGATCAAATTCTTTTTTGATGAGATAAAAAAAGAGAATATTAAAATTGATGGTTTTTATAGCGATTGGGCAATGCCCACTTTTAATATCATTCGTTTTCTGATGCTTGCTTTCATGCTGGTGGTTATATTTCCGTATTTGCCAGGATCGGATTCTCCAATATTTAAAGGTGTTTCGGTATTTGTTGGGGTTTTATTTTCTTTAGGTTCTTCTAATGCGATTGCTAATATGGTGGCGGGTTTGGTGATTACCTATATGCGTCCGTTTAAGATTGGTGATTTTATAAAAATTGGCGATGTTAGCGGAGAGGTGATTGAAAAAACGGCTTTAGTTACTCGTGTCAGAACACCTAAATTTGAGGATATCACGATTCCTAATGCGACTGTTTTATCAAGTACTTCAACCAATTATTCAGCGAATACAAAACATGCTAATAATGGTTTATTGATTCATACTACCGTTACGATTGGGTATGATGTTCCTTATAAAGATATTTATAAAGCATTGATTGAAGCTGCTCTAAAAACGGAAATGATCGAGCAGACACCATCTCCTTTCGTTCTGCAAACGAGTCTGGATGACTTTTATGTTTCCTATCAGATCAATGTTTACACCAAAGAGCCAACGAAACAACCCAGAATTTATTCGTCTTTGCATCAAAACATTCAGGATTCGTTTAATGCTGCCGGAATAGAAATCATGTCTCCTCATTACGGAGCACTTCGTGATGGTAATGCCACTACAATTCCTGCGAATTATCTGAATAATGACTATCAGGCACCTCCTTTTAATGTTAAGAATAAAGAGTAAAGTGTTGAAGTTCTGCACGTAATCTTAAAATTTTAACAGTCTTTTGTTTTGTGGTTTATTTTATAAAAATTAACTTTAGCTAAGAATATGGCAATACTTTTTGTTTTAGGATAAAAATATCTTATGAAAAGCAGACAATAAAAGTACATGTTATAGTGTTTATTTAAATTAGAATGTTTTTAGAATTTTAAATTGTGAAGTAATTGTAGTAGTATTTGGATTAATTTTTAAGGAATTATTATGAAGAACGGCCAACTCAGTCAGGAACAAAGCTTGCAAGTATTTTCTAATATGATATCAAATAAAGTGCAAAATGGATTTACGCTGGAGGAAAGGAACGATGAATTGCTTTTTGCGGTTTTGAGTAAAGGAGGAAAAGTAGTAAACCACAGTTTAAATTTTATGATTTTTTGCCTTACGCTGGGATTGTGGTCGTTTGCATGGCTTTATCTGACCATAGAAGCCACAAAGCAAAAGAAAATATTAGTTGCCATTGATGAAGACGGCTTTCCTTTTGAAGAAAAATGTTTAGTGGCATAGCAGCTTAAAAATGAAGAAAAAAAATCCAAATTTCAATTATAGTATTGAGATTTGGATTTTTTATTGAAATTTTTGCTAAGGTTAAAGTTTGTCTTTCAGGTACACTCCGGTAACCGACTCTTTTACTTTTACAATATCTTCGGGAGTTCCTGCAGCTAGTAGATGACCGCCATTTTCACCACCTTCCGGCCCCAGATCAATAATCCAGTCAGCACATTTTATAAGATCAAGATTATGTTCGATGACAATTATAGAATGACCTTTTTCAATTAAGGCATCAAAGGAAGTCATTAATTTTTTAATGTCGTGAAAATGCAAGCCGGTTGTTGGCTCATCAAAAACAAATAAGGCTTTGTCTTTCGTAGCTCCTTTGACTAAAAAGGAAGCCAGCTTAATACGCTGTGCTTCACCACCGGAAAGAGTAGAAGAGGATTGTCCTAACTGTACATATCCTAACCCTACATCCTGCAAGGGCTGTAGCTTTTGAGTAATTTTGGATTGTTTGTTTTTATCAAAAAAAGCAATTGCATCATCGATAGTCATGGTCAGAATATCGTTGATGTTTTTTTCATCGAAATTAATTTCTAAGATCTCTTTTTTGAAACGTTTTCCTCCACAGGTTTCACACGGTAGCGAAACATCGGCCATAAAGACCATCTCGACGTTTATAGCGCCTTCTCCTTTGCAAGTTTCACAACGGCCGCCATCGACGTTAAAAGAGAAGTGTTTGGCCTGATATCCTCTAACTTTAGAGAGTTTTTCTTTAGCATACAAGTCCCGAATATCATCGTAGGCTTTGATATAAGTGACCGGATTGGATCTGGAACTTCTTCCAATTGGGTTCTGATCGACATATTCGATATGTTTGATTTGTGAAAATGAACCTTTTAGTTCACTAAACTGACCTGCTTTTTCAGCAGCACTGTCCAGTTTTTTCTGCATGGCAGGGAACAATATCTTTTTAATCAATGTACTTTTTCCACTTCCGGAAACTCCGGTAATGACGGTTAAAACGTCTAAAGGAAAAGTAACATTGATATTCTTTAAGTTGTTCTCTCTTGCTCCTACAATATCAATATGGTTTTTGAATTTACGTCTTCTTTTCGGAACAGAAATTTCTAAATCACCGTTCAGGTATTGGGCGGTTAGTGAATCTGATTTCAGGATTTCTTTATACGTACCCTGAGCGACCAGTTTTCCGCCAAATGTACCCGCTTCGGGACCAATATCAATAATCATATCGGCGGCTTTCATAATATCTTCGTCGTGCTCAACTACGATTACTGTATTACCAAGATCACGAAGTGACAATAGAACTTTAATTAATCTTTCAGAATCTTTTGGGTGCAGACCAATACTAGGTTCATCCAGAATGTACATCGATCCAACTAAGCTGCTTCCCAAAGAAGTAGCGAGATTGATGCGTTGTGACTCACCGCCCGAAAGTGTTGCCGAATTTCGATTTAAAGTCAGATAATCTAAACCAACTTCAGTTAAAAAAGACAAACGATTGTTGATTTCGACCATTAATCGTTTTGCAATTTGCTGTTCGTAAACATTCAGATCGATGTTTTTGAAAAAAGTAACTAAATGTTTGATGGGCAAATCGACTAAATCTGAGACCGTTTTGCCGTTTATTTTTACATAAGATGCTTCTTCGCGCAAGCGTTTGCCACGACAGGCATGACATTTTGTTTTTCCACGGTAACGGGATAACATTACACGGTTCTGGATTTTATAGTTTTTCTCTTCAAGTTCTTTGAAAAAATCATTTAGACCTTGAAAATATTGGTTTCCTTTCCAGATTAAATCTTTCTGTTCTTCTGAAAGTTCGAAAAAAGGTTTGTGAATAGGAAAATCAAATTTATAAGCGTGTTTTACCAGTTCGTCTTTGTACCAGCTCATACTTTCCCCTCTCCAGGGGTAAATGGCGCTTTCGAAAACGGACAGAGAAGTATTTGGAATCACTAAATCAGCATCGATACCAATAATATTTCCGTAGCCTTCACAAACCGGGCAGGCTCCGTAGGGGTTGTTGAAACTGAATAAATGAACGTTAGGCTCTAAAAAAGTAATTCCGTCAAGCTCAAAATTATTCGAGTAAGAGAATTTTTTATCGGAGTTCAGTTCTTGTAAATAGCAAATGCCTTTTCCTTCAAAAAAAGCGGTCTGTACTGCATCGGCCAGACGATTGTAGAATTCCTCTTCTTCCTTAACCACAATTCGGTCGATAATCAATAGAATGTCTTTATTGTCTAATTGATGAAGATCTGTTGGTGAAAAATCATCCAGACGAACCATCTCGTTATGAACCAAAATACGTGCAAAACCTTGTTGAAGCAGTACTTTCAGTTTGTCTTCCAGCTGTCTGCCTTCTTCAAGATGAATAGGGGCTAGGAGGAGCCATTTACTGTCTAATTCTAACGTTTTTACATCTGTAATTACATCGGTAACGGTATTTTTTTTGACTTCCTGGCCTGAAATCGGAGAATAGGTACGACCAATTCGGGCATAAAGCAATTTCATATAATCGTAAATCTCCGTTGAAGTCCCCACAGTAGAACGCGCATTGGTAGTGTTGACCTTTTGCTCAATAGCAATGGCAGGTGCAATACCTTTAATGTATTCTACTTTTGGCTTGTCCAGACGTCCCAAAAACTGACGCGCATACGAAGATAAGCTTTCAACATAACGACGTTGTCCTTCGGCATACAAGGTATCGAATGCAAGACTCGACTTACCTGATCCTGAAAGGCCTGTAATAACAACTAATTTATTTCGGGGTATCGCTACATCTACATTTTTTAAATTATGTACCTGTGCGCCTTTAATGATAATATTATGTTTTGGGTCGAGTGTCGAAAGATCAATTTGCATAAAAAAAGTCAATTTCTACAAAAGTAATCAATTTTGATTTCAATTTTGTTAATCAGATTGTTCCAAATTCTAACAGAATTGTGATTTAGTGATTGGATAGATTAAGAGTTAAAAGCGATCAGATCAGTGTGAGAAAAATAATGAATATAATTGGAGAAAAAATAGCGGATCAAATTCTTATTCTAAATTAAAAAACAGACAAATCGTTTTAAGGTTGCACAAATGCTCGCTTTTCTGTTTTTTAATTGTGCTTTTTCATGTTAAAAGAGTGTCGAATTGGGTTTGGCTTGATCTGAAAGGAGACAAAAATGAAATGTGTCCTGCAATAATTAACAATTTATTGTTAATTATTCGTCTTTTTGTTTGCTTTTTAAAATATTAATTTGTTAAATTTGATCAAAATATTAACACTAGTCCATAACTCAAAAGCCACGCCTATAAAATAAAACTACTTTTTATAAAATTACTCCAAATTTTAAATAGAAACTAAAAAAGTAGTATTATGGCTGATGTGCATATTCCTGACGCTCTATTGGTAAAAAATTATGTTGAAGGCAACGAAAATGCCCTTGCAACATTAATTAAAAGGCACGAGTCTAAGATATATGGATTTATATATTCAAAGATTGCGGATAGAGATATTTCAAATGATATTTTTCAAGACACTTTCATTAAGGTAATCAAAACCTTAAAAAGTAATTCCTATAATGAAGAAGGTAAATTTCTGCCTTGGGTGATGCGTATTTCCCATAATCTGATTGTGGATCACTTTCGGAAAACCAAAAAAATGCCAATGTATAGAGAGACAGAAGAGTTTTCGATATTCTCTGTCATGTCTGATGATTCTTTGACTATTGAGAATAAAATGATTTTTGATCAGGTCGAGGTTGATTTAAAAAGAATCATAGAAGAGTTGCCTGAAGATCAGAAAGAGGTATTGGTGATGCGTATGTATCAGGATATGAGTTTTAAGGAAATTTCAGAGCTTACAGATGTGAGTATCAATACAGCATTAGGAAGAATGCGATATGCTTTGATGAATTTGAGAAAAATAATTGATAAACATCAAATTATTTTAACCAACTAATACTAATTAAGGTATTGCTTCGTTATACTAGTATAAAACGTTTTGATGGTATGGCGAAAATTTACTCTAAAAAAGCATTAGCTTCTAAAGATTTAAAACCCAAAAAAGAAGTTATTTCTTTTTTACTTAGTTATTCACAAGCCTTGAAAGTTGTGAAAATTGAAGATAAGAGTTTTGAAATTATAGCTAATTAAACAGCCCACTACATTTGTCGGATGTTTGTTTCGAAAGAAAAACCAGATGGTCGTTCTGGTTGAAAGCTCACTATTTGCATGTAAAGGCAGGTAGTGAGTTTTTTTTTGCTTCAGTTGGTCCGCGGCAAGGAATTGGAAGAATTCTTTTGTGTTTAAGATCAGTAATTTTTTACAAAACCTAACTTGTAGTAAGAGTCAGATATTCAGGTTGGAAAGCTTTGTATTTTGGCTAGTGTCTTCTGATTGATGTAAAAAGAAGTCTTCAGATTTTGGATAGGCAATTTGTTAAATTTCTATGTTTTGTTTGATTTTCATTTATTTATTTTATATTTAGCTTTATTATAGTTAAAAAGCGGATTTTTATTCAATAAATTTGCTCTATATAGATGATTTGTGTATTAAAAACCTTTCAATATATAGAAAAGTTTATTTAAGAGGATTCTTTTATAAGTCTAACCAAAAACCAAAAAATTGATGAAGAAAAACTACCCACACTTTGTTTCGTTTGTTGTTTCTCCTGGTATTTTGTAAAGAATAGCAAGAATGATGAGTTCTTGTCAGGTATTTAAACGGATGTTGTATTAATCTTTACTGCTTTCGTTTGGATGTTCTTGATAGTGCCTCATTTTGGATTACCCTAAAATCTTTTAAACAACTAAACCAAACCGAAAATGAAAAAGAACCTAAAAATAGTATCATTATTCCTGATGATAAGTATTGGAGCGTTTGCTCAAAAAGAAGAATTAAAAGTGGCACAATCTTATTATGCTAAAGGGAAAAACCAGGAAGCATTAGCCGTTTTAAAAAAAATAGAATATCAGATATTAAATGCACCGGACGAGGTAAAGACGGATTATTTTTTTACAAAAGGTAATGTTTATAAGGATCTTGCAACTAAAAATGTCGATGCTGCAAGTAATTTTGCATTGGCATCAGCAGCTTATCAGGATGTATTATTGTATGAAAATGAATCCCGAAATTATAAGTATGCTTTTAAAGCGAGTTCTGCTTTGAAAGAAATGAAGTCAAAATTGGTCGATGGTGCGTACAATGATTATAAAATTGGAAAATTTAAAGAAAGTGCCGATAAGAGTTATGAAGTGTATTTGTTTGATAAAAAAGACACCCTAAACTTGTTCAATGCGGCCTCTTCTTCGTTAGCAGGTAAGGATTACAACGCTGCCATAAAATATTTTGAGGAGCTAAAAAAAATAAACTATTCCGGAAAAGGGATGGTTTTTTATGCTACAAATAAAAAAACAAAGCAAGAAGAAGTATTTATTTCGATGAGTGCAAGAGAATCTAGTATTAATGAAGGTTTATATGAAAAACCAAGAAATTTTAATCCGCCTTCTAAGAAAGAAGAGATTCTGGTTTCTTTAGGCTTTTCTTACCTGGAGAGAAATGATTTTCGAAATGCGGAGAAATACTATGAAGATGGATTAAAAGTGAATCAGGATTGCCTTACCTGTTGCTTAAATCTGGCTTATGTTAAAGTGCAGTTTAGAAAAGAAATTCAGGATCAGATGTCATCATTGGGTACCAGTGCTAATGAAATGAAACAATTTGATAAATTGGATGCTCAGAAGGACGAGGTGGTAAAAAGTGCTATTCCGTATCTTAAAAAAGCACTTGTGATTGAGCCTAAAAATGAAAATGCTGTAAAATCACTCTTAGGTATTTACAGATCGTTGAATATGACAAAAGAATACAATGCTCTTAAAGGAAGCATGTAAAAATAAAAAAGAAGCTGCTAAACTTTCTTTTTAGCAGCTTCTTCTAATATCGATTTTTTACCAACAGTTCTGGTGATAATATCTTTTTCTAAATCCCATCCTCTTGCCGGGGAATATTCACGTCCGTACCAGATAATCTGTAGGTGCAGGTCATTCCATAATTCTTTAGGAAATAATCTTTTAGCATCTTTTTCCGTTTGCACTACATTTTTTCCGTTCGAAAGATTCCATCGGTACATTAATCGGTGAATGTGAGTGTCAACCGGAAAGGCAGGAACACCAAAAGCCTGTGACATTACGACACTTGCTGTTTTATGTCCAACTGCCGGCAAAGCTTCCAAAGCTTCAAAATCTTGAGGGACTTCACCATTGTGTTTGTCGATCAGAATATGTGATAATCCATGAATTCCTTTAGATTTCATTGGGGATAAACCGCAAGGACGAATAATTTCTTTAATTTCGTCAACCGACATTTTAATCATGTCATAAGGATTATCTGCTTTTGCGAAAAGTATAGGAGTAATTTGGTTTACACGAACGTCAGTGCATTGTGCCGAAAGTAAAACTGCAATTAATAACGTGTAGGGATCTTTGTGGTCTAATGGTACAGGTATAGTAGGGTAGAGTTCTTTTAACGTATTTATAACAAATGTTACTCGAGCTTCTTTATTCATTTCCGTAAATTTAATCCCGTAAAAATAGTATTATTTTAATTGTGAATTGTAAAATGTACATTGTAAAATGTTATAGGTGAATGGTTGATTATGGGGAATGAATTATTTTTAAGTTGCAATCTAATTAATCGAATAATCTAAGAAGTCTAACAATCTAATAATCTAAATAAATGGTAACATTACAAAAAGGCGATAAGGCACCAAATTTCTCAGGAGTAGATCAGGATGGGAAGGCGCATAAACTGGCAGATTATGCCGGAAAGAAATTGGTCGTTTTCTTTTATCCAAAGGCAAGTACTCCGGGATGTACAGCTGAGGCTTGTGATTTAAGGGATAATTTTGAGCGTTTTAAAGCGAATAATTACGAACTTCTGGGTGTTAGTGCTGACAGCCAGAAAGCACAGTTAAAATTTAAAGATAAGTACGAGTTTCCTTTTCCGTTATTGGCAGACGAAGATAAATCTGTAATTAATGCGTTTGGGGTTTGGGGGCCTAAGAAGTTTATGGGAAAAGAGTATGACGGAATCCACAGAACGACTTTTGTTATAGATGAAAACGGAATTATCGACGAGGTAATCGAAAAAGTAAAAACGAAAGAACATGCTGCACAGATTTTGAAGTAAGTTTTTTTGTTTTAGGTTTAAAGTTTCAAGTTTCAAGTTTGAGTTTGAAATCTTAGTTTAGAATTCTTTACCGCAAAGCACGTTAAGTCTTTATACGCAAAGTTCGCAAAGCTTCATATTGAATAAACTTTGCGAACTTTGTTTTTTTATTTTATACGCAACACATATGTTATTTTTAGCGTGCTTTGCGGTCAAATTTTGTTCGGACCAAAACCTGAAACAAAGAAAACTTGAAACAAAAAAAAAGTCCCAATAAAGGGACTTTTTTTTATTATGTATTTTGCTCCAGTTCTTTCTGCGGATGGTATCCGAAAAGATGGTGTTCTTTTATGATTTCGGCAATACCGGTTGGAAGCATGTGTTCCCATCCCGTTTTTCCCTGATTGATCATTTTTAGTACCTCACGAGAGAAAACTTCTAAGTTATGCGGATCATAATCTGCGATATCAATTACTTTTCCGTTGAATTTAAAGAATTTGTACAATTCTTTCATTCTTGGATGTACTTTTAAGTTGTTTGAGTTCATTAAAACGCCATTTTCGTCTAACATCGGATACAAGAAAACTTTCATGTCTCTGTAGAATAGTTTTCCAAAAGCTTCTAATATTCCACCGCTTAAATGACGGTAATATTTCTCATCAAAAATATCGACTAAATTGTTTACACCCATTGCCAATCCCATACGGGCTTTGGTATAATTGGCAAAATATTCTACTACCTTATAATATTCCTGGAAATTTGAAATCATTACAGTCTGACCCAAAGAGCAAAGTAATTCTGCTCTGTCCATAAAGTCACGCTCGTCAATTTCACCATCAGAACGTAAGTTAGAAAGTGTAATTTCGAAAATAACCAGTGTATTGTCTTTTTCTACTTTGTTTTCTTCCAAAAACATTTTAAGTGACTTTTCATACATGTCCATGTTTACTTTTGTAACCGGACGGAAACTTCCTCTTAAAGCAAGAAGATTTTTTTTGTATAAAATAGCTGCCGGTAATATGTTTTTTCCTTCCGGATTGAACATTACGGCGTCAGTCATTCCGTTTTTAACCAACTGTAAACTCATCAAACGATTATCAACATGAGCAAAACGAGGCCCTGAGAAGTTGATGGTGTCGATTTCGAGTTGGTCTTTGTCTAAGTGATCGTATAAATAACGAAGTAATCGTTTTGGATCGTTGTATTTGTAAAAAGCACCATAAATTAGGTTAACTCCTAAGATTCCAAGTGTTTCCTGTTGTAGTCTGGCATCAGTTTCTTTAAAACGAATGTGTAGAATAATTTCGTTGTATGCTTCATCCGGTTCAATTTGATAGCGGATTCCTACCCAGCCATGACCTTTAAATTGTTTAGCGAAATCTATGGTAGCAACAGTGTTGGCATAACTAAAGAAAAGCTTTGTTGGATGTTTTTCTCTGCTTAATCGTTCTTCGATGATTTGCCCTTCATGGGTAAGCATTTTTTTTAACCGCTCCTCAGTTACATAACGTCCATCGCTTTCAGCTCCATAAACGGCATCACTAAAATCTTTGTCATAGGCAGACATTGCTTTTGCAATTGTTCCCGATGAACCTCCGGATCTGAAAAAATGCCTTACCGTTTCTTGTCCGGCGCCTATTTCAGCAAATGTCCCGTAAATATTCTCGTTTAAATTAATGCGTAGTGCTTTGTCTTTTATAGAAGGAATCTGTTCGATGACCCTGTCACCTTTGAGTTTTATTTCTGTACCCATTTTATTTTAAATAGATTTGTTACAAAGTTAGTAAATTAGCCTTCTAATGAAAGAGAAATAATCCTATTTTTGTAAAAAAATTAAGTTCAATTGAAGGTATATTTTTTAGGTACTGGTACTTCTCAAGGCATTCCGATAATCGGAGTGGATCATCCTGTTTGTAAAAGCACTGATGCTAAGGATAAAAGACTTCGTGTTTCTATTTGGATTACATGGGACGATCATTCGTATGTGATCGATTGTGGTCCTGATTTCAGACAACAGATGCTTTCCTGTGGCTGCCGAAAGCTCGATGCTATTTTATTTACACACGAACATGCTGATCATACGGCCGGTTTAGATGATATTCGCCCTTATAATTTCAGACAGGGCGAGATTCCTGTGTACGCGCATCAGCGTGTAATCGACAATTTAAAACGTCGTTTTGATTATGTTTTTGAAACCGTAAACAAGTACCCGGGTGCACCCAGCGTTAAAACGATTGAGGTAGTGAATGACGTGCCTTTTGCCATTGGCGATAAAACAGCGATTCCAATTAATGTCATGCACGGTGACTTGCAGGTTTTTGGATATCGTATTGATGATTTTGCTTATTTGACGGATGTGAAAACGGTTGATGCAGCGGAGGTTGAAAAACTTAAAAATCTGAAGGTGCTGGTTGTAAATGCTTTACGTGTAGAACCACACGATACACACTTTAATTTACAGGAAGCATTGGATTTTATCGATTTAGTGAAACCAGAAGTCGCTTATTTAACGCATATTAGTCACGTTTTAGGCTTTCATGAAGAAGTGCAAAAACAATTGCCCGAAAATGTTTTTCTGGCTTATGATAATTTAGAAATTACAATTTAATTATATTACAAAAATGAAAAAATCCTTAATGCTTTACCTTTTTATCCTTGCGATACTAATGAATGTTTTTACCTACATGTTTTACAGCAGCGAAGTAAAATTTGAGCAGGACAGATATGTGAAAACAACCAAAAAGCTGAGAGACAGTATCAATTTAGTGTCAACAAAATTGGCGGAAGCAGATTATTTTTCTTTAGAGCATAATGAAAATGCACAGAATTATTTTGACAATAGTGCAACCGGAGGAAAAGTTATTTTATATGAAAAACTAATTCCGCTAGTAACAGAGAAACTATTGGACCTAAATGCAAATCCAAACGGGAATCCTTATACCGGACAAGACAAAATTGGTCCGAACAAATTTATCATCAATAAGGTAAAAATTTTAAATCACAGATGGATTATTGCAGATTACAGCAATGGTGAAATGTGGGGAGAAGTGTTGTTGAAGTACTTTGTTAATGATGACGAAAGTATTACTTTTGAAGTAAACCAAACCTGGCTGTATCAAAAGTAAGAAGCTTTTTTCTTATTTCTAAACCGGTTTAACTAAATATTCGACTTATGAAAAAGGTGTTTTTGCTTGCTATTATTGCGGGACTTTCATTTTCTTGCGGGAAGAAAGTCGCTGAAGAGAATAAAAATTCTGAAAAGAAAGAAGAAGTTAAACCAGCTGTTGTTGGAGGAGATTCAGATGCTCATGGATGTAAACCTTCTGCGGGTTACACCTGGTCGGCCCTTAAAAAAGAATGTGTTCGTCTTTTTGAAGTCGGTACAAAATTAGTTCATGCCGAAGATGGAAAAACATATTCCACTGTAGCTTATGTTATTTTTGACGGAAATAAAGCAGAGCTTTTTCTGGATACTCAAGATGAAGTAATCCTTTTAGAAAGAAAATCGGAAGGAGAGCCTTGGATTAAGGGTGATCTGCAATTAATTCCATGGAAAGGTTATGTTTTGAAGAAAGCCGGGAAAATTATTTATACGGGAGAATAGTTTAGTGTTCAGTCACAGTCTCAGTATTCAGTCTCAGTTTTAAAGTAAGACTGAATACTGAGACTGAAAACTAGACAATCCTTTTGATAAATTCGGTAGTAACCACCTGTGCAAATTCTTCATTTAAACTGGCAAGAGCGGTTTGATGGATAATTTCGGCAGAGAATTCCTCTCCGTTTACACCTTTTTTACCGAAAGTTGCCGTAGCATCAGAAATGAGGTAAACGTTATAGCCAAAGTTTCCCGCCATTCTAGTGGTTGTAGAAACGCAGTGATCTGTTGTTAAGCCAGCAATAACAACAGTTTTGATTTTAGCATCGTCAAGTAATTCCTTTAAATTAGTTTCGATAAAAGCGCTATTGACATTCTTCTTGATGATTGTTTCGTCTTCTTGTGGCTTTACAATATCCTGAAATTCATTTCCCGGATGGGTTTCATTCAGAATAGAGTTTGGATTAGAAGAACAATGCTGTACATGGAAAATGGGGAGCTTTTTGTTTCTCCAGATTTCTAAAAGTTCAGCAGCACTTTGTTCAGCAGCCGGATTATTTCGTTCTCCTCCCCAGTAAGCGATGTCGTCAAATCCTTTCTGAATATCAATTAAAAGTAGTGCCGGGTTATCTAATTTTTTTAAACTCATAAGATTAGTTTTTTAAATTTTGATCATTTTTGAGGATTCAGATTGAATTTCATCTTGAAAGACTACTTTTTGTTAGCTAATTGCTAATGTTACAGTGTTATTTCAAATGTAACTTTAGCTTTTAAGGCTGTGAAAACTTTAATTAACGTTTCTATCGTTACATTTCCAGTGTTATTTTCTAATTTTGAAATTTGTGCTTTTTGGACCCCAATGAGCTTGCCCAGATCTTCCTGAGTCAGATTGCGTTCTTTTCGGGTTTGTCTGATAGCATTGGCAATTAAGTCAAGTTGCAAGTCATATTCGAACTTGTCTCTGTTTGGTGTGCCTATTTTTCCAACTAATTCATCTGTTACTACTTCTAATGTATATGTTTTCATTACTGTATAAATTAGATTAATCTTTCTCTTTAAAATAATTCAATTGTATCTTTTTTGCTTTTAGTATTTCTTTGGAAGCAACTTTACTTTGTTTTTTTACAAATCCATGTGTTGCTATTACTAAGGTGCTTTTTATATTGGTTTTGTCCCAAAAAGCGAGCAATCGATATTGATTTCCTTGATAGAGTGTTCGGAGTTCCCAAATATCATCTGTTAGTTTTTTAAAAAGCTCCGGATCGTTTTTGATTTGTGCTTTATGTATATTGTAAATAATCTTTTCAGAATGTTTTGGTTCCATGTTTTTCAAAAATAAATAAGCTTCTTCAAGAAACTGAACTTCAAAAAGTTTTTCCATTTCATTTTCCCATTTACAAAAATAAGCAAAAGTTTCCATGTAAGGAAACTTTTGCTTATTTTTTGTTTTTGATGATTTAAATTATAAAGTCTAGACTCTAAAAATACAAATGTTTTTTTACAAATTGATTTTTTTTGTAAGAATTATATTGTTTTTTTTAATAGAAAAAGATTTAAGATTCGGTGCTGTAATTGAAAAGTTAATTATATTGCCAGCCAATTCTTAAAATCAAAGAAATTTTGCGGAGCAACACCATGTCCAACCGGATATTCTTTGTAGGTGACTGGAATATTCAAATGTTCTAAAATTGCAGGCGTTTTTCTGGCCCATTCGATTGGGATTACCTGATCGACAGTTCCATGTGAGGCAAAGAATTTTAGGTTTTTAAAGTCATTTTTATCATAATCGTCTTTGATGATATCTTCATTAAAATAACCACTCATCGCCACTACACGCTGTACTTTTTCGGGATATGAAAGTGCAACGGAATAACTCAAAATGGATCCCTGGCTGAAACCAACCAAAGTTACGTTATTAGGATCAATAGGGTAGTTAGTCGTTAATTCATCAATAAAGCCGGCAATTACATCACGGGAGGTTTTTGCTTGTTCATTGTCAGAAAATTTATTCTGATCTGCATCAAAGTTAATCGCATACCAGGCGTAAGCGCCATATTGTAAATCATAAGGTGCCCTGGCTGAAATAATGTAATAGTGATCAGGAAGTTCGGTTGCAAATGAGAACAAATCGGCTTCGTTGCTGCCGTATCCGTGTAATAAAATTAAAACAGGATTTTTGTCTAAGATAACTTTTGGTTCTTGTATTTTATATTCTAGAGATAGATTCATTTTTAATTGTAAGATGTGAGTTGTAAAATGTAAGTTGTATTAAGATAAAACTTGTCGGGCTTCGACTTCGCTCAGCCTGACAAGCTTTATCCTTGTACAGTTTGATAAAAGAAGCGATTAAAATCTTAAAACCATTGTTGTTGGAATTTGGAATTTAAAATTTGGATTTTTTCTAATTGTAATTTAAAATTTACCCTATTTTTTGGAACCATTTTTGGAAAAGCTCTCCCACTAATGGAATTGGTTTTGTTTGTCCCTGAATGGCAGTAAAAATCCCGTAAGTCCATAAAATCGAAATACAAATCCACATTGGGAAAGTAATAAAGAAGCTGTCAAAATTGCTGATGATGGCTCCGAATGAAATAAAGGTCAGGGAAAGTCCTAATGCCTGACGAATGTGAAATGAAGCAAAGCTGTTTTTGTCTTCAGAGTTCATCGACATTGCAATTAGTACCCCAATAATCAAAATATAACTGGTGATAGCGATTGGTTTTCCCTTTTCAATTGAATTGTTCATTGTGATTATTTAGAGGTAACAAGTTGATTTTGATTGAATATTCCGTACACAGCTCCTTTGATTTCTGCTCCTAAAAAAGCAGAGTTTTTAGATTTGGATAGAATGTTTTCTTTTGTGAAAGTTGATTTTCCTTCCGGAGTAAAGAAAGTGAAGTTGGCTTTTGAACCTTCGGCTATGACACTGTTTTCAATTCCGAAAACCGTTTTGCCCAACGTTAATTTTTCAATTACAGTTTCTAAAGGCAGCACCGTTAATAAAGCACCAAAAGCACTTTCCAGACCAATTGTTCCATTTTTAGCGGTGTCGAATTCCATTTTTTTGAATTCAATATCAATTGGATTATGATCGGAAGTAATCATATCGATAGTCCCGTCTAAAACTGCGTTTAAAAGAGCTTTTCTGTCTGTTTCGCTTCGTAGTGGTGGAGTTACTTTAAAACGGGTGTCAAATTCTTCCAATTTTTCATCGGTTAGTACCAGATGATGTACAGCGACACTGCAAGTAACTTGCAAGTCTTTTGCTTTTGCTTCCTGAATTAATGCGACAGTTTTTGCAGTAGAGACGGTTGGGATGTGTAATTTTCCACCGGTATATTCTAATAGAAATAAGTTTCTGGCAACTTGAAGTTCTTCTGCTAAAGCAGGAATTCCTTTAAGTCCTAATCTTGTTGAAACGATTCCTTCATTAGCAACACCATTTCCTTTTAAATTAGGGTCTTGTGCATAAGTAATCACTAAACCATCAAAATCCTGTACATATTGTAAAGCAATTTTAAGTACATTGGCATTGTCGATACTTTTGTTGTAGTCTCCAAAAGCAGCAGCTCCGGCATTTTTCATATCGTAAAGCTCAGCCATATCCTTTCCTTCGCTGGCTTTAGTTAAAGCTCCAATTGGGAAAAGTTCAGTAGCAAAACCGTTTGCCTTATTTTTTACAAAATTCACCTGTGATTGATTGTCAATAACAGGGAAGGAGTTGGGTTGAAGAGCAACGGCTGTAAAACCGCTTTTTGCAGCAACATTCAAGCCGTTGGCGATCGTTTCTCTGTCTTCATAACCCGGCTCTCCAAAAGAAACGCTGCTGTCAAACCAACCTTGAGAAAGATGTAAGTGATCAAATTTTACCTCTTTTGCATTATCAATTTCAGGAAGTGAAGTTCCTATTTTTTCAATTAAACCATCTGCAATTAAAAGATCAACGGTCTGATTGTGAAACGGACTCTCTGAATCGATTATTTTGGCGCTTCGGATGATTATTTTCATATGTAGAGAAATTTATTTATTATTTTACAGATTCTCGTTTGTCATTTCGACGTAAGGAGAAATCGCATTTCAATATTCTGTGCAGTGCATTCTCAGCAAGTGTGATTTCTCCTTACGTCGAAATGACAAAGATGCTAAAAGAACTACTTTACAAATTTTATTATTGCCATTTCTAATGCTAAAAATAACAGTGCAAAGATAACAAACCATTTCCAAATTTGGCTGTCTGTTCGCTCCGTTTGTAAGGTGTTAAAAATGGTCGAAATCGTATCTGCTGTTTTAAAATCAGAAACCACATTGGTGTTTACCTGACTCAGGTCACTTTCGCTTCTTTTGTAATTAAAACTTAGATTTTCGACCCATTCTTTTCGGTCAAAAACACTATAATTTCCAGCTGTTTCTGGGAAATCATTAAAGGTGAGTTTAACTTTGTTGTTTAATATTTGCTGAATAGGAATAAAGGAATCATCATTTCCTTTTACTTCCAAAATGGCATCTTTAGTTAATAATACATCGACAAAATAAGGCTGATTACTGCCTATTATCAAAGCGTTAACTCCGGTTTTTTGATTGTTCTGCCCCATTTTGTAGAATAAAGGAACAATCAAAGGAGATTGCTGAAAGTTTGAATTTGTTGCATTAATAGGTGCCGTAAAGACCGTAATTCCCGAAACCGGATTTTGAATGGCTGTTACAAATACGCTTTGGTCTTCGTAGGATAAAACGGCTGGGTACGGACTTGAAATGCCAAAAGAACTGTTTGTTTTTGGGTATTGAAAGTTCGTGATTTTGTTCTCAAACACACCAGAGAATAGGGGATGATCAAAATTGATTTTGGTGATTAATTTCGCTTTGTTTTCAAGAGTAGTAAACTGAATTTTTCCGAAATTACCCAAGAAAGAATTCAGATTAGAAATAACTGTTTTTTCGGATGGAATCACTACTAAATTACCACCTTTAGCGACAAATGCTTTTAAGGTAGTTTGTAAGGCCTGAGGAACTTCTGTCAGTTCGTTTAGAATAATGGTATTTTGTTTGTCTAAGCTATTGTAATCTAAACTGCTGATCGAATAGTTGTTGTAGTTGAATTCTGCCGATGTATAAATTCGGGATAAGAAATTACTTTTTTCGGGTTCACCAATACTGATGATGTTTGTTTTCTTTGTTTTCAGGATGCTGAAATAAAGCTTATTGTCGTATGCCAATCCATTGTCTTCAATAACAACGTAACCATGAAAAGCTTCTTTCGGAATGGTAAAGTCTATTTTCTTTTTCTTTGCATCAAAATGGATAATGGTTTTGGCAATCAGTTTATTTTGATTGTACAAGGCCATCGAAACAGGTTTGAAATCTTCTCCGTAAGCTGATAGATTAACGCTTATCTCGTAGAAATTCTCCAGCGTCTGATTGATAAAAACACTGTCAATGGCAATATTATTTTTCTGTTCCGCTTCCGGAATAATAAAATAAGGTTTCTCTTCGGTGTCAAGGTTTTTTATGTCCTTCCCGGTAAGACCTACCGCATCGGTAATAATTACAATATCTTTTTTGTGAGCAGATTTATGCGCTTTGATCTTTGCTATTATTGACGGGAGTTCAAGAGGTGTGGCGCTGTATTTTAGGTTTTGCAGTGCACTTTTTGATGATTTGATATCGGTATTCCAATAGTTTTCAGTGTTAGTCAACAGTGAAAAAGAGGCAGTTTCGGGCGTGTTTTCAAGAAGTTCCTGCACGGCACGTTTTAGCAGTTCTCCTTTTTTTCCTTTCGCCTGCATACTAAACGAATTATCAAGAACGATGTACATTTCATTGGCAGCATTTTTACTGTCTTTGGCCTCAAAAAAAGGTTGAGCAAAAGCCAGAATAATACAAGTCAATAGCAGTAAGCGGGTGGCTAATAACAATCGCTTTTTGATTTTTGAGCTCTTTCGGGTTTGAACAGAGATCTCTTTCAGGAAGCGGACATTAGTGAAAAAAGAGGTTTTAAAACGTCGTAATTGAAATAAGTGAACCAAAATTGGAACAATTAACAAGAACAGAAAGTATAGAATTTCGGGATGTTTAAAATGCATTCGGGCTTCGATTTACTTCACTACGTTTTATTTTTCGCGAAGACACTGGTCAAAAATACAAATTTTTACTCAAACCTTATCAGTTATAGAGCAGATTATGAGCAAACGCCGTTGGCTATTCTTTTTAATGAATTTAGATCGTTTTTTGTTGTAGAAACTGTTTGCATCGTCTGAAAAATCTAACTTTTGTAATCCCATTTGTAACAAAAAAATGGGTTCGGAAAAGATATTATTCGTTATTTTAGCGTATCTAAAACAATTCAAGGATTATGAAAAGATTATATATACTGCTTTTTTCTGCTTTGTCCTGTGCAGGTTTACAGGCTCAGAACAAATTTAATTTACTGGTAGGAACTTATACGAATACTTGTCAGAGTAACGGAATTTACGTTTATGATTTTAATGCCGATTCCGGTGATTTTAAATTGAAAAGTTCCTCCGAAAATGTAGTAAGCCCGAGTTATTTATCGGTTTCAGCAGACAATAAGTTTGTGTATGCCGTAAACGAAAACGGGACTCACAGTGCTGTTAGTGCTTTTGGTTATGACGCAGGATCTGGAAAATTAAGTTTTCTAAATAAAAATGATGCGTTGGGTGCCGATCCCTGTCATTTGATTAATGATGATAAAAATGTGCTTGTCGCGAATTATTCGGGTGGAAATATTGCTGTTTTTAAGAAAAATGCCGATGGAAGTATTTCTGAAGCACAGCAGTTAGTTCAGCATGAAGGGAAAGGAATTAATGCGGCGCGTCAGGAAAAAGCGCACGTACATATGGTGGCTTATTCCCCTGATAAAAAGTTTGTTTTGTCTAATGACTTAGGTCTGGATAAAGTTTTTGTGTATAAATACAATCCGAATTCTAAAAATGAAATTTTAACACTGAAGGGAGCTGTAGATGTAAAACCGGGAAGCGGACCAAGGCATTTGACGTTTAGTAAAGACGGTAAATTTGTGTATTTGGTTCAGGAATTAGACGGTACTCTGACGACTTTTAGTTTTGACCCAAACGGAAATTTGAAAGTAATTGGAGAGACCAGCATTTTGCCAAAAGGATTTAAAGGAGGAACCGGAGCGGCAGCCATCAAAATTTCACCTGACGGAGCATTTTTATACGTTTCAGATCGTGTCGATGCGAATGCTGTTTCCGTTTATAAGATTCAGAAAAATGGAGGGATTGAATTGGTAGAGCAGGTGAGTACACTGGGAAAAGGCCCAAGAGATTTTGCGATTGATCCTACGGGTAATTTTCTTTTAGTAGGACATCAATATACGAATGATATTATTATTTTTAAAAGAGATAAAACGACCGGGAAATTAACCGATACAGGCAAGAGAATCGGGTTGTGCTCTCCAGTGGGGTTGGTTTTTACGAGAATATAGTTTATTGAGGTACTAAGTTGCTAAGGTTCTAAGCTGCTAAGATTGTGGCTGTGGAAAAGTGACAAAGCTCAAAAAAATATAGAATTACCTAATTCTATATTTTTTTGAGCTTTTGTTTTTTGTAACTTAGAACCTCAGCAACTTAGAAGCTTAGTATCTAAAAAAATCTATTTATCCTTATCCTTCCTTTTCTTATCTCTCGTTTTTAACATGTTTCGATTGACAGATCCGTGGGTTTTCTTTTTGGTTTTAGACGGACCACCAAGATTGACTTTTTTGTTCTTTTTCGATTTTTCGTGAAACGCACCGTCACCCTCAAGTTTTGGTTTTTTCATTAAGAACTTAATAGGCTGCTTGTCTTTTTCAGGTTCGATTAATTTGGTTGAAATTTCAACTTCTTCAGGGAAATCGGCAATTTCCAGTTCCTGATTCATTAATACTTCAACTTCAATTTTGAATTCTTCTTCACGTGGTGTGATAAAACTAATAGCTGTTCCGGTAGCATCTGCACGACCTGTACGACCAATTCTGTGCATGTACAATTCAGGGAATTCAGGGAGTTCAAAGTTAATAACGTGGGAGATGTTCGAGATGTCTAAACCTCTGGCCATAATATCGGTGGTGATTAATCCGCGAAGATTACCTTCCTGAAATTCTGCCATAGTACTCAAACGGTAATTTTGAGATTTATTAGAGTGAATTACTCCAAACTGACCTTCAAAATCCTCTTCGATTCGGGTATGAAGCATATCCGAAATCTTTTTATTGTTCACGAAAACCAAAACACGTTCCATGCTTTCATTGGTTTCCAGTAAATGTTTCAGCAAATTTACTTTGGTATTGAAATTCGGAACATTATAAGTAATCTGTGTAATTTTTTCCAAAGGTGTTCCTGAAGCGGCAAGTGTTACCTCTTCCGGAAAGTCAAAAAAGTCATTCAGTACAGCATCAACTTCATCGGTCATGGTTGCTGAGAACAGAATGTTTTGACGTTTGGTTTTCATCATCGCCAAAAGAGCAGTCAATTGCGTACGGAAACCTAAATTTAGCATTTCATCAAACTCATCAATAACTAATTTCTGAGTTTCATCAAAACGTACTACGGCATCCAACGCTAAATCCATTGTTCTACCTGGTGTTCCAACTAAAATGTCTACACCTTCATACACCGCTTTTTTCTGTGTATTGATGTTTACTCCACCAAAAATCCCCAGTGTTTTAACCGACATGTATTTGGTTAATTTCTCTACTTCTTCTACTACCTGAACGACTAATTCACGGGTTGGAACCAGAATTACAATTTTAGGCGTATTGGTATTGGTGAATTTGTATAATTTTAGAAGGGGTAATAAGTAAGCAAATGTTTTACCGGTACCGGTTTGTGCAATTCCCATCATGTCACGGCCAGACATAATCACTGAAAAAGATTTTTCCTGAATTGGGGTAGGAGTAACAAAACCTAGTTCGTCGATGGCTTTTTGTACTGATTTTGGGAGATTGAATTTTTCGAAAGTGCTCATTTGCATTAAATTTTGTGCAAATATAGCTATAAATAGCTGAAAATCGATGTTTCTTAGAAATTACGACAGTTTGTAGGCTTCGAATTTCTTAAAAATGCAGTTTAAAAAGCTATAAAAATCGTTTTATTCGCAGTAAAAGTTCATTTGGATTAAATGGTTTAGCAATAAAATCGTCTACACCCAATTCAAAAGCTTCTTCAACAGTGTTTTCTTCTTCCCCTAGTGAAGAAAGTGCAATAACACGAATATCCTTGTAATTTTGCTTG
Source organism: Flavobacterium tructae (assembly GCF_001853485.1). Taxonomy (NCBI): domain Bacteria; kingdom Pseudomonadati; phylum Bacteroidota; class Flavobacteriia; order Flavobacteriales; family Flavobacteriaceae; genus Flavobacterium; species Flavobacterium tructae. Next base: position 251,917 of record NZ_MIKE01000022.1, on the reverse strand, counting down.
ATTTCATTGATGATTTCCAGACCGGATTTAAGAGGTACGGTAATCGTGGTAATCACCAAGTCCGGCATAATAACCGGAAGCCGCTCCATGGCATTGATACCATCTTTCGCAATACTTACTTTGAAGCCTTCTTTTTTCAGAATGAATTTTAGAATCTCAACAGTCATATCATCATTATCGATGATCATAATTTTTTTATCGGTAGTATCCATTTTGACTATTTATTTTTTATACAACTCTATTTCGTCCAGCATTATCATTGCTTTTTTGTTTTTTCGCTTTCTCCATATGGGCAATTCCTTCCGGTTTTCTGCTACGATTTTGATCTTGGTAAAACTACTGAATATTTGATTTTCGACTTCCCATGATTGTGTTGTAATTTCGTAGTCTTCTGTTAAAATGTTGCAAATTTGCTCTTTAATAAGCTCCCATTTCTGATTCTTAAAACCATAGATTTTTATATTTTTTGGTGTAAAAATCCAATGTCTCTGATCGCTTAGGAAATTTAATTTTAAGATGTTGAAATCAAGATTTTTAGTTTCGATTTCAATTTCAGGATTCGTATCATACCATCCAATCCAGTTGATATTGAAGTTTTTATAACCCCTGTTTCCATCCACTAAACCATAATTTCCTTTGCCTTTAAACTCATCAGATGGAGGTGTTAAAAAGGTAACTTTCAGATCCTCACCTAAATGAGTAGTGGTGTTTTTGCAAATTTCAATCCATTCTTTATAATAATTATCAGGAGAAATTCCGTCTTCACTCAATTCATAAACTCCAAATTGATTGCAGGATTGCGAGAATTTTAAAACTCTTTCGGTTAAGCCTGCTTTAACTTCTTTTTCGCCTTTGTTATTTACGACAAACATTCCGTGTTGGTTTTTTCCATAAAATTTGGCCTGTTCAAAATAAACAAATTCTAAAGCCAGTCGTAATTTATGAACGCGTGCGCTTAAAATGGAATCATTTTCGACGGCATTATTGGCCTGTTCCAGAAAATGATCGTATTGATCCATAGCTTCAGGGGTCAAGAACGTATTTCGTGCCTGAACAGGACCAGAATAAATATCTAAATAAGCTTTACTTTTACTTTGATTGGCTTCTATAAGGTCAAGGTATTTTGCAACAAAGGGAGCTGCTTTTCCATAAAAACCTCTGAGGAAATCAGCAGTAACAGCTTTAATGTCAATATCAGTATTCCACATTAATTTTGCCAGCAGATATTGTCGTAATTCCGAAAGATCGCCCGGAACATCAGCATATCCCTGTACAAATAGTCCTTTTACTTTGTTTTTTTGAAAGAGCTTATAGTTGCTTTGAAAAGATTCAAAATTAGGAAAGGGGGACATGAAATTAGAGAATTGTACGGTGTAATCCCATAAAAATAACTGGGGTGAAGTCATACTCCAGTTTTCAAGGTTTTTGACAAATGATGGGTTATTCTGATTGGTAGTAGGTTTGCCGCGATCCAGTTCAATAGGGCATAGGATCGTATAAACGTTTGGAGCTATTTTCAGATTTACAGGCGGTTTGAAGGTGTGAAGATAGGCAAGGGTAGTAATTTTAATTTTAGGAAAACGAGCCGCAATTTTATTTAAAAAATAATAAAACGAACCTTGCGGACCGCCGTATTTAGTGTTCATGGCTTTGCATTGTGTACATTCGCAATACACGACGTCATCATTCTGGCTTACCGAATAGAATTGCGCATGGGTTGTTTCTGTGATAATTTCAGTCATTTTTTCCTCTACCAGACTCACAACGGTGTCATTGGTCATACACAAAGATTCTGTATTTCGTTCCCCTTCGTACAAAGCAAAAAGTTTAGGATTACTTTTAAAATATTCTTTTGGCGGAACAAGCATGCTAAAAGAATGTCCCCAAAGGCTAAAATCGTCAATATGCCAATCGAGTTTGTGCCAGTCTCTGAAATCTTCGTCATAACAATCAGGGTAAAACAAAGCTCTGTAATCAAAAGAGGGCTGATAGGTTTTACTTGTGTTTTTAGAAAAAGTAAACTGAGTTACTTTTGGAATGTAAGTTTCTGTTGCGGTAAATTTTCTAAATTCCCAGATTTCGAGTAAAGAATAAACGGCATAACGCAGGTATTTCTGACTTGGAGCCGTGATATAAATTGATTTTGAATCGCTTTTGATACTGAATTCATTTGCTTTGAGTTTTTTATCATTGGAAATTTCCAGTATGATTTCGGAAGCATCACCCTCTTTTTGACTTTTTGTAGTAATTTCAAATGGTTTCGACACGGATTTCTCCAGATATAATTTTAGTATTCTTGCTGCACCCTGAGTACTTTCGGCGGTAGCAATAATTTTGGTTTTATCGGTTATTATAATTTCAGATTGTGCCATCATCTTAAAACTAAGCAGGGTGAGAATAAGTATTTGCAAATAGTGAAGACGCTTTTTTTTCATACGATTTAAAATTTATATTGCAGTAAAAAAGCGAAATCAAGTTCGTTTTGAAACTTTTTAGGGATGTATTCCTGTTGGTTGTTGGTGATTAATATTCCAAAAATATAATGGGTTTTGATTAACTTGTAAAAGCCGGCACTCAGTCTGTACGAACTTAAAGAAGCTCTGTTTTCATATTCCGCTGCTCTCGTCTGATCGTCCGGCGAAGTCCCGTAACCAGCAATTAGGGTAAGATAATCAAACTTAGTGCCGTAATAGTAGCGGGAGGTAAGGGTAAAGGATGGTGCGTCTTTTTGAATGTAAGATCTTAAATTGACCCAGTATGCCCCGAAGTATTTTCCTAATCCTACATTTAAAGTTTTTAAATTGCTGTTGTCCTGCATTTCGATGTAGCGGAAGCCTAAATCTGCTTCCCAGCCTTTGGCGAAATTGTAGAAATAGGAATACCCTAATCTCCATTCAGGAAAAGCGATATCATTGCTGTAGGCAACATCAATGTAGGAATAGTTGTTTTTCTTTCCCGACAGATAAGATTCGACTTCAAATTGAAGTCCGTTGGCCATGACCTGACTGGAAGATCGTCTTTCGGCATAACTGACTCTTCCAATTAAACTTCCCCAGGTACGTTGATGTGTATAATCGGCACTTGCCAGATGCCACGGACCAACACCGTCACGATCAATTGTGGTGAAGTTGTAATAAACACCCGCCCGATCCATATTAGTTCTGGAGTACAAGGCAAAAAGATGCTGTTCGATGTCGGCGTCATTGGGGTATTTTGCTCTTATCGATTGGAGGTATTTTTCTTCATTTTTAGTGTCATTCTGCAGAGAATAAATGGCAATTCTTTTCAGTCTGAAAGTTTTGTTGTCAGGAAACTGTTCAATTGCTTTATTGGTTAAGACGAGAGCTTCGTCGTAATTTTTTGCCTCTAAATCCATGTTGATCAGATAGAGATAAGCATCCTCATAAGCCGGATTTTTATCAATTACATAGTTATAGTAAAATCGGGCACTGTCTTTTGTCTTTGTCAGGTCATAATTTCGCCCCAATACCAGATAGAAATCCAGGTAATCCGGAGCCAGTTTTTTTCCTAACTGAGCTCTCTGGATATTTGATTTGTAGTCCGGACGGGCATTTTTCATGTCGTGGAGCACAACAGTCAAAAGGCTGTCAGTGTCTATTTTCTTTTGACCTTTTGTGGTTGGGCAAGTCACTAGAAATAAACAAAAAAGCAGTCTTATTAGAGCTATAGTTCTGTTATGTTTCATAATCAGCTTATTTTTTAGTTGGACCTTCATATCCTTTACGGACCATTACGCCCCAGTTTTGTTCTTTTCTTCGAAAGAAGAGCCAATAGCCTTTCAGTGAGGCATAAATCGTTATTGGATGGTACGCAAAAGGCTCAAGTGCGGCCATCCCGATAAGAATCATTAATTCTTTATAATTGGCATAACTTTTATACAGTATTTCATCTATCAATATGGATATTATGGTTATGGAGAGATAGAATAGATAGACTAATAGGCTTATAATCAGTAAATGTTGGTAGTCGATCATTCCAAATATAAAACTGAAAATGAGAGTCAGAATACCAATAAATTCAATAATAGGAACTAAAAACTCAAAACTGAAAAAGAAAGGTAATACCAGAAATGCTGTTCGTCCGTATTTTGGATTTAAAAACATTTTTCGATGTAAATATAAAGTTTGAACCAGTCCACGAGCCCAGCGAATGCGCTGTCTTAAGAATATTTTTCGCGTACTTGGAACTTCTGTCCAGCAGAGCGATTCCGGAATGTATTTGATTAAGTATTTTTCTTTAGTATCGTGCATGTATTTTCGCATGCGCGTCACCAGTTCCATATCTTCGCCTAAGGACTGATGCCAGTATCCACCAGCTTTAATCACAATGTCTTTATCAAACATACCGAGGCCTCCGGAAACCAAAAGCAAACCGTTTAGCTGACTCCACGCCATTCTTCCAAATAAAAAAGAGCGTACGTATTCTAATTCCTGAAAACGCGGATACCATTCTTTTGGATAGTGAACTTTAAACAAAAAGCCTTCCTTGATATCGCAGGAGTTTGAAATCCTGATTCCAGCTCCGCAGGCAATGACACGAGTTTCATTTTCCATAAACGGTTTGGCAAGTTTCAAAATAGTATCTCTTTTTAAAATACAATCTACATCAGTGCATAAAAACAGGGGATATTGCGAAGAGTTTATCCCGGCATTTGCGGCATCAGCTTTACTTTTTCCATTTATTTTGTCGACAATCAGTAATTTGGAGTAAACAGGATTCTTTGATTTATAATGTCCGCGAATGGGCTGTGTGACAATTTTCTCCTGATAATAAAAGTCAATTTTAACCAGATCAAATTCGGCAATTAGTTTTTCCAGCGTATCGTCAGAGCTTCCGTCATTGACAATAATGATTTCGTATTTCGGATAGGTCAGAGAGAGCAGGGATTTAACATTGTAAACGATATTTACTCCCTCGTTAAAAGCAGGAGCCACAATGGAAACGCCCAGTATATGGTTCGAACGAATTAGAACCTCTTCTTCCAGGTATTTTTGATATTTTAAATGTTTTACAATCGCCCAATACGAAAGGACAGACAGAAAGATGTAGAACAGAATATATCCGATTGAAAAATGGATTACAAAGACATTGTAACAGTGAATAATATAATGTAGAAAATCAGTCGTCATAGTTGTAATTCTCTAATGTGATTAATCATTTTTTGAGTATCGGAATCCTGTCTTCCCAATACATCTATACGTACAGAATCGAGATCGTTTAAAGTGGCTACCATTTTTAATTTAAGATCTTTGATTTCTTCGTTCGGAATTTGGTGGTTTAAAAATGAAATTGTTTTTTCTGAGCCTATAATGGCGAGGGCATCCAGAATTTCCAATTGAAGTTCGATACTCTCCTGCTTAAACTGCAGTAATAAATCCTCTTCGGCTTCATACAGGTACAAGTCGCGAATGGCAATAATCACATCGGTTCTAAGGTTTTTATTTTCGTGTTTGAGCAATTTGATAATATCCCCTGATCTGTTCCTGTAATTGTAAAATACCATAGTCATTACGGCTAATTTCAGAATAGTAGGATTATCAGATTCTATCCAGAGCTCAATATCGGGTGGAATCGGTATGTTTTGCGAATGCAACACATCCATTATTTTTATAGTAGTACTGATAGATACTTTTACCGGAATCTTATTAACGGCCTGCCAGTCTCCTTTGGTTAAAATCAGGTAAGCAATATTGGCGTTTGACCGGATAACTTTATTGGGATGGAACAAATATTTTTGGATTTGAGTAATTCCCGGTTTGTATCCCAAGGCTTGAAAATGATAAATGCCATCACATTTTTTATATTTTCTAAAATCCCGAAGTAAACTTGCCGAATAATGGTTTAAACCCAGTTGTTTGTATATAATAAGAATGTTCTTGGCGGTTTTACCTTTTAAATTGCTTTTCATCCGAATCATATCGTCGATAAGCATTTCTTTACACCAGGTTTTATGGATGGGAATTTCAGATCTGAATTTGGCAATTTTGTATTTCAGAATGCTTTCCTCCGGTTTTGAGAGTGTAATCTCTGTAAGGAAAATTTCAGATTTTCTAACAATATGATGCCGGTAAGGAAGAGTGTATTGATAATGAATTCTTTTGAGTATTAATGCAAGTGCTAAAGCTAAACTTGTAAATACAAATAATGGGATGGCGTAGTGTTTTATATAACCTATAAAATGCTCCATAAATATTGCTTTATAGAGTGAAATTACGAAAAAAAACGCAATAAAACTAATGAAAGGTCACTCCCTGGTGGCTAAAACCCTTCAAAAACACCCAATCCGAAAAGGGCAAAGTCATATTTTACCGGATCGTGAGGATCCATTTTTCTGAGTTTAAGATCGAGTTCTGTTAAGGCCTTTCCATCATTTTGCTTTCGGGTTAGGATCCCTAATTTTCGGGCTACATTACCGGAGTGTACATCAAGCGGACACGACAATAATGAAGGTGAAATGGTTTTCCAAATACCTAAATCGACACCTTTGGTATCTTGACGTACCATCCAGCGCAGGTACATGTTGATTCTTTTTGCTGCCGAATTGTTTAACGGATCCGAAATGTGCTTTTGGGTTCGGGGCAAGTGATCAATTTCAAAAAATATTTTTTTGAACTCACTTATGCTTTTCTGTAAGCCGTCAGTTTCTTGATTTTTGGCAAAAACAGCTTCAAGACCCTTGTGATTTTTATAAATGTGCTGCAATCCTTTTATAAAACCGCTAAAGTCTTTTCCGTTAAAAGTACGGTGTACAAAGCTTTCAAGGCGCTCCAGATCTTCATCAGTATGTGACATCACAAAATCGTAAGGGGTATTGCCCATTAATTCCATCATTTGATGCGAATTTTTGATAATCATCTTGCGATTTCCCCAGGCAATTGTAGCACTCAAAAAACCGGCAATCTCAATGTCTTCTTTCTGAGAAAACAAATGTGGAATTTGCACAGGATCGCTTTCGATAAAATCGAGATTGTTGTATTGAGTGACTTTTTCGTCAAGGAATTCTTTGAGTTCTTTTTGTGTCATAATGTAAAGGAAGGAGGTAACCGAATTGTTGAACGTTTTTAATTGCTGATTAATCCGTCAACCATTACTAACTTTCTATCCGCCATATTGGCTAATTCTTCGTTGTGCGTTACAATTACAAAAGTCTGTCCAAATTCATCACGAAGCTGAAAGAACAACTGATGTAAATTTTCGGCAGAATGGGTGTCCAGATTTCCGGAAGGTTCATCTGCAAAAATAACGTCGGGTTTGTTGATTAGTGCCCTTGCTACAGCAACCCTTTGCTGTTCTCCTCCTGAAAGTTCATTGGGTTTATGATGAATTCTATGGGAAAGCCCTAAGTAATCTAAAAGTTTTTTGGCCTCGCTTTCTACTTCAGTATTTTTTTTTCCGGCAATGAAAGCAGGAATACATACATTTTCTAATGCTGTAAATTCCGGTAAAAGCTGATGAAACTGAAAAATAAAACCTAAATTCAGATTTCTGAATTTTGATAATGCTTTATCACTCAACTCTAAAATATTCTGACCGTTTATGGTTAAGGAAGTTTCGGTTTCTAATCCTGAAGGCTTGTCAAGTGTTCCCAGAATTTGCAAAAGAGTTGTTTTTCCAGCACCGGATGCACCAACAATCGAAACAATTTCACCTTTTTTAATGTGTAGATCGACTCCTTTTAAAACTTCTAATTTGTCGTAGAACTTATGTATATTTTTTGCGTGGATCATTTTGAAACTGTTTCTACAAAGAAACAAAGATTCTTCCGATATCAAAATGCCATCTAACAGAATTTTAAGAACAAGTTTGAAATGACAATGTCAATATCAATGTCAATATCAATGTCAATGTCAATAAGAATAACAATTGCAGTTTAAATGAAGGTCTTGATTTTAGAAGGGTGAAAAGGGGAGAGGGTGAAAAAAACGGACTGTTGAATAAATCGGTCTGGTTTTTGACAGAAGATAGAGTAGAGATGCTTTTTGGGTGAAGAAAAGTATTGATCAGGTGGGAATTAAGAAATAAATTGCCATTAGAAAATAAGTTTGTTTTAAAGAATTCTTTTTAAATTCGAATATCTAAATACAATGAAAATGCAGGAAGCCAAAGTAATGAACGACGACAGAACAAAGAAACTCCTTTTGGGTTTGGCATTGGATGCAATTGGAATGCTGACTTACAGTATACCGGGCTTTGCTGAGCCCGCCGATTTGATTTGGGCACCAATAGCAGCTTTTATAATGACCAAAATGTATCAGGGAAGAGTAGGGAAAGTAGCGAGTGTTTTAACTTTTATAGAAGAAATACTTCCGGGAACCGATATTATCCCATCCTTTACCATAACTTGGATTTATACTTACTTTTTTTCAAAAAGGGAGTAAGGAGTAGTTCTGATAAATGATTAACCGCAAAGTTCACAAAGTTTGATAATTAAACTTTGTGAACTTTGCGGTTGTTTTTTATTGATTTGTTAGGGTTGAGGTTTTGAACTTTTAAATAAAAATCCCAGTCCCATATTTTTAAGCATTTTCTTTTCAAAATTCCAAAAGAAACGGAATTGTCCGAATATGGTACCAATACCAACCAGTAAAACCTGATAGATCGGGAAAATAATTAGCAGTCGAATTAGAGTAAACCAGCCTCCGAAATCCTCTTTGGTAATGCCCAGCAAAACACAAAAAGGTTTAGACAGCCATGCAGATGCCGATCCTGTGATGGCAAAAACAATTAGTATGATTATGGCTTGTACATTTGAGGTGATGCCCCAACGTTTTTTTAGTCTGTTCATTCTTTATTTATAACGATTACAAATATAAGAACATTATCTTATAGGAACATAGCCTGCGAGCTTTTGTTTGTAAGTATTTTGAAAATAAATCATATAGTTATAAATAAGGTAATTTACTTCGTAACCGTAATGAATCGTTGGCTGATAATCAATTCTCATTTCATATAAATTCGGACTGTAGCGCTGTGGCTGTAAAACACGATTGTTCCATTCGGTTACATACAGATTGTTTTTATTTTCGAGATAACTTAAAGAGTAATAATTTCGGGGAAGTGCTCTTGAAGCCAGCCACGTACTAAAGCCGTTATCGATAATGATCACTTCGTACTCTAAAGAATCGTTGGCAATTCGTACCGTATCGTTTACTGCAGCAGCAGACTTACTGCCGTTATTGGCAGCAACCGTATTTTTTGAAGCTGTTGAACAGGCTATTATGGTAAACAGCAGACCTAATATAAAGAGAGATTTTTTCATAAATTTTGTTTGAGACTTAAATTTACGAATAAATGAGGAGAGGTTTGAGGTATTTAACAGTTTGTATAGAAAGGTTCTGAGGTACTAAGGTTCTGAGATGCTAAGGTTTTTGGTTTTGATAAATAAAAAAAGGCTGTTTGCATAGAAAGGTTCTGAGTTACTAAGGTTCTGAGACGCTAAGGTTTTTGATTTTCGTGAATAAAAAAAGCTGTTTGAGTTCAACAAACAGCCTTTATACTTTTTTGTAAAAGTTTTAATGCTTAAATTTAAAGTTACCAGGGGAGTCTTAGCACCTTAGAATCTCAGCACCTTCAAAAAAATCATTTCCCGAACAATTTTCCTAATAACCCTCCTAATCCTCCACTTTTAGTAAGACTCACGGCATCGGCTACATCTACTTTTCCATCATTGTTTTGGTCCAAACCGAATTGCATTCCGTATTTATTAATAGTTTCCATAATACCGGAAGCTTGTCCGCTATTTCCTGAAATTGAGCTTATAATATCTGAAATATTGAAACTACTGTCGTTGGGATCTTTTGCTTTGTTGACTAAAGAATTCAAAACCTGCGGAATCATACTTGAAGCGACACCAGCAGAATCAGTGCTGCTTAATCCGAATTTTTCACCAAGACTTCCGCTCAATTGTTGTGTTATTTGCTGTACAACGGGATTAGAACTGTCGAGTTTAGAAGTTCCGTTAAATAAGCCGGCCAATTGTTCTGTTCCTCCTTCTGAAGCAATTTTTTGCAATCCTGAAAATATAGAAGAACTAGTTTCCTGTATAACCGCTTCATTGTGTTCATTTGGGACAGCAGTGTTGTTTACAACCGCATCGCCTCCGTATTGTTGTACTAATTGTGTTAATTGTTCGAACATGATTTAAAGAATTTAGGTTAGAATTTAAACTCAAATTTAATCAAAAAAAGAAAGGGATTTATTAAACGATGTTAATAAATCCCTTCTAAATAATTTATTTTTAGTTTATTAGCTCAATAATGAAATAATTTGTGAAGCTAATTCTGTACCAATTCTGTCTTGCGCTTCTCCTGTGGCAGCCCCAATGTGAGGAGTCAATGAGATTTTAGTATGCATTAAAATTGCCATTTCCGGTTTTGGCTCACTTTCAAAAACGTCCAATCCTGCAAATGCAACTTTTCCTGAATCTAAAGCTTTTAATAAGGCTACTTCGTCGATAACACCACCGCGAGCACAGTTTACTATTCCAACACCATCTTTCATAATAGCTAACTCTTTTTCGCCAATGATGTAACCGTCCTGAGCTGGAACGTGTAAGGTGATGAAATCAGCTTCTTTGAACAATGATTCTAAAGATTGAGAAACGATAGTTGTAGTGATTGATTGACCGTCAAAAAACTCCACTTTAACGTCAACAGAAGGAATAAAGCTATCAGCAGCGATTACTCTCATTCCTAAACCTAAAGCCATTTTTGCAGTAGCCTGACCAATACGTCCAATACCAACAATACCCAGAGTTTTACCTCTTAGTTCAGTACCATTAGCGTATGCTTTTTTCAAACCGTCAAAGTTTGAATCCCCTTCAAGAGGCATATTTCTGTTAGAATCATGTAAAAAACGAACACCCGAAAATAAGTGCCCAAATACCAATTCGGCAACAGATTCTGATGAAGAAGCCGGAGTATTAATGACATGAATTCCTTTGCTTTTTGCGTAATCAACATCGATGTTGTCCATACCAACACCACCACGGCCAATAATTTTCAATCCCGGGCAGGCATCAATAATGTCTTTACGAACTTTGGTAGCGCTTCGTACTAAAACGACATCTACATTGTTTTCGTTTACAAAATTAGCTACTTGTTCCTGAGCTACTTTTGTTGTAATAACTTCAAAACCACCTTTTTCTAAAGCAAGAATTCCACTTTTTGAAATTCCGTCATTTGCTAATACTTTCATCTTAGTTTATGTGTTTATTTGTTTATTTGTTTAATCGTACAGATTAGAATATAAACATAATATTATAATTTTTTCTTTTTTGTTTAGGAGCTAATCCCGCTATCCGTTGTGATCTTTTTTGTTTTTAAAGAAAAAACAAAAAAGGATCTCCACTTCTATCGGGGCTAGGAATTCTGTGTTCAATTCCTGTTTTTGGCAAACTGCAAACTAAAAACTGCGATTGTAAACTAAATTTTAGTTTCCAAAGCTTTCATTACATCTACTAAAACCTGAACACTTTCGATAGACATTGCATTGTAGATTGAAGCTCTGTAACCACCAACTGAACGGTGACCCGGTAATCCTGAAATTCCGGCTTCTTTCCATAAAGCGTCAAAAGTAGCTGTATGATCAGCATTGTTTAATAAGAAAGTAACGTTCATCTTAGAACGGTCTTCAACCGCTGCAGTGCCTTTGAATAATGGGTTTCTGTCAATTTCAGCATAAAGTAAGTCAGCTTTTGCATTGTTTAGTTTTTCAACTGCAGCAATTCCTCCTTTTTCTTTAATCCATTGTAAAGTTAGTAACGAAACATATACAGCAAAAACAGGAGGAGTGTTGTACATACTCTCTGCTTTAATATGTTTAGCGTAATCTAACATACTTGGAATTGTTCTTCCGTTTTTCCCGAGTATCTCTTCTTTAATCACAACTAAAGTAGTTCCGGCAGGTCCCATATTTTTTTGAGCACCGGCGTAGATGATGTCAAATTTAGAGAAATCCAATTCACGTGAAAAAATATCAGAACTCATGTCGCAAACCACAGGAACATTAGTTGCCGGGAATTCTTTCATTTGAGTTCCAAAAATAGTGTTGTTGCTGGTACAGTGAAAGTAATCAGCATCAGTTGGTATTTCGTATCCTTTCGGAATATGATTGTAATTTGCTTCTTTTGAAGAACCTACGATAACAGTTTCTCCAAAATACTTTGCTTCTTTTATAGCGGCAGTTGCCCACGTTCCGGAATCCAGATAAGCAGCTTTTCCGTTTTCTTTCATTAAATTATAAGGGGCCATCAAGAAGGCTGTGCTTGCACCACCTTGCAAAAATAGAGCCTGATACCCTTTTCCCTGAAGTCCCAATAATTCTAAAGCAAGGGATCGAGCTTCCTCCATAACGGCAACGAAATCTTTACTTCGGTGCGAAATTTCAAGAATAGATAGTCCTGAATCATTAAAATCTAAAATGGCTTTTGATGCTTTCTCAAAAACTTCCTGAGGTAAAATACTAGGTCCTGCGCTGTAGTTGTGTTTTTTCATGGTTTTTGTTAATAGTCGAAAAATTTAAAAACGCAAATTTCGGCAATAGGAGCTGAAAAAGCGATAAATAATTCGAAATAATTGAACATATTTTTATTTTGTTGTTAACAAAAACGTTATAGTATCTACATTATCTGCATAATCCCACAAACGTGGTTTTTGGGTTTGCCCAAAAGAAATACTGTTTTGAGCTAAATCATTGCTAACGATGCACTGAATTTGTTCAGCATCAGCTTCTAAACGAGCCTGTAAGTCTTCGATATTTTCATAAGATTCGTAAAAGACACTCGAAATAGGAGAGGCGTAACTTGGATCTTCTTTCAGAGTTAAAAAACCATTGTCAAGCAGTTTAAAATTACTCATCAAAAACACCGCTTTGTTGTAGTCGTAATTGTTAGCGTATTTTTCGTAATGAATAACATCCTGATATTTGAAAATAGCCTGGAAAAAAGCATCAAAAGAATAATCTTTTGGAACAAAAAGTTTAGACACATTGCGGCATCCCAGTCCAAAATATCTAAAAATATCTTCGCCCAAAGCTTCTAATTCTTCGTGAGTTTCTTTTCCGTTTAAAATTGCAACCGAATTCCTGTTTTTGCGAATGATAGACGGCTTATCTTTAAAGTAATATTCAAAATAACGTGCCGTATTGTTGCTTCCGGTTGCTATAACGATATCAAAATTTTCGAGTTTACCTTCCACGAAAGTGATCTTATCTTTTAGATTTTCATCGACAAAAATGAGGTATTTGGCTAAAAACGGCAATAAATGCTGATCGTTTGAAGATGTTTTTATTAAGGCCTTATTTCCAGTGATTAAAACCGATAAAAAGTCATGAAATCCAACTAGCGGAATATTTCCGGCAAGGATTAGGGCAACAGTTTTTTCAGTTTTATCCGCTTTCTCAAATTCTGAGCTGTAAGCTGAAAGCCATTTTTCAATGTTTTCTTCCGTTAAAGCTTCTGCCCATGAATGTATTGCAAAATGCACCTGTTCAGGAGTGTACCACCCATTGTGTGATTGAGAAAGAGCAATCAGTTTTATGAAATCATCAAAAAACAGGTCGTTACCTAAAACCGATTCATTTCGTGTGTTTTCTGTTTCAGAGAACTGACTTAAAAATCGACCTAGTGCTATAAAAGACTGTTTTTTTTCGTTTTGTAACATAAGTAATTTGTTTATGAAAGGTTTTGATTGTAATTTTGCACAAAAATAAGGATAAATAAGTCGAAAGTCAAAAGTCATCAAGTCAAAAGAGAAGGATGTCTTTTTTTTGGCTTTGCAACTTTGAGACTTTTAACTTTAAGACTAAGAAAACAATGGCAATAATTATTACTGACGAATGCATAAACTGTGGGGCTTGCGAACCGGAATGCCCAAATACAGCAATTTATGAAGGAGCTGATGATTGGAGATACAAAGACGGAACCAGTCTTTCCGGAAAGATAATTTTACCTGATGGAACTGAGGTTGATGCAGAAGATGCACAAACACCAATTTCTGATGAGGTGTATTATATCGTTCCCGGAAAATGTACCGAGTGTAAAGGCTTTCATGATGAACCTCAATGTGCTGCTGTATGTCCGGTTGATTGTTGTGTGCCGGATGATAACCACGTTGAAGACGAAGAAACCTTGTTGAACAGACAAGTGTTTTTACATGGTGAATAATGAAATAATGATGTAATTAGATATAAACAAAAAATCCTGAGTTAATGCTCAGGATTTTTTGTTTTTGTTCAGTCAGATAAAAGCTTCTTTTGACCTGTTTAATTGTATAAAGTTTCTAATTGCTTAAAAATTAAATCCAAGTCTTGCATAGTAGTATGCTCCGCTGAATCCCATCTGAACAGCGTCCCAGTAACCACCTGCTTCAGTGTTGCCTGTTTCATCTTGTTTGGTTGGGTAAACATTGAATAAGTTGTTGCTTCCAATGCTTAATTTCAGGTTTTTAGTCAATTGATATCCAACAGTTAAGTCAGTGATCAGTCTTGGATTGTATACATCATTTTCATCAGTGTAATCTACTAAAACTACTTTGCTGAATCTGGTGAATGCGATACCGGCATCAAATTTATTTTTAGCATAGTTAAGGTTTAAACCAAATTTGTTGTCCGGAGCTGATGATAGCAGGAATGCTTTTTCACGTTTCCCAAAGAAAGTACCCTCATCTAAAGTTCCGTTTTTTACATTGTCAATTTTCATGTCGTTGATGTTTCCAACCAAAGTTGCACTAAAGAATGATTCTCCGAATTTTTTCTTCCAGGCCAAAACGATATCCAAACCGTGAGTACTGGTGTCTACACCATTCACAAAAAACTGGGCTTTATCGACACCAAGGTTTAAAGGTTTAGCATCAAAATATCCGGTAAGAACGATACGGTCTTTTACTTTGATGTAGTAACCATCAACTGTTGCAGTGAAATCTCCAAATGTAGCCGTGAATCCTAAAGAGGCATTTACCGCTTTTTCTTCGTTTAGTTTCTGAATTCCAAAAGCCTTGGTAACCGGGCTGTTGTTTGGAGCAAGTAAAACTTCGGTAGCTCCTCCTGCATTAAAATTTGTAAAACGCAGGTTGTAATAAATTTGTGCCAGTGAAGGAGCACGGAAGCCTGTACTTACAGATCCTCTGAAGTTAATATGTTGTCCGGCTTTTACTCTTGCAGCTAATTTTCCGTTTAAAGTACTTCCAAAATCACTATAATTTTCAAAACGAACCGCACCGCTCAGTAAAAAAGACTCTGTGATGTCAAGTTCAGCATCGGTGTATAAAGATAAATTCGTACGGCTTTTGTCTACCGTATTTGAAGGGCTGTATCCCGGAAAACCTTGTGAACCTCCAGGTCTTGAAATTGTTGGAGATGAAGTTGGATCTGTAGGATCATAATCGGGATTTGGAATAGTTGGTGCACTTTGGGTTGTAGGATCGGTTATTGGTCTTCCGTTAGTGTCGTAAGTCGCATACGAACCTTCTTCTCCTGAGAAAATAGTAAATTTTTCCGTTCTGTATTCCGCTCCAAAAGCAAGGTTTAAACCGCTTAAGACCGAATCGTAGTTTTTAGAAAAATCAAAATTGGTTGTATTTTGAGTCAGACTGTGTCCTCCTGCATCAAATTCTGTTGGAGATTTCCCTTCTAAGGAAGCATTTATAGTTCCTTTGATGTAGTAATGAAAAAGGTTTTTTCCGTAAGTATTGCTTAGATCAATGTTCCATCCGCTGGCTGTTTTAGTTCTAAATCCCGCCGCAAGAGAATTGTCTATTATATTAGAAGTAATTCTGGGAGTGTAGCCACCCGGATAAACAGATTCCACAACTCTTTCTCCTCCGTTTCTGGTAAATGCATAGGCGTCTGTATCTCTGTAATTTCGGCCTCCAAAAGCATAAAACTGCGTTTTTTCGGATACCGGAAGCGATAAGTTACCAAATAAGTTAAAACCTTGAATAGAAGCATCTCCAAAACCTTTTCTAAAATCATAAGCAGGTCTTAGCGTTTTGTTTTTGTTGATGTATTCTGTTGTAAAATTGGCCGAACCTCCTTTGTCACCAATCGCAACTCCATAGTTAGCGGCTACTTTTACAGATCCACCGTCAAAAGATTGGTTTTTACCATAAGTATTTCCGTTTCCGTTTTGGTCCAGTCTGAAGTTTTTGGTATTTGGAGTTCCATCCAGAAAATCACCTTTTGCATTGGTATTAAACGCTCCGTAAGTTACAGATCCCGTTAATTCGTCGACATTGTCATTTAGTACAATATTAATAACTCCGGCAATAGCGTCCGAACCGTATTGGGCAGCAGCGCCATCTCTCAGAATCTCAATTCTTTTGATAGCAGTAGCAGGTATGGCATTTAAATCAGTTCCCGTATTTCCACGTCCGCGGGTACCAAATAAATTGATTAAGGATGACTGATGTCTTCTTTTTCCGTTAATCAAAACCAAAGTCTGATCAGGTCCCAGACCTCTCAGGGAAGCAGGATCAACGTGATCCGCACCATCAGATCCGGATTGTTTGTTGGCATTAAATGAAGGAGCAACATATTGTAACAATTGATTGATCTCTATTTTACCGCTTTGTGTCGTGACGTCTTTTACACTAATAACATCAATCGGAACGGCCGAATTGACTACGGTTCTTTTGGTGTTTCTTGATCCTACGATTACCACATCATTCAGGACCTGACCTCCGTTTTCGTCTAAAGTAACGTCGGTTTTACTATTTGAAGAGGATTTCTCTACATTGGCATAGCCAACATAGCTAAAAATTAAAATAGCACCTTCTTTTACTTTTATAAGGTAACCTCCTTCAAAATTGGTAGATACACCGTTTGTAGTTCCTTTTTCGAGGATATTAACTCCAGGCAGCGGATTACCTGATTTATCTCTTACAACTCCTGATATTTCTTTTTGGGCGAATAGAAATGCTGTGTTAAACAGTATTAGTAATAATGCAATCTTTTTCATAGTTGATTAAATTTGGTTTGGTTGTTCTTAGTTGGTATTCTATAAAAGTAATTATTTTTAACAAAAAATTAATAAGAAGTGTAATTTTTTTATTGTCCAATCCATAAAAAACATTAATCGTCATTTTTACTTCAATTGCGAGCTATTAAATCTTATATTTGCAAAATTTTAAAGCCAAAAAATAATATTTCGGCACAAATACAAAAGGAATACGAAAATTATAACCTGTTAAAAACGACTTTGGTATACTGAAAAACTGGTATAAAGAAAACTCGAAAGAAAAAGGTTTACATAAAAAACAAATAGAATCAACAGATGAAAGCAGGAATTGTAGGATTACCAAATGTTGGAAAATCAACATTATTTAATTGTTTGTCTAATGCAAAAGCGCAAAGTGCCAACTTTCCGTTTTGTACAATCGAACCAAATATTGGAGTTGTAAACGTTCCGGATCCAAGAATTAACAAACTGGAAGAATTAGTTAAACCAGAGCGTGTACAAATGGCAACTGTGGATATCGTTGATATCGCTGGTTTGGTAAAAGGTGCTAGTAAAGGAGAAGGTCTTGGAAACCAGTTTTTAGGAAACATTAGAGAGTGTAATGCTATTATTCACGTTTTACGTTGTTTTGATAACGATAACATCGTTCACGTTGACGGAAATGTGAACCCAATTCGTGATAAAGAAACGATTGATATCGAACTTCAGTTGAAAGATTTGGAAACAATCGAGAAACGTTTGGAGAAAGTAAAACGTGCCGCTAAAACCGGAAACAAAGAAGCTCAGACTGAAGAAGCTTTGTTGAACCGTATCAGAGAAGCGTTATTGCAGGCAAAATCAGCAAGAACCATTATTCCTCAAAGCAACGACGAAGAAGTTTTGATGGAAGGTTTTCAATTGATTACGGCTAAACCGGTATTGTACGTTTGTAACGTTGACGAAGGTTCAGCTGTAAACGGAAATAAATATGTAGATCAGGTTCGTGAATTGGTAAAAGACGAAGAAGCTGAAGTTATCATTCTTTCAGTAGGAGCAGAAGCGGATATTACAGAATTGGAAAGCTACGAAGAGCGTCAGGTTTTCCTTGAAGATATGGGATTGACTGAGCCGGGAGCTTCTGTGCTAATTCGTGCAGCATACAAATTATTAAAACAACAAACTTACTTTACAGCCGGTGTAAAAGAAGTTCGTGCCTGGACCATCAATATTGGAGCTACAGCACCACAAGCTGCAGGAGTTATTCATACTGATTTTGAAAAAGGATTCATTCGTGCCGAGGTAATTTCATACGAAGATTACGTTCAGTACGGTTCTGAAGCAAAAGCAAAAGAAGCAGGTAAGTTCAAAGTTGAAGGAAAAGAATATGTTGTAAAAGATGGTGATGTAATGCATTTCCGTTTCAACGTGTAATTTTTTTAGAGAATAGAATAAAGATTATAGAATATAGACTAAAACTGCTGGAGCAATTCAGCAGTTTTTTTATGCACAAAAGTTATTGTTATCTGTATTTTGAGGTTAAAGAAAGCCATTGTCAGGCTGAGCGAAGTCGAAGCTCCGCATAGTTTGCCATTTCAAGGAACGAGACTCGAGAGATAACGAACAGGCGAAGCAAATCACACCCGTATATCGACAAAGATTGATAACATTTGGAATGGAGTTTCTAGTGTAATTTCTCGTTCCTCGAAATAAAAAAAATGAACTTAAAAATCCGTTTAAATCCGCGCTTTCGCATGCGCGAATCTGTATAATCTTTGTGTAATTTGTAAGAAGCAAAAAAAATGGCTCAAAAATTGGTTACAGAAAAATCAACCAATTATCAATCTAAAAACAACCAATCAAAATGCTAAAAAAATCTTTCAAATTTCTGGGCTGGACACTTTTCGGAATCTTTACTTTCCTTGCTTTATATGTGACAGCTGTCTTATTGATTTCCAGAATTACAGTTAACTCCACTATTAACAAAATTGACGAACAAAACGCGATTCCGATTTATATTCTTTCCAACGGAGTGCACACAGATATAGTGGTTCCGATCGTTAGTGAAGTCAAAGATTGGAGAAAGGAAATTCAGTTTGATCAGACAGAGTCCAATGATACACTGGCAAAATTTGTAGCTTTTGGCTGGGGTGATAAAGGTTTTTATCTCGATACGCCTGAATGGTCAGATTTAAAAGCGAGTACGGCTTTAAAAGCGATTTTTGGAGTGAGTTCGTCAGCCATGCACACCACATTTTTTAAGCAATTACGCGAAGGCGAAGATTGCAAACGCATTCTGGTTTCTAAAGAAAACTATCAAAAATTAGTAAACTATATTTCAGAGAGTTTTAATAATCCGGAGAATCCTGAATGGATTGAAGGTCATAGTTATGGGAAAAAGGATGCTTTTTATGAGGCTAAAGGAAGTTATAGTCTTTTTTATACGTGTAACACCTGGGCAAACTGCGCGTTAAAAGCGGCCAATCAGAAAGCGAGTTTATGGACGATTTATGACAAAGGGATTTTTTATCATTACCAGTAAAAAGAAAAAGACGGCCTTAAGAGTGTTCGGTCGCTAGGGGACAAAAAGCTTTGGATGATTGTGGATGTTACGGATATTGAATCTTTACGAGATAATTTTTTTGAGGTTAGATGATGGTAATTTGTAGTTTAAGGAGACAATAACTATAGTTGATTACAAGTGGCAATACCATTTAGGCGCAATAAAATAAACTCCGCTAGGAGTAAAATATCGGTAGAAAGAATAAGGCCCCCATTGAAAAAATGTCCCGTAGGGATTATATGTGTTTCCATATGAGATTTTATAGAAAAAATATGGCATGGTAAAAATGTAAAAATTGTCTGTAATACAGGAATTTAATCTTTTAATTATTCTTTAAATTTGAAAGAATATCAAAAAACGAATCTTGTGGAAAGTCAAAATATTTTGTCTAAAACCTGGTATTTGTTACGAACCACTATTTTAGAGTTCAACGACGATAATGCCATTAAGCTAAGCGCTGCTTTGTCGTACTATACCATATTTGCATTACCGCCTTTATTGATCATTATTATAACCATCTGTGGTTTCTTTTTTGGGGAAGAGGCGGTAACAGGGGAGTTGTATGGGCAAATCAACCGCTTAGTAGGTAACGATGCTGCAATTCAAATTCAGGACGCAATCAAAAATGTGCAATTGTCTGATAGTAATGTTTTTGTCACAATTTTTGGAGTTGTGATGCTTTTAATAGGAGCTTCGGGAGTTTTTGCCGAAATACAAAGTTCAATTAATTTTATCTGGGGGCTGCGTGCGAAACCGAACAAAGGACTTAAAAAATTCATTCAGAATCGGATTATGTCTTTCTCTATGATTGTTTCTGTGGGATTTCTAATGCTCGTAAGTTTAATGTTAAATGCGGTTTTAGATGTCTTAAATGCGAGATTAAAACTATATTTAGCCGACAGTACAGTGTATTTGTTTTACGTCATAAATTTGATCATTGTTTTAGGTAGTATCACCTTGCTTTTTGCAATTATATTCCGAACTTTACCAGACGGGCTTATAAAGTGGAAAGACGCTTTCATTGGCGCCGGATGTACCGCAATCCTTTTTATGATAGGTAAATTTGCAATTGGATTTTATTTAGGAAACTCAACAATTGCAAGTGTTTATGGTGCAGCAGGATCCGTAATAATCATTTTGGTTTGGGTGTATTATTCCGCAATTATTTTATATTTTGGAGCCGAGTTCACTAAAGTATATGCTAAAACGTACGGAGGGAAGATTGCTCCGAACGGCTATTCGGTCGAAATTAAAAAAGAGATATTTGAAATTAAAGAACAAACAGAAATTTCATAAGTTTTGATGATTCAAAAATGTAGTTTATGGTTTTATGGAAATACTTAAAACAGGTGAAACGGGTAACAAAAAACAGCAAATTTTAAAATAAAGTATATGAAAATTGTAGCCTTTGGAGGAAGTAATAGTCAGCACTCGATAAACAAACAACTGGCGACTTATGCGGCAAGTTTATTCGACAATGGAACGGTTGAGGTTTTAGATCTTAATGATTTTGCCATGCCTTTGTTTAGTGTCGATTTAGAAAAAGAAATTGGTCAGCATGAGTTGGCAAAAACATTTTTGCAAAAGATTGAAAATGCAGATCTTTTGGTAATTTCTTTGGCAGAAAACAACGGAAATTACTCTGCAGCTTTCAAGAATTTGTTTGATTGGAGTTCGAGGATCATGAAAGAAATTTTTCAGCAAAAACCAATGCTTTTAATGGCTACTTCGCCGGGAGCAAGAGGAGGAGCTTCGGTTTTGGAAATCGCCAATAACGCTTTGCCAAGATATGGAGCACAGATTAAGGCTACTTTTTCATTGCCTGCATTTAACGCGAATTTTGATTTGGAGGAAAATAAAATTTCAAATGAAGAGTTAAATAAAGAATTAAAAGACATTATTAAGTCTAGTTTCTAATTTATGATTCCAAAAAAGATTGTCCTTACTGTTTTCTTACTGAGTTTTATCTTTCTGTTTCGTGTAAACGCGCAAAAGTACAATACGATTGATAATACGGTATTAAAGTATCCCACTAATTTTAATTCAGTAGAAAGTCTGGCAGAAAGAATACAAAAAGATTTTACTTCAGATTATGATAAAGCGAGGGCTATTTACAGCTGGATTGCTTTAAACATAAAATACGATTACAAAGCCTATCTGAATCCGCCAAAACCGCTCAGATTTACCTATATTAATGAATCGGATAAACAAGCGAAAATTGCAGTTTTAAAGGAAAAAACATGGCAGAACACTTTCGAATCCCGAAAAGCGGTTTGTGAAGGTTTTACACTTTTGTATCAGGAATTGGCCTATTTAGCGGGTTTGAAATGTGAGGTGATCCGAGGAGATTCTAAACGATCGTTGAGTGATATCGGACGTGAAAATTCGTTTTCCAATCATTCCTGGAATATGGTTCAGGTAGATGGAAAATGGATTTTGATTGATGTAACCTGGGGACAGGGATATTATGACAGTGGCAAAAAAGTGGCTGTGAATCATTTTTCACCCGTTTATTTTGATACCGATCCCAAGTACTTTTTCGCCAAGCATTTTCCGGATTCCGGAACCTATCTGGGAAAAAAATTAAACAAAGAGGATTTTCTGAACGGACCATTGCTTTTTGACGCTGCAATTGAAGGCGGTCATGAGATTTTGGCGCCGGCTTCAGGAATTATTAAGGCAAATGAAGGAGACAAAATTCGTTTTAAAATAAAGAATATTGCAAAGACAGATCTGTTTTATTATTTGAAAAATGGAAAACCTGTCAGAATTGAAGACTCTAAAGCAGTAAATGGAGTTTTAGAATTTGAGGTAATTTATGATAAAAAAATAGGCTCGTATATTACTTTTTTTCTGGATCGTGACGGTATAATGTCATTTAAGATACTTTCCAAGTAAAACGTAGCAGGATCTTTGCCTAAAGAGCTTCCTTCTTTGGTTAAATTGGCGTATCTTAGCCATTACAGTTATAAAATTAATTTAACTGCCGGATTATGGAGACAACTTATTTGAAATCAATTTTAGACAATGATTTCTATAAATTTACTATGCAGCATGCTGTAATCAAACTTTTTCCAAAGGCTCAGGTTCGTTACGGCTTTATCAACAGAGGAAATCATTTTTTCCCACCTGGATTTGGAGATTTACTTCGAAAATCGGTTGATGCAATGGCAGACTTGCGGTTGACAAAAGAAGAAAAACAATATTTGTGGCAGCACTGTTCTTATTTGGATCCCACTTATTTTGATTTTTTGCAAGGCTATAACTTTGACCCGTCCGAGGTTCAGATTACTCAGACAGGTTCAGAGTTAAAAGTAACTGTTGAGGGGTACTGGTATCGTACCATTTTATGGGAAGTGCCCCTGATGGGATTGATTTCTGAGCTGTTTTATAAGACTGGTCAATCCATTCGACTGGACGATGAAGCTTTAAAAAGAGTAACCAAAGACAAGATTGACAATTATAATAAAATTGGAGTTTCGATTTTAGAGTTTGGAACCCGACGACGCCATTCGTATGAGGTACATGCCTTGGTGAATGAGACACTTCGAAAATTTGGTTCGAATAGTTTTATAGGAACCAGTAATGTTCATTTTGCAATGACTAACAATATGCGGCCATTGGGTACTCATGCGCACGAATGGTTTATGTTTCATGCTGCCCAATACGGTTTTAAAATGGCTAATATGATGGGTTTGGGACATTGGACGCAGGTGTACGATGGCGATCTCGGAATTGCACTGACAGATACCTATACTACAGCGGTGTTTTTTGAACAATTTGATAAAAAGTACTCGAAACTTTTTGACGGAGTACGTCACGATAGCGGAGATCCTATTGAATTTGCAGAAAAAGTAATTTCGCATTATACCCAAATGGGAATTGATCCAAAATCGAAAGTGATCGTTTTTTCGGATTCATTGAATTACGAGAAGGTGAAAAGGATAGCAGATTTTTGTAAAGATAAAATCAAAATGTCATTTGGTGTCGGAACCAATTTTACCAATGATGCCGGTTTGCCTTCGATGAATATGGTGATAAAACTGACAGAAGTAAAATTGAATAATGACCAGTGGCAAGGTGTTGTAAAACTTTCTGACGAAAAAAATAAAAATACCGGAACGCCCGAAATGATTGCTTTAGCAAAAGAAGTACTGGGAATCAAATAGTATTTTTTACCAAAAAGCTGATTTTTTATATTTTTGGTTTACGGATTATTTTAAAATCAATGTAAATAGGGTTTAAAGCTGTTATTATTCGTAACAAAAATAAAATACGCTTTCATTTTTTGACTATAAATGGTACATTAGCCAAAAATCCAATTCACTTTATGCTAGAGCAAAATCAATATACCGAAGATAACATTCGATCACTCGATTGGAAAGAACATATCCGTATGCGTCCCGGAATGTATATCGGGAAATTGGGAGACGGATCTTCGCCTGATGATGGTATTTATATTCTTCTAAAAGAGGTACTGGACAACTGTATTGATGAGTTTGTAATGGGCTCAGGAAAAACTATTGAAGTGACTATCAGAGATAAAACGGTCTCGGTTCGTGATTACGGACGTGGAATTCCGTTAGGGAAAGTAGTAGATGTCGTTTCAAAAATGAATACGGGAGGAAAGTACGATTCAAAAGCTTTCCAGAAATCGGTTGGTTTGAATGGTGTCGGAACAAAAGCAGTGAATGCATTGTCGAACTATTTTCGTGTAGAATCGGTTCGTGATGATAAACAAAAAGCAGCAGAGTTTTCAGCAGGAAATCTGGTTCTTGAAGAAGATGTGATTGATACTACCAAGCGAAAAGGAACAAAAGTAACTTTTACGCCGGATGAATCGATTTTTAAAAATTATAAATTCCGTTTAGAATATGTGATCAAAATGGTCAAGAACTATTGTTATCTGAACAATGGTTTGACGATTATTTTCAACGGAGAAAAATATTATTCAGAGAATGGACTTCGTGATTTATTAGAAGAAACCATCAACGAAGAAGATTTAGAATACCCTATAATCCATTTAAAAGAGCATGATATTGAAGTAGCGTTAACGCACAGTAAAACGCAATACAGTGAAGAATATCACTCTTTTGTCAACGGACAAAACACGACACAGGGAGGAACGCACTTAGCGGCTTACAGAGAAGCAATTGTAAAAACCATTCGAGAGTTTTACAATAAAAACTTTGAAGCATCTGACGTTCGTAAATCGATTGTGAGTGCGATTAGTATTAAGGTTATGGAGCCGGTTTTTGAGTCTCAGACTAAAACCAAATTAGGTTCTACTGATATGGGTTCTGATGACGGGACACCTCCGGTTTCGGTTCGTACCTTTGTGAACGATTTTATCAAAACCAAGTTAGACAATTACCTGCATAAAAACCCAACGACCGCAGAAGCCTTATTGCGAAAAATTTTGCAGGCCGAACGCGAGCGAAAAGAATTGTCCGGAATTAGAAAGCTGGCTACAGATCGTGCTAAAAAGGCCAATCTTCACAATAAGAAATTAAGAGATTGCCGTGCGCATCTTCCGGATACAAAGAATCCAAGAAACCTGGAGAGTACCCTTTTTATTACCGAGGGAGATTCGGCTTCCGGATCGATCACCAAATCGCGTGATGTGAATACACAGGCGGTTTTCAGTTTACGTGGTAAGCCTTTGAATTCCTATGGAATGAGTAAGAAAATTGTTTATGAAAATGAAGAGTTTAACTTGCTTCAGGCAGCGCTTGATATCGAAGACGGACTGGAGAAATTGCGTTACAACAATATCGTAATCGCAACCGATGCCGATGTCGACGGTATGCACATTCGTTTGCTGTTGATTACTTTTTTCCTTCAGTTTTTCCCTGAGTTAATCAAAGAAGGCCATTTATATATTTTGCAGACACCGCTTTTCAGGGTTCGTAATAAAAAAGAAACCATCTATTGTTATTCTGAAGAAGAACGAAAAGACGCGATCGAAAAACTAAAACCAAAACCGGAAATTACCCGATTTAAAGGTTTAGGAGAGATTTCTCCGGATGAGTTTAAAAATTTCATCGGAGACACCATTCGCCTTGACCCAATTATGATGGATAAAAATACCTCAATCGAGCAATTATTATCTTTTTACATGGGTAAAAATACCCCGGACAGGCAAGAGTTTATTATCAAGAATTTGAAGGTAGAGCTGGATGCAGTTGAGGCTGAGGTTTAAATAAATTTTAATGATTAGTAATTAAATTTCATTCATGAAAAAACATCTTTTTGTTTTATCGATTTTATTACTTCTTTCGTGCCAGTCTAATAAAAAGGAAGATAAGAAAGAACTTGTTGTTGCAAATAAAGTTAATGAAGTTGAAATTGAAGAAAGTAATGACAGTTTAATTTATAAAATCGCAGAAGATTCAATAGTAATTGGAGGTGATACTTTAAAAATTGAAGCTCCTTTTATTTATTCTTTTGAAGGAATACTTGATAGTAATAAAAAAATTCAAATTCATATTTCGAATAAATTAACTGAAGAATATGGTGGATATTGGAAATCAGGTGATCTTTATATTGATGGAGAAAATCAAATTTTTGGTTTCGGAATTATAAAAAATAAAAAAGATAATTTCTATACAGGAGAAGTATATTATCATAGAGACGAAAGTGATAAGGTTATTTGTAATATTAAATTATACAATTTAGGTAGTGAGGAAATGTTTATAGAATGTATCTACAATAAAAAAAAATATAAAATTTATCCAAGTACAAAATTTCCATCTTATAAGTGTTATGATAAAATAGATTATACATTATTTGATACTAGAGAAGCTTATAAAAAAGGTAATGCAAGAGATTATACGCCATCAAGAGATTATATTTTCTTCGGAGAAATTTTATCAAATGATAAGAGTTTTGAAGCTTTAAGTTCTAATTTAAAGTATTTGTACGCAGATTCGCTTAGTATAAAAGATCATAAAAAGTGGAAACATAATTTTGGCATTAAAAAGTCAGTAAGTGATGATAATTACATGTCAGAAAGCTTATATACTAGTTCGCCTATTTTTATTGACTCAAATATTTATGTAATTTCGGGTTACTGGTACAACTATATGGGTGGAGCACACGGTTTATATCATACATCATATGATAATTATGAAGTAAGTACTGGAAGAAAAATAGAAATAGTTCAAATTCTAAACATTAAAGATAAAAAATTTATTGAGTTTTATGAAAATAGAATAAGATCAGAGTATGGTGATGCAGTGCCATCTACAATACCATTTGCTAATACTTATTATATTTTGCCAACAGGAATTACATTTTCTTATGCTCCTTATGAATTAGTTGGTTTTGCAGGAGGAGAACCACATATTTTTATTAGCTATGAAGAATTAAAACCATATATTTTAAAAAACACTATTCTGGATAAGTATAATTCGAATTAATAATAAGCTAATTTTGATTTAATTAGACAATCAAATTTTTCAGAATAAAAAATAAAAATTTATAATTTCGAATATAAATAAATGAAAGACGAAGAAGACGATAACATCATTCCGGGTGACGACGAGAATAATTCAGAAGAAAACCTGGATAACATTCAGGAGGGAGATGACGATGAAATTATCGATGTAGATGCCAAACATTTTGAAGGAGCGCATTTTTACGAAAATCAGGAACAGGAAGGTGAAGACGTAATTACGAAAGTTACCGGAATGTACAAGGACTGGTTTTTGGACTATGCTTCGTACGTAATTCTGGAACGTGCAGTTCCTGCTATCGAGGACGGATTTAAACCCGTTCAGCGTCGTATTATGCACTCTTTGAAAGAGCTGGATGATGGTCGTTATAACAAAGTTGCCAATGTTGTTGGTCACACCATGCAGTATCATCCACACGGAGATGCGAGTATTGGTGATGCTATGGTACAAATTGGACAAAAAGATTTATTGATCGACTGCCAGGGTAACTGGGGTAATATTTTAACAGGTGACGGAGCAGCGGCTTCGCGTTACATTGAAGCACGTTTGTCTAAATTTGCTTTAGAGGTTTTGTATTCTCCAAAAATTACCGATTGGGGTGTTTCCTACGATGGTCGTCGTGCAGAACCGAACAATCTTCCGGTAAAATTTCCGTTGCTTTTGGCACAGGGGGCTGAAGGGATTGCAGTAGGACTTTCAACAAAAGTTTTACCTCACAACTTCAACGAATTAATTGATGCTTCGATTAAAATCTTAAAAGGAAGAGCTTTTACGCTGTATCCTGATTTTATGACGCAGGGTATTGCCGATGTGTCTAATTATAACGACGGACTTCGTGGCGGACGTGTGCGTGTGCGTGCAAAAATTGCTCAGTTGGATAAAAATACACTGGTAATTACACAAATTCCGTTTTCGACCAATACCTCGAGTTTAATTGACAGTATTTTGAAAGCCAACGAAAAAGGTAAAATCAAAATCAAGAAAATTGAAGACAATACTGCAGCCGATGTTGAGATTTTAATTCATCTTTTCCCGGGAGTTTCTCCGGATAAAACCATAGACGCGCTGTTTGCTTTTACAGCTTGTGAAACTTCTGTGGCACCTTTAGGTTGTGTGATTGAAGACAATAAGCCGTTGTTTATCGGAGTTTCTGAGATGTTGAAAATATCGACTCACAGAACCGTTGATTTACTTCGTCAGGAGCTAGAAATTCAGTTAGAGGAATTAAAAAATAAATGGCACTTCTCGACTTTAGAAAAAATCTTCATTCGAGAAGAAATGTACATTGACTTCAAATTGTATTCAGATAGAGAGTCACTTTACAAATATTTATACGACCGTTTTGAGCCGTTCAAAAAATCATTCGTCAGAGAGATCAACGATGAAGATTTACAGCGATTGACTCAAATACCGATGATTCGTATTACCCGTTTTGACTCTGACAAAGCAGATGATTTTATCGCGAAGTTAGAAGATGAAATGAAGGAGGTAGAGTATAATCTGGAGAATTTAACAGATTTTGCTATTGCCTACTTCACTAAATTAAAAGAGAAATACGGAAAAGGCCGTGAGCGTCAGACTGAACTTCGTGTTTTTGATAATGTCGAAGCTACAAAAGTGGTCTTGCGCAACACAAAACTTTTTGTAAACAGAGAAGAAGGTTTCGTAGGAACCAGTTTAAAGAAAGACGAATATGTAGCCGATTGTTCGGATATCGATGATGTTATTGTGTTCCTGCGTGATGGTACAATGATGATTTCAAAAGTAGATGCCAAAACATTTATAGGAAAAGATATTATACACGTCGCTGTTTTTGATAAGAGCGATAAGCGTACAATTTACAACATGATGTATCGTGATGGTAAATCCGGACCTTCCTATATTAAACGTTTTAATGTTACCGGAGTTACACGTGATAAAGCGTATGATTTGACTAACGGAACGAATGGTTCACAGGTGGTTTATTTTTCGCATAATCCGAATGGAGAGGCAGAGGTCGTTACTATTTTACTGCGTCAAATAGGAACCATTAAAAAACTGAAATTCGATATTGATTTTGCTAAACTGGCCATCAAAGGCCGTGGATCAAAAGGAAATTTGGTAACCAAATATCCAATCAAGAAAATAGAATTAAAAGAAAAAGGAATTTCGACTTTACTGCCAAGAAAAGTCTGGTTTGATGATACTGTTAAACGTTTAAATGTCGATGCCAGAGGAGAATTGCTGGGAGAGTTTAAACCAAGCGATAAAATTCTGATTATAAGTCAGGCCGGTAAGTTGAAAGTGATTATTCCGGAATTGTCGACCCATTTCGAGGAAGATATGATTGTTTTGGAAAAATGGAAACCTAAAAAACCAATTTCGGCAATCTATTACGATGGAGAAAAAGAACGTTATTTCTTAAAACGTTTCCTTGTGGAAAATGAGGGTAAAGAAGAAAGTTTTATTACAGATCACCCGAACTCGCAATTAGAAATTGTATCAACAGATTACCGTCCGCTAGCCCAATTGGTTTTTGCAAAAGTAAAAGGAGTTCAGAAAGAAGATTTACATATTGATGTTGAAGATTTTATTGCTGTAAAAGGTTTTAAAGCACTCGGAAATCAACTGACGAGTGATAAGCTAAAACAAGTAAACCTCTTAGAACCGCTGCCTTATGAAGAACCGGTTGAAGAAGTTCCGGAGAGGGTAATCGCAGACGATGATGACGCTGTTGAAACAGAATTAGATGATGATGGCCAAATAGGTCTCGTTCTCGAATAATAGAAAATAAAAAAGAGGAAGTTTCAAAATTTTGGAACTTCCTCTTTCTTTTTATGTGTATAAGATCATTTTTTTTCTAATTAATTCTCTCTTTTGTTAAGAAGTCAACTTTCGGAACGAAATTGATGTAAACTGGCAGCTCTGAAAGAGCTTCAGCAATAGCATAGTGCAAAGCGCTATGAATAATAAAAAGGTGTTATTGTTTTAGCCCTGTAAGGGCGAAAGCTAAACGCCAAAGAGAGAAACTCATTTAATGTGATGAATGTTTTTTTCGGATTCGCATATTGATAAATTCCACAGCAAGCGAAAACGAAATGGCGAAGTACAAATAACCTTTCGGTACCGCTCCAATATGCTCACCTGCAAGTGCTGCATTCGATAAGTGCATGCTTTCCGTAATCAGCATAAAACCGATCAGAATCAAAAATGAAAGCCCCAATATTTGAATGGACGGATTCTTGTTGACAAAATTTCCAACGGGAACCGCAAACAACATCATAACCAATACCGAAATGACTACTGCTGTAATCATGATTGTTAAAGCACCATGGACACCATTTGTCATACCGACAGCCGTTAAAATCGAGTCGACAGAAAAAATCAAATCGATCAGGAGGATTTGCATAATGACGTTCGAGAATGATTTTTTGGCAACAGTTTTAAGTGTTTTTTCCTCCTCAGCATGATGGTCCACTTTTTCGCTGATTTCTTTAGTACTCTTATAAATCAGGAACAAACCGCCCAGAAACAAGATGACTGCCTGACCCGTAAAATCTCCTTCGAACCAGCGCCAGTGAATGCTGAAAAGAGTTGCTTTCATGGCAATCAGATACGAAATTCCCATCAGCAGGGCGATACGCATAAACATGGCTAAAAACAGACCAATTCGGGTGGCTTTCTTTCGATCTTCTTCAGGTAATTTCCCCGTGACGATGGATATAAAAATAATATTGTCAATCCCCAGGACAATTTCCAGAAAAGTCAATGTCAGTAAGGCAATCCAGGCATCGGGGTTTAGAAAAACTTCCATACTAAAGGTGTTTTAAAACATTTAAACAGATTATTTACTCAACTCTTACTACTGTGCCACGTTGTTTTTGGTCAGAACCCACCATTCCAAATTCAAAAGTATAAGAATCCTTAGAAGTGGTTAGAATTTTCATGCTGATGGCTTTTTCTTCAGCCATATTTTTAGGATGTTTTTTTTGTAAAATGTATTCACAATCACTTACCCATCTGATGGTTGAAGTGTCTGTTTTACCTTCGAAAGTTTCGATTTCGATATTGTCTTTACGTTCAAAAACAGTGGTTTTTTTGACACCATTTACTTCAAATTCAAATTTGAATTTTCCATTTTTAAAATCTTTGCAGTTGTGTTCCGCGTTATAACATGACATTAAACCTAATAATGGAAGTAAGAATATAATTTTTTTCATAATGTAATTTGTTTTTTTAAGGAGCTGATTCCTGCTGTACGCTATATCTTTTCCGTCTGCCGCGGCAGACATAAAAGGATGCCGCTTCCATCAGGGCTAGGGCATTAGTATTTATTAGAGGTTTTTTGAAGTACAAAGATTATTTATATTTATAATAACAAAAGGATAAAAATAAAAATAGAACTAAAAAGTTTAAAAAAGTCAGAAAAAACAAGTTCCTTCTTCTGTTTTCAAAACCTTGTTCTGAAGCCAGTTTTGTTTTGCAGAATCGGATGAGAATCCACCAGTATAATCCGCCAAGATCTGCATGAAATTCTATCATTTCAATCGCTTTAATTCATCATCAGTAAAGTTCTTGATTTCTTTTTCTTTGGCAAACTTTTCGGCGTTGTAATTTCCCGATTTGTTTTTTGGAATCGATAAGCTGTCCCAGTCGCCCTTCTTTAATTGTTTGGCATAAAAAACAATCTGTCCGATATGATAAGGATAATGCGCCAACTGTCTGTTGATTGCCTCAATAACGGTATGACCTTCGTTTCGGATGTAAATGATGTCTGAAAGTTGTTCCGGGTTTAAGCTGTTTAAGGCATTCAGTAAACAATCCCAGCCTTTGTTCCAGATCAGCAGGACTTCTTCTTTAGATTTCAGATCATTTTCAAATTCCGAATCACGATTGCGCCATTCTTTTTCGCCATCAGACGTTAAAAAATCGGTCCAACGTGAGAGCATATTACCTGAAACGTGTTTTACAATTGTAGCAATACTGTTGGTATCTTCATTAAGGGTAACAAAAAGCTGGTCGGGTTCTAATTGTGCAATGGCTTTTTCCCCCAGCATTTTATAGTACAAAAACTGTTTTTTAACGCTTTCTAAATAGGAATCAGTTGCTTTCATAGTGATACATTTGGTTTAGCGGAAATAAGTTTTTATTTTTTGTCACGGATTCGTGGCAAAAAACTATACAATTTTAATATCGTATTTGTCTAATAGTCCTACAATGCCCTGAGTTGAAAATTGTGCTTTTCGCATAGGGTTAAATTCAGGATCAATTTTATAATTGTAGGCAGTTCTAAAGTCGACGCTTGCCAGTTGTGTATCGTTAAAAATAGCTCCCTCGAGATTGCAATTGTCAAACAAAGAGCTGGTTAGATTGCATCCTATAAAAGAAATCTCGCGCAAAGAGCAGTTGATAAATTTAGTTTTAGGCATTTTCTTGTTCGAAAAAACAGCATAATCTAATGTACTTTCTTCAAAATAAACCTGGAATAGAAAATCATCACATTCGTTAAAAGCAATTCCAAGAAGCTTGCAATTTTTGAATGTAGCATTTTTCAGGCTGGTGCCGGACAAACTTGTCATTGACAAATTGCAATCGATAAACTCGCAGTCTAAAAAGGTGTTGTAAGCAAAATTGCTATTCGAGAAATCACAATTCTTAAAAACACAATCTTCAAACTCCCGATTGTTTATTTTCTTGTCAATATAAGTAACTTTTTCGAAGGTTTTTTGAATGTGAATTAGACTTTCCATGAGTGTTTTTTGGATTTTCGTGAATTGTGACGCACCCTAAGGATATAAATGATTTCCTCTGTTATTTGATAGGAAACCGAATAATTGTAAACCGAATAAACTCTGAAACTACCATCATTATTGGTTTTTTGAGTGTCGTGTTTATAAATTTCGGGTTGAGTTTTAAGAATTTCGGTACTGTCAAAAATAGTATTGACAACTTTATCAGCAATTGCAATTGATTTGCTTTCAAAGAAAATGTAAAAATGAATGTCCTCTAATTGATTCAAAGCACTGCTGGACCAAATTATTTTCTTCCCCATTTTTTTGCAATCTCTTTAGCCTGGTCTTCCGTATAAAAGTTGCCTTTTTTGATGTTTTCCAAAGCGTTTTCAATGTCTAAATTGTAGGCTTTGTCTGAATCAACTGTACTGTTGTTTACAGACTGTAAAAGATGTTTTAGCTTCTCGACAAACGAAGGGTCTTTTACTTTATCAATTTCCTGATGAATCCACTTTAGTTCTGCTTGAATATCCATAATAAAGAATTTGAGTAAAGATACAAATTAGTCGTTAAATAAACCTTTCATAATGATTTTCAATCCGTAAAAGATCAAAAACATAGCGCTTAAACAAGCCACAATTCCAATTCCCAAAACCAGATAATGCCAGTTGGTATGCTGATTCATAAAAGCGTTATAAATTAGCGACGGCCCAATAAACAATAAAGGCAATGAACCCGATAAATATTTAATTCCTTTTCCTAATAATTCTTTATTTGTTGCCATTTTTTTTGTTTTAGGTTTTGAGAGTTTCAGGTTTTGAGAGTTTCAGGTTTTAATGTTTCAAGTTTCAGGTTTCAAGTTTAGTACCTATTGAAATTTACGACTAGATATGCATAATCTCATTTTACATCTCACCAAAAACATCTTACCAAAAACATTTCACATTAAAGATTATAATTGTCCACAGCATTTCGTACGCTGCCGTATTTTTTTAATAATTCACTGGCTTGTTCGTAGGAAACTGGAATTTCTCCCATAATCATTTTTACACCGCGATCTACCAGTTTGATGTTACTCAATTGCATATCGACCATTTTATTGCCTTTTACTTTTCCAAGCTGAATCATTGCAGCAGTAGAAATCATATTGAGCACTAATTTTTGAGCTGTTCCGGCTTTCATTCGGGAGCTTCCGGTGATAAATTCCGGACCTACAACCACTTCAACCGGAAATTGAGCAGTAAGCGCCAAAGGACTTCCTGCATTGTTAGTGATACAGCCCGTAAGAATATTGTTTTGATTACAGCTTTCTAAACCGCCAATCACATAAGGCGTAGTTCCTGAAGCCGCGATACCAATCACTACATCGTTTTGATCAATATGGTTCGCCTGTAAATCAATCCAGGCTTGAGTTGCATTGTCTTCGGCATTTTCTACGGCACGACGAATGGCAGTATCACCACCGGCAATAATTCCGTTTACTAAATCAAAAGGAACACCAAAAGTTGGAGGACATTCTGAAGCATCAACAACACCTAAGCGTCCGGATGTTCCCGCACCGATATAAAATAATCGACCGCCTAATTTTAATTTAGAAACTACCTGTGCTACTAAAGTTTCAATTTGCGGAATCGCTTTTTCGACTGCATCAGGAACAGTTTTGTCTTCCTGATTGATGTTAACCAGAAGTTCATGAACCGACATTTTTTCTAAATGTTCGTATTTTGAGGACTGTTCTGTAGTTTTTGTAAAGGTCATTTTTTCGTGTTAATTGAACTGGGTCAAAATTAATCTTTTTTCTTGCAATCCCGAAATTTGGAACGTAAAGTCGTGAAGATTTAGAATATTTTTTTGTTGTAATTTCTGATGAAATGATTGCTCTGTTGAGCCTTTATTAAAACAACTAAAACATTATATTTGTTAAATAATTAAAAATTTGGAATGGATATAATTAGCTTTTTAACGAGTATCGCAAAAATATCAGTCTTTGTTTCTTTTTTACTGGCCTTCTTTTTACTCACAGTGCAAACAAAGAATAAATTGACAAACCGAATGTTTGCTTTCTATTTAATATTTTTTGCCCTTGATAACAGCGGTATTTTTATTGATGATGAGTTTATAAAAGCCCATTTTAATTTAGAATTTTTCAGATGGACGGCTTGTTCTCTGGTTTTGCCTTTTTTCTATCTGTACGTTTTGTCCGTTTGTTTTACAGATTTTAGATTGAGATCGAAACATTTACTACACGCAATTCCATTTGTACTCCTGAATGTGTTTTATATGTTCAGGCTTTACTTTTTAACGAACGCCGAAAAAATAGTGTTTTACAACCAGCGTGATCAGTCGCCGGAGATGTTCTTTTTGTTTCTCGCTTTGGCCTTGCAAATTGTATTTTACAGCATTGGAGTAGCTTTGGTCTTAAAAAAATACAAAGCAATATATGAGGAAAATTATACCAATCCCAGAAGTTCTGTTTTTAAATGGCTGCTTCAGATAGCGGCTATATTCTTTGTTTTGTATTATTTATGTATCATTAAGAATGCTTTAAGATATGTGAATTATGATTCGTTATGGATTTGGTCTAATGTAATATTACAGTTTATGGTTTTGGTAATAACCTGCTGGTTTGTATTAAAAGCCCTGAATCATCCGGATCTTTTTCGTGGTATCGATTCTAAATTACAGTTGGCCAAAGATATTCTTCCTAAACAGAATAATAATGTCGGAGAAAAGGAGCATCAAAATGAAGTGATTTCAGATCAAATTGCGACATTGAAGCTTTACATGACCGAAAAAGAACCTTTTCTGGATCCGTCGCTTACCATTCAGGAACTTTCGAATCAAATCAATATTCCGGTTCGGGATTTATCGGTTTTGATCAATCATCATATCGATCAGCATTTCTTTGATTTTGTGAATGAATATCGTATTCAAAAAGCAATGAATATACTGAAAGATCAGTCCAAAAGTCAGCTCACAGTTTTGGAAATTTTGTATGAAGTAGGTTTTAATTCCAAATCTTCTTTTAATACCTCTTTTAAAAAATATACAAATCTAACCCCTACAGCTTTTCGGAACGCCTCATAATAAAGGCTTTGCATAAAGTACTACTTCCCTGCGAAAAAAGTCGAACTCATTTCTGTTGAGAAAATGAGTTCGACTTTTTTTTGTCGGTCGAATTCCGAAAATTTCTGCAACAACTTTGCTTCATAATTAATCGAACAAGTTAAAACCAGAAATCATGAAAAAAGTTTACCTCCTTATTATTTTAGTATTACCGGTGTTAGGTTTAGCACAAACAACTGCAAAATTAAAAGGGAAAATAGCCAGTGAAACAACTGCATTAGAATGGGCAGATGTTTCCGTATTCAATTCAGAAGGAAAAATTATAGAAGGAACAACCAGTAAGCCGGACGGTTCTTTTGAACTTAACTTAAAAGAAGGCTTTTATAAAATAGGAATAAGTCTGCTGGGATTTGTAGACTACGAAAAGCAGATCGCGATTAAAAAAGATACCGATTTAGAAACCATAGTTTTGAAAGAGAATACTACTCAGCTGGGAGAAGTGGTAATTAAAACTAAAAAGAATACCATCGAGCAAAAAACAGATCGTTTGGTGTACAATCTCGAAAATAATGTCACAAATGTTGGTGGTGATGCTTTAAGCGCCATCAATACCGCACCTGGCGTTGTGGTTCAAAAAGAGACGATCAGTATATTAGGAAAAGGGACTTCCCGTGTGATGATTGACGGACGTATCGTTGAGTTAACAGGAGAAGAACTAAACAACTATTTAAAATCGATATCAGCGGCAGATATTAAAAACATTGAGATTATCAGTACACCTCCAGCAAAATACGAAGCCGAAGGAACGGGAGGGCTTATTAATATTGTATTGAAAAAAGGTACCCGAAATTCCTGGAAAAATACTTCCACAGCAACTTATGATCAGAATAAATACGGGGCTTTGACTTTAAGAGATAATTTCTTTTACAACAAAAATAAGTTTAGGTTTTCTGCTAGTATTAATGGAAAGAAAGGACATAAATATGCCGATGAGTTTCTCGATATGTATTTTCCTGATGGACTTTCTGAGATGATTATCAATACAAAATTTACCGATGAAATTTTGTCCGGAAAATTAGCTTTGGATTATGATTTTTCAGATCGTATAACCGTCGGTTTTCAGGTTTTAAAAGACAGAAGTAATCCGGATTTTAAGTCGGATATCAGAATTAATAATTACAATACTAAAAATGAACTGGACAATTATATCCTGAACAATAGTTTTGTGGATAAACAGTCCGGAAACCAAACTTATCACGGGCATTTGATTGCAAAATTGGATTCTTTAGGCAGAAAATTGTCTTTTGATGTAGATTATTTTAATTACAATTCAAAATTCGACCGAAATGCGATCGCCTACAATTACAGACCGGATAATTCATTTGCAGGGATCAATCAGTCGGCAAGAAATATTTCCGATCAGGATATTGATAACTGGAGTTTTAAGGCAGATATGGAACACCCGCTTACAGCATTCAATCTGTCATATGGTACAAAATTGAGTTTTACAAACAGTAAGAGTTATGTACTTTACTACAATACGATTACAGGAACACCGGAATTGGATCCGAATCAGTCCAACCGATTCAGGTATACGGAGAACAATCAGGCAGTGTACGTTAACGGAGATAAAAAAATCAGTGAGAAATGGAATCTTCAATTGGGATTGCGCCTTGAAAATACCCAAACGAGTGGTTTTTCAGAAACCTTAAACGAGGAAACAAAAAATAATTATTTGAGATTATTTCCTACGGTTTATGTTTCATACAAAGAAAATGACCGTAATAATTTCAGTTTTAATTATGGAAAAAGAATCAGCCGACCTCAGTTTGATTTGCTGAATCCATTTCGCAATTACATTAACAGTAACAGTTATTCTGAAGGAAATCCGTTTTTAAGACCTTCTTTTAGTGATAATTTTGAGTTTAGTCATTCGTATAAAGGAGTTTTGCGAACCAGCGTTTTCTTCAATGTGATCAATGACGGTTATGGTGTGATTTTTACCTCAATTCCCGAAACCAATACGCAAATTGTAACCAGAGAGAATTATTTCAGAGATCTAAAGTATGGAGTTGGAGAAAGCTATTCGGCTAGTTTTGCAGACTGGTGGCAAAGTGAAAACACGTTATATTTCTTAGGATCGAAAACAAAGTTTATTGCAGCTATCAATGCCACGCCATCCAATAGCTTAGAAGTTAATTTTTCAACCAATAATACATTCTCATTGGGCAAAACGAGTAAACTTCAAATTGATTTTAATTACAATACACCTTCCCGAAGCGGTTTGTACAAAACGGGGTATATGTCGAGTTTTGATATTGGTTTTAAACAGGATATGCTGAATAAATCCCTTCAGATTGCTTTTCTGGCAAATGATATTTTTAATACTTCTTATTTAAAAGATTTAGTTTCGGTTGTAAATGGTGTAAAGCAGGTATACAGCCAGAATTTTTCAAACCGATTTTTACGGTTATCTGTTATTTATAATTTTGGAAACAAAAAAATAAACGTGAAACAGCGTGATTTTGGAAATGAGGAAGAGAAAAACAGAACGGGGAATTAGGTTTTTAGGATGTGAGATGTGAGATGTGAGATGTGAGAAGCAGAGAAGAAAGTTTTCTGCTTCTGGGCTTCCAAACTACAATACAAAAGCTAAAAGAATCCCCAAAACAATCATAGAGACTTTGGCAACATTGAATTTATGTCCTTCGCTGCTTTCGAAAATAATGGTTGAGGAAATGTGAAACAGAATTCCGATAACGATGGCTGTAATTTCAGTGTAATATTTGCTTAGAATCGGTAAATATTCAGAGGCAACGGTACCCAATGGGGTCATAACTGCGAATGTAAGCATAAAAGCAAAAATGGCTTTTTTATTCAGCTCTGCATTGATAAAAAAGGTGGTCAGAATTACGGCAATTGGCAAATGATGAATTGCAATTCCAAGAGCCAGACCATGATGATGGCTTACCGGAAAACCTTCCAGAAAAGCATGAATACACAAGCTGGTAAAGAGCAGCCACGGAATCTGTGACATTTTAGCGTGTCCATGAACGTGCCCGTGCTCGGCTCCCTTAGAGAAAAACTCCAGTATAATCTGGAATAAAATTCCAAGCATGATGAAGATACCAATATTGTGCTTATGTGTTTCATAAACTTCCGGTAACAGATGCATTACGGTTAAGGACAATAAAAATGAACCGCTAAACGCAAGCAGCAGCTTTAGATTGGTTTTGCTCTTTGGTTTTAAAAACAAAGCCACCATATAACCTAAAAGTACAGAGAATAAGGGGAGTAGATAATTCATTTTTTATGGTTTAACCGTTGATTTGTTTAACTGTTTAATTGTTTTTGTTTAGCGATTAAACAGTTAAACAATTAAACGATTGCCCAGCTTTATTTAAAAATCATGATTAATCGTTCGCTTTCGGTTTTGTGGAATTTTTTGAGTTTATAATCTCCAAAAATATCCAGCAGGAAAATTCCGGCTTCTGCCATTAGTTCTTCAAAATCTTTTAAAGTTAAGGCTTTTACTTTTTCTGTGAAATGGTAATTTTGTCCTTGATCCTCAAAATCTATTTCTTTAAAAATATGCCCGTCCTCGACATATCTTTTGATTTTGAAATCAATTCCGTCCACACTTTTTACTTCTTCAGGTACCAAAGTTTCAATA
This sequence comes from Flavobacterium tructae, assembly GCF_001853485.1. NCBI lineage: Bacteria > Pseudomonadati > Bacteroidota > Flavobacteriia > Flavobacteriales > Flavobacteriaceae > Flavobacterium > Flavobacterium tructae. The sequence continues at coordinate 212,496 of NZ_MIKE01000022.1, read as the reverse complement.
ACCTGAGTAACGTTCATAAAGTCGATTACCGCAAAACCGTATTCAGATAAACTTTCTTTAATGGCTTTAAGAGTGGTTAAATTATCGTCGTCACTTTCAAAATACCCAAAACTGGTAAATAAATTAAAGATCGCATCAAACTTTTCTTCAAAAGGTTCGCGCATATCGTGCACTTTAAAATGCAGTGTTTCGTTACTGTTTTTTGTAGCTTCTGCAATACTGTTTTCAGACAAATCGGCACCTAAAACATTAAATCCCAATTGGTTTAAATAGATAGAGTGGCGCCCTTTTCCGCAAGCCAGATCAAGTACTTTCGCTTTTTCAGGCAAATTCAGATAATGGGTTAAATTGTCCATGAAAATCTGAGCTTCGCGATAATTTCGGTCTTTATAAAGAATATGGTAATATGGAGTGTCAAACCATGAAGTAAACCAATTTTCGGTATTACGTTCCTGATTTGGTGAGGATGAGTTTGCTGCTTCAGACATTTATTCTATTTCAATTAATTCAAAGTCCGGCAAATTTAATGTATTTTTGCCGAAAAATAACTATTTCGCAACGATACCTCTATGAATCCTTGCGGAAATGCAGCAGGTGTACGGATATGCAGATGCAGAGATCAACAGCAGTACATTTGAAATAATTCAAAAATAAAGATGGAAGAAAATTTTAGAATGATAGCCAAATGTTTTTTTGGTTTTGAAGAAATATTAGAGAATGAATTGCGCACTCTTGGTGCTCAGGATGTCGAAAAAGGAGTGAGAATGGTAAGCTTTAAAGGAGATAAAGGTTTCATGTACAAAGCTAATTTATCGCTTCGTACTGCACTTAAAGTTCTAAAACCTATTTATTCGTTCAGAGCAAATAATGAACAGGCACTGTACAAAGGAATTTCGGGAGTAAACTGGTCTAAATTATTAAATGCCAATCAGACTTTTGTGATTGACGCGACCGTACACTCCACTTATTTCAACCACTCTGAATTTGTTTCTCAAAAATGTAAAGATGCTATCGTAGATCAGTTTAGAGAAAGAACAGGACAGCGTCCGAGTATCGATAAAGCTTTTCCGGATTTAAGAATTAATGTACATATCGATAAAGATCAGGTTTCCGTTGCGTTGGATACTTCAGGGAATTCACTGCATCAGCGTGGTTATCGAACTGCAACGAATATTGCGCCAATCAACGAAGTTTTGGCTGCTGGAGTCCTATTGTTATCAGGATGGGAAGGACAGAGTCATTTTGTAGATCCAATGTGTGGTTCCGGAACTTTTCTGGCAGAGGCCGCTATGATTGCCTGCAATATTCCGGCGAATATTAATCGTAAAGAGTTTGCATTCGAAAAATGGAAAGATTGGGATAACGATCTTTTTGATCAGATTGTAAACAGCCTGATGAAAAAAACAAAAGAATTTCATTACACTATAAAAGGGTTTGATAAAGCGCCAAGTGCTGTAAATAAAGCCAAAGATAATATCCGAAACGCCAACTTGGAAGATTATGTTACGGTAAGTGAGGATAACTTTTTTGATACCGAAAAAGCGGTAGAAGGAAAGTTACACATGGTTTTCAATCCGCCTTACGATGAACGTCTGGATATTCACATGGAAGAATTCTACAAAAATATCGGAGATACTCTAAAGAAAAGCTACCCGGGTACAAACGCCTGGTTTATTACGGCCAATCTTGAAGCTCTGAAATTCGTAGGTTTAAAACCATCCCGAAAAATTAAACTTTTCAACGGAAGTCTTGAAGCACGTCTGGTAAAATACGAGATGTACGAGGGAAGTAAGAGAACGAAATTTCAGGTCTAAAACTCTAAGGTACTAAGTTTCTAAGATGCTAAGAGATTTGGTTTGTGAAATTTATTTTGTAATATTTTAGTACTTCAATATTGAAGTACTAAAAGAAACCTCAGAATCTTAGAGTCTTAGCGTCTCAAAAAATAATAATAATTTTAAGGTTTAAAAAAAAGGACAAAGGAATCTACAAAGTATAATCTTAGAACCTTAGCTCCTCAGAACCTTAGCAACTTAAAGAAAAATGACAAAACTACAAGTAAGAGCTTTTTTATACCAATTAGGATGTTTCGCGATTCTATTTATTTTAGGGAGATTTTTAGTAGCTTCTTATACCGGATTAACGGGATTTTGGATTCCAATGACCGCTTTTATTGTCGCTACATTGATTTCACCTAAATTTCAGTCCGTAAAGACTAAAGATGGAGAAAAGCTTTTTATGAAATGGATTTTTATAAAAGGAATTAGAGAAATTGGATAATTAATGGATTGTATATGAGGATAATTGGACTTATCGGCGGAATTAGCTGGGTTTCTACAGCAGATTATTACAAACTTATAAATGAGGGAATTAATAAGGAGCTGGGAGGGCTTAATTTCTCAGAGTGTCTGATTTATTCTTTCAATTATGCCGATATTAAAAAGAATAACGATGCCAATGATTGGGATGCAACTTTTAATTTGCTTCTAAAAGGGTGTCTGTTTCTTAAGCAGGGCGGGGCAGAAGCTATTGTTTTGTGTGCGAATACCATGCATTTGATTGCTGACCGACTTGAGAAGGCAATTGATTTGCCCATTATTCACATTGCGACTGAAACTGCATTGGCGATTCAGAAGAAAGAGGTGAAAAAAGTAGGTTTGATGGGAACGAAGTTTACCATGGAACTTGATTTTTTTAAAGATAAATTAGCCGAAAAAGGAATTGAGACTATCATTCCTAAAAATGATGCCGACCGCGATTTTATGCACGCCACAATCTTTGAAGAATTAGGAAGAGGTTTGGTGACGGAGGCAACTAAAAAACGGTATTTAGAAATTGCCGATCAATTGATAAAAGAAGGCGCTGAGGGTATTATTTTAGGCTGTACCGAAATTCCTTTAGTGATAAAGCCAGAAGACGTTGCTGTTCCTGTTTTTGATACAACTTTAATTCATTCTATGGCAGCTGTTCAGTTTCAATTGTCATAAAAAGTTAGAAAAAATCCCAATTATTAAAAAAGAAAAACTCCAAATAGTATTATATATTATTTGGAGTTTTTCTTTTTTAGTACTTTTTGTCTTTTAATCCTGTAGTGCCAGTTTGGTCGAAGTCGAAGGTGTTTGTCTGAGTAGAGTTGAAGGAGCCAGTCTTGGAAGAGTCGAGGCTGTCGGTCTGAGCAGAGTTGAAGGCGCCAGTCTTAGCAGAGTCGAAGCTGTCGGTCTGAGCGGAGTCGAAAATGTCTGTCTAGCGGAGTCGAAGCTGTCTGTCTGAGCGGAGTCGAAGACAGGTTTTAGGTATAAAAAACAAATTCCAAACAGGTACCTATTGCACGGTTTGGAATTTGGAATTCTTTAAATTTGGAATTTATTATTTTCTAATAGTTTCCTTTTTTATGGTTTCAGGAATGATTGTCTTTTTCTTGTAAAGCGGAATGAAATAAGAAACGGTATAGTTAAAACCAATCCCGAAGCTGCCATCATACGTCCTGTTGAAACCCGGAATATAAAGATTATCAAATCCCGAAGGTTTTTGGTTGGCCGCTAAAAGTTTCAGCTGAGCGCCAAAACCAACAAATACATTATTGAAAACTTTTGCTTTTATTCCCAGTGCAACCTCAATCCATCCGGCTGTAAGACCATTGTATTTCTGACCTGAAACAATTGCAGGCTGCTCGCCCCAGTACGGATTTGGGTTGTAAATTTTATAGGTATTCAATTGCTGGCTAAAAGTACTGAAACCACCTCGAAGTCCAATGGTGATTAAATTTTCCATATCCAGCCAGTTTTGGTACAAATTGTAATCAAAACCTCCTTTGATGTAAGTTCCGGTAGTGGTAGTGTTTAATCGGTCATCGTCAGTAGTTTTGTCTTCAAAACCAAGTTCGGCTGCCAGATAGTATTTTTTGGTCAGACGAAAATCACCTGTAACCTCAATACCTTTATAATTCTTGTCGTATAATCCACGGGTTAATTTGTACAAATCTACACCTACACGAAGTCCGTAACGATCCGTTTTGATGCTATCCTGCTTAGTTTCCTTAACAGCAGGTTTAGCCGTCTGGGTTTTCGGTTTTGTTTTTACGATCTCCTTGGGTGCAGCTGTATCCGATGTTTCCTGAGCCTGACCCAGAAATATTGAAAACAGCAGACAAAAACTATAGATATATTTCAATGTGTGTTTCATTTTCAAGTTCGATATTAAACTTTTTTACAAAAATTTGTTTTATCCATAATCCATCACCTCCTGAATCAGTGCGCACAAAAGGACCTATTTCAGGAAGGGTAAAAATGGTTTTGAAACCACAAGCTCTTGATACATAAACATCCTGATGCGTATAATTAAAAGTTATTCTGTCTGTATTTATTGCAGCAGGATTGGTGCTTAAAGAGTTATAAATAAAATCATATGTGGTGGTATTCTGGTCTGTTTTCAAGGGTATCGAGATCGTATTGGAATTGGTTACATATCGTAAAGGATTATCCACGTCTGTTATAGTTTTGTTGAAAACAATTCCTTTAGCTTCCTTCTCTCCAATTACTCTCAGATTTATTACATTTTCTTTTACGGTAGGTTCGGCATCTTTATAAAATGTAATCACTAGCCGTGGGGTAGTAGGCGTGTTGGCATCGCAGATGTCATCTTTTTCACAGCTGGACAGACCAAAGGTGAAAATTAGTAAAAGAGAGATTATTTTTTTCATTTAAATATTTTGTTATCGAAGTTCTAAAAGTACAACATTTTCGACATGGTGTGTTTGCGGAAACATATCGACCGGTCTCACACGGGTTACTTTGTATTTTTCGTCCATTAAAGCCAAATCACGTGCCTGAGTTGCTGAATTACAGCTCACATAAACGACTTTTTTAGGAGCGATCTTCAAAATTTGGTCAACAACCGCAGCATGCATACCGTCTCTTGGCGGATCTGTAATGATCACATCCGGTTTTCCATGCTGAGCGATAAAGGCTTCGTTGAAAACAACTTTCATGTCACCAACAAAAAACTCACAATTGGTAATATTATTGCGCTCTGCATTTGCTTTAGCGTCTAAAATAGCTTCAGGAACACTTTCAACACCAATTACTTTTTTCGCCTTTTTTGAGACAAACTGTGCAATAGTTCCCGTTCCGGTATACAAGTCATAAACCGTTTCGTTTCCTGTAAGCCCTGCGAAATCACGTGTTATTTTATACAACTCGTAGGCCTGATCTGAATTAGTCTGGTAGAAAGATTTAGCGTTGATACTAAATTTCAAACCTTCCATTTCTTCCAGGATATAGTCTCTTCCTTTGTACAGTTTGATATCCTGATCGTAAATAGTATCGTTTTGCTTAGCATTTATCACGTATTGTAACGAGGTAATCTGCGGAAACTTCTCGTAAAGGTGATCTAAAATCAGTTCACGGTTTTTTTGATCATCCTCAAAAAACTGGATCAAAACCATAATTTCACCAGTAGATACCGTACGAATCATTACCGTTCGCAACAAACCGGAATGCTCTCTTGGATTGAAGAAAGCCATGTTGTGTTCGTTGGCTAAAGCTCTGATCTCATTTCTGATAGCATTTGAAGGATCTTCCTGTAAATGACATTTTTGAATGTCCAGAATTTTGTCCCACATTTTTGGGATATGGAATCCTAAAGCATTTCGGTTTCCTAAATCCTCTGTACTCCCAATTTCTTTCTCGGTTAACCAACGGCTGTTAGAAAATGAAAATTCCATTTTGTTTCTGTAGAAAAACTGTTTTTCAGAACCCAAAATGGTTTCAAATTCGGGAAGTTCTACTTTTCCGATACGCTGTAAGTGATTTTTCACTTCATTTTGTTTGTAATACAGCTGTTGGCTGTATTTCATATTTTGCCATTTGCATCCTCCACAAACACCAAAATGATCGCAGATTGGCTCAATACGATGCTCTGATAATTCGTGAAATTTTACGGCTTTACCTTCATAATAGGCTTTTCTTTTCTTAAAGGTTTGTACGTCTACTACATCGCCAGGAACGACATTCGGAATAAAGATTACTTTTCCGTCAGGAGCCTTTGCTACTGATACTCCTTTTGCTCCTGCATCAAGAACCTGAATTTGATGAAAGACAATTTTGTCTGTATTTTTTCTTCCCATAGCGCAAAAATAAGAGTTTGTAAACTTTTATAAATTTAATTTTTAAAATATTTTATCAAATTGCCTAATTTAGTGGTTTAATCAAGTTTAAAAGTTAACTTTGTTTATAACAATCGCCCCGAATACTGCATTTTTTATAACCTATTAGTATTGTTGTCCTTTATGAAGTTGTATCATAATCTGTCTCAAATTGGCTTTTTAAAGAAAAGCTATGCTTTCAAATTTTTGTTTGTTGCTTTTATAGGTATACATATCCCTCTGATAGGAATTTTATTTTTTGTGTTGTATTATAATAATCACAGTGTTTCGGCTACCTCAATTTTGATTTTTTCTTTGGTTATGACATTATTGGCGACATTAGTGACGCTTTTGGTTTTAAATCACTTAATAAAACCCATTTCAATAGCCTCAAAAGCCTTAGACGATTACAGACACAATAGAAGATTGTCTATTTTGCCTACAGAATATAGTGATGAAGCAGGTTTGCTTTTGTGCAACATTCAGGAATCAATCTATGAATCAGAAAGTTTTATCAATGAAAAACAGGATTTGATTTATATGCTTTCACATGATTTGAAAAACTTTGCAGGAAATCCTCAGGGACTGGCGCGATTGATTATAAGTGAAAATCCATCAGAATCAGTTCGACAATTGGCAGAATTGATTTGTGAATCTACCAATCTACAGTTTCGATATATTGAAAACTTCATTAAATTATTGCAAGAACAGGATCGGGTAGTGAAAGGAAATTTAGAGATCAGAATGATAACCTTTCCTAATATTTTGCCTTTTATCAATGAACAGGTTGAACAACGCCTGATCGATAAGAATATTAAATTAAGTCTGAATTTAGAGCTTGTGGAGGCAAAACTGAGAATTGATGAAGGTCTATTGGTTCAGGTTTTAGTGAATTTGATTAGTAATGCGGTTAAATTCTCTTATTTTGACAGTGAGGTTAAAGTGAGAATTTACACCGAAGATTCAAAATTCATTGTAACCGTTACGGATAATGGAATTGGTTTTGATAAAAATCAGATTGACGAGCTCTTTAAAAAATTCACAAAAATGAGCCGATTGGGTACTGCTAATGAATCTTCGACCGGAATTGGTCTGTATCTCTGTAAAAAAATAATTGAGAAGAATAAAGGCAAATTAACCGCAACCAGTGAGGGCAGAAATAAAGGTGCTGAATTTAGAATTGAGTTTGAATTGTAGTTTTTGGTTTATTGTTTATTGTTGAGATTCTATGAGACTGATTGATATTATCTCGAATGTAACGCTACTCCGGAGCTTTTTTGTCACAGGGGAAAATTGTCTATAGTTATTTTGCTCTTTCGGAGCTCAATTCAAAAAAAAAACAATTTTGTTTTATATAATCCGTGTCAATTCGCGTTTTCACTTTAGCGAATTCGTTTTATCCGCGTGAAAATTTGAGACGTTCTTATGCCGAATTTATTATTTATGGTTCTGAATGAATTCTATTTTCGAATAAAAGTATTTCAATTCAGAACCATAAAGTTGTTTTAGTCAAACAAATCAGAAGACAAATAACGATCACCACGATCACAAATCACGGCAACAATAACTCCCGATTCCAGTTGCTCGGCAATTTTTAAGGCAACAGCTACAGATCCTCCGCTGCTCATTCCGGCAAAGACCCCTTCTTCAAGAGCAAGTCTTTTAGTCATCTTTCTGGCTTCTTCTTCGCTTACATCGATAACCGTATCTACTTTCGAGGCGTCAAAAATTTTCGGCAAATATTCCTGCGGCCACTTTCTAATTCCCGGAATTTGAGATCCGTCACTAGGTTGGGCTCCGATGATTTGAATGTTAGCGTTTTTCTCTTTTAAATAGGTCGAAGTTCCAATAATAGTTCCAGTAGTTCCCATTGCCGAAACAAAATGGGTTACCGTTCCTTCCGTATCGTTCCAGATTTCCGGACCTGTGGTTTTGTAATGTGCTTTCCAGTTGTCATCATTTGCAAACTGATTTAGCATCAAATAACCGCCCTGAGCGACCTTTTTATCGGCATAGTCCCTCGAACCAATAATTCCTTCGCTAGCAGGTGTTAAAATGACTGTGGCGCCATAAGCACGCATGGTTTGAGTTCGCTCTTTTGTAGAATCTTCAGGTAAAATCAATTCGATTTCAATTTGAAACAATTGTGCAATCATTGCTAAAGCAATTCCTGTATTTCCGCTGGTAGCTTCAATTAGTTTATCGCCTTTTTTAATATCACCTCTTTCAATAGCCGAAGCAATCATATTGTATGCCGCTCTGTCTTTTACACTTCCTCCGGGATTATTACCTTCAAGCTTCAGTAAAAGTTTTACGTTTTTATTTTTAACCAAATTGACGGTTTCCATTAATGGAGTGTTTCCAATTAGGTTAAGCAATTTCTGTGGACCCATTTTATTTTTTTTCTTTTATTTTAACTTCGGTTGTAGTGGTGTTTAGAACGATTGAATCTTCAGGGATAGATTTGGTGATCCATGCATTTCCGCCTACAATACTGTTTTTCCCAATAATGGTTTCTCCTCCCAAAATAGTAGCATTGGCATAAATGCAAACGTTTGCTTCTACAGTTGGGTGTCTTTTGGCGTTTTTCATTTCTTTACTAACGCTCAGAGCTCCTAAAGTAACACCCTGATAAATTTTTACATGTTTTTTAATTACAGTAGTTTCTCCAATTACAATTCCCGTAGCATGATCGATAAAAAAGGGAGAAGCAATCTCAGCTCCCGCATGAATGTCGGTTCCTGTAATTCGATGTGCGTACTCACTCATCAATCTTGAAAAAAGTAATAGATCCAGGCGATACAATTCGTGACTTAGTCGGTAAATGGCAATCGCGTAAAATCCGGGATATCCCAAATAAACTTCATCAATGCTGTTCGATGCCGGATCATTTTCAAGGATGTATTCGGCATCCTGATTTAGTTTTTCCAGAACTGCGGGTAATTTTTCCAAAAAACGATCCCACATTGCATCACACGAATTTTCAGATTTTTTACAGGCCAGAACAGCAATTTCTTTAAAGCAAATTTCCAGTTCTTGGATGCTTTTGTCTAAAGCTGCATTGGAATCAAAAAGAGTGTAAAAAAGCTTCTCGGTAAAATCTTCTGTTTTGGTTTTGATACCGTAATTTATGCTTGAATGACTTTTTAAAGCTTTTATGTTTTGTATGATAGAATCTTTTGTCAAAATGGTAAAATTGAATGAATACTAAGAAACGCTAAAAGTAAGGTGTTTTTTGTAAATAAAGGCATGAATTCTACAAAGAAATTTTCTTTTGAAAGCGCTATTTGTGATAAATAAAAGAAATGTAAACCGCTGTTTTTTATGTAATTCTTAAGCAGTTAAATGTGTAAATTAGCAGTTAAAAATTGTAAAAATGAAAAACAACTCCACTTTTAAAAGCGCTATTTCTGATATTTCCTTTCCTGAAAGCGATAAAATTTATGGAAAATCGATACACGACCCTATTTTAGGATTGATTATTAAAGATCATCCTTCTTTTAGCGATGAGGATTGTATTGCTGTGAAAGAATTAAATGAATACCGTCAGAGATATATTTCGAACTATTTGTCAACTGAAATTGGAGTGCTTTCGGATCTTGAACAAAGTGTTCTTTCTTCGTTAAAAGAAGATAAGTCGATTGTTAGTATTGCTGAAGATGAGCCGGAAACCAGAAATTTAGGTCAGAGAGTTGCAGATCAGGTGGCGGATTTTGGAGGAAGCTGGACGTTTATCATTTCTTTTCTGATCTTTATTATAGTTTGGATTGGGGCGAATGTTTTTATTTTGGTCAACAAAGGATTTGATCCGTATCCGTTTATTTTACTCAATTTGATTCTGTCCTGTATAGCTGCACTGCAGGCGCCGGTAATCATGATGAGTCAGAATCGTCAGGAGGAGAAGGACAGAAACCGAGCCAAAAAAGATTATATGATCAATCTTAAATCGGAATTAGAGATCAGAATGATTCATGATAAAATCGATCATTTGATCATGCATCAGCAACAGGAGTTGATCGAAATTCAAAAAGTTCAAATCGAAATGATGAACGATATTTTGGATAAGATTAAGAAGTGATTCTTACAAAAACAATGTGTTGAAGAGATTCGAAAAAGTTAAAAAGAGTGTTTTCCGGTGGAAAGAATTTAGGGTTTTCAGAGTAGTTGAATTTTGATTTTTTAATGCAGAGAGGATAGTAGTTTTAGAAAATAGGGGCGACTTCTGAATTGAATTTTATTTTGAATTTACTGAAAATATAGTGCTGAAAAAGTAAGAATGGAATAGGGAGAAAATCTTTTGAATCTCATTACAAAAGAAGCAAGATTTAATACACGACAACAATACTGTTTTTTCAAATTGGGAGATTTCTTTTTTCTAAAATCATACAAGAATTAATACGGACAGTTGGAGAGGGGTAGTGTTGCTATTTTAAAGTTTCCTATTTTTGAACTTTCAATACTTATAAAAAATGAAAGCGTTTAAAATTTTAATAATGATTCTTGCTATTTCGGTTGCGTTATACGAGCAGGTTTCAGCAGAAAAAAACATCTATATTATGGTAATTGCCATCGCGGTTTTCATGTATGGGATGATGCAGTTGAGTGCAAAAACACCTAGTAAAAACCAAGATAAAGAAGAGCAGGATGTTGACTAAAGGAGATAAGGTTTCCGTCTTAGACGAAGCCATAAACGGAACGGTAGTTTCGGTGAAAAACAAAGAGGTTTTGATCGAAACTGAAGATGGATTTACGATGACATTTTTTGTCAACGAATTACTTAAAATTCAGGATTCCAGTAATTTAATGAATTCTATCAAAAGAATTGATTTAGATGAGATTTCAAAAGAAAAAACAGAGCCAAAACCGCGAAGTTTTGTGAAAGAAAAGAAAGATAAACGTGAAATTTCGGCTCCTGAGTTTGATTTGCATATCGAAAAACTGGTTCCTAATAAACGCGGAATGTCTAACTATGATATTTTGACTTTACAGACTGAAACAGCAAAAAGACATATTGAATTTGCGATCAGAAATCGTATTCCTAAAATTGTTTTTATTCATGGTGTTGGTGAAGGAATTCTAAAAGCGGAACTTGATTTTTTATTGGGTCGTTACGACGGAATAGATTTTCAGGATGCTAATTATCAAAAATACGGCTTAGGTGCAACCGAAGTTTATTTTAGACAAAATCAGAAATAAGAGCTTATTTCGTTTGTAAAATATTGGATTTAGGGCATAAAAAAACGTCCGTTTTTCTTTCTGGATTTCTAGTGAAACTGGTTTAGAAAAACGGACGTTTTTTGTAGGAAATTAAACAGGTGTGAACTTGTTTTGAAATTACCTTTTATGGTGTAGTCGATACCTCAAGAATTCCGTAATTGTAAATAGTTGGTAATTTAAAACTACTGTTGGCTCTTGTAAATCTTACGCCTTTAAGAACAATCTTATGGAAATAAGTACTTCCGACAAGTGAAGTAGTAACTTCGATAATTCCACTTACATTTTGTGCACCATTGTCTGCAATCCATATTTCGTTTACAGTAGGTTTAGTAGGTAAGGGCGAAGCACAAAAATAGTCTTGAGTTAGGGAGCCGTCGTTATAAGTACGCAGTAAAACTTTGTTTAATGTAGTACCAATTAAACCTGTTTTAGGCTGGTTGGAGGGGGTAACTACGTTTTCGAGTAGTTTAGGATCGATACTGTCAATTGTTATGGCAGTTGAGGCGCTAAAATTGTACAGTTGTTTTGAGGTTGAACATTGTCTGACAACTCCCAGAAAAGTAGCATTAGGAGAGTTGTAAGTAGTTTTGAAAGTACCAAAAGGGTATTCTGCTTCTACTTGTGGTCCTGCAGGTTTTAAAAAAGTAATGTTCTGAAAAACGAGATTGTGATTATAACCCGTAATTGTAGAACTTCCATCAGGATTATCTGTGATAGCTGCCGTGCTGATATCGACAATTTTTCCGGCAGTAGCCTGCCATTCTTCTGTTACAGCAGGTGTCGTTGGTGGTATTGCACCACAAATATTGTCAATAGCTACCTGGCCATTATAAGCTCTGTATACTACACGTGTTGTGGTATTGTTAATGTCGTAAGTCAATGGTTTGCCAGGTACCGTCGCGTCGTTCGTAAGGGTATTAGGCGGTAATTGAATTAACAGTGATTCCTGTTTTTTAAGTTTGTATATAAGACTGTTGGTTGTAGTATTGCAGGTTGCTGCTGTAATACTAGGATCACTAAAGTCAATTGTATCAACCACTAAATCTCCATCATCGCATCCGTTTAATAAAAGCGCAAAGAAGAGAAGGCTTGCATATTTTTTCATCGTAATTTTATTTGAGGTCAAAAATAGTGAAAAATTTGGCAAATGATATTCAAGATTTGACAATTGATATTTCTTAACTTTGCAGGGATGAAAAAAGTATACCTCGATAACGCCTCTACAACCGCTATGCGCCCTGAAGTGATTCAGGAAATGTTGAAAGTAATGACTGAAGATTTTGGAAATCCCTCTTCTACACACAGTTTCGGAAGGAACGGAAAGACCATTTTAGAGCTTTCCAGAAAAAGTATTGCGAAACATTTAAATTGTGCGGCACAGGAGATTATTTTCACCTCAGGAGGAACTGAGGCTGATAATTGGATTCTTCGTTCGGCGGTAGAAGATCTTAAAGTAGAACGCATTATTACAACCAGAATCGAGCATCATGCTGTATTGTATACGGCATTGGTTTTAGAATCTGAATATAATGTTCAGGTGGATTACGTAAATGTAAATCCCGATGGAAGTATAGACTTAACTCATTTATCCAATTTATTAGCAGAAGACAAAAAGACAATTGTCAGTTTGATGCATGTAAACAACGAAACCGGAGCTATTTTGGATCTGGAAAGAGTTGGTGTAATTTGTAAGCAGTATAATGCTTTGTTTCATTCGGATACTGTTCAGTCTGTTGGAAAAACGGAGATCGATCTGCAAAAAATCCCTGTTGATTTTATCGTAGCAAGTGCGCATAAATTTCACGGTCCAAAAGGAGTTGGGTTTGCATTTGTTCGAAAAAACTCAGGATTACAGCCTTTGATTTTTGGAGGAGAGCAGGAAAAAGGCTTGCGTGCCGGTACAGAAGCCGTGCATCAGATTGCCGGAATGGCGAAAGCATTGTCTCTTTCGTATGAGAATTTAGATGTTGAAAGAAATTATATTTTAGGCTTGAAAGGTTATCTTATTGAGCAATTTGAAGCTCATTTTCCGGGTTTCAGGATCAATGGAAAGAAGGATGATTTTTACAACATCATCAATGTTATTCTGCCTTTCTCAGCAGATAAGACTTCGATGCTTTTGTTTAGTTTAGATATGAAAGGAATAGCGGTTTCCAGAGGCAGTGCCTGTCAGTCGGGGAGTGTGAAACCGTCGCATGTTTTGAAAGAAATGCTCTCAGAAACTGATTTAAAATTACCAAATCTCCGAATTTCATTTAGTCATTTTAATACCAAAGAAGATATTGACTGGCTGATTGAGAGTTTAAAAGGTGTTTAAAGTTTCAGGTTTCAGGTTTCAGGTTTCAAGTTTCAGGTTTCAGGTTTCGTGTAGAACTTGAAACCTGAAACCTGAAACAAAAAAATTATTTACGAATCACTTTTACCTGTGAATCATTGGTGAGCTTTATAATGGTTGATGGTTTTCCGGCAATTCTGTCGTGATACAGATTTACTACATAATCAACGCCTTTTACAATTTCCGGATTGATGTCTTTGAAACCAATAGGAGTAGGCTGTCCCGAAATATTAGCTGAAGTTGAAACCAGTGGTTTTTTCATTCGTTCCAATAATTTAAAACAGAACGGTTCCTTTACCAGACGAACAGCAAGCGAATTGTCGGCAGCTATGATATTTGGAGCGACATTACGGGGCTCATCCAGAATTAAAGTGGTTGGTTTTTCAGATAAATCTAAAATTTGCCAGGCTACTTCAGGGATGTTTTTAAACACATTGTACATCATTTTTTCGCCATTCATCAATACAATCATGCTTTGTGTTTCAGCACGTTGTTTGAGTTTGTATATTTTGGCAACAGCCTCAGGATTTGTTGCGTCACAGCCAATTCCCCATACGGTATCAGTAGGGTAGAGAATGATTCCTCCTTCTTTTATGACTTCGTACGCTTTGATTATTTCTTCGTTCATATTACAAGTCAATTATTTTATATGATGGAACTCCTTTGATTTTAAACTTATGGTGATACATATAAAGGTTGATTAGTCTTTCTGAAATAAAACCAAAAATTCGGGCCTGATAAGCATCTTCCGGGATTGTAACTCTGGATTCAAGTTCAAATAAAATCGAGAAAAGCCAGGCGTAATAGTTGTCGAATTTCTCTTTTGAGCTAACCATCATATTTCCCATGTGGAAAAGGGTTCCTTCATCCAAAAATGAGGTAATACTGTCTTTATATTCCGGATATTTTTCCAAAATGATTTGTTTGGTTAGGTCCCAATCCTCTTTTCGGTGTTCCTCACAGTAGTTATCGGTCAAAGATCCTTTTTTGAACTTGTAAGGGCGGCATAGAATTACATCATATTCCGAAAGAATTGAAGCTATTTTTTTCTCTAGTTTTTTAGAAGAGGTATTGAATAGCTTAGTATTTTTGAAATTTTCAGTTGTGATTTTTTTCTGTGCAGAAGGTTTTAAGTTGTACCAGTCGTTGTAAAAGTTAAGGTATCTTCTGTAATGGCAAATGCCCACGTAATCAGCCTTTTTTTCGTTTTTCCAAATCCAGTAAGCAGCTGTCAATTCACAATAGTTGCTGTTTTTGTTTCCGATATTGTCCTGAGTATTGTCTCTTAAGATAGTATCAGTGATTGATGGATTTGTTCCCACCTGAATCGGAACCAGAATATCATTGGATAATACAGGGTTTTCTTTATGAGTTACGATAAAAATCTTAATCATTATTCAGTTCTGTTTTAGATCTTTTTAAAGCTATGGCAATTATCTGATGCATGTCATAATATCTGTATTCGGATAATCTTCCTCCAAATATTACATTCTTTTCTTCTAAAGACAGTTTTTTGTACTCTTCAAACAAGGCTTGATTTTTGGCATCGTTTATAGGATAAAACGCTTCGTTAGACGGGTTCCATTCGCATGGATATTCTTTTGTAATAACCGTTTTGCTTTGTTTGCCAAATTCAAAATGTTTGTGCTCAATTATTCGGGTAAAAGGATAGCTGGCGTCGTTGTAATTAACAACAGCATTTCCTTGAAAATTGTCAGTATCAAGAACTTCGTTGTCAAATTGTAGAGATCTGTATTCCAAAACTCCTAATTTGTAATCGAAATACTCGTCAATCTTTCCGGAATACACAATTTTATCAGCAAGTCCGTCAAATTTTGTTCGGTCTGAAAAGTAATTGGTATTGGTTACCACTTCAATTCCGTCTAATAATTTGTCAATTAATTTATTGTAACCGCCAATAGGGATTCCCTGATAAGTATCATTAAAATAGTTATTGTCAAAAGTGAATCTAACCGGAAGTCTTTTTATGATAAAAGCGGGTAATTCAGTAGCTTTTCTTCCCCACTGTTTTTCAGTATATTCTTTTATAAAATAATCGTAGATGTCTTTACCGACAAGGCTTAGGGCTTGTTCTTCCAGATTTTTAGGGTCTTTTACTCCATAAGCAGCTACTTGCTCCTCTATTTTTGCTTTGGCTTCCTGAGGTGTTTTAGTTCCCCAAAGCTGGTAGAAAGTATTCATGTTAAAAGGTAAATTGTACATCTTACCTTTAGAAAGTGACATTGGAGAATTGGTAAAGTTGTTGAATTCAACAAATTGATTCACATAATCCCATATTGCTTTATCGTTGGTGTGAAATATATGTGCCCCATATTTATGAACATTAATTCCTTCGATATTTTCGCAATATACATTTCCTCCTATATGGTCTCTTTTGTCAATTACCAGGCATTTTTTACCTGCTTTTTTTGCTTCGTGAGCGAACACGCTGCCATAGAGGCCTGATCCAATTATTAAATAGTCATATTGCTTTTTCATGATGCAAAAGTAGAGATTAATTAGTAAATTGCAACAAATTACAAAAGTAAAAATGGCAGGAAAAATACAAGTAGGGTATCTGGTTTCGTATGATTATGAGTTGTTAAAAACATCACTTCCAACAGTGTATAATGATGCAGATGCGGTTTTTGTCGCCATTGATAAAAATAGAAATACCTGGAATGGCGGAAGCTTTACGATCGATGATTCTTTTTTTGAGTGGATTAAGAATTTTGACGTTGATAAGAAGGTGGTGATTTATGAAGATGATTTTTATGTTCCAACCTTAACTACAATGGAATGTGAAATCAGAGAGCGAAAAATGCTCGCTGAAAAAATGGGAATTGGGAACTGGATTGTTCAGGTAGATTGCGACGAGTATTTTGTTGACTTTAAAAAGTTCGTTTCAGATTTAAGACGATACGATTCCTATCTTATCAATCCCGAAAAACATCCTATTCAAATATGTGCTTTCTGGGTTATGCTTTATAAATATACAGATCAGGGTATTTTATATGTAGATAAACCGCTGAAAGCAATTTTTGCAACAAACTATCCTAATTATAAAAGCGGACGCAGAATCAAAGAGCGTCAAATTTATACCAATAATATTGTCTTGCATGAATCCTTGTCAAGAACTGAAGCCGATTTGCGTTTTAAGCTTGATAACTGGGGGCATAATGTTGATGTAGATAAGGGATTTTTGGATAAATGGCTTGTTGTAAATGAAAACAATTATAAAGAGTACAAAGATTTTTACTATTTACAGCCTAAAAGATGGAAGAAATTGGGATTCTTCTCGACTAAAAGCATCCCTCAGATAAAAGAGATTATTGAGAAAGAAAAAAGACTGAATGTGCCTAAGTTTAATCTCTATTTTAAAAATTTCGGACAGTGGCTGAAATATTCACTGAAGAAAAAAAAGGCATAAGGTAATTTTTATTTCGTTTTTGCTCTCATAATCCATTTTTCTTAATTATTAAGGTTATTTTTGCTTCCTTCCATTTACCTCTTAGAATTGCAGACTATTGAACTGCTTTTGATGCTTTGGTTGGAATAAAATAAACGATTGAGCATTGGAAATGGGTAATAAATTAATATCAAAGTTATAGTTAATGATCTCAAAATTTAGATTTTCAACAGCAGTAAAAAGTTCCAGAGATATTCTGACTTGTATTAAAGAATTTAATACTTCAGGTGAGTTGTTTGGGAATGGAGACCGAAATGTTATTAAGTTGTTTGATCTTGAAGGAAAAAAAATCAACATTAAATCCTTTAAAATTCCGAATTTAATTAACAAAGTAGCTTACCGCTATTTTAGAAAATCAAAGGCAAGACGTTCGTACGAATATGCTACAATTTTGTTAGAAAGAGGTATCGGAACTCCTCAGCCAATAGCGTTTTTAGAAAACTTTAATTTTGTAGGTCTGAGAGACAGTTACTATGCGAGTGAACATCTGACAACTGATTTAACCTATAGAGAGCTTGTAGAAATTCCGGATTATCCGGATCATGACAATATCTTAAGACAATTTACAAGGTTTAGTTTTGGTCTTCATGAGAAAGGAATTGAATTTTTAGATCACTCACCGGGAAATACGCTTATTAAGAAGAAACAGGACGGTAATTATGAATTCTTTTTGGTCGATTTAAACCGAATGGAATTTCATGAATCAATGAGTTTTGAAATGCGTATGAAGAATCTGTGTCGCCTAACCCCTTTAAAAGAGATGGTAGCGGTTATGAGTAATGAGTATGCAAAGTTTTATAAAGAAGAATCTGAGCAAAGAATATTTGAAACTTTATGGAAATATACTGCTGATTTTCAGGAAAAGTTTTACAGAAAAAAGCGCCTGAAAAAGAAGCTTAAGTTCTGGAAGAAGTAATTCGGGCTAGTTCTTTATAGCGGATAAAAACGCTGTAAGCATTTAGATAACATATCGTGATTCCTTTGGCTCCGTCTAAAAAGCCCAAACGAACTAAAAACTGATACAGAAAAGTATAAACAGGATGGAAAATCATCAGTAAAAGAGATGATTTCTGTCCTTTTTTTTGTTTTTCATTGGCCTTTAAAACTCCGTAACTGTACATTTTTGCTTTGTAGTCAGTATAAGAAGTATAAGAGAAATGAATGATTTTGTTTTTTAATGTTGAAATCGGTCCGTTCACGATCAGTTTTTCATGTACCATTCTGTCCTGATTGTATCGACAGTTTGTTTTATTAAAAAGTCTGAAAATTTTATCCGTTTGCCAGCCGCTAAAATGAAGCTTGCGGCTTTTGAACATAAAAGTTCGATAAATGAAATAGGCACTTGCAGTATCTTTTTGATTGATGGTGGCTGCGATTTCCAGTTTTAGTTCCGGAGTTAATCTTTCATCGGCATCGATAAATAAGATCCAGGAGTTTTTTGCCTGATCAATCGCGAAATTACGTTGTGAAGTGTAATTAACGAACGGATTCTGGATTACTTTTACGTTTTTAAAAGATTCAATTATGCTCAGCGTCCGATCGGTACTGTATGAATCTACTACGATTATTTCATCGGCAAAATCGATATCTCCCAGTAATGATTTTATATGCTGTTCTTCATTAAGCGTAATAATCAAAACGGACAATTTTTCCCTGTCAGCAGTATTCATAAGTTCTTCACTCATTTTCAATTTTTATACTCCTGAAAATAAGTATCCAGTTTTTCAAGCATTAAAGTTAAAGGGTACTCATCGTAGTACTCAAAAGTATGATCTTTTATGTATTGTTCGGTGTGTTGCTTGTATATTTCCGGTTTTAAATCTTTTAGGTGAATAGAGAAGTTTTTGGCTTCATTTTCAAATATTTGCCAGGTCTCTTTTCTAACAGATGGTGTAAATATGGAGAAGGTTGGAATTTCAAGTGCTTTGGCCATATTCACGGCTCCTCCTTCATTTCCGATTAACATTTCGCATTGTGAAAGTAAAGCCAGAAAAGGTCTTAGCTCTGTGCAGTACAAATCAAAAACGATGTGCTTTTTAGTTTCGGCACTACAATGGTTGTATACTTCGAGAGCCTGTTCTTTTTGGTCCGGGATATAATTAAAAATGATAGTCGCGTTGGTTTTGGCAACTGTAAAATCGATAATTTTAGCCATTCCTTCTAAAGGATATGTCTTGTAAACTTCGCTTCCCAAAATTCCAAACATGATTAATGGCTTTTCCATATCAACCTGGTAGCTTTTCAGAAGTTTTTTGGCATCATCAATTTCAGATTCTTTCAAAAAGATTTTTGGTTTTACATCTGTAATCTTTTCAGAAATGAACGGCTTTAGAAGCATCAAACGATTTTCAATGGCCAATCCGTGTTCTGATTCTACGGCATCTAAGCGTTCATAAGTGTAATTATAGCATATTTTGGTGTACCATTTACGATATGAAACCTTATATTTTGCACCTGAAAACAACGTAATTAAATTAGTTTCCAACTTAGAATAAACGTCAATAACAGCGTCGTATTTATTGCGTCGGATTTGAAAAATAAATTTAAACAGAGAAGGAGTTGATTTTCTAACCTTGTTGGATAAAGGAATAATGTTATCAATATTCTTGTTCTCTTTTAGTACATCGACAGAATTTGGGTAACACATATAATCGATAATCGAATCCGGGTATTTGGTTTTTAGATTATTACAGATTATAGTGCTCGTTAATACATCTCCAATTCTTTTTTGCTGAATGACTAATATTCTCATTTATTTAAAATTCAATTTGTGGGCTAAATTAGTAATAATTTTGTAAAATGTGCAAACGTACGATTAAGATAAGGTAACTAGAATAAAAAGCCGTATTTTTGCAAAAAACAAATTCCCCCCAAGAAAATGCAGATTAGTGGTCTAGTTATTACTTTCAATGAAGAGAAAAATATTGGTAAATGTATAGATGCTTTACTAAAAGTGTGTGATGAAGTAATTGTAGTAGATTCGTTTAGTAAAGATCGTACCGTTGAAATTGCCAAAGAAAAAGGCGCGATAGTTATTGAACAGGCCTTTTTGGGCGACGGCCCGCAACGTACACATGGATTGCCTTATTGTAAAAACGACTGGATCTTAAATCTTGATGCCGATGAGTTTCTGGATAAAGATGCCGAAAAATTTATATTAGATAAAAAATATCTTGAAGGAAACTATGATGCTTTTAGTTTTAGAGTAAAAAACTTTCTGGGCGATAAACTTATCGATTTTTCAGGCTGGTATCCGGATCAAAAAGTTCGCTTTTTCAATAAACAGACAGCACATCCTTCTGATTCTAAGGTGCATCAGAAGATAATAACCCAAAAGGAAAAAAAGGTCGCTGTACACATCTTGCACTACGGCTGGGACTCTTTAGATCAGATTATTGCAAAGAAAAATCAATATTCCGGTTGGCATGCACAACAATTGTTCGATCAGGGGAAAAGAATAACCGCAATTAAGCCAGTTATTAATGGGACTGTTGCGTTTATTAGATGCTACATTTTTAAGAAGGGTATTTTTAATGGTGTAGACGGCTTGTCTATAGCTATGATTCAGAGTTTCTTTTCTTATATGAAATATGCTAAGCTTTTAAAACTTCAAAAGAGGCTAAAATAAAATTTGATAAAAACGGAGGTACAATTTCAATTACAGTACCGTTTTTTAAGATACTAGCACAGTCCTT
Organism: Flavobacterium tructae; assembly: GCF_001853485.1. Lineage (NCBI taxonomy): Bacteria > Pseudomonadati > Bacteroidota > Flavobacteriia > Flavobacteriales > Flavobacteriaceae > Flavobacterium > Flavobacterium tructae. The sequence goes on along the minus strand of NZ_MIKE01000022.1, from coordinate 191,638 downwards.
CACGCTGTGTTGTTACTTGGTTTTTTGATTGTTGCAGGTATCAGATATATTTTTTGCAATATATCTAGGGGTAAATTTGCTTTAAAAATTATAATACGTAGTTTTTTTCTTATATTTACAAACAAGTAAGATCAGGTTTTATTTAACAATAATAAGGTTTTTTGTTTCATTTCTTTTTTTTTACTTAAAAGTGTTTTTTTTGTGAAAAATAATACTATTAATGATAGATTTGCTAAAAAAATAGAGAATGTCAAAGCTACCAATTTTAATGTATCATAATGTTGTAGAAGACGAAGCAAAGTCTGTGGATTTAAGTGTTTCTGTAGCAAAATTAGAATCACAATTTAAATTTTTACACGATAACAATTACACGACATTTCATTTTAAAGATTTAGAAAATTTAAAAGAACTTCCTTCAAAAAGCATTATAATCACTTTTGATGATGTTACCGAGTGCCAGTTGTTGTATGCGGTCCCTTTGCTTGAAAAATACCACTTAAAAGCTTCTTTTTTTATACCATTTTCTTACGTTGGTAATTTTGATTATTGGATCGAAGGAAAAGAAAAAATTATGAGTGTCGAACAGCTAAAAGGGTTGAATCCTGATCTTATTGAGCTGGGGTATCACTCTTTTGAACATAAAAGATACAGTTCGTTGTCTAAAGAAGAGTTAGAAGCTGATTTTGCGAAGTCTTATGCCTTTATTTTGGACAATCAATTAGATATAAAACCTGTTCTGGCATATCCTTTTGGGAATTATGCCAAGAAACATTCTGAATTTGCTGTTTTTGAAAATATGATGCGGGATAACGGTATAAAATACGGTTTGAGAATAGGCAACAGAGTAAATAATTTTCCCTTTAAAAATAACTATTTGGTAAAGAGAATAGACATAAAAGGCGAAGATAGTTTGTTTAGATTTAAATTAAAATTGAAAATAGGTAAGCTTAAATTATTTTAAAAAATGCTATGGAAATTAGTGGATTAGTAATAACGTATAATGAAGAAAAAAACATTGGCAAATGTATAGATGCGCTGTTCAGGGTTTGTAACGAAGTAATTGTTGTAGATTCGTTAAGTACAGATAATACTGTGAAAATTGCCGAAGAAAAAGGGGCTAAGGTTGTTTTGCAGAGCTTTTTAGGAGACGGACCTCAGAGAATTCACGGTCTTCCTTATTGTAAAAATGACTGGATTTTAAATTTAGATGCTGATGAGATCTTGGCCGAAGATGCTGAAAAATTTATACTATCAGGCCAATATGAAAAACAGAATTTTGATGTGTATGCCTTCTCTCTGTATAATTATATGGGCTGTAAACTCATTAATTTCGCAGGTTGGTACCCTGATAAAACTTCACGATTTTTTAACAAACAAACGGCTTCTCCTTCAAAAGATAGTGTACATCAAAAAGTTTGTGGTACGAATAAGACCCACTTAAAAGTTCATATACACCATTATGCCTGGGACTGTTTTGGACAGTTTATCAGTAAGAAAAATTTATATTCAACCTGGCATGCCCAGCAGCTTTACGATCAGAACAAAAGGGTAAGCAGTTTTAAGCCTATATTAAACGGGACAGTTTCTTTTGTTAGGTGTTATTTTTTTAAAAAAGGTTTTTTACATGGATTAGACGGTTTCACCTTTTCAATGACTCAGGCTTTCTTCTCCTATATGAAATATGCTAAGCTTTTGAAACTTCAAAAACAGAATAAGTAAAAAAAGTATATAAAATAATAAAGCGGAATGAGTAATCATTCCGCTTTATTATTTATAGAGATTATATGTTAAACAGCAACATCGTACTCACGAAGTGCGTTGTTTAGTGAAGTTTTTAAATCTGTTGATGGTTTACGAGTACCAATGATTAATGCACATGGTACTTGAAATTCACCTGCAGCGAATTTTTTAGTGTAACTTCCAGGAATCACGACAGAACGAGCAGGAACGAAACCTTTCATTTCAACAGGTTCGTCGCCAGTTACATCGATAATTTTTGTGGAAGCAGTCAAACAAACATTAGCACCAAGAACAGCTTCTTTTCCTACGTGAACTCCTTCTACTACAATACAACGAGAACCAATAAAAGCACCATCTTCAATAATAACTGGAGCAGCTTGTAATGGTTCTAAAACACCACCAATACCAACACCACCGCTTAAGTGAACATTTTTACCAATTTGAGCACAGCTTCCAACAGTTGCCCAGGTATCAACCATGGTACCTTCGTCAACATAAGCACCAATGTTTACATAACTTGGCATCAAAATTACACCGCTTGAAATATAAGCTCCGTAACGGGCTACTGCATTAGGTACTACACGAATTCCTTTTTCAGCATAACCTTTTTTTAGCAACATTTTGTCGTGATATTCGAAAATACCGGATTCCCATGTTTCCATTTTTTGAATCGGGAAATACATTACAACAGCTTTCTTAACCCATTCGTTTACCTGCCACTTGTCACCAACAGGTTCAGCGCAACGTAATTTTCCTGCATCAATCAATTCGATTACCTCTCTGATAGCATCAGTTGTGGCGGTTTCTTGTAATAAAGCTCTGTTTTCCCAAGCTTGTTCTATTATAGTCTGTAAAGAATTCATAAGTTTTAATTTTTGGCAAAGATAAGGTATTTGCGGAAAAGCAGAAAAGTAAAGCTATTGTAAAATGTTACAAGTGTAACTTTTTGTTTGTATTTTGATAAATAAAATAAGGCTTATGGAAAATGCAAAAATGTGGTTAATCTATAAACGCTTTTTTTTGATGGTAAAACATGATAAAAATCAGATTTTGCGTTTTTACTTCTCATTAATTTCGCGGTATAATTCCCGAAAGATAAAGAGAGGAATTGCGAAATACCATTCCAAAACAAAAATATTTAATCAGTAAGAAATGAATCAAGAAAATCAACTCCGAACGCCTGTTACAGTAATCGATAAAGAAGTCACGTGGGATAAAACACAAGTGATTATGAGTAAAACAAATGCTTTTGGTATTATTGAATATGCTAATGAAGTATTTGTAGATGTATGCGGTTATGAAGATTATGAGTTAATGGGGCAGCCACACAATATTATACGTCATCCGGATATGCCAAAGGTTATTTTTAAAGTGCTTTGGGAAAATCTTAAAAATGGAAAGAACTTTCATGCTATTGTTAAGAATTTAGCAAAGTCAGGACGTTACTATTGGGTTATTACCGATTTTGAGATTGCAAAAGACGAGAACGGAGTTATTGTAAATTATTTTGGAAGACGACAGGCAGTCCCACAAGAGGTAATTGCCTTGCATATTGAGCCGCTATACAAAAAACTGTTACAAATTGAGGCAGCGAGCGGCATGGAGTTTAGTGAGAAGTATCTTATTGGATTTCTGGAGGAAAAGAAGAGGACTTATGTTGAATATATTAAGGAGTTAATTTATGAACATGAGAAATCGCAGGCAAAGTTTGCTCAGTATGAAGTGCAGGAAAATGATGAAGAGGAGGAAAGAGGTTTTTTTAGAAGACTGTTTAACAGATAGAAGTTATTTTTTTAGATTTTGAATATTTGGAAAAAATCCGTTTTGAACAAAAGCTCAGAACGGATTTTTTATGAGGTAAAATGTATCTTGATTGGTGTAGTGATATTGAATAGACAGATAAATGGTTTTGATGCTCGGTTTTATAAAATACTCAGATTCTCTTTAGATTTATGATTTTTCCTTTCTATCTTTGTTAAAAATTCAAAAATGCCAAGAATTCTTTCTATAGACTACGGACAAAAACGTACCGGAATTGCTGTTACTGATGAAATGCAGATTATTGCTTCAGGTTTAACAACAATACCAACCAATACCCTTATTGATTTTCTGAAAGATTATTTTGCAAAAGAAAAGGTTGAAGCCGTTTTAATCGGCGAGCCCAAACAAATGAATGGTCAGCCATCAGAGAGTGCTTCAGTTATTAAAGGATTTGTAACTCATTTTACCAATATTTTTCCTGATATGAAAGTAGTTCGTGTCGACGAACGTTTTACGTCTAAAATGGCTTTTCAAACGATGATCGATAGCGGACTCAGTAAAAAACAGCGTCAGAACAAAGGTTTGATCGATGAAATTTCGGCTACAATTATGCTTCAGGACTATCTTTCGTCAAAACGTTTTTAACACCCAATCTTTTAGCTTTTTATTTTTTAGAAAAACATAACTTTTATCATGCAATTTTAGTTTTTTTTTGCAATTATAAAAAGTACCTTTGCACTTTAAAAATAATACTGTTATGTCTGACAAAACAATACGTTCTAATAGTGAAGTAGTGCTTATTGGAGCGGGAATTATGAGTGCCACTCTTGGAGTAATTTTGAAAGAATTACAACCTGATATAAAAATTGAAATTTACGAAAGATTAGATGTTGCTGCCGCAGAAAGTTCAGATGCATGGAATAATGCAGGAACAGGGCACTCTGCCTTTTGTGAATTAAATTACACTCCTGAAAAGGCTGACGGAAGTATTGATCCGAAAAAAGCGATAAGTATTGCGGAATCTTTTGAGATTTCACGCCAGTTCTGGTCCTATTTAGTAGAACAGAAAAAGGTACCATCTCCTGATAATTTTATTAAAAGTGTTCCTCACATGAGTTTTGTTTGGGGAGAAAAAAATGTAGCGTATCTTAAAAAGAGATTTGAAGCATTACAAAACAATCCTATTTTTTCTCAAATGGAATTTAGTTCCGATTTTGAGCAGTTAAATAAATGGATGCCGCTTGTTATGGAAGGCAGAGATGCTAACGAGAAACTGGCAGCTACCCATATGGAAATAGGTACCGATGTGAATTTTGGGGCTTTAACCAGAAGCATGTTCAATTATTTAGCGACACTTGATGGTGTTTCTTTACACTTTAATCATGAAGTTAAAAAACTAAAACAACGTGAAGATAAATCATGGCGTATCAAAATCACCGATCTTGCTACCGGCGATGTGAGAAAAGCTTATACTAAGTTTGTATTTATTGGAGCGGGTGGAGGTTCATTGCCTTTATTAGAAAAAGCAAATGTACCGGAAGGAGATGGCTACGGAGGTTTTCCGGTAAGCGGACAATGGTTAAAATGCACCAATCCGGAGGTAATTGCAAAACATCAGGCGAAAGTTTACGGAAAAGCAAGCGTTGGAGCGCCTCCAATGTCTGTACCACATATCGACACCCGTGTAATTGATGGCGAAAAAGCATTGCTTTTTGGTCCGTTTGCAGGGTTTTCAACACGCTTTTTGAAAAATGGTTCTTACTTAGATTTACCATTATCTATAAAACCGAACAACTTAATTCCAATGTTGTCAGCAGGATATCATAATATTCCTTTGACTAAATATTTGATTGAGCAGGTACGTCAGTCTCCTAAAGACAGAATGAAAGCATTACGTGAGTATTTGCCAACAGCACGTTCTAAAGACTGGAAACTGGAAAGAGCCGGACAACGTGTTCAGGTAATTAAAAAAGATGAAAACGGTGGCGGAGTTTTAGAGTTTGGTACCGAAGTAATTAGTACACACGACGGAAGCCTGGCGGTATTATTAGGAGCTTCTCCGGGAGCGTCAACTGCAGTAGGTATTATGGTTGATTTGATCAGCAGATGTTTTACCAATCAGGTGAAAACACCGGAATGGCAGTCAAAAATGAAAACGATGATTCCTTCCTATGGTCAGACTTTAAATGATAAACCGGAACTTTTAGCCGAGCTTAGAAAACATACTTCTGAAGTTTTACGATTAAAAAATAGTTAAACTATAAATCATTTTGAATAAAAATATAATATCCTCACATTTTTTTGCAAAGGAAATGTGAGGATATTTGTGTTTTAAAAAGATATGATCGACCAATTTGTGGTTGGATAAGTTTTGAAAAATGATTAGTGAATGAGAGATAAGATAAATTACTTTAAAAAGGGTTTTAAGAATTGAAGTTTAAAAATTTTTATTATTCAAATTAATAAAGAAAACAGGAATTAAAAAATAAAATGCTATTATGAAAAAGTTGAATGTATGGATTATTTTGTTTGTGGTACAGATTGGTTTTGCACAAAATACTTTTCCATTTCCAGAGACTGGTCGGGTAGGTATTGGGACTACTTCGCCTACAGCTTTACTACAGGCGCAAAGCACAATAGATACTTTTGTTGCACATTTTAGTGGTAATAACTTGTCAAATGGTGTTGCTGTTGGAACATCTGCAGAAAATACGGGTATTATTCAGGGGTATTCAAAGACTTTTAGTACTACAAGTAATATCGCCCTTCAGCCATATAGTGGAAATTTAGGGGTTGGAGTAGTCAATCCAATGCAAAAATTAGAGGTAGGTGGTAGTGGATTGTTTAATGGAAGAGTAATCAGTACCATATCAGGAGATATAGGGGGTGAAATTTTAATAAATAACCCTTTAAAAACGGCTAATGGTACTGCAAAATCGTGGGGTATCTTTAATATGACTGGTGGTTATGGTAATAGTTTGCAATTCTGGGCCTATGATAATTTAGGCTGTGCTGCTGGAGGATTATGTACTAATCGTTTTATTATAATGGATAATGGAAATGTAGGTATTGGGGTTTTGAATCCAAATAATAAATTGGATGTAAAAGGTACAATTCATTCTCAGGAGGTAAAAGTTGATATGTTAGGCTGGTCAGATTTTGTATTTAAAAAAGGATATAATTTGCCAACCCTTGAAGAAGTTGAGAAGCATATAGCCGAAAAAGGACATCTCGAAAATATTCCAAGTGAAGAGGAAGTTTTGAAAAATGGTATTGTGCTGGGGGAAATGAATGCAAAACTACTTCAGAAAATTGAAGAGCTTACTCTATATATGATTGAAATGAAGAAAGAAAATGAAAGAGTTAAAGGTGAAAATATTCAAATGAAAAAAAATCAAACAGAGCTAGAAAAGAGAATAATCAAACTTGAGAGAAAGCAGGAATAAAACAAATCCAGATGAATTAATCTGGATTTGTTGCTTTAAATTCCTTTGTGATTTTTAAAATCTTTTCAGCCAGATTGCTCATCCAGATCAATTGCTCGATTACCATTTGAGCTTCCTGCATTTTGGCTTGTCGCGTTTCCTTGTCCAGATCATCATCTGCGGCAAGACGTTTGAAGTTAACACGTTTGAGTTCTTCAAACTGTAAAGTCACATCTTCCTTATCAAAATAAGTATCATTTATGATCTTTTCATTTCTTAAAGCAGCAATTGCGTGATCCAGATTGGAAAGAATTGTTTTTATGATGTAATTAAAAGATTCCGAAGCTGAAGTAGTCTGGTGTGATTGGATATAAGTTGATAGCGAGGCCAACGCCGATAGTATAGAATGGTTTAGTACCACCAGTTTATTAACCAATGGAAGTGTTTTTTGCTTCGATTTAGGCTCCTGCATCATGCGCTGAAAGGAAGTCATGAGGTTACCAACCTCAACAAAAGCATTTTTTCTGGATAATCGGTATGAAGTAGGAACTTCGCCTTTTTTATTGTAGAAATCGGCAATCTCCTTCAGGTAATTTCGATTAGCCCGAATCGAATTTTCAATATGTATAGGGGTATTGATAAATTCCCAGGCCGGCCATAGGAACTGATTGGCTAAAAATGCTAAAATAGCTCCCGCGAGTGAATCGAGAATTCTAAACTGAATCACTTCAACCACATTTGGAGCTAAAATTCCATAAATAAAAACCACGTACATCGTAACAAATGTTGCGCTTATCTTGTAGTTAATTTGTGTAAATGAAATACCAAGAAGCATACAAACAATAGAGAATATACTCAATACAACGTGATTTTGTACCAAAGAAACGATTCCGAATGCTAATAAACCTCCTAAAATAGTACCGAAAATTCGGTTATAGGAGCGCTCTTTTGTTAAGCCGTAACCTGGACGCATGATTACTACAATAGTAAGTAGAATCCAATATACGTTTTGAAACGGAAGAAATTTTCCAATCACAAAACCAATTAAAATAGTGGTAGTCAGTCGTATGGAATGTCTGAAAATAGAAGAAGAGTAGGATAAATTCTCAATCAAAGTACGCAATGGGTAATATTGAGGCGTTAGGAATTTCTCCAGCTCCTTATCCTTGTCTTTTAATTTATAAGATTGCATCGCAAGTGAAAAAGCACGTTGGATGGTTTTGATTTTTCCCACCTGATTTTTAGCGTACTTCAGCATATTGGTCAACATGAGTACACCTTCGGCAGCTTCTTCTTTGCCTAAAGTTTTTTCATAGTCAAAAATGGCAAACTCCAATGCATCAAGCTCATTCTTTAAATCATTCTTGTCAACATATACACTAATGTTGTGTACATTTTTAGACAGTTTTTTTAAGGTAGAGGCTAATTTATAAGCTACGTTCTGATAGGTTCGAAGCACTTCGGGATGTGCGGCAAATTTTTCATGCAGTTTATCGTGGTCAAAAGAAGTGTATAAGGCCAGTTCCTGAATCTCAACCAGAGTGATAAAAACAAGTAGCATCTTTCGATTCTGACTGGTAGCTCCCGAGGTATTTTGATTGCCAATAAGCATCTTTCTTAAATCCTCATGAATCAGGTTGAGTTCTACCTGAACGCTTAATTGTTTCTCGATAATGGCTTTTCTGTTGGCTTCGGGATTCCATAAATCCCCTCTGAGTTTTAAATATTTGGCCGTTAGTTTTATGCCTTCAGCAATTTGAAGTTCAACATATTTGTACGGCTGTACAAAGTGAAAGACCAATGATACAATCAGATATAAAATTCCACCTATAAAAATAAAACCCGAATATTCAAAAGCTTCCCAGCCTTCATGCAAATGGCCAAACGATAAGGAAATTGACAACAAAGCAGAGAACGAAACCAGAGTAGCACGCTGACCATATACTGAAATCATTGAACATAAAAACAGTAAAAAGCCTAAAAAAGGATAAAACAAAAAGGGATACGGATAAGCAAGATTTACCAGCAAGTTTACTCCCGAAACGATAAAGGAAGCCACTATAAGTCCTTTTATTTTATGGCTTAAAGAACTCGGAATATCACTGGGATACGTATAAAAAGCCCCCAAAGCGATAGTAAAACCGATTTCGAAGTGTCCGAGAAAGTTCAGAATTAAGACAGGAACAACCGAAGCAATAGTTACTTTTGAGGCATTTAAAAAAGAAGTACTGTTGGTAAATTTCGAGATACGGTCAAACATATATGAAGGTTTACAAACAAAGGTAAGAATTGTACGAATTAATTTGGCATAATTATGGATGAGTTTTTGGCGAGATTGTAAAAAATGACATATAATAGCCCTTTCGAATTATTCATTGACTATTTTTTACTATTTTTGCCAGCTGAATTAAGAGAATTAAATTCAGTGTTTTTCAGTAGATAATGCATTAAAATATTACAAATGATTTTACCAATTGTAGGATATGGTGATCCTGTTTTAAGAAAAGTGGGTGAGGCAATTACGCCAGATTATCCAAACCTAAAAGAAACAATAGCAAACATGTATGAAACCATGTACAACGCTTTAGGGGTTGGACTTGCTGCGCCTCAGGTAGGCGTGCCTATTCGTTTGTTTGTTATTGATACAACTCCTTTTAGTGATGATGAGGATCTTTCTTCAAGTGAGCAGGAAGATTTAAAAGGTTTCAAAAAAACTTTTATCAATGCTAAGATTTTGAAAGAAGAAGGAGAGGAGTGGAGTTTTAATGAAGGTTGTTTGAGTATTCCGGATGTTCGCGAAGATGTTTACAGAAAACCTACCGTTACAATTGAATATTGTGAAGAAGATTTCGTAATGAAAACCGAAGTTTTTGACGGGTTGGTAGCCAGAGTCATTCAGCACGAATACGATCATATTGAAGGAGTTTTGTTTACAGATAAGATCTCTTCTCTAAAGAAACGTCTGATCCAGAAAAAACTAAAAAACATTACCGAAGGCAAGACATTTCAAGAGTACAGAATGAAATTTTTTGCTGCAAAAAAAGGAAGATAGTATTCTAAAGTATGAATTTAGAATCAAAGAAATATAATAAATCAAATTCTTAATACTAATTTTAATAAACATGAATTTAGAGAAAATTTTAGCCATTTCTGGGAAACCAGGTTTATATGTATTGAAAGTGCAAACTCGTACAGGTTTTGTGGCAGAATCATTAGCAGATGGAAAAAAAATCACAGTAAACTTAAAAAGTAATGTAAGTTTATTATCAGAGATTTCAATTTATACTTACGAAGGCGAAAAACCATTAACAGAAGTAATGCAACGTATTGCTACTAAAGAAAATAAAGGTCAAGCCATTTCTCATAAAGAAGATAATGCTACATTATCAGCTTATTTTAAAGAAATTTTGCCTGAATATGACGAAGAAAGAGTTTATCCTTCAGATATTAAAAAAGTATTAAACTGGTACAATACCCTTCAGGCGAAAGGTTTGGTAACAGATTTAGCTCCTGCTGCTGTTGAAGCTGTTGAAGAAGCTCCGGTTGCTGAAGAAAAACCAAAAAAAGCAGCTGCTCCTAAAAAGGCAAAAGCGAAAAAAGAAGAATAGTAGTTTACAACCTTCTTTTAAGGTTCTAAGGCACTAAGTTTCTAACTGACTAAGTTTTTTTAGATTGTTAAAAATAGATTAGGCTCAGCATTTTAGAACCTCAGAACCTAAATACTTCAAAATATATTAATCCTGTTGAGATGTTTTCTTGACAGGATTTTTTACTTTTACACCAATCGTTACAATCCGGATAAAACTTCAAAAATGAGCAAAGAACTTCAACTTAAAGCCTTCGAAAGATTACTAATTATTATGGATGAACTTCGTGAGCAATGCCCGTGGGATAAAAAACAAACTTTGCAAACCCTTAGGCATCTTACCATCGAAGAAACATATGAGTTGGGTGATGCTATTTTAGACAATGATCTAAACGAAGTAAAAAAAGAACTGGGTGATTTGCTGTTGCATATTGTTTTTTATGCGAAAATAGGCTCTGAAACCAACGATTTTGACATGGCAGATGTGTGTAACGAAATCTGTGATAAACTCATTCACCGTCATCCTCATATTTACAGCGATACTAAAGTTAAAGACGAAGAAGAAGTAAAACAAAACTGGGAAAAATTAAAGCTGAGAGAAGGTAAAAAATCAGTTTTAGAAGGGGTTCCGAGAAGTTTGCCGGCATTAGTAAAAGCCAGTCGAATTCAGGACAAAGTAAAAGGAGTTGGTTTTGACTGGGAAGAATCGCATCAGGTTTGGGACAAAGTTCAGGAAGAACTGGAAGAATTGCAAGTGGAAGTAAAAGCAGGGGATCAGGACAAAATAGAGGCCGAATTTGGAGATGTTTTATTCTCTATGATCAATTACGCCCGTTTTTTAAATGTAAATCCCGAAGATGCTTTGGAGCGTACTAATAAAAAATTCATCAAGCGTTTTCAATATCTGGAAAGCAAAGCAGCAGAGATGGGAAAACCTTTGATGGATATGACGTTGGCCGAAATGGATGTTTTTTGGAACGAAGCTAAAAAGCAGTAATTATTCTGCAAGCCTTTTTAAGGCTTTGATGTCCTGAAGTTTGATTTTTTTGCCTACTAATTCAATTAAATTCAGTTTGTTAAAATCCGATAACAATCGAATACAGCTTTCTGTGGCCGTACCTATGATACCCGCCAGCTCTTCTCTTGTAAGCTGAACTTTCAGAGTATTATCCGCATTCTCACCAAAATCGTCATGCAACTGCAGTAAAGTTTCGGCTAAACGCTGTTTCACTGTTTTTTGTACCAATGCAATTTTATCGTTTTCAGATTCTTTTAAATCCTCACAAACCGACTGCATTAAATTCATAGAGAACTGATTGTTGTTATTGAAAAAGTGAAGAATTTCGGCTTTCGGAATAAAACATACTTCCATATCGGCAACTGCTTTGGCTGTTAAGTTAGCAGGTTCATTGCTGATCATAGAACGCTGACCTAAAAGCTCTCCTGATTTTACCAGTTTTACAATTTGATCTTTTCCGTTGGCACTTAATTTAGAAAGTTTTCCAACACCGTCTTTTACACAATAAACTCCATTCGTAACTTCACCTTCTTCAAAAAGGGCATCCCCTTTTTTAATCGTGTAAGTTGTTTTGCTATTCGCCAGTTTCACAACCTCGTCTTTATTGAGTGCTTTTAGAGAAGAAAGCTGTCTTACGATACATTGGTCACATTTATTCATAGCAAAAATATTTATTACAAAATTAACCAATATTCGCTTTCGCAGCTAGTGTTTGGGCTGAAAAAAAACAAAAAAATCTGACATCACTGTTTGAAGGATTTAATTCATTAAATTAGAAACGGATTTCTTTGTAGTATGATAAATGTCATATTTAAAGTCGCCTCTTATTTTGAATATTTGTGGTATCAAAAAAAAACAAATTATGAGTGAACAAAGTTGTTTTCATTGCGGACTTACGATTCCTAAAAATGAAGTAATCAATTTTGATGAAAAGAAGTTTTGCTGCGCCGGTTGTAAAACGGTTTACGAAATTTTTAGTCTTCATGATTTAACCGGTTATTATGATTTTGAAAATGCACCCGGCGCTACTCCACAGGATATCACAGGTAAATATGACTTTTTAGACAATGAGGCTATTCTTTCGAAAGTACTAGAGTTTCAGGAAGGAAATACCGCTATTGTTTCTTTAAACATTCCTTATATTCATTGCAGTTCCTGCATTTGGATTTTAGAGAATTTAAACAAAATTCAACCTGGCATAAGTCTTTCTCAGGTGAATTTCCCGGAGAAAAGGGTTCGGATTACTTTTAATTCAGATACCGTTTCTTTGAAAGCTATCGTTTATATGCTTAGTTCTATAGGCTATGAACCTTATATTAGTCTGGAAAATTATGAAACAGGTAAAAATAATGTCGACAGAAGCTTAACGTATAAATTAGGTGTTGCCTTTTTTTGCTTCGGAAACATTATGTTACTGTCGTTTCCGGAATATTTCGAAATAAAAGAATTCTGGCTGGACAATTACAAACCCTTTTTCAGAATCCTGATTTTTATTTTGGCTTTGCCCAGTTTTTTATATTCGGCAAGTGGTTATTATGTTTCTGCTTACAAAAGTATCAAATCGGGAATGCTGAATATCGATATTCCAATTGCATTGGGAATTATTGTAATGTTTGTTCGAAGTACTTTTGATATCGTCATGAATTACGGATCAGGTTTCTTTGATAGCTTGACTGGACTGGTTTTTTTCATGTTGTTAGGAAAGATGTTTCAGATTAAAACCTATAGCTTTTTAAGTTTCGAAAGAGACTTCAAATCCTATTTTCCAATTGCTGTGACCAGAATTAATTCAGATACTTCAGAAGAAAGTATTCCTGTTTACGATGTTTTAAAAGGAAACAGGTTACTCATTCGAAATCAGGAGCTTATTCCTGTTGATGGAATTCTGATTAGTGAAAAGGCAGAGATCGATTATAGTTTTGTGACGGGAGAAGCGGTTCCGATCACTAAGAAATCAGGAGATAAAGTTTTTGCAGGAGGGAAACATATTGGGAAAGTGATCGAAATGGAAGTGTTGCATTCGGTGTCACAAAGTTATCTGACACAATTATGGAGCAATGAAATCTTCCAGAAAAAAGTGCTTCAAAAGCACAAAACAATAACCGATGCGATTAGTAGGTATTTTACACCTTTGTTATTATTAATTGCTTTTGCAGGCTTTGGTTATTGGATTTTTATTGATGCTAATACCGCTTTTAACGTCTTTACTGCGGTTCTGATTGTCGCCTGTCCATGTGCATTGGCACTTACTGCACCTTTTACTTTTGGTAATATACTGCGAATCATGGGCAAGCAAAAAATGTATCTCAAAAATGCGTTAGTAATTGAGCAGCTGGCAAAAGTGGATACGATTGTTTTTGACAAAACCGGAACGATCACCACTAATAAAAAATCGAATATTGTGTATGAGGGAAATGCACTCTCTGAAGAAAACTATATACTTATTAAAAATGTGCTTCGTGCTTCTAATCACCCTTTGAGCCGAATGTTGTATGATTTTCTGCCAGATTCAGATAGAATAAAAATTAATGATTTTCAGGAAATTACCGGAAAAGGAATTCAGGCTTCTACAGAGAATGTTACAATCAAAATTGGATCTGCAGCCTTTGTTGATAGTCCTGTAACGGAACTGTCTGAAATTGAAAAAACAGGTCTTCATATTAGAATCGATGGTACTTATTATGGAAAATTTACATTTCAGAATAAATATAGGGATGGATTAGAAAAACTTTTTTCAACATTAAGTCATGAGTATCAAATAAAGGTGCTTTCAGGGGATAATGATGGAGAACGCGCTACTTTGGAAGCCATTTTGCCTAAAAACACAGAGCTGATCTTTAATCAGAAGCCGGAGCAAAAGTTAGAGTTTATCAAAAAATTGCAAGAAGAAGGTTGTAATGTGATGATGGTTGGAGACGGTTTAAACGATGCAGGTGCTTTGGCACAAAGTAATGTTGGAATTTCGATCTCTGAAAATGTCAATGTTTTCTCGCCTGCCTGCGATGCTATACTGGATGCAAGTGAGTTTTCGAGACTAAATTATTTTTTAAAATTATCACACAAGTCGATTACAATTATTAAAATGAGTTTTGTCTTGTCACTGCTGTATAATGTTGTTGGGCTTTCCTTCGCAATTACAGGAAATCTGTTGCCATTGGTTGCGGCTATTATCATGCCTTTAAGCACAATTACGATTGTAAGTTTTGTTACGATTATGTCTAACTATTTCAGTAACAGTAATTTAAAATCATTATAAATAATTCTGAAGTTATTTTTTATATTTTTAACATAGGACTTCGCCTATGATAATTATCATATTTTACCAGTCAATAACCGAGTAATTTTGTTAGTATAAAACGTAAGGTATGAGTGTTATTTATCTATTAATTTCAGTAAGTATTTTCGTGGCAATTGGATTCTTTGTTGCTTTTATCGTAGCTGTCAAATCAGGACAATACGATGACGATTATACACCCTCAGTCAGAATGCTTTTTGATGATGAGACCAAAATTACCAGCCAAAAGAACAATTCATCAATAAAAGAAAAACAAGTATAATTATGGAAATGGAACAGTTTTATTACGACAACAAAATTGTTAAAAAGTTCATTTACGCTACTATCTTATTTGGAGTAGTGGGGATGTTAGTCGGGCTTACCCTTGCGGTGATGTACCTTTTTCCCAACATAACAGATGGGATCTCCTGGCTTAGTTATGGTCGACTACGGCCTTTGCACACCAATGCGGTGATTTTTGCCTTCGTTGGAAATGCTTTTTTTGCAGGGATGTATTATTCGCTGCAGCGTTTGCTAAAAGCCAGAATGTTCAGCGACTTTTTAAGTAATCTGCATTTTTGGGGCTGGCAGCTTATCATTGTCGCCGCAGCAATCACCTTGCCTTTAGGGTATACTTCTTCAAAAGAATATGCTGAATTAGAATGGCCAATAGATATTGCGATTGCACTTATTTGGGTAGTAATGGGAATTAATATGATTGGTACCATGCTGCGTCGTAGAGAACGCCATTTATATGTAGCCATTTGGTTTTATCTGGCCACATTTGTTACAGTAGCAGTGTTGCACATTTTCAATAATATTGAGATTCCGGTTTCGGCTTTCAAAAGTTACTCCGTTTACGCAGGGGTTCAGGATGCTTTAGTTCAGTGGTGGTATGGCCACAATGCGGTTGCATTTTTCCTTACAACGCCGTTTTTAGGACTGATGTATTACTTTGTTCCAAAAGTAGCGAATCGTCCGGTATATTCTTATAGATTATCAATTATCCATTTCTGGTCGCTGATTTTTATTTATATCTGGGCAGGTCCACACCACTTATTGTATTCGGCTTTGCCAAACTGGGCACAAAATTTAGGAGTTGCATTTTCAGTAATGCTTATTGCACCGTCTTGGGGTGGTATGATCAACGGACTTCTAACATTAAGAGGAGCGTGGGACAAAGTTCGTGAAGAACCGGTTTTAAAATTCTTTGTAGTAGCAATTACCGGTTACGGAATGGCAACATTTGAAGGACCGATGCTTTCTTTAAAAAATGTAAATGCTATCGCGCACTACACAGACTGGATCGTTGCACACGTACACGTAGGGGCTTTAGCCTGGAATGGTTTCATGTCATTTGGTATTATTTATTGGTTGATTCCGAGAATGACCAAATCGGATTTGTTTTCTAAAAAATTGGCCAATTTTCACTTTTGGATAGGAACTTTAGGAATCATTATTTACACAATTCCATTGTATGTAGCAGGTTTTCAACAAGCTTCAATGTGGAAACAATTTAATCCGGATGGAACTTTAGTTTATGGTAATTTCCTTGAAACGGTTACCGCTATTATGCCAATGTATTGGATGAGAGCCATTGGAGGTAGTTTGTATTTAATTGGAATGCTGACATTGGTGTACAATATTATCATGACCGTAAAAGCAGGTCAGACTATTGAAGACGAATTGGCACAAGCTCCGGCTTTACAAAGAATTAGTAGTGGAAGACTTAATGGAGAGAAATTCCATACCTGGTTGGAGAGAAAACCAATTCAGTTAACCATTTTGGCTACAATTGCTATTTTAATCGGAGGTGTTATTCAGATTGTACCCACTATTATGGTCAAATCTAATATTCCAACCATCTCAAGTGTGAAACCATATACACCATTAGAACTTGAAGGACGTGATTTATATATCAGAGAAGGTTGCGTGGGATGTCATTCACAATCTGTTCGTCCTTTCAGAAGTGAAGTAGAGCGCTACGGACCACAATCAAAAGCAGGAGAGTTTGTATACGATCATCCATTTTTATGGGGATCAAAACGTACGGGTCCTGATTTGTTGAGAGTAGGTGGAAAATATAATGACAACTGGCATTTCAACCATATGTGGAATCCGCAAAGTACTTCAGCAGGTTCAATTATGCCGGGTTACAAATGGCTTTTTGATAACGAAGCGATGGATGTTTCCCTGACTCAGAAGAAAATGAAGGCAATGGTTTCACTTGGTGTTCCTTATACCGAAGAAGAAATCGCAAATGCTACTAAAACATTAAGAGCGCAGGCAATGACAATTGAAAAAAGTCTGGAGAACGATCCTGACTATGTAAAAAGTTATGAGGACAGTAAGAAAAAAGCAATTGCTAAAGGTGAAAAATTCATTCCGATGAATGAGAGAGAAATTGTCGCTTTAATTGCTTACATACAAAGACTTGGAACCGATATCAAAGTAAAGCAACCATCTAAATAACAGCATCATGTTTGAGCAAATAAAACACAATATGGAGAACATTTCGGGTATAGAGATTTACCCGATACTTTCCCTACTGATATTCTTTTTCTTCTTTGTAGGACTGGGTTTTTGGGTGTTCTCCTATAAGAAAGAAAAAATAGAGGAGATGAGTGCGATACCTTTGGATGAAGGGCTTATTATAATTTCAAAAGATAAATAAAAATGAAAAGATTTTTCCCTGTATATGTAAGAGTGCCATTGATTTTTTTCATTGTCTTTGCTCTCATGGAATATTTTATAGATTCCGGTGACAGGCCGGCTTTTATTAAGTATCCAATGGTTTCCATTTTTCTATTTGTTTTTCTGTTTATTCTGATTGCAATCGAAATAACGTTGAGTGCTGTTAATAGGGTAATGTACCAATTAATGTCACCGGAAGAAAAAGCAAAAGCTGATCATGAAAAGAGTTTAAGTCTGACCGAAAGTACCTGGTACAAAGAGTTGATGCATAAACTAACACAAACAGAACCTATTGAAAGAGAAGGCGATTTGTTAATGGATCATGATTATGACGGTATCAAAGAGTTAGATAACAATTTACCGCCTTGGTGGGTATATCTATTCTACATCTGTATCATATTTGGTGTAATCTATGTAGCTCGTTACGATATTTTTGGAGGAGACGATCAGGAAACTGAGTTGAGAAAAGAAATGGCTCAGGCTAAAATAGATGTTGAGGAATATCTTAAAACAGCTCCTGATTTGATGGATGAAAAAACAGTTGTCTTATTAACAGATGATGCAAGTTTGGCAGCCGGTAAGGAGATCTTCATGACCAATTGTGCAGCCTGTCACAGAGCAGACGGTGGTGGTCAAATTGGACCAAACCTGACCGATGATCACTGGATTTTAGGAGGCGGAATTAAAGAAATTTTCCATACGATTACCAATGGAGGACGTGACGGAAAAGGAATGGTTTCCTGGAAAACCAACGGGATGAAGCCAAAGGAAATTCAAAAAGTAGCGAGTTACATTTTGTCTTTACAAGGCAGTAACCCAAAAGATCCAAAAGAACCGGAAGGAGAAGTTTGGGTAGATAAAAGCGCTCCTAAAAAAGGAGACACAGCAGATAAAACAAAAGATAGTACAGAAGTTAAAAAATAATACCATGTCAAATTTACCAGACGAAGCTTTTAGAGATACCATTGGAACCATTGATGAAGGCGGTAAGAGAAAGTTTATTTTTCCTAAAAAACCGTCTGGTAAGTTTTACGAATACCGGAAAATAGTCAGTTATGTTTTGTTGGCGATTTTAATTGCGAATCCGTTCATAAAAATAAATGGAAACCAGTTTATGATGTTCAACATTATCGAACGACGTTTCAATATATTTGGGTTTCCATTCTGGCCACAGGATTTTTATCTCTTTGTGATCTCAATGTTGGTGGGTGTTGTATTTATCATCTTATTTACAGTCGTTTTTGGAAGGATTTTTTGCGGATGGATTTGTCCGCAGACTATTTTTCTTGAGATGGTCTTCAGGCGAATTGAATATTGGATTGATGGAGATCGCGGTGCACAAATGCGACTTGCAAAACAGGAATGGAACGCAGAGAAAATCCGAAAAAGAGGGATTAAATGGACGCTCTTTTTCTTAATTTCTTTCGGAATTGCCAATGTGTTTTTGGCCTATCTGGTAGGAAGTGACGAACTTTTTCTGATGGTAGAGCAAGGACCAATTCAGCAAGCCAGTAATTTTATAGCGTTGCTTATTTTTACGGGAGTCTTCTATTTCGTGTTTGTCTGGTTCCGAGAGCAGGTATGTATCATTGCTTGTCCTTACGGGCGTTTGCAGGGAGTACTGCTGGACAATAAGTCAATCAATGTGGCGTATGATTTTGTACGTGGAGAAAAGGAAGAAGGCCGAGCCAAATTCAGTAAAAAAGAAGACAGAGCCTTAACCGGAAAAGGAGATTGTATCGATTGTCATCAATGCGTACACGTTTGCCCGATGGGTATCGACATTAGAAATGGAACACAGCTGGAATGTACAAACTGTACAGCCTGTATTGATGAATGTGACTCCATCATGGAAAATGTTGGTTTACCTAAAGGACTTATTCGTTACGCGTCCGAAGACGAGATCGAGAAAAAAGCTCCTTTTAAGTTCACCACAAGAATGAAAGGATATACAGCCGTTTTGTTTATTCTCTTGAGTGTATTTGTTGGAATGTTGTTTTTAAGAACCGATGTTCAGGCTATTATTCTACGTTTACCAGGACAGCTTTTTCAGCACAAAGGAGATAAAATCAGTAATGTGTATACCTATAAAATTGTCAATAAGACGATGAAAGATTATAATGATATTCATTTTGAGCTAATCGATCAAAAAGGTGAAATTAAAAATGTGGGAAAAACGCATTTTAAAGTAGTTAAAGAAGGCATTTCGCAAGGAACATTGTTCATAGAAATAGACGAAGTACTTCTGGAGAGCGATAAAACGAAAGTTAAAATAGGGGTTTATAATGGTAAAGAGCTGCTGGAAACCACTACCACTAACTTTTTAGGTCCGCGAAGTTTTAATTAAAAAATACAATTATGAAAATAAATTGGGGTACCGGAATTGTCATTGCATTTGCATTGTTTATGAGTTTCATTTTATATTTTGTTTTTGAAGTACAATCGAATAGTAAATACGACAATGATTTAGTTGTCGAAGAATACTATAAGCATGATTCACATTTTCAGGAAGAAATGGCACGTATTCAAAACGCTCAGGATTTACAGCAAAAACCTTCAATTGCCTATCATAAAGATGGAGTTGAAATAGTTTTTCCTGCCGTTTTTGAAAACGATAAAGTCAAAGGTAACATACTGTTGTACCGTCCGTCAAATAAGAAATTTGATTTTAATACCCAAATTGCTTTAACAAACTCGGCGTTGTTAATTCCGAAAAACAAACTCGTGAAAGGACGTTGGGATGTCAATATGGAATGGCAGTATGGAGGAAAAAAATACCTGTCTAAAGAGGTAATCTATGTAAATTAATAGTACAAAGACCGATCAATTGAAAAGATTCCTTTTCAGTTGATTTTGTCTTTATTCGCACAGCAGTTTTACTTAGCAATAGTAAAGCAAGCTGTATCAAAAAACTAAAAAGATGTTGTATTCCGCTTTCATATTTGGATTAATCAGTAGTTTACACTGTATCGGAATGTGCGGTCCAATTGCTATGATGTTGCCTGTGGACCGACAAAATGAGGCTAAAAAGGTAACTCAGATTATTACCTATCATTTAGGCCGATTAACTGCGTACGCAACCATTGGACTTATTTTTGGTTTATTAGGAAGAGGATTCTTTTTGGCCGGACTTCAGCAAAAAATGTCCATTTTTATTGGTTTGGCGATGATAGTCGTTGTTCTAATTCCAGAAAAGGCCTTTTCTAAATACAACTTTTCCAAGCCGGTCTATAAAATTATCTCCCGGGTAAAATCAAGCTTAGGGAATCAATTTAAAGACAGGAGCTACAAATCTCTCTTTACAATCGGATTGTTGAATGGCTTCTTGCCTTGCGGAATGGTTTATGTAGCCTTATTTGGAGCTATAGCCATGCAAAGCGCTAGTTTAGGAGTGCTGTATATGCTATTGTTCGGTTTAGGAACGGTACCGTTAATGACCGTTGTTGTATATGTCAATTCGTTAATCAAACTCCCATTCCGAAATAAGATTCAGAAAGCAATTCCTTATGTTGCTGTTATTATCGGAGTATTATTTATCCTGAGAGGACTAGGTCTCGGAATTCCTTACGTTTCTCCATCCAATATGAGTTTATTTGTTCAGTCGACTCCTAATTGTCATTAAAAGGAGATCATGCGAAAAATTGTGTAGCATTAAAAGCAGAGTAGCAGAAAAAGTTGTAAACTGATAAAAAAATGTGATTATAAAGGTTCGCTCCTTAATCTTAAGAGTTATTAATGTCAAATGAAATACCATTTTAGAGGAGTTGATCTTAATTAGAATTTTCTTCCCCGGGTTTAAATGTTTGAAACAGATATAAAAGGGCTGAAAGCCCAAAAGAATAAGCATAGTGCAACGCACTATGAGTTAGAGAAAGATACAGAATTGCCCTGAAAGGGCAAGAGCCTCCGCAAATCATGGTGATTCTAATAAAAATCATACAATTTCTTAGAGGATTTCATAGAAAGCGGGAAAGATGTTTTTTGTTATACTTTAGTTTTACCCTTTTAGGGTGTAAACAACTATCCCGATCGTTCACAGTACTCCGCAGAATACTATTATTAATGCTCCTTCATAGCAATTTAAACCGTCATAGAAAAGAGGTTTGTTTCCGGAGATTTTCTTTTTAAATGCAGATCGAAAGCCATACAAATGTTACGTACAAAAGGTCTTCCTGCTTCGGTAATCTTAATTTTATTTTCTTCAATTACAATTAACTGATCGTTTTCCATTTCTTTTAAATCGGATAAAACCGCTGGTATTTCTTTGAAATACAAAGATTCATTACTCCAGGAAGTTTCAAATTCACAGGTTAAGTTTAAAATATGTTTTCGAATGATCAAATCTTCATCATCGAGAATATGGCCTTTCACCACTGGTAGTTTGTTTGATTCCAACAATTGGTAATATTCTTCCAGGGTTTTGGTATTTTGGGCAAAACTATACCAGCTGTCGCTAATAGAGGAAACTCCTAAGCCTATCATAAGCTGCGTTTTTGAGGCGCTATAGCCCATAAAATTTCGGTGTAGTTTTTTATCTTGTGCCGCTTTGTATAAACTGTCGGAGGCGAAGGCAAAATGATCCATTCCAATTTCATGATAACCATTTTGTGCCAGCAATTGTTTGCCGACTTCATATAGTTTTCTTTTCTCGGCATCTTTCGGAATGTTTTCGTCATTAAATCCACGTTGGCCATTGCCTTTGATCCAGGGCACATGAGCATAACTGTAAAATGCCAGACGATCCGGTTTTAAGGAGTTCGTTTTTTCAACAGTATCAATAACATTTTCTACCGTTTGAAAAGGCAGACCAAATATAATATCATGACCAATTGAGGTATATCCTATTTCTTTGGCCCAAAAGGTAACTTTCGCCACATTGTGAAAAGGCTGAATCCTATGAATCGCTTTTTGAACCTTTTCGGCATAATCCTGAACACCAAAACTTACCCTTCGAAAACCTAAATGATATAACTTTTTAAGCTGTTCGTAAGTGGTATTGTTCGGATGGCCTTCAAAACTAAACTCGTGATTTTCGGCTTTTCGGGCATTTTTAAAAATACCATTGATAAGCAGCTCCAGATTGTTTACAGAGAAGAAAGTTGGAGTTCCGCCACCTAAATGAATCTCTTTTATAATTGGCTTTTCCGGAAGTAAATTACAATATAAACTCCATTCTTTCAAAAGAGCTTTTATATAAGTTTCTTCAACATTATGATTTTTAGTAATTCGTTTGTTACAACCGCAAAAGGTACATAAACTTTCACAGAATGGCAGGTGAATGTACAAACTGATTCCGTTTTGAGAATTGCTCTCTGCAAAAGCCCTCCGGAATGATGTAATCCATTTTTGCTCATTAAAATTAGTTTCATTCCAATAAGGAACCGTAGGATAACTGGTATATCTTGGACCGGGAACGTTGTATTTTTGCGTTAATGAAATTTTCATAAAAGAGGATTTTGGATCCTCAAAATTAGAGCACTGCTGTCGAAAATAAAATGACAAATATCATGTAAAAAAAAGAGACTCAAAACGAGCCTCTTTTAGTGAATTAAATAACTAACATTTAAATAGAATCCTGTATGATTTTAAGCCATTTTTTCGCAAATACATGATCTTGATAAGCGCTTATTTGTTTAATACGGTCATCGTCGAAATCATAGAAAGCAATTGTATTTTTTTTAGAAGTTTCTTTGTCCAGAAATTCAAAATCGATTTTTAGTATAGTATCCGAGTTTCCGTCGGTCGTTAGTGCTAATTTGCAGGAAGAGACATTTTTTAAATCAACATAAGTAGATTCTTCCTGATTGGGATTGAAATTCATCAGAACGAATTTTTTATCCTTTTGATCAATTGTTAGTGTTTTATTACTTTGAGATTCAGTCAGATCAAAGTTTTCCGGATGTGTTGGATTGAATCTCTTTTTTATGTTTAGGATTTTAGATTTGTTGGCAGCGTTTGAACGTGCTGAAAAATAAATAGGAATGGCTACTATGATGGCGATCACAATACCAATTATGGTTACACTTGTTTCCATTTGTTTTAAAATTTGATAAATTGATATGAAATAGTAAACAGTTTTCAGATTGAAAACGGCTTAATAATTGGGAAAAGAAAGATCTTTTCGACTAAAAATTCATAAAGTAATCTACCAGAAAAAATGGAAGGGGTAGAGCATTAAAAGAACCTTTTTGCTCTGAGTGCTAAATTGATTGGCAAAGTTTGAGGCAGTATTTAAGGCCTGATGCTGAGGAACAGTGACCAATAAAGACTCAAACCATTTGATTAAACCGGAAGGATTGGTTTTGATATTCCCTACCAGATGATAACCTGTTTGTGGCTGAATAAAAGCCAAAGAGTCGGTATAGTCGATAGAAAAAGTAGTGTCTGTTTTTTTACTTTCACTTTTGTCAACAACAGACTCGTTTGCCTGAGTGGCAAAAAAAGTGATGATCAAAAGTGATATAAAAGCAACAGCCTTACGAATCCAATTCATGGTCGCGAATTTAACTCTTAAAAGACAATTAAAGAAATTTTAAAGGATTAATTAACGTTTGGAAAGGGGCTAATTATTTTATCCTCAACTTTTAATTGGTACAGTTGAGGATAAAACAAAGTTATTGTTGCATTTTGAAATAATAGTCAGCTGAGTGTTTTCCGCTTCCATAGAATAAAAAGAACACACAAACCAATAAAACTACAATTGCAAGAATCAAGCTTTCAGAATGCATGTGTCCCATAAAATTAATCAGAACGGCCCCAAAAAGGATGGGTAATTGAGCAGCTATCGCCCAACGGGTAAGCAGCCCGAAAACAATCATGATACCTCCAATCATGTGGGCTGGTGCGATGTAATGTAACAGAAACATTCCGCCGCCAAATTTATCAATAGGAGAAATTAAATCATGCAGATACTGAACATTCGTTACAAATGAAACTCCTTTCATAAATAAAAAAACACCCAATACAATACGTACTAAATCTACAGGTAAATAAGTGTGCGAATTGGCCCATTTATTTAAGCTTTTTACATTTTCCATGATATTACGTGATTAAAAATTACTCACTAAAGTTACTGATTTTTAATGATATATTTATTTTTAAGTAACTGAAAATAAGTTTTTTACTTTTTATTTAACGCATTTATGGGAATGTCTTAAAACTTAAACCTGAATCACTCCCAAATTAAAGGGTTTTTGAATAGGAGCGTGGTTGGCGGCTTCAATTCCCATAGAAATCCAGGTACGGGTGTCAAGCGGATCAATAATAGCATCTGTCCACAATCTTGAAGCTGCATAGTAAGGTGAAGTTTGCGCATCATAACGTGCTTTTATTTTGTTGAACAGCTCCGTTTCTTTTTCTTCGTCTACAATCTCTCCTTTTGCTTTTAATGAAGAAGCTTCGATTTGAGCAAGTACTTTTGCAGCCTGAGTTCCACCCATAACCGCAAGTTCGGCACTTGGCCAGGCGAAAATTAATCTTGGATCATAAGCTTTTCCGCACATTGCGTAGTTTCCGGCACCGTAAGAGTTTCCAACGATAACGGTAAATTTAGGAACAACCGAATTACTTACCGCATTTACCATTTTAGCACCGTCTTTTATAATTCCGCCATGTTCTGACTTTGATCCGACCATAAAACCGGTAACGTCCTGTAAAAAAACTAAAGGTATTTTCTTCTGATTACAATTGGCAATAAAACGGGTCGCTTTATCGGCACTATCAGAGTAGATAACCCCTCCAAATTGCATTTCCCCTTTTTTAGTTTTCACTACTTTTCTTTGATTGGCTATAATTCCAACAGCCCAGCCGTCAATTCTGGCATATCCGGTAATTAGAGATTGACCGTAACCTTCTTTGTAAGCTTCAAATTCTGAATTATCAACCAGACGATTGATGATTTCCATCATATCATATTGCTCGTTTCTAGCCTTTGGCAGGATTCCGTAAATATCTTTAGGTTCCAGAGCAGGTTTTTCAGCTTTGATACGGCTATAGCCGGCCTTATCAAAATCACCAATTTTGTCTACGATGTTTTTTATCTTTTCGAGGGCATCTTTATCATCTTTGGCTTTGTAATCGGTAACACCTGAAATTTCACAATGTGTTGTAGCACCACCCAAAGTTTCATTGTCGATAGTTTCTCCAATGGCTGCTTTAACCAAATAGCTTCCAGCAAGGAAAATACTTCCCGTTTTGTCTACAATTAAGGCCTCGTCGCTCATAATAGGCAGGTAGGCACCTCCGGCAACACAGCTGCCCATTACAGCAGCAATTTGGGTGATTCCCATACTGCTCATTTGTGCATTGTTTCTAAAGATTCTTCCGAAGTGTTCTTTATCAGGGAAAATTTCATCTTGTAAGGGCAGATAAACACCGGCACTGTCTACTAAGTAAATGATTGGCAATCGGTTTTCCATGGCAATTTCCTGTGCACGCAGGTTTTTCTTTCCGGTAATTGGAAACCAGGCACCGGCTTTTACGGTAGCATCATTTGCTACCACTATGCATTGCTTTCCTCTGATGTATCCTATTTTAATGACAACACCTCCAGACGGACAGCCGCCGTGTTCGGCATACATTCCTTCGCCAACAAAAGCTCCGATTTCAATACTTTTAGAATTTTCGTCTAACAAGTAATCAATACGTTCGCGTGCGGTCATTTTACCTTCAGCATGTAGTTTTTCAATACGTTTTTCGCCTCCTCCTAATTTTACTTTAGCAAATTTTTGTTTTAGTTCAGAAAGTAGTAATTTATTGTGATCTTCGTTTTTATTGAAGTTTAAATCCATAATATTTTAATGTTTTAACAAAATAGTGTTGGCTAATTTACAAAATCAATTGAAACCCACATAATAAATGTTGTGCTGTTATGAAATTAAATTAAGGTTCTGATAGTTAAATTTTCAGTATCTTTTGGAAGAAGTAAAGTGCCTGTTTAAGACATAAAAAAAAACCGGAAGCGAACTTCCGGTTTTTTATATCATCAATTTTTCTATTATTTTTTAATATCACAAACCATTCGTTTTAGAAGGGCCCATTGTTTTAAAGCATCTCGGGCTTCTACGGCGGGATAACCTAACATGGTTTTTCCGGCAGCAACATCACAAATAACTCCTGAGCCTGCTCCAACTACAGCACCATCACCAATTGTGGTATGGTCTTTAATGGAAGCGCTTCCACCGATGATAACACCATTTCCTAAAGTTACAGAACCGGCTAAACCGCTGTTTCCTGCCATGATGCAAAACTTACCTAGTTTACTGTTGTGTCCTATTTGTACCAGATTGTCAATTTTGCAGCCATCACCAAGAATAGTAGAGCTGAATTTTCCGCGGTCTACGCAGGTATTCGCGCCAATCTCAACTCCGTTTCCTATAATTACGTTTCCAATTTGTGGAATTTTTACTAATCCTTTTTCGCTGCATGGACGAAATCCAAAACCATCAGCGCCAATTGTGGCATTAGGATGAATGATACAATCGTTGCCGATATGACAACGTTCCCTTACAACTGTTCCGGACCAGATAACCGTATTATTACCAACGGTTGATTCGTCAAGAATAGTTACGTTTGGGTAGATAGTGGTATTGGAACCAATCTCTACTTTTGGTCCAATGTAGCAGCCGGCACCAATTTTGGCACCTTCACCAATAATGGCTGTTTCGTCTACAGTAGCAGTTTTGTGAATATTAGTATGGAATATTGGGGCAGGTGGGGCAAAAAGGGCCAGAATTTGAGACATGGCCAGATCGGCATTTTTTACTTTGATAAAGGCACGATTTTCCCCTGGCTCTATTGAAATATCTTCGTTAACTACTGCAATGGATGCATTTGAAGTTGACCAGTATTTTTCATATTTTTTGTTTCCTATAAATGAAATTTCTGAAGTTGTCGCTTTTTCTAGTTGCTCTGTGGCTGTAATGCTTTGTGAAGTAGTGCCGTAAATTACGCCATTGATTACTTCGTTAATTTCTTGAATTGAATAGGATTTCATTTAATGAATGTAATAGATTATAGGGGTTAATTTTTTCCAAATAAAATCAATTAGATTCTAATTACCTAATGTTATTTTTGAGTTTGTTGAAATATATTTAAAATAATAGTTTAAATATTACAAAATTAACATTTTAGCTATTAATTTACTAATGTTTTTTAGTTTGTATTTAAGTTGGTACTGCTGGTTTTTTGATACGAATGAGGGGGGATTCGATTTGAATTGAAATGGAAAATCAATAATTAATTTATTGATAAGTAGTGGCTTACAAATGTAATACAAATCATTTGAAAAAAAGCATGGAATAAAAAAAATCGATTCACTTTGTTAAAAGGAATCGATTTTTATTTTTTTAATCTTTTATTTTGGAAAGAGAAATTGCATTGATGCAATATCGCAGCCCACTAGGTTCGGGGCCGTCAGGAAAGACGTGTCCTAAATGGGCATCACAGGTATTGCAAACGACTTCAACTCTAATCATTCCGTATGATTTGTCGGCATGGTATGCAATGGCATTTTCTTTTAAAGGCTGAGTAAATGAGGGCCATCCCGTTCCTGACTCAAACTTCTCGGAAGCATCAAATAATAAAGTTCCACAGCATTTACATTCATAAATTCCGGGATCAAACAAACTGCAAAGTTCAGAACTGAAGGATCTTTCGGTACCTTTTAATCGGGTTACCTGAAATTCTTCAGGAGTTAAAAGCTGTTTCCATTCTTCCTCCGTTTTTTCTACTCTTTTTTCCGGTATCGGATTTCCTTTATTTGTAAAATGAATTACATCTGCCCATTTTATCATAACTTTTTCTTTTAAGTTTTCAGTTGTCAGTCTCAGTGAACTGAAAACTGATCACTAATTTATTCTTCCTCTTTCTGTCCCATCATCATTAAGTAGGCTTTTAGGAACGGATCTATATTTCCATTCATAACCCCATCCACATCGCTGGTTTCGTAGCCTGTACGAACGTCTTTTACTAGTTTATAAGGTTGCATTACGTAATTACGTATTTGTGAACCCCATTCGATTTTCATTTTTCCGGCTTCGATATCGGCACGTTGCGCTTGTTGTTTCTTTAATTCAATTTCATACAATTGAGAACGCAACATCTGCATAGCACGTTGTCTATTGTCCTGCTGAGATCTTGTTTCAGAACATTGAATCTGAATTCCGGTTGGCTTGTGTACTAATTGCACTTTGGTTTCGACCTTATTTACGTTTTGTCCTCCGGCACCACTGGAACGGGAAGTTGTAATTTCGATATCGGCAGGATTAATGTCAATTTCGATACTATCGTCAACAAGCGGATAGACATAAACAGATACAAACGAAGTATGACGCTTGGCATTACTGTCAAAAGGAGAGATTCGCACCAAACGATGCACTCCGTTTTCGCCTTTTAGATAACCGAAAGAATAATCGCCTTCGAATTCTAAAGTTACGGTTTTAATTCCGGCCACATCACCTTCCTGAAAGTTAAGTTCTTTGATTTTGTAACCGTAACTTTCTCCCCACATCATGTACATACGCATCAGCATTCCGGCCCAGTCACAGCTTTCTGTTCCTCCGGCTCCGGCTGTAATTTGTACTACGGCACTTAAACTGTCTCCTTCATCTGAAAGCATGTTTTTAAATTCGATGTTTTCAATATGAGCCTGAGTAGTATTGTAATGCTCATCTAACTCTGCTGCAGAAAGTTCGCCTTCTTTATAAAAATCATGCGCAAGTTGCAATTCATCAGTAAGTTCGATTGCTTTGTTGTAATCTTCGATCCATTTTTTCTTGTTTCGAAGGTTTTTTACAATAGCTTCAGCTTCTTTTGCATTGTTCCAAAAATCAGGTGCAAAAGTTTTTTCTTCCTCGTTCGCAATTTCGATTAGTTTGGCATCAACGTCAAAGATACCTCCTCAACGCACCAAGGCGCTCCACAATACCTTTTATTTGTTCGGTCGTTGTCATAAATTAATAGTAGTTTTATATGTTTTTTACAAATATTACGTTAATTTGGTTCTATCGTTATCGGGAAGTTAAAATTTACTGAAACTTACCAAAATTAACTAACAGTAATACGTAATTTTGCTGTACAAAAATAAGATATAGTTTTTAGAATATGGAAATAAATTTAATTAGCGATACCATTACTAAACCAACATATGAAATGTTGCAGTATATGTTTAATGCTCATGTTGGGGATGACGTATACAGGCAAGATCCTACAGTTATCGAATTAGAGACTAGAGTTGCTGAGTTTTTTGGTATGGAAGCCGGGCTTTTTTTTCCGTCTGGAACTATGGCAAATCAAACCGCAATTAAATTACATACACAGCCCGGAGAACAATTGATTGCAGATAAATATGCTCATGTTTATCATTATGAAGGAGGAGGAGTTTCGTTCAATAGCGGTGTATCCTGTTGTTTGTTAGACGGACATAGAGGGATGATAAATGCCAGTCAGGTTGCGGCAGCAATCAATGATCCTGAGTTTTATCACAGTCCGTTAACCAGTTTGGTTTGTGTAGAGAATACCACCAATAAAGGAGGTGGGGCTTGTTATGAATTAGAAGATTTAAGAGAGATAAAAAAAGTTTGCGATGCTAATAATCTGAAATTCCATTTGGATGGAGCCAGAATTTGGAATGCATTAGTGGCTAAAAGACAAAATCCAAAAGAATTTGGGGCAATTTTCGATACAATATCGGTTTGTCTGTCTAAAGGATTAGGCGCTCCAATAGGTTCTGTACTACTTGGAACGAAAGAAGATATTCGTAGAGCGTTGAGAATCAGGAAAATACTTGGTGGAGGAATGCGTCAGGTAGGATATTTGGCTGCAGCGGGATTGTTCGCTTTGGCGCATAATATTGAAAGACTGGCAGAAGATCACAGAAGAGCTAAAGAAATTGCGGCTGTACTAAGTACAAAATCTTGGGTTTCAGCAATAGAGCCTGTAGAAACGAATATTTTGATTTTTTCTTTGGCAGAAGGATATAGTGATCAGCTTTTGATTGAAAAGCTAAAACAAAAAAATATCTTAATAAGCTCGATGGGACATAATAAGCTTAGAATTGTCACACATTTAGATTACAAAGAAGTAATGCATACCTATGTAATTGAAACGTTGCAGAAATTCTGATGAAAGGGACTAAGGTTCTAAGATTCTGATTTAAAAAGTTTAAAAAAAAAATGCTGTCACTTTAGGACAGCATTTTTTTTACAAGTAGCCTTTAAAATCAGACCTTGGTTACTTAGTATCTGAGAACCTTAGTATCTTTAGTGCCTTTATTTAAAAAGATTATCCATTCCCGGAATCATTGGCATATCCATTTTGGCAACGGCATCCAATTCTCTTTCGTTTACGCTTGTTGCTTTTTCTATTGCTTTATTCAGAGTTACAATAAGGTAGTCTTCAAGTTGTTCTTTATCTTCTAATAAAGAATCATCAATACTGATTGATTTTACTTTTCTATTGGCTGTTAATGTTATTTTTAATAATCCGTCAGCGCTTTGTTCATCAATCAAAACGGTGTCTAAACGTTTTTTTGTATCTTCAATTTTTTGTTGGGTTTCTTTAAGTTTACCCATCATTCCCATTAAATCCATTTTAGTTGATTTTTAAATTATTCCGTACAAAATTAGTATATTGCTGTATGAAAGCAACATATATTTTATGAAAAAATTAATTTGGTTCTGTTGCGTTTATAGTATTTTTGCTGCTTCGTATTTAAAAACTAATGCTCAATCAATGCAAAACGATATAGTGGCCCCAATAGCCAAAGAAGTTCCAAAATCACTAAAAAAACATAAAGAAACCAGAGTCGATAATTATTTCTGGTTAAATGATCGCGAAAACCCTGAGGTAATTGATTATCTGAATCAGGAAAATGCCTATTACGAGAGTATGACTTCACATACAAAAGAGCTTCAGAGAGATTTGTATGAAGAAATGAAAGGAAGAATTAAAGAAGATGATTCCTCTGTTCCTTATTTTTACAACGGATATTATTACATCACCCGTTTTGAAACAGGTCAGGATTATCCAATTTTTGCCAGAAAAAAAGGTAGCCTTTCAGCAGCCGAAGAAATTTTATTCAATTGTAATGAAATGGCAAAAGGACATGCTTATTTTAAATTAGGAGGTTTAAGTATAAGTCCTGATAATAAATTTGCAAGTTTTGGAGTTGATCTTGTAGGAAGAAGAATTTACACGATTCAGTTTAAAAACTTAGAAACGGGAGAAATTTTACAAGATAAAATCGAAAATGCAACTGGAGGATCAGTTTGGGCCAATGATAATAAAACTGTTTTTTATACCAAACAAGACCAGGTAACTTTAAGAGCGGATAAAATTTTCAGACACAAATTGCATACAGATGCTGCAAAGGATGTTTTGGTTTTTAATGAAACTGATGACACTTTTAATGTTTCTGTGAGTAAAGAGAAATCAAGAAAATATATCGTAATTGGTTCCGGAAGTACCTTAACTACAGAATACAGAATTTTGAATTCTGATAACCCGGACGGGGAGTTTGAAGTGTTTCAGACCCGTGTTCGTGGGCTGGAGTACAGTATTTCGCATTATGAAGATTCATTTTATATTTTAACGAATAAAGACAAGGCAACTAACTTCAAGCTGATGAAAACTCCTGAAAACAAAACAGGAAAAAGGCATTGGGTAGATCTTATTCCGCATCGTGAAGATGTTTTATTGGAAGATATTGAAATTTTTAAGAACTATTTAGTGGTGGAAGAACGCTCAAATGGTTTGAATCACATTCGCATTATGCCGTGGAATGGTGAGCCCGATTATTATTTGCCTTTTGGCAGCGAAACGTATAATGCATATACCACAACAAATGTTGATTTTGATACGGATATTTTGCGTTACAGTTATCAATCGCTGGCAACACCATCTTCTGTGATCGATTTCAATATGAAGACTAAAACCAAAGAAGTTTTAAAAGAACAAGAGGTTTTAGGAGGAAAATTTGATAAAGAAAATTATATCGAAGAGCGTGTTTGGGCGACAGCCAGAGATGGTGTTAAAGTGCCTATTTCGATGATTTACAGAAAAGGGTTGGAAAGAAACGGTAAAAATCCGTTACTTCTTTATGCTTATGGTTCTTATGGAATCACAATGGATACTTATTTTTCTTCTACAAGACTTTCATTACTGGATCGTGGTTTTGTTTACGCAATTGCCCATATCAGAGGAGGAGAAGATTTAGGTAGACAATGGTATGAAGATGGAAAACTGTTAAAAAAGAAAAATACCTTTACAGATTTCATCGATTGCTCTAAATTTGTAATTAACGAAAAATTCACTTCTTCTAAACATTTGTATGCAGAAGGAGGATCAGCCGGAGGACTTTTAATGGGAGTTATCTCAAACGAAGCACCGGAACTGTACAATGGAGTGATTGCTCAGGTGCCTTTTGTAGATGTTATTACCACAATGCTGGACGACAGTATTCCGTTGACCACAGGAGAATATGATGAATGGGGAAATCCCAACAATAAAAAATATTACGATTATATGTTGTCGTACTCGCCGTATGATAATGTAAAAGCTCAAAATTATCCTAATATGTATGTTTCTACCGGATTGCATGATTCGCAGGTGCAATACTGGGAACCTGCCAAATGGGTAGCCAAATTGAGAAACTTAAAAACAAATAGCAATTTATTGTTTTTAGACACCAATATGGATGCCGGACATGGTGGGGCTTCAGGACGTTTTGAGGCTTTAAAAGACTTAGCAAAGGAATTTAGTTTTTTATTAGATTTAGAAAAAATTAAAAGCTAATTAGATTTTTTTTGTTAAATTTGCAACCTATCAAGGTTATTTTAAAATGCCTTTGATTAACTATTTTTTTATGAAAGAAGAAATAAACGCTTATAATAATGTTTTAGAATTAATAGGCAATACCCCCCTTATTAAACTAAATAAAATCACCGAAGAGTTAGAAGGTAATTTCTACGCAAAGGTAGAAGCTTTTAATCCAGGACATTCCTCAAAAGATAGAATAGCGTTATACATTCTTGAAGAGGCCGAAAAAAAAGGTATTCTGTCGCCAGGTGATACCATAATCGAAACGACATCCGGTAATACAGGTTTTAGTTTGGCTATGGTAAGCATTATAAAAGGTTATAATTGTATTTTGGCAGTAAGTTCAAAGTCATCGAAAGATAAAATTGACATGTTAAGGAGTTTAGGTGCAAAAGTTTATGTATGCCCGGCTCACGTTTCAGCAGATGATGAAAGATCATACTATAATGTAGCGAAACGTTTACACGAAGAAACAAAAGGTTCTGTGTACATTAATCAATACTTTAATCAGTTGAATATTGATGCACATTATAACTCTACCGGACCAGAAATCTGGGAACAGACAAAAGGCAAAATTACGCATCTTATTGCCTGCAGCGGAACAGGAGGAACGATCTCAGGAACTGCAAAATTCTTAAAAGAGAAAAATCCAAATATCAGAATTTTAGGTGTTGATGCTTTTGGATCAGTATTAAAAAAATACCACGAAACAAAAGAATTCGATAACAAAGAGATTTATCCGTACCGTATAGAAGGTTTAGGTAAAAATTTAATTCCTTCGGCTACAGATTTTGATATCATCGATAAGTTCATGAAAGTGACGGATGAAGAAAGTGCTCACTCTGCCAGAGAGATTACCAGAAAAGAAGGGTTATTTGTAGGATATACTTCAGGAGCTGTAATGCAGGCTATTAAGCAATACGCAGAAGAAGGAGAATTTACTAAAGACAGTAATATTATCGCTATTTTTCCAGATCACGGTTCTCGTTATATGAGTAAAGTATTCAGCGATGACTGGATGAACGAACAAGGCTTCTTTGACAGTGTCAATGAAGAAGAAGTTCAAAAAATTGAATTTGTAAAGTAGTACGGTAAACTGCTTTTCTAATATATTGCCTCATTCGTTTTGCGAGTGAGGCTTTTTATTTGTGAAATGTTCTAAAACTAAAGGGAATAAATAACGATATCCTATGTATTTAAAAAACATGTTTGGAGTAATAAAAAGCCTTCTTAAATATTTAAGAAGGCTTTTTGTTTTTTAGTGTTGTTTTTTTTGTTGTCCCGGTGCATAAGCTTTAGCACTTTTGCTTCCGGAGATTTTTTTAGCCTGCCCTGGTGGAATTTTACCGGAAGGAGTACTTTGTGTATGTACACTACAGCTTATTATGCTAAGGAGTAAAAAGACAATAACCAAAAGAATTACTGCAAATTTGGTATATTTTGATGTTTTCATTATTTGTTTTTTTAACTGCAAATATATTAAACTGTATGAGTTTTGTTATTTCTTCTTTGAAAGAATTTTGATCATTTCTGCAACATAAAGAGAAAGATGAAGGTTAATGTGTATACTCCCAATAGGACTAAATTGTGATAAATGGAAAAATATTTTTAGTTCTTCCCAACCTTTTCATTTAAAATGCACTCTATAGAAGTATAATCGTCTTTGAACGGTTTAAACTAAAAATAGTATCGTATGAAAAAGAAATTCACTTTAGAAATAGCCAACCCTTGTTCTGAAAATTTTGATAATATGATTCCCAATTCACAGGGCTCGTTTTGTAGTTCCTGTGCCAAGAATGTAATTGATTTAAGCCGAAAAACGAACTCTGAAGTGGCCAGGTTCATCGTAGAGAATAAAGATCAGAACATTTGTGCGCGATTAAAAACAACACAGTTAGAGGAGGAGTTTGTACACCAGGAGACTTCCAAAATGAATAATCTGAAGTATGCGGCAGTAGCAGCTTCTATTTTGCTGGCTTCAAATGTTACAGGACAGGAAAAAACTCCGGTTAAAACTGAAATAAATGAATCAGTACCTAAAAGTAATATTCTGGGCAAAATAGCCGTTAGTCAAACCGTTCAGGAAGAAATTTCGATAACGATCAAAGGGAAGTTGTTAGATGCAAAAACAAACAGGCCCTTAAACGGCAAGATCTACCCGAATCTAACCCTTAGTATTAATGACTCACAGCCTCCTATGAAAATCGATTCGAAAACAGGTGATTTTTCGATTACGTCCCTGGTTCCTAAAAAGGGTGAAGCACTTATGATTACAATCTCGAGCGGGGATTATTATTTATCCAAAACGATCCCTTTTGACCTTAAAAAAGTGAAAGGTAATGTTCTTCATCAAAATATAAAGATCAACACTGAGGAGTTGATTAAGGTTTATATTGCCGGAGGACTAGGCATTAATTATTCAGAAAAAAAAGTGATTAGAGAAAATTGATTGATTTGTTGTTTTTTTGAATAGAAAAAGCTCTGGGTTTCCAGAGCTTTTGGTGTTTATAGAAGATAAAATGTTTCGAGAAGTACTGATGGAACACTAATTTTCAAGATATTTGGCAAACAATGGTTTGTTCTTTTGGTACAAATCAAAAAGTTTACTAATATTTAGTACATCCAGATTACCTCTTGTGTTTTTATATAAAATATCCTGTTTTTGTGATTCCGGAGCATTCATGGCAGGAGATAAATCGCTGAAAATTTGAAGATTTAAATTTTCGAATAAAAAGATAACCTCTGATATTTGTTGTGACGAAACATCTAATGTACTATCTAATAGCTGTGTTTTTAAGGTAGATTTGCCCGTAGAATTAATTAAATTATATTTTATCACAGAATAAGTACGGCCATTATAATCAAGATCAAATTTTGCTTTTAAATAAACAGAATCAGTAGCATTCTTTTTGATGCTAGAAATGATAGCAGCATTCTTTGTCTGATCGTCTTTATCAAAAGTACTAATTTTAGCACTTTTAAAAACAGATGTAAAATTGATACTCTTACTGACGTCTAAAATAGTATTGTCATCGCAATTGTTATTATCTGTCATCGTAAAAAATCGCTGGTTAGCATCATCAAAGCTCCAGGTTTGGGTTTCATCGTATAATTTGTTGATATCTAAAAATTTGTTGGTACTTAATGTTTTCTGAATAAGGTTATTCATCAAAGCATTGCTTGTTTTCTGCCCATTTATTAATTGTAAAATTCTACAGGATCTGAAAGTCCACAAGATATCAGTAATTTTTTGTTGGTTTGCCAGATTATAAATGTACCATTTGTTATCTTTTTTTATGCAAGAAAGTAATGTAGGAAACTTAAAATCGATTCCATCTAAATCAGCAATAAAGTTTATAAAACACATCTCAAAACCTTCATGTTTGTAGGAGAGCTTATGCAAAAAAACTACTTTGCTTTTTTCTTTATTTAGTTTTTTTAAGGTATTAAAATGTTTCTCTTCATTAGGATTAAAACTTTTTTCTTCCAGATAATTATTCTTTAACCAGTCATTGTTTGTAGCAAAAAAGTAAGATTGGACTAATCCTTCTACAGTTGATCTATCTACTTTTGTAATATCATCAATTTTGTATTTAAAATTATCTGTGGAATTATAGATATGAAAATCGACAGTATTGTCTCCTGAATATTCTAAAACCAGATTTTGTCCATTTCCAGTTGTAAAGAAAAGAATGATTAAAAGAGTTAGATACTTTTTCATTTTGATTTGATTTTTAATATTAATAAAATTAGGATAAGCGGAATGAGTGAAAGATTAAAATACAAGTTCGCAACAGCATTCATTTTTTCAGAGCTAATATATTTTTTGTCTTCTAAAAAGGCAATACCATTGATGCTGTTTTTTAAGACGTTTATTTTTTCTACTTTTTGATGATAATAGCTATCTAATACATTTGAATTTACGTACTTACAAGTAATCTCCTGTTTAGTTTTGGAGTATAATAAATGTCCTCTGATTATAGTGTAATCCTTGAAAGTTGTGGATGATCCCTGATTTGAAGTTGCCTGAGTTTCAATATAGGCGGTATCGACTACAAAAACAGCATCTTTCAAATATTCTTTAGGATTGTACAATGCGATATAATTTTCATAATTTTCCTGAAAGGGTTTTTTTATATTTCCATCAATAAGGCCATGTACAGCCATTGTAGTGGTAACAATAAACGAAACAAGCAGATGTATTAATAATATGATCTTTATGATCTTATATTTTTTGAAAAAAATACTATTCTTTATTTTCATTTTAATTAAATTTTATAGTGTGTTCGTATTTGCCCCATTCGTGTGACCAACTTAAGCCAAATATATCAAATTTTGTAATAGGGCTAATTTCTAGAGGAATTCCATCTTCTACCAAAGGAAATGAACTCTTCCATTTTTTAAAATTAAATTCATATAATTTCGCTTTTGCTGAAGATTTAGCGGAAGCTTCTCCCGAAATACCTGGTACCTTTATTACGAATTTTGGGTTAAGCCCAACAGTTCCTTCAATCGCAAAAGTCGAAGGATGACCATAGGTCCAGGTTGAAGTTCGCATTTGAGGATTATCAACCCAATCTCTTGTTGTATTGGTCATTCCAATAGTAGCTGAAGTTTGGGCACCTACAAACCAGTATAAACCAAATTCAACCTTAAATTTGTGTCCAAAAAGCATTCTGTCAATTGAAGGTATAGCGCATCCTGGTACAGGCGCTTCGTAACCAATTTTAGCTCCTACTTCAAGTTTTGTGACACTTTCCGTTTCTTTATAATAAAGTCTGTTTGATTCCCCTTCTTTATTTTGAATGGTGTTTTGATAAGATACATC
Source organism: Flavobacterium tructae (assembly GCF_001853485.1). Classification (NCBI taxonomy): domain Bacteria; kingdom Pseudomonadati; phylum Bacteroidota; class Flavobacteriia; order Flavobacteriales; family Flavobacteriaceae; genus Flavobacterium; species Flavobacterium tructae. Next base: position 153,496 of record NZ_MIKE01000022.1, on the reverse strand, counting down.
ATATAAGATTCCTTTATCTCCCTCTCCTTTCGGACGATCCCTTCTATTGTAAACTCTGGTGCCCAGATAACGTGCCAGCTTCTCTAAGGTTTTCTTAAATTCGGCAATTTTTGATCCTTCAACCGCTAATGTATTAGAACTGTAATTGTGGTCAACCCATTTTACGTAAACATATTTATCTGTTGGATTTGGGTATCCTGCTGTAGAAGTTACATTAGTCAGCTCGTCTTTTTCTGAAACATTTTTAACAAATTGTTTTTTACCTGTAAAGGCTGGAAAAGGAGTACCATTTACAGTCCATTTTATAGACTCTTTATCAACTAATTTTTCAGCATAATTCGGATTGTTAACAAGTAAAAAAGTGGTTTCCTTTTTTTCATTTAGTAGCGAAGCCTTGTTTATATAATACAAAGTTTGTCCTGTTTTAGCAACTCTCTTAGGTTCATCTTTACTATTTAAACCTATGGCGTAAAGTTCTTTTGAACTGAAGGGTTTTCCTTCTTTTTTTGGTTCGGTAGTATTAGAGTTTTCAGTTGGCTTAGGAGGAGCATTTGTGTTGTTTGACGGAACTGGGGTCCCTCCCGTTGGATTTGTTGGGGTATTTGTCACTGGCGGAGTTGTGACATTTGAGACTGGCGGTGTTACTTCATTTGTTGGATTTGGAATAACAGCTGGGTCTTGACCAGAATTAGTTGGTACCTCTGTATTTTGAGTTATTTCAGGCTCATTAATTTCTTTTTGTAGTTCTGCTGCTTCTTTTTCAAAAGCTGCAGCAATATCATCAACTAATTTGTCACCATCAAGCATATTATCCCAGTTACCAGCATCATAACCAGCCACAATTTCACCCGAAATTAATTTGAAATCAGTATTAAGACCAATATTGTCAAAGGTAATTTTGATTCGGGTATTTTCGCTTAGGTTCCATTTTGAGTTGCCTTCACCATCTTTTGGGCTTAAGGCTTCAGCGGCATCAATGAGTTTTCTGAATTTTTCTAAGAAGGGCAGCGTTACATAACCGTCTCCTGAGAAGGTACCGTTGCTTCCTGTGGCGTGTAATACCACAATAGGGAAATCTCCCGCTGAAATTACATCATTTGGGAAAAGTTCCGGTAGTGGTGTTTGGTTGGTCAGATCTTTCGGATCGGGTTTGATACCACAGCCCTGAAATACAATCTCGTCTCTGGCAATGGTAGTAAATTCATATATTGAACTGTGAATATATTTGCCCACATCACAAGATGATCCTACGGTATATTCGTAGGTGGTGTTAGGCTTTAAGTTGCTAAGCGTAATATTTTCTCTTGGAGTTACGGCTTTGTACCATTCCGAACCGGAATTTTTCTCGCGATAGTTTACCTGATAGTCAAAGTTGTCGATGTTACCACTCCAGTTTATCTTGGCCTGATCCTGACCGATGCTTTCGGTTTTAATGGCAAGGGGAGAGGTACAAAACACTTCGTAAGTAAAGGCAAAGATTTCGGTATAACCGTTGTTTTTAAAAACCCCAATTTCTTCGGCCCCTAAAATGGCTTTTGCTTTGATGCGCCAGGCGTATTTTTTGCCGGGAATCAGTTGTGGTTCACTCATGCCATATTGCAGGGTAGTCATTTTGGTTGTGGTGGTGTACAGGGGTGGTGAGTAAGCAAATGCATTTTGCACCGGGGTGTAATTGTCCCAAATCTCGACTAATGAAAATTCGTATTCTACATTACTAACGTTGATGCTTCGCGGTGTCCAGTTAAAAACAATGTTCTGCAGGTTCTGCTGCATGATCGAAGCATTGTTTAAAGGCAGGTTCAGGAAGGGAGGTTCGTTTTGAAAAATAACGGTAGTTGTACCCGTTTTTCGAGACAGTTTTTTTCCTGTGGCAAAATCATATACTTCTACATAAAAGTTACTGATTCCTTCGGGTAAAGGCTGAGCATATTGATTTGGATTTAATCCCAGCAGGTTTTGAAACTGAAAATAGGGAGCCAGATCAACATTGGTTAATTGTAATGGAAATCCTCCTTCGAGATACAGTGGTTTTGCTCCTACAACAAAATCGTTGTTGCTGAACGAAACTCCATTGCCCTGAAAGTATATTTTTAATCGAACCTGACGATTGGAGATGGTTAAATCGTTGAGTAGCAATTGAATTTTAATGGGACTGTTTATGGTAGTCGCATCGGCATATTTGCTCAGGTAAATAGGTGATGGCTGCGTAATTTGGGTGGTAACCGAAATCGGGAAGGTTTGAGCAAATCCTTCAAATCCTATTAGGGAGCAGAGCAGCAGCAGGTACAGGTGTAAGTTTTTCAGCATTTTGGGTAATTGAATTTTATCCATTTTTTGTGAGATTAGCAGGTAGGTATTCACTCCTTTTATTTTTGAATATGGTTAAGATCGATTTCATCAATGTTTGCATTTTTGAGAGCGAGATCATGATAAAACGGTATCATTTTGACTTCGATAGCCGCTATTATTTCAGGACCGGATTTTTTTTCTTTTATCGATTTAAAAGCTTCTTCCATTTCTTCTGCACTAAAAACTACTGCAGCGGGATTTTGCTGTATTTCGGCAGCCGGCAGTTTGGTTAATGCTGAAATTTCTTTAAGCATCCATCGGTGGCGTGTAAGCTGATCGCGATTTTTGTTACTTCGTTCCACCAATTTCTGATAGGATTTGTAAGCTGTTTTATCGGTAATGTTTTCTTCATTCACACCATGCAATTTGTGGCTGTTTACTCTTCCTAAAGCCGATACATAAGCATTTTCCAGACTTGCATCTTTGTCTTTCATCTCTGTTTCTAATTTTTTGGCAGCTTCGAGCACATAATCTTTGTATTTTTTTACGTTTTCAGCTTCGATGTTGTAAGCTTCGAGATAATCTAATACTTTCTCTTTAAATTGTTTGTCATCCGGTGTAAGGGAAGCCAGTGTGAGTAAATGCTCTAAATTTGTACTTTCTTTTTCCGGTAATGGGTTTAGTGCCAATTGCATTTCTTTTAATTGAGCTGTAATCTGATCGCGTGTTCCTTCTAAAGCTTTTCCGTTAAGATTTATTTTCAGAATAGAAGTAAGGTTCATGTCTTCCTCTGTTCTTGGTTCTCTCTTCGGTCGCATTTTGATTTTGTCGAAAGAATACGAATAAGACAGTGTAGCAGTCATATCGTTGTTTTTACCGGTGGCTGTTTTATTGAATAGTGTGATGACACTCATGTTGAAATTGTGTTTTTCAAGATAAATGTAAGACCCGTTCAATCTGAAATTGAAAATATCGTTTTGCTTGCGACCATTGTTATAGCTGGTGTTGTAACTGGTCGAGGCATTGGCATTCAGTTTTTTATCAAAAAATAATTTGGAAGCGCCAACTGTTGGTCCGATAATAAAACTCTTTCCTCCATCCGTTTGTCCATAGGTATTGTTTATGGAACCGTTGAAACTTAGCTCTTTTTGAGGATAACCAAGAGAATAGGTTAGGGCTGAGTTGTAATAGGTAGAAGCTCCGCCTGCAATTGTTTTTCCTTGTTGTTGGTTTACGGCATCCTGCATAGAGAAATTGGCACTAATTGCTTTTTTAAGCTGTTTGTCATTTCTTAACAGATAATTTACAGTCAGACCTAAATTTTGGTTCACTTGTCTAAAGTTTAACGTATCTAAATACTCGTAATTTGAAGCCTGATTGATGTAGTCAAATTGATTACGGCTGTTGGTGAACGATTGAAAGTTAGAGTAGTTCAGGTTCAGGTTTAATTTTTGATTGGGTCTCAAATCGACATTAGCTGAGGTTACCAAACGTTTCATCTGGCTTTCTTTCTGCTTTTCTAAATTGTCTTTCTGAAGTCCTAAGTTTAAAGCAAGCGACACTTTATCTTTATACAAACTTTGGGTTGCATTAACGGTTACGTTTTCTAAATCGTTATTAAAATAGTATCCTCCAAAGGTTCTGTAGTTAGGGTCAATTCGTTCGTAACCTAATCCTAAAGTTCCTTTTCCGGCCGGGTAAGCCAATTGTCCTTTAAAGGCATTATAACTTGTGGTAGTGCTATTTCTACCCAATAGAAACGAGGAAACTCCTTTTGCTTTTCCATTTGCCACAACTCTTAAATCTTCAGTAATACTACTGCTGGCATATTCGGTAGAGACTTGTAGTTTTTGAAAAAGTTTAAAATTAGTTTCAAAACTGATGGCAGCATTTTCCTTTGGAGCGACATCCAGTTCAAAGGGTACAGGGTTGTTTAAAGAATTGATCTGATCCTTTGCCTTAAACAAGGTAAGTCCCAGGTTTATTTTCTCTAGGGAATAAGCGGTTTTAAATCCGTATCCAAATCTTTTGTAAGCAGGCAGAATATCCGGATAGGCTGAATCAAATTCGTTACTTTTTAATAATCGTCCGTACATCGCACTGATTTTAAATTTTCCCTGTGGGGTTAAATCCACTCCAAAACCGGTAAACTGATGACCACTCAGCGTGTAAGGGGAGAAGGTCATGCTGACATCTCCAATATGGGCAGTAATCCATTTATAGGAAGGATGTATGCTCAGACGATTCATTAAAACAGGTTTGTTGTACCCGAATTTTTGATTGGTATAGGAAAACGAAAGCGGAATGTTGTACAGATTGGCAATATTGAAATTGATGTTTCCGTTCAAAAAATAACTGAAGGGCTCTCGTGTGGCATTACCGGAATAGAATACAGTATTGGCTGATGCACCACCACTGACATTTATAAGTTTCGCTTTGCCTAGCTCCTGTACATTAAAGTTTTGCGAAAAAGCAAAGGTACCGGTGAAAAGCAGTAGTGTAATTAAAATTATTCTTTTTAAAATCATTCTTTATGGGCCATGGAAATCAAGATTGTTTTCTTGATTTCCATTAGTATTTGAAATTTATAATTTTTGCTTGCTGGATAAATTAGAGTTTACTGAATAATGATTTTTCTCAATTTACTTCCTTGCTGTGACTCGAATAACACGAAATATATTCCTGACGGAAGCCCGGTTAAACTAAAGTTGAACAGGTAATTGTCTTTGCCTTCCTGTGTTTTTGAATCTATCAGTAAGTTGTTGTTCAAATTATAAACCTTAACATGTGCCGGCATTACTTTATCCAGCAGTACATCTACAGTAAAAGCTCCTTTTGACGGATTTGGATAGATTTTCAGATCGAATTTCTTGAAAGTCTGATCGTCCGGGTTGTTTTCTTCATATTCTCCTTCAGTTACTAAGATTGACTTGGTTTGAAAAGCAGTACAGTTTCCTTTTTTAGTGTTCAGTGTAATGTCGTATTCACCGGCCTGACTGAAACTGATTTCGGCAAAATCTTTGTTTTTCGAGATTACGGTTGCATTGGCAGGAATTACCCATTCGATTTCATCGGCGTCAGGATTACTGATGTCAACAATTATGAATTTTTCGTTTTTGAATACCTGACTCGAGATGGCAAATTCAGCACTAATTGGGGTATTCTGACTTGAAATTTTGATGGTATCTGTAGCCTCACAACCCAATTTGTTGGTAACAACAACGGTATAATTTGCAGGTTCAGAAACGGTAACTATAGCTTTATTGCTCTTGAAACCTTTATCAGAGGTCCATGAATAGGTCGCTTTATCGTCATTAATTGTGGCATTAATGGTTAAGGTCTGATCAAAACATAAAGTCACATCTTCTCCGATATTAATAACATCTTTCGGTGGATTGACAATGGTGTAGGTATGATTGATAATACAACCTTTGCTGTCTGTAACGGCAACTTTATATTCTCCAGCCGAAGCATTCTTTAACACATTTGAGGTTTCACCGGTATTCCATAAATAAGTATAAGGCGCTTTTCCTCCTGAAGCGGTCAAGGTAATAGTCGCATCAGAACCGGCATAACAGGTTGGTATTTTAATGGTTTCGGCCGCTGCCAAATGAACAGGTGCTACAATGGTAATATTTTTTGTAACGGTACAACCGTGTTTGTCTGTGATTTTGACAAAATAATAACCCGGTGGTACATTTTTTATGGTAGCAGTTTGAGCACCTGTATTCCAGCTGTAGGTATACGGTAGTGTTCCTCCTGATGGGGTAGCATCAATAGTCCAGTCGTTGAAGTCTCCACAAAGAGTATAGTCAGCGGTAAGATTATTGTTGAGAACCTGAGGTTCAGTAACGATGAAAATTGGACTTGTAGCTTTGTTTCCATTTGAATCTGTTGCGATTGTATAGTACGAACCTTTTCCGATACCTGTTAGAGTAGTCGTTGTGGCCAATACGGTGGCATTGTTTTCTGCAAACCACTGATAAGTATAGCTTTCACCCGGTTTTAGGAATCCACCAATTGTAATAGGTTTCAAACTTCCGTTTTTATCTCCATTACATAAAACAACATTTTGTACTTCTACGCTAGTTTCTAGTAGAGGCGGTTCGGTAACTTGTAATAGCTGTGAAGTTAAACTACAGTTTTTAGCATCTTTGATGATAACATAGTAGTTTCCGGCTGCCAGATTTATTGCTGTGGCTGTGGTCTGATTCAATGCTGTACCATCGCTTTTGAACCAGTTATAGGTATATGTACCATTGGCTCCCTGTGCGGTTATGGCCAGAGATCCGTTGCTTAGTCCTTTTCCTGTAGCAGGAGTTGATACAATTTTGCTAATTATTAAAGCAGTTGGAGACGTAATTTTTACAGTCGCCTCTGTGCTTGTACATTGCTGTGTGTCTTGTACCTGAATGGTGTATTCTCCATTAGCTAAATCAGTAATAATGGTTTTTGCTCCGTTCGCGAAATTGGTCCAGTCTTTAACTAGGATTCCATTTTGGAAATAACGGGATCTGAATATTCCATTTCCTCCTGCTGCTGTGATAGCAATACTTCCGTTTGTATCTCCTAAACATTTTACAGGTTCGGGAACGGATGTAAAGGTTATATAATCCGGCTGAGTTATGATTATTGGAGTAGTGGTTACTTCAATTGCTTTTGAATCTTTTACAACAGCGTAGTAAGTACCTATTTTGGCATTGATGAGTTTGATGCTGTTTTCATTTGGCAATAAGGTATTGTTTCTGTACCAACTAATTTTTTTGGTTCCAAAACCTCCGGCTACGGTTGCTTCGAGAATGGCATTGTTGGATTCAAAGCAGGTCATGTCCTGAGTTTGTCTGATTGTGATGGTTAACGGATTATCGGTAAAGTCAAAATCAGCATATTTTGTACAGCCAGTTGCATCCTGAACGGATACATAATAGTGATCTTTGACTAAACCTGTAAAGTCGACCATTTTGGCTGCTGTATTTGAAATTGTTTTTAGAACTGTTATGTTAGCCAGCGCATCTTTAGTGTAGAGTTTATACTCAAAATTTGGTTTTCCTCCTATAATTTCAAAATGCAGTGCACCGTCATTTCCGTTTAGGGCTGTAGGGTTGATATAGGTAATTTTATCAACATCAAATCCAAAATCTGCCGGTTGTGTGATGATGATGTTCTCCAGAATTCCGATACAATGGGTTGCATCAGCTGAATTGTAATTGGCGTCACGAACTTCTACTGCATAATCGCCTTCAGTAAGGGCGTTTAAGGCTACTGGTGTAAAGTTTTCGTAAGTATTGGTGGCGGTATTTCTCTTTTTCCATTGATAGTTATAAACCGGAGCACCATTTACAATGAAAGGTGTTCCTCCGGTAACAGCTATTTGAATTGCTCCGTCTTGTCCCGCAAAACAACTCACGGGAGTTTTTGAGGTTAAGTTTACCGTAACGGCAGTAGGCTGTTTAAACGTTACGTCAATAGTATTAGAGTCTACATTCCCCACATCGGTAGCGGTAAGTGCATAGTCTCCGTCTGCTATGTTTTTAAAACTGGCTGTGTTTTGAACAATAGTTACGACAGTTCCGGTTGTTTTATTTCTTAGTTTATAAGTGTAAATTCTATCAATTTGGTTTTGTGCAAAAGTTGCTCCTCCGGTTGCAATAGCTTCTAAAGAGCCTACTAAACCGTTACATTTTGCCTGTAAATGAGTTTCGGTCAATACAGGTTTTGTTGGTTGTTCTATTGTATAACTGTTGGTGATCGTACATAGTTTTGAGTCGGTTATCAAAACGGTATAAACTCCTGCAGGAACATTGTTTAAGGCAGGACTATTAGTTCCTACTACCGTGTTCGAATTATTTTTCCATTGGTAGGTATATCCCGGAGTTCCACCCTCTACGGTAATTGCAATTTTACCGGTCGATAAACCAAAACCTGTTGTTGGTATAACCGTCTCGCTGCTGATGAAAAGAGATTTTGCTGGTTCAGTGATACCAACCGTTTGTACTTGTGTCTGACATCCGTTAGCATCACTTATAAATATGGTGTAGCTTCCGTTAGACAATCCTGAAATGATTCCGTTTTGGGCATCAACTGTTCCGCCACTTGCTACGATAGTGTACGGTTTTGAGATGTCGGCGAACTTAGTTCCTCCAACGATGTTTAACTGCACGGTACCATTATTTCCATTATGACAGGATACCTCCGTTTTGGTGTAGGTAAAGGCCAGTTTATCTGGTTGTGTAATGGTAAAAGTGTTTGTTCCAAAAAGAATGTTGTTTTGCTGATCTTTTACGGTAATAACATAATTTCCGGCTCCTAATTCTATAGCTTCCGAACTGGTTAAATCGTCTTTGGTACTTTCGGTATGTTTATGTTTTACTCCGGTTGTAGTATTTAACCATTCAAAAGTATAGGCTTTCACACCGCCTCGTACGACAGCCGTAAATATGCCTGGCTCATCGCCATAACAGGCAACATTTGTATTTGAAGTCTGTATGATACTGATGATCTCAAATTTGTCGGGCTGTGTAATTTTGTAATCTACCTGTGGAAGACTACAGCCATTTGCATCTCTAACGATCAAATGATAAGTACCAATAGCTAAATTTCCGATGGAAGAAGCTGAACCAATTATGGTTGGCGATGCATCTTTTGTCCACTCATAACTATAGTTAGGTTTTCCACCCGACACGGTTACCGTTATGCTACCATTTTGAGTTTCAAAACCGGTTAGGTCAACTAGGGTTGCACTTTCAATTTTTAATGGTGCAGCAGGCTGTGTGATAACTACAGGTACATTAAGTGTTGCAGTACAACCATGATCGGCCTGATCTTTTACGGTAACGGTATAACTTCCTATTGTAAGATTTGATATATCATCTGCCGTAGAGTAGTTCACACCGTTTTTAGTCCATTGTTGTGTATAAGGTCCGGTTCCTCCTGTGATAGTAATATCAATAGCACCAGTCGCGGCGCCATAACATAAAACATCAGTTTGCTTTGTTAATTTTACTATTAATTCATCTGGCTCGTTGAGTTTATAGTTGAGTTGTTCTGCTTTTGCAAAAGGACCAGCTGGTTCAGGATTTGCCGAATCGGTTACGGTAACGCTGTATTGACCAACACCACAATTTGTGATTTCCGATGCAGTTTCAGACGGAAGTACAATTCCATTTTTCTTCCACACATATTTGTAAGGTGCAATTCCACCTTTAGCAAGAGCAACCAATTTTCCGTTAGAATCTCCATTACATTTAATAAATTGGGTTTCTTTAATCTGAACTTCCAATAAGTCCGATTCGGTTACCGTATAGTCCTTTGTAACGATACATCCCGCATTGTCTGCAGCATTTGCGTTAGCATCTCTAATTTCTAAGCGATAAGTTCCTGCTTTCAGAGCTGTTATATCCCTTGTTGTTCTCGGAAAAGTCGGATCACCGGCACGGGTCCATTTGTATTGGAAAGCCAGAGTACCTCCTGCTGGATCAGCAGGGAATAGTATTGAACCGGTATTTTGATTAAAAATGGCTACATTTTTAATAGCTGGTGTTGGAACAACAATTGGATTAGGCTGGGTAATTTGGATATTGTCTAATCGTGCAGGGCAGCCATTTTCATCGGTAACGGCCACCCAGTAGGTACCAACAGGAACATTGCTCAGCCTTGAAGCTGTACTGCCGTTACTCCATAAATAACTATAAGCTCCGGTTCCTCCCGAAACAGTAACGTCTACGGCTCCGTCAGTTCCACCATTACAGGAAACATTACGGCGTTGCGCAGTTGAGTTTGTTATAGTAAGAACGTCTGCAGGTTCTGAGATGGTATAAACTATAGAGAAGATACTATTATTAGCATCGGTCACTTTTACGGTATAATTTCCTTTAAGAATTCCGCTTAGAGTTGCCGATTCTTTTCCGGGCATTTCAGTTCCGTTTAACAACCACTGAAATTTATAATTTGGCGTAGTAGTGTTTAGTGTTCCGCCACTTGCTACTACGGTTATACTACCAGTAGGCACTCCTTTACATTTAATGTTGGTCTGATCTTGCAAGACTACAGCCAGTGCTTTTAATTCAACGATTCCGCTTGGAATGTCACATCCTTTTGTATCTATTACTGTTACCTTGTACATACCGTTTCCTAAGCCAGTAGTAAGCCCTGCGCCATTAGTATTGGCACTAAAAGGCTGACCGTTTTTAGTCCATATGTAAGTATAGGGAGCAGTTCCTCCCGTTGCTGTTACGGTAATGGTACCGTCGGTTGCAACAGTTGATGTAGGTTGTGTTTGTGTTATGTTTGTGATGGCTAATGCCGCTGGCGGCTGCGTAATTTTGGTTATTACACCGTTGGAAAAAGTACAATTATTAACATCTGTTACGGTATACGAGTAATCTCCTTTTTTTAAGCCCGTTCTGGTTGCACCTGTACCACCGTCATTCCAAAGTACGGTAAGTGTACCGCTTCCTCCGCTCAGACTTACCCTAATTTCCCCATCATTACCATCAAAACAGCTAACGTCTTTTTTAGAAAGCACAGCGGATCCGATTTGAGGATTAGGCTCTAGTAACACTACTGGTCCCGAAGCTGGATTATTCTTACTATCGGTAACAATAACTTTATAATAACCGGCATTTTGTCCCGTGATACCAGGGGTTATGCTTGGTCCCGAAATTTTACTGGAGTTATTTCCGGCTGCATCACAGCTGTACCAGGTATAATTATATGTTCTGTCTATTGGTGTTACGCTATAAGGATAACCTCCAACAGCTGATGCGGTTAGGCTACCTGTTCCTCCCGGACACAATATATTAGTTGGTTTTGGCGTACTAACGACTAATTTTCCAGGTTCGTTAATTATGAAAGGAACATCAGCACTTCTACAAACCCTGTCTTTGTCTTTTGCATACATGACGTAGCTTCCGGCTGGCAGTGAAGTCCATGAAACGGGAGTATAAGGCTGCCCGTCTTTGAAAAAGAAATAAACGTAGTCGCCTGTACCTCCTTCAAAAATAACAGAAAACGTACCATTGGCTCTGCCATTTTCTGTTGTATTGGTATAACTCAAAGTACCAGCAGAAACTGTAATTGCTTTTGGTGTTGTGATTGTAATCGTTCTGGCTCCGTTAACTGCCGGTTGAGGGTCCGGAGCTTGAGAATACCCCAAGAAACTCATAAGAAGCAGTAGTAATAAGTAGATTTTTTTCATAATAATATGGTTGTTCGGGAATTTATTGTTCTGTGCAATCGAATTTGTCAACGATTTTAATGGTATGAGGTCCATCTTCCGTTATGGGTATGGTATGTGGATTTGTAAAAAGATGTTTTTGTGCCAAGGGTTCTCCGTCTAAAAGATAATAGTAGGGAGGGGTTCCCCCTGAGGCAGTGATCAATATTCCTTTTAGATCTGTGCTGCAAGCCGGCTGTACGGCCGTAGTCTTAAAAGTTAATGGGACTTTTTCATCAATCGTAAAAGGATCTGTAACGATAGCACTTAACCCTACTTGTTGACCATTATCGGCAGTACTTTGCGCCTGATATTTTATAGTGTATGTCCCCGCCGCTATTCCATTCCAGGTGTAGGTTTTATTTTTAGTTTCTTCTTCTGATGCTTTAATACTTTTGATAAAACCAGTATCCGGTGCCACCGGATTGACGCGGAACAGATTAAATAGAAACTGATCGTCTTTTTTTAGCAGTGATTCAAACTTTAGAGTAGCACTTCCGGTAGCTGTATTAGCACATTCGACCGCAGTTGTAGTTGGTTTTTTTTCTGCCAACTCAGGCGAACAGCCGATAATACCGTAGGTAACTATATTAGTAAACTGCGTCTGATAGCCAGTTCTAAAATGAATTGTAGTTTTTCCATTATAATTCTCAAGCTCTGATATTTTGAATGAAATAGACGGATAGGATTGAAAGTCACTTGGGAAATTAGCCCAATTTTGACCGTCATAACTATATTGCCAATTGAAACCATTTTCAAAATTGATTGTTTCGTTAACACAATAGCTAGTTTTAGAGCTTGTATTTGTCAGATGTAATAAAAGTATTGATGAGGAAGCAAAGCATCCAGAAAAAAAAGTGACATATTGAGGTCCATTTGTTTCAATGAAAGTATTCTTTTCAATGTAGCAGTCCTGATGCATACTAAAACAACTAAAATCTATCCTTTTCGTTACCGGATCAGGTGTTGCATAGAAAAAATCAGTTTGCGATATTGGTTGATACGTACCATTAGGGAATAAATTTAAACTATTACCCAAAAAAAAGATATCATATGATCCCTGAGTTTGCTCACGTTCAGTTCTAGGCTCCAAATCGGTATTGATAAGTAGTCCGTACTCGGTTTGAGCTTGCAGGGTCATTGATGCCATAAATAATATCAGATAGAGTAATGTTCTATTCATTTTAGATAGTATTTTATAGTTAGTTTTCAATACAATTAGAAGCATCAACAACGACTACTTTGTGCCCGCCGTCTGCTGTAATTGGGATTTGGTGATAACCGGAAAATCCAACTTTTTTAGGTACTGTCTGGCCGTTTACAACTTCGGTCTGATCGTCTAAAATGTAGAAGTACGGACTTGTTCCACCGGCCGCATGTATTTCTATGAAGCCTCGGCTGTTACTGCATTCAGGTTGTATTGCCGTTGCCCAAAAAGTTAAGGCTGTATTTTGTCTGATTTCGAAATTTGTTACCGCTGACAAAGTAGAAGGCGTACCGTTACCAAACTGTGTTTGAAATTTAAATTGGTACTGTCCCGGAGGGATATTTTTCCATTTGTAACTAAGTGCAGACACTTTTTCTACATCAGGATCATTTGAAGTTGCATCAGTAATAAAAGTACTGCCTACAGCATTGCGATTGAAAAGGTATTTTTCGCCCGGTTCCAGAGGTCTGCTAAAAGTAAAAGTTACGCTGCCATTGCTGTAACTGCAAGTGGTATAGTTTGGGTCGGAGGTAGCAGAAAGTTTAGGAGAACAAGGTATAATATTGTAAGTAACAACATTAGAATATACATTTTCATCAGGTGCACTTGGGTCGGAGTCAATTAAAACCCTGAAAATGATAGTTCCCGTATAATTGTTTAAAGCCGGATAATTGGCTTTGACAAATTCAAAGCTTTGATTGGGTGTGGTAGTAATGTTCATAGGAGTGAAATTAATACCATTAGTACTGTATTCCCATGAAAAACGATAGGGTCCCGGGCAGCTTACCGCGGTAAGTGTTTTTTTATCGCAAAACAAGTTGGTATGTACGGTTGGTTCAGGTAAAACGGCATTGGTTATTCCCCAAAAACAATCATTCATGTTAATTGTACTCTGTTCATAACAGGCCATAGGGTCACGCCAGGCACAGCCAAAACTGGTATCGGCTATCGAAATTAGTTCAACATAGGTTGGAGGGACATTAAATACATGATAATCTCCAAATTCCGCAACTGGTGCAATGTAGGTGTTGCCGGACATAAAGAAATAAGACTGTAATGCAGCGCATTCATTAACACAGCTTCCCATACTATGACGGACGATGTACAGTTTTTGCGAATAAGTCTTATTGCCAGATAAGAGTATTACAGTGAATAAAAAAAGATATATTATTTTTTTCATAATGTTATTGTTCTATGCAATCAGAGCTGTCTACAACGATCACTTTATGAGCACCGTCTGTTGTTATTTTTATAGTATGAGGACTTGTAAAGGCATGTTTTTGTGCTAATGGCTCACCGTCTAATAAATAATAGTAGGACTTTGACCCTCCGGAAGCTGTTATACGAATCCCTTTTTCGTCGGTACTACAGACTGGCTGTACTGCTGTTGCTGTAAAAGTTAAGGGGGTACTTTGTTTGATTTCGAACTTCGTTACTGGTGACAAAGTAGACGGGGTATTGCTTCCAAACTGTGTCTGATACTTAAATTCATACACACCAACGGGTATATTTTTCCACTTGTAACTAAGTGCAGAAATTTTTTCTACGTCAGGATCATTTGAGGTTGCATCAGTAATAAAAGTACTACCTACAGGATTGCGATTGAAAAGGTATTTTTCACCCGGTTCCAGAGGTCTGCTAAAAGTAAAGGTTACACCGCCATTGCTGTAACTGCAAGTGGTATAGTTCGGATCTGACGTATTGCCTAATCTTGGAGAACAGGGTATGATATTATAGGTTACGATTTTAGCAAATTGTTGTTGATATCCGGCTCTAAATCGTACATCGCCTGTACTTTTATAATTTGGTAAATCTTTTAATTGGAATGAAATGGACGCTTTTTCCTGAAATTGTGATGGAAATGGTGCCCAACCAGCACCATCAAATTGATACTGCCAATTCCAGCCATTTTTAAGGGTAATAATATCCTCTACACATTTTTGATTGGTTTCGGGATAAACAGGAATTGGTATGTTCATACTTAATACTTCAAAATCGCCAATACAACCTCCAAAAGCGTCTCTGCTAAAAGTAGCGATATTAAAAGGAGTAGAGTCTTTAATCTGACAATCGGTACCATTTTTGTTTCCGGCTGTTGCACTCCTGTAATCTATTTTGGAAGGGTTGTCTGTAACATAGAAAAAATCATATTCAATTTCAACTTCATCGCTGGTACTGCTACTTTTAAATATCGATTTGTTCCCCAACGTGAGGCTTAAGCTACCGGCATGACTGCCGTCCCATCCACGAGAAGGTGATAAAGTAGAAATTACAAGAATTCCATAGTCCGTTTGCCCATGAACAAACAGGTTTCCTAGAAAAAAAGTAAATAAAAGTAGTTTTTTCGTCATAGTGTTATTTTTCAATACAATTAAAGCTGTCTACCACTATTACTTTATGCTCTCCATCCGTTGTAATATTGATGATGTCAGGGTTTTTAGTAAGCTCTTTTTTGGGCTCATTATCGAGAATGTAGAAGTAAGGGGGCATTCCTCCACTTACTGAAATGCTAATACCACCTTTATCACTACTACACGCTGGCTGTATGTCCGTTGCTGTAAAAGTTAAGGCTTTACTTGGCGTGATTTCGAACTTCGATACTGGTGACAAAGTAGACGGGGTATTGTTCCCAAACTGTGTCTGGTACTTAAATTCATATACACCTGCGGGTATATTTTTCCATTTGTAACTAAGTGCAGAAATTTTTTCTACATCAGGATCATTTGAAGTTGCATCAGTAATAAATGTACTGCCTACAGGATTGCGATTGAAAAGGTATTTTTCACCCGGTTCCAGAGGTCTGCTAAAAGTAAAGGTTACACCGCCATTGCTGTAACTGCAAGTGGTAAAATTAGGATCTGACGTAGTGTCTAATTTTGGAGAGCAGGGTATGATTGGATAGATGGCAATATCCGACTCATAGGTTTCAATTTTAGAAGTATTTAGATTTTCGTATTCAACAACAAATTTAACAAACAGGTTCCCTGTGTAATCTTTCAAATCAGGAACATCATTGAAATTAAAGTTTATCCCATTTTCGTTATATTGTGTACCATAGGTAAAATACTTCCATTGGGTGTCGGTATTTTTCTTGTACTGCCATGAATAACCGGCACCTGACAATCGAATCTGTTTTTGTACAGTAAAATTGCCACAGTTGCCAATTGAGCCACTTGGTTTCGGCAGATCTAAAAGCAGGAAGTTGGTTCGGCCGTGACAAGCTCCCATAGATACACTTTTTGGTGCAACTAAATTCGCTTCATCTTTTTGATTGCATTCTGGTCCTCCCAGTTGGGTTGGTTTAACAACATAAGAACCGTTGATTACAATTTTAAGAGGGTATTTCGTTTCATCATACTGTACTAAATCATAGTAAACCTTAACATCATCGTCGTTATTATTCAGGTTATAGGCTTTACCAAAAGCCGAAGATCCGTTAGTGGTGATGTTTACACTATACGTATTGGATTTCAGGTCAGGACCATATCTTGTTAACTGAGTTTCAATTAATATTTTACCCGTTTGACCATAAATGAGCTGAGTCGCAAAAAAAGCGACTAAAATCATAAGGTAAGTGGTTTTGTGTAAAATATTCATTATTGAATGTTTAGAATAGAATTTATCAAAGTTATTTTTCCATGCAGTCAAAACGGTCCAGGACAATCACTTTATGATCACCATCGGTTGTAATATCTATGATGTCAGGATTTTTGACCAGCTCTTTTTTGGTCTCATTATCGAGAATATAATAGTAAGGAGGTGTTCCGCCACTTACTGAAATTTCAATGCCACCTTTATCCGTACTGCATTGAGGCTGTATGGCGGTTGCTTTAAAAGTTAAGGCCACTGCATTTTCTATTTTGAATACCGGAGTTTCTACCGGACTTGATCCAATTGTGGCATTAGGATCTGAAGCATTTTGTGTTTGGTACTTTATCGTATAAGAACCCGGAGCAATTCCTTCCCAGGTATAAGCTCTGTTCTTAACATCTGTATCTTTTGCAAACTTGTGACTTCTATAGGCACCGTTTTGATATAAAGTAAGAAGTAATTTTTGTCCTGTTGGAATGTCTGATAAAAAATTTAAAGTGACACTGCCGGTGGGTTCATCAAAACATTTAACCTGAGCGGTTACCGGCGCACCATTGAGTTTAGGAGAGCAGGGAATAAATTTGTACGTTAAAATATCAGAATAATCATTTGCACCACCACTTCCGGTTCTGGTGTATCTCGCCCTCAATTGAAAGTTTTGATTCAATTGCAGATTAGGGATGGATGTAAACGTTATTGGTATGTTTTGTGCCGATCTTGAGGCATAAGGAAGAAGCTCTTTCCAGCCTGCCGTGTTTGGATCATAATATTCAACAGCAAAAGTCATAAAGCCACTTTCACCAACTACGGCTACCGTAAAATTGAAAGTTTCACATTGTTTCAGCTCTGAATTTGAAACATTGTAATTGTTTGCTTCCACAAGGGTTTGCAGATAGAAGAATTCAAACTGGGTATTGTGTGTAACCGTAACGTTATCAAAATTATAAGCAAAGTTAGATTGCCAGTAACCGGAATACGGACCTGTCATAAATGGTGCATGTTTCTGAAAGAATCCCGAAGATACGTTATCAACTGCTCCACTAAGACGCAATGGGGTATTGGAAACTACGACACCATCCATCGGACTAGCACCTGAATTTTTTAAAACATACGAAAATGAACTGCTTGAGCCCGTCGAACTTGCATTGGCATAAGTTCCGTTGAAGGGATATGTATCACCAGTGTTCAAGTAAAAGTAAACGTTTCGGCTGGTGCTTGGTGATTTTCTTAAGTCCCACTTCACTTTATACTTGTACGTTGTCTGGCCGTTGAGTAACTGCATACCAAAAACAGTCAAAAACAGGCAGGCTATTTTTAAGGTTTGGAATATGTTTTTGTATGTCATAAATGGTTTCATGTCCTTAGAACTTTACAGTGAAAAAATCCATTTTAGAGGTTCTTCCATCTTTAAATGTTGCTCTGATACCGTATTGGTATGTCGTATTAATGGTAATGGTAGGATCTGGTAAAAAGCGTGTTTTTCCAGGAACAATCTGAATCAGTTGCAATGGATCTTTATCTGAAGCTTTGTAGATTTCGAAGCCATCAACTTCATTGTTCGCGTAATCCCAGGACAAATCAATAGTATTGGAAGTTTTATTAGGCTGAGCGAAAAAACCTTTCACAGCAGGCATTACAGAATACTTTGGAACAAATAAAGTTAGTCCCGGTGAAGGATTAGAAACTAAATTACTCTCATCTTTGGCAAAAATGGCATAACGGTAAGTGTTACCTTCAACCGCCGTTTTGTCCTGAAATTTTTCTTCCTTATTCTTTGTTTCTAAAATCAGCGTCCAGTCTTTTTGATCATTTTCTTTTCGGTACAACTGGTGTACGGCCACATCCTCACTCTGGCTGTTTACCCATTCTAGAAAAACAGCTCCTTCTTTGATTTTGAAGCTGGTAAAAACAGGTGAGGTGGGAGGGATTACATCTGGTTTTTTAATAATTAAAACATCTGAGAAATCAGACATATTGTAATGATAATCTACAGCAATAACTTTGTAATAAACCTTACTGTTCAAACTTTTAACAAGCACTTTGTCCTGATAAGAGTTGGGTTCGCTAGGACTTACTGTCAGCTGTGTAAGTTCTTCTTCAGTGGTATTTCCTCTGTAAATACGATAACCAAGAAGATCTTTCTCTTTGTTAGGATCCCATGTTAATTTCACCACACCTAAACTGTCTATAACTCCTTTTAAACCGATTGGTTTAGAAGGGGGTATTGAGTCTACCGGCTGTACAAGCATAGGAAATGAAGTTCTGTTGCTGCCTTGTTTTCCAAGGGCCGTAATCGTAAAATAATTCGTCGATAAGAGTTTGTTGTACGTCACCGTACGACTCTTGGCAGGAATGTTTTTTATTACCGTTTTGTAGCCATCATCATCCTTATCAGATCGGTTTAATTCAAATCCTGTGATTTCATTATCACCTTCTGCCGGAAATTCCCAAGTCAACGTAACGGTGTTTTCATCTTTAAATTCTTTAACAGTAAGATGAGGAACATATTTCAGGATCGCAGTTCCTTTTCCTGTTATAACTTGTGAATAGGGGCCTAATTCACCAAAAGGTGAAATTCCCTGAATTCTGTAGCTGTACGGTTTATTGTTCGCAATAGAATCGACATAGAAAATTTGACTGTTACTGGTGTTTTCCTGATTTAAACTGGTGTAAGGTTTATCTGTGATTCTTTCGAATGTTTTTTTGTCGGTTGAACGTTCTACAAAATAATTGGCATAGGTATGCGAAAGTATTTTAAAATTCCAGCTTAACATGGTGCTGCTGTCTGTAAAATGAGCCGTAAAATCCATTGGTTTTGGAAGAGGTTGATAATCCTCTAATCCAACGAAAATTCCACCATAAGAAATTGTAGCCTCTTTTTCAGGTACGTTTGAGATTATCCTGTAGGCATATTTTTCGTTAGGTTTAACTGTTTTATCTTCAATTCCCAGACCTGCTTTTTTCGCAATTTCGTAATCCCTGTCGGCGGTTAGCAGAGCAAACGTAAACCTTTGCTCGTTCTCTTCTGACAGGTTTACGATATTTTCTAATTTATCTGTACCGGTAACCGAGAAATTTTCTCCATAAATAGCTTGTGCTACAATGGCAGCATTGTCGTTCTTTTCGATTAGTTTTTCCCATGTTTCCAGCGGTTCCGGTTTCAAAGCATTAATTAGAACTACTTTTTCAGGGGTTGGCAAAGTTTTATTGTTACGGGTAACGGTATAACGTTCTACAGTATATCCATAAGTATTTAGTTTTTTCCAGGCCATCGCATTGCTGACGGCCCATCTTAACAAAATTCTGTCTTTTTGCACTCTGGCTATAACTTGTATTTCTGATTTTATTTCGTTTGGATTCGCTTCTCCCGTACCATTTTTCTCTTGTGCATAGTTAGTACCGGTTATTATAAAAGTAAGGAGAATTAAAAATTTAAGCTTCATGCTAATTTGTTTTATTGAATGTAAAAATTGAACTGGTACCAGCTTGTCCACCAGGAAGTATATAATTTAATTTGACATTGTAAGTGCCATCTTTTATCATTGGAAATCTTCCTGTTATGATGTAATTATACTTATCGATCATAGCCCTATTCTGACTGTTCAAATATTTATTAACTACTTTATACTGAATTTTGATAAAATCGTCCTTATAGTAAAAAGGTTGGTTGTAGCGATACGGCAGCCTGTCTCTTAAATAAGAACTTTTTGGATTATTTATTAAATCTGACAGGTAAGAAGTGATTATTTCCACCCCTCTAACCGGAGGATTTCCTAAAAGGCTCGTATTTCTGTTTAAAGTTAAATCGGCTTCTAAAGGATATCCCTGATAAATCAATGGATATATATCATTCTTAAAATAGCTGTCGTCTAATAAAGCCTCAACACTTACCAATGGAACGTTCATTGATTGTGGTGTTCCGGCGATTTCGATTTCATCAAAAGCTTCAGTTGCGGTGTTTTCGGCATGCAATGCATGAATATCGGCTTCGATAATTTCGATGTGCGTTTTACGTGCTTTCTTAGCAGTCATTTTCTCCTGAAAAGTATTGTATTGACTGGTATTGAAATTGTATTGCAGCAATTCGACACCCTGACCACCTGTTAATGTTTCTGCCAGTTTATTACTTTTAACTTCTACATTGGCATTGGTACCAAGATCCTGCTTGTCAAAACTTTCATTAAGGTTGGCATTAGCGTCTTTTGTAGTTTCCAGTGTCATTAAGGATAAACTGTATGGTTTTAGGTTTTCTAAAGCGGGTAAACTAACGATTACCTTTTTTGAATCAGCTTTGTAACCTATAGTACCATTTGTCGTTTTACTTCCGGTTTTATAGGTTGCTTTTTGTGATTGTCCCGGTTTCAGATCAAACAAATATGCCTGTCCAATTTTTAGCACAACATACGCTTCTTTACTCTCGTTTTGATACACATATTTTTGATCAAAAACAGGGTAGCTATAAGCAATATTGCTTACCGGAATGTTATTTGGTGCCACACCTGTCGTGAAAGTTCTGGTTTCTGTTTCCATTGCCACCTGACCCTGGTCCATAATGGTTTTCCATGCACCATTTGCATATTCCTGAAAACTTACTTTTACCGTTAAGGTTAATTCTGATTTTTCAGGTAATATTTCAAATGAATTAAAACTTACTAAATCATTTGTTTTGTTCCAGCTTAAGTTACCAACGACTGGAACTCCGCCTTTCTTGACGGTATATTCTTCGAGTTTGAGGCGATAGGTTTTAACCCCGTCATCTCCTTCAATATTAAAGTTTTTATCGACAGGCATATTAAATCCAACCTGAGGTACGGTAAAGACATCTACATCTTTCGCTCCCTGAGCAGGAGTGATATCGGCAATAGATTTTAAACCTTCTAACGGATTTGCAGATATGAATTCGCACTGTTCTCCAAATTCAAGTTTAAAACGGAAACTACCTCTTACGGCACCACCAAGAAGGCTGAATTCACCAGCCATATAGCCTCGAATCCATACCGGATTTGGCAGTTTGGCCTGTAATAAAACAGCACCTCCACCTTTTATAATGGATATTTTCTTTCGTATAAAAAACAGTTTAATATTAATTCCAAGTTCCCCTTGCATATAGGCATACGACTGACCATTAGCGTACCAACCGTTTATACCAATTTGTCCTGAGCCCTTACATTGTGCTTCTCCATAATCTTTAACCATAATATCAAATCCAAATCCAGCTTGGAAATTGGCGTAGAACATTAAGAAACTCAAGTTTCCGGTTTTAATGCTAAAATCAGAACCAAAGGCAAATCCTTTTCCTGAAGCAATGCTGTTTTCGTCACGCATATAATTCAGTTTAGCAACATCAACTCTTAAAAGTTTTGCAACAATATCGGGTGGAGGAGGACTGCCCGGAATATCATCTCCAAGCATAAAATAACCACCGGCTTCAACTTCGACAGATCCAATAGCCAGTTTTATACCCAAGCGATCCGTAGGAGTACCCGCACGGATGTACCATTTGTCCGGACCAAAGTGTAAAACGGCCCAACCCGCTCTGTTACCGGAAGCACGGCCCTGTATAAAACCACCCGGAGTATCAATATATAAATCGAAGGTACCGTGTAATGTTTTGGCTCTAAAATCGTATTCGATTGCAGCAAAGGCATTGATCCCCATACTGTTTTTTACATCATTTGGATAAAGTTGTTCTGCTGCGGCCGATAAATTGCTTGTTTTTAATGCTTCAGTTGCGATCGTACCCATTAACGATTCATTTTCGGTAACCGTCTGTAAGGCTTTTGTTAGTTCATCAGCCCCTGGAATTTCAAATGGCTGCATGATGTGCCCTTCTCCATAAATACTGATTCTATTAAGACCGCCATGTTTATTAAAAGCAATTTCGAAACCGGCACCTCCCCAAAAAGCATTTGCTGTTGCAGTACCCGCAAACTTAATCATTGCCTTAACTCCCAATCCTGAATCTGCGTCAGGTACATAATTTGATTTCGATGCTACAAAAGAAGAACTAAAGCCGTCTTTTTTCATTTGATAATAAGCACCACCACCAAAACCTTTAAAAGTAATGGCTCCGGCAGGAATATTTAAGTTGTCTACCATGGCATCTACATACCAATATCTAAAAGTAGTAGATCCAAAAATAGCATTGGCTTCTACTTTGATACCTCCTGTAAAATCGGCCGATACGCTTCCTTTGAAACCATTTCCATAAACAGGATCATTATCCATTATGGCAATGCTTCCTTTAAATTTTACACCACCTAAGTCTGCGGCAACTTTTATTTCCTCAAACTTAATGCGTTCGTATTTCCATTTTTGAATTCCCTTTTCTCTGTCGAACGACCCAATCACATAAAATTTAGTTTGACCGTTAAACTGATTTTTCATGATGTTAATGGCAACATCAACTTTCAGACTGGCAGATACATCTGTAGCGACGAGAGAAATTTCGTTAATGGTAACAGGAAAATTACTTACTGCGGCATCTTTTTCCTGAATGTGTTTGTAACCAAAATAATCTGCCGTTAGATAAGGCACAACAGTTTGTAAGGTTAAATTCTGGAAAATGATTCCTTTAAAATTAATAGCTTCCTTTTTCTCTCCATCAGCATTAGTGGTTTCAGAAGATTTAATGGGTGAGTTAGCAAGTTCAGCCGCAGTAGTATTTTTATTGCTGCCTTTTAATGCTAAACTTCCGTAAAGAACCGCTTTTGGTAAAAACTTCCCGTCTTTTACCTTTAGTTCCAAATAAGAGTTTTTTTCTAAAGAAGCGGTCGCTTTAAAAGCCTGAAAGCAAATATTGTTGGTTACATCAGCTTTAAGAATGTATTCGTTGTCGACAGGGTTGATGATGGCATTGTAAGCTAATCTTCCTCTCGATTTAGGATCACATTGCGTATTTTCTTCTGAAGAAACCGGTAAAACAATTTCACCATTGAAGGCGGCAGCTGTTAATGAGTTGGCCCTGAATTCCATCTCAATATGGTCTAATGAAAACTGCCATCCTGAAGCACTTCCTTCTTTAAGGCTAAAAACATTATCACCTATAAATTTTCCGGAAACCCCCATTCTGTCGATTAAGAGATTGGCGGCTTCAAATTTAACTCTCTTGTTTTCGTCTCTTTTATTGAATTGCTCCGGTAATACAACTTTTAGAGATTTGACATAAAAACCTCTCCATAAATTTTCGTTACCAGGCACCAGATAATCTTTTACATAATCTGCATCCGGCCATTCGATTTTATCAGAGTTTCTAATATCACTTAAATCAATTACAGCATTGTTTAACTCAAAAGCAGGGCCTTTGCCCTGATAAGAAGTCAACTGAAATTTGGGTAGTGATATCTCGATCAGAATATCATTCCAATTGGATACTATGGTCTGAAATGAACCTCGCACACGATTAGGAGCGGGGATAAGCTTGTAATCATCGTCGACAGGTTCGAGAAAGTTTCTTGAAAATTCAACATCCGCTGCAATTCCGAGTTCCTTAAAACCATTACAGTCAATTGTTACATAAGTCTTTTTTTGTACAACTCCTGTAGACATCTCCATACCTCCTTTTAAAATAAGTAAGGCATTTTGACCATTTATATTAATGGGAACATCTCCGAGTAAAACTAAATTCGTTGCCCCAACCAATCCGCCTTTATGAGAAAGCTTAATACCATTAGCACCAAAAAACAATTCTTTTGGTTTTCCAAGTGAATCATTTTGTGGGATCACGATTTTTACAAAAGCCGTCAGTTCCGTATATTCAGGAGTGAATTTGGCGCTGCTAATACCAAGCATGTATTGTATACCTCCAATGGTCTTTTTTATACCAAGAGGAAGCATAGATAATTTTTTAGGCTCTAATAAATCAGTAAGGTTATCGTTTTTGGCAATTTCCTTAAAAACAGACATGGCCAAATCACGATCTTTATTGGTCTCTTGTGAAACCGGAAAGTTCTTTTTTAAGAAGTCATTTGTGAATTCGCTTTTTGGAGTCTGGTAATAGCTAAGAGAATTGTTTAACAGACCAATTTCGTCTTTTGGAAGATTTTTAGAAATAAAAACCTTCTTTGAATTGGTAATGGTATCAGAAGTATTAGAAAAGCAGTTTATGCTAACTAAAAATAAAATAATACTTGCAATAAAAGGAAATAACTTAAGAGTAGTTTTTTTCAAGTCTTAGTAGGTTTGGTTGTGGTATTAGGCAATATATATTTCATGAGGGATTCAAACCGAAGTAGTTCTAATTCCTTAATCAGATATCGTTTTTAACAGGAAAGGAGAAGTTTATTGGTGCTATACTTTCTTTTCGGAGTATTAGGTTTTAGGTTGAAAGCCATAAAAAACAGAGGCTTATTTTCTTTATAGTCATTTTGTTAAGTTTGGTTTTGTTAAAATTTTGCCAAACATAAGCAATCTTTAAGAATATTCTTTACGGGTTTCCACATTAGGGCAAAAAAAAACTCCGGAGAAATCCGGAGTTTTTTGTATGGTGTTGAAATATAAGTTTTTACTCTTCTTTCATGGTGTGATAAACGTTCATTACGTCGTCATCTTCTTCGATTTTTTCGATTAGTTTTTCAACGTCTGCGATTTGAGCTTCCGTAAGTTCTTTTGTAATTTGAGGGATACGTTCAAATCCTGAAGATAAGATCTCCAAACCTCTGTTTTCCAGTTCTTTTTGTAAAGCTCCGAAGCTTCCAAAAGGGGCGTAGATTAAAATTCCGTCTTCGTCTTCAAAAACTTCCTCGGCACCAAAATCAATTAGTTCTAACTCTAATTCTTCAGCATCAATTTCACCTTTTGTAATTCTGAAATTACAAGTATGATCAAACATAAACTCAACAGAACCCTGTGTTCCCATTGTTCCGTTACATTTGTTAAAATAGCTTCTGATGTTGGCTACCGTTCTGTTATTATTGTCAGATGCTGTTTCAATTAAAATAGCAATTCCGTGTGGAGCATATCCTTCAAACAGAATCTCTTTATAGTTGGCAGTATCTTTATTGCTTGCATTTTTTATCGCACGCTCGACATTGTCCTTAGGCATGTTAGCGGCTTTTGCATTTTGTATTACAGCTCTTAATCTAGAATTGGCCTCCGGGTTGGGACCACCTTCTTTAACGGCCATAACGATATCTTTACCAATTCGGGTAAATGTTTTAGCCATTGCTGACCAACGTTTCATTTTTCTTCCTTTTCTAAATTCGAACGCTCTTCCCATTTCTAATTTTTAGTTTTGTGTGGCAAAAATACGGTTATTCCTTATTTTTCCAAAATCAATTGTATTCTTTTTTTAGTGATTGTTAGGAGTTAGAAGTTAAAAGTGAATGCTGTAAACTGAATACTGAGTACCGAAAACTATTTCCACGCATTAAACTCATTAATAACATTTACGGCTTCATTTAGATAGGGATTCGTTTTTAGATTGTCAATCTGGTATTGGTTGATTGTTTTGTCATTAGGGTATACACCCAGCAGAAACTGATTTACCGTAGAATTATACACATCCAGAGGGTTGTTTTCATCGTTAAAAGTATTGATTTCGGTCCAAAGTGAGTTCACTACTTTTTTCTGTTTGAAGACAGCGTCTATAGTCATCGGTATTTCGGCTTTTGGAGTATTGATAAGTTTATCAATTTTTTGATTGATTTCTTTTATGTTATTGAAAAAGTAATTGTCTGCCAATCTTGTTGTACTATTTTGAGCTAATTTGTCGATTAGGGCTCTTTTTACATAAGGCTTAAATTTTAAAGACGGTGTGATACTATCATTTTTAATGGCGGTAGGAAAATTGCTTTCTCGTTGATAAACATTTTCATAGAATTCAGGAAGAATTACATCCGGTTTTACTCCGATATATTGATGACTTTTACCTGTAACTCTGTAAAATTTGTTAATTGTAATTTTTAAAAAATCAGTGTTTTTAGTTTCGTCAAGCGAAAGAATGGTTTGCATGGTCGCTTTCCCAAGCGTAGTACTTCCTAATAATAAAGCACGGTTATAATCCTGTAATATAGAGGAAAAGAATTCACTTGCCGAGGCAGTATTGCTATTGACCAGAATGACTATCGGGCCTTTATAAATCAAACCTTTATAAGGATCATTGATAATCGATTTTCCCTGATTACGATCTACAACTATAGAAAGTGGTCCATAGTCAATAAACATTCCGGCTAGTTTTATTGCTTCTTCCATCGATCCGCCGCCATTGTCAATCAAATCAATTACGAGTCCTTTTATATTGTCTCTTTCCAGTTTTATAACTTCGCGAGCCACATCATCAGCACAGCCTTTACGACTATTGCCTTCTAAGTCAGCGTAAAAACTTGGAATTTTGATGTACCCAATTTTACTTTCCTTTCCAACAATAAAGCTAAAAACAGAATTCTCTTCGTCTTTCATCACCTTTTTTTCGATATAAACGTCAAAGCTTTTACCCGAGTTTCGTTTTAAAGTTAGTGTGATGCTTTTGTTAGATTCCGATAAAATCAAAGTGGAGATAGATTCCAGCGAAGCACAGGAAACCTGCAAAGTTTCTTTTTGGTTGGATATTGAAATGATCTGATCGCCTTTTTTGATCTGACCTGTTTGATAAGCGGGTCCATTAGGATCAACTTCGGCTACAATGATTTCATTCTTTTCATTTAAATTGACAGTCATTCCTAAAGATAAATGTTCTTTAGAGAGTGATGCCACAAAGCTCGTTTTAGAATCGTCACTAAAATAGGCAGAATGCGGATCAAAGTAGGTACAAAAGAAATTGTAGAACTTTTCTTCCTGTCTGACATTTGTCTCTAAAAGTGTATTGATTCGGCATATTTCATTGGATAAAATTAGTTTCTTTGATTTGGACTCTATCGACTGAAAATTGACTTTAATTGAATCTAAATTGTCACTTAGTTCGGCTATCTCATCCAAAATCTGGTAGCGGATTTTTTTAAGCCATACTTTTTCAAGGTTTTCTTTTTTAAGGTAAAAAGGAAATGATTTTTTATAAAACCGGATCGTATCTGTTTTGCTGTAATCGATAGGTGCGGTTTGAATTTTTTCAAGAACCTTTTTTGTTCTCAAAAGACTTTCTTTGTATTTGGAAGTAATATCAGCTAAAAAACTGCAATCATTACTAAGAATAAAATCGTCCAGGTTTTTGCGGTATTTCTCTGCCATTTCATCGTACTCCGTTTTAAAAAAAATATTTCGGGAAGGATCTAATTCGTTGATCAGATTATCAAAAACAAAAATCGACAAGCTATCATCAACGGGTTTTGGTCGGATGTGATCTTCCTGAATAATGGCATTTATTTTGTTGACTATTTCGCAAGTGGAATCGCCACTTTGACTAAATAGAATATTTGTGGTTAGAATCAACGCCAGTGCTATTTTTTTCATAAATCGGAATCTTCGTTCAGACTAAAATTACGTTTATTTTTTCATAAAAGGATATACTTTTCTAAAAATTCTTACATTCAGATAAATTTTATTCTGCAAAGTTTCCGCCACGAATTCACAAATTTGGAAGCCTTTTTTATTTACAATCATTTGTGAATTTGTGGCAGAAAAAAAACTATAAAAAAAATGCATCACTTGTTAAGCAATGCATTTTTAGAATATTTAGGATAAAATATTATTTCTTATAAAAAGGTAATTTAACCACTTTTGCAGCTACATCATTTTTTCTGATTCTGATAAAGATATCGCTGTCAACAGTACTGTTGTTTACCGTAACATATCCTAATCCAATACCTTTGTTCATAGAAGGAGACATAGTTCCCGAAGTTACTACACCAATCACAGCACCTGAAGCATCTACAATCTCGTAGTCATGTCTTGGTACCGCACGCTCCTGCATTTCGAAAGCAATTAATTTACGGGTAACACCTTCTTCTTTTTGTTTTTTCAGATTTTCAGAATTGGTAAAATCTTTAGTAAACTTAGTGATCCAGCCTAATCCTGCCTCTAAAGGTGAAGTAGCATCGTTAATATCATTTCCGTACAAACAGAATCCCATTTCAAGACGTAATGTATCACGAGCAGCTAATCCGATAGGTTTAATTCCGAAAGCAGCACCCGCTTCGAAAACTTTATTCCAGATAGCTTCAGCATCGGCATTTTTACAGTAAATTTCAAATCCGCCAGAACCGGTATAACCAGTTGCAGAAATAATTACATCGTTGAATCCTGCAAAGTCAGCTACTTCAAAATGATAATATGTAATAGCTCCTAAGTCGATAGAAGATAAAGACTGCATAGCTTCAACCGCTTTTGGTCCCTGAATGGCCAATAAAGAATAATCATCAGAAATGTTTTTCATTTCAACACCCAAATCATTGTGCGAAGAAATCCAGTTCCAGTCTTTTTCGATATTTGAAGCATTTACAACCAGTAAATACTCTTCTTCTTTCATTTTATATACAATCAAATCATCTACAATTCCACCTTCGTTGTTTGGCAGACAAGAATATTGTGCTCTTCCGATCGTTAAAGTCGAAGCATCATTTGAAGTTACTTTTTGAATCAAAGCCAAAGCATTTGGACCTGTCAACAAAAATTCTCCCATATGCGAAACGTCAAAAACGCCCACACTGTTGCGAACTGTTTCGTGTTCAGCATTTACGCCCTCATAGGTAATAGGCATATTGTATCCGGCAAAAGGTAGCATTTTCGCTCCCAAACTCTCATGTATGTGCGTAAGCGCAGTATTTTTCATTGTGTTGTTTTATAAAATTGTGTCGCAAATTTATTTAAAAAATATCGAAGATTTATATACTAAATTATTAAAATTCGCAATATTCTTGCCCGATTTATGCATACGAAGCAATATCCCGCAGTTTCAATAGTTTTTTTGCGTTTTGTTTTTCTAAGGAATGAAAGAAAGATACTAGCGACAACAGAATCTGACTTTAGGATCTTACAAAGTGCCTACATCTTTAATTTTTTATGTAACTTTAAGTAATAAAATCTGTCCGATGAAAGATCCATTTCTAATTACAAAAGAAGAGGTTTTAAAATTTCTCAAACCGGTAAATCCTATAACTCATAAGGGACTTCAGGGGCATGCGGTTATCATTGCCGGAAGTTACGGAAAAGTAGGAGCGGCAGTTTTAGCATCAAAATCCTGTTTAAAATCAGGTTGCGGACTAGTAACGGTTTTTGTACCCAAATGCGGCTATCAAATTCTGCAGATCTCGATTCCGGAAGTGATGGTAATAACTGATGAAAACACTAATTTCCTGACCAGCATTCATCTTCCGTTAGTACCTCAGGCCATCGGAATTGGACCCGGAATAGGAGTGGAGCTGGGTACTCAAAAAGCGCTTTTTGAGTTTTTAAGAGTAAACAAATCTCCTTTAGTATTGGATGCTGATGCCCTGAATATTCTGGCAGAAAATTTAACCTGGCTCGAATTAGTTCCTGAAAATACTATTCTGACACCACATCCGAAAGAACTCGAGCGTTTAATAGGTAAGTGGAATTCAGAATCGGAAAAGTTTCAAAAAACGATTGCTTTTTCAGAAAAGTACAAAGTAATTATGGTCATGAAAGGCGCACCAACCTACATCATCATTAAGACTGAGATTTACGAAAACACCACGGGAAATGCAGCTTTAGCCACTGCCGGAAGCGGAGACACCCTCACCGGAATCATTACAGGCTTACTGGCTCAGGGCTACGAACCTAAATACGCAGCAAAACTAGGCGTTTTCCTCCACGGACTTACAGCCGATATTGCGTTGCCAAAAACAGGTTATGAATCTTTTACAGCTTCTACTATTATTAAGTATTTGGGAAAAGCTTTTTTGAGTTTGGTTTAATTTAACCGCAAAGTTCGCAAAGTTTTACGCAGAGTTCGCAAAGTTTTACGCAAAGCCTTGAGAACCTTTAGGTTATGCAAAAAAAAAACTAAATGATAAAACCCTCGCGAACTTTGCGGTAAAAAAACTAAGCAAGCCTAAGTAGGTCTAAGTAAGTCTAAGTAAGTGTCCTTCGACTTCGCTCAGGATACCAAAACTGAGAATAAAGCTGCTTGATCTGCACGAACGAGAAAAAATCTAAAATTTGGTCTGCATAATCTAAAATCAAAAAACGTAAGTTTGTAATCTCAAAGATTAGAAACTTAGTAGCTCAGTTTCTTAGCATCTTTGAATCTAGAAAAAAATGAAAAACAACTTCGATCTCAGAACAGTAAACGTCATGCGTTATATAACGCCATTGCGCGAGGGAGGTTCTTTACCTGCTTTGGCAGAAGCCGATGACGATTTTAAATACGTCTTAAAATTTAGAGGAGCCGGTCACGGTGTAAAAGCTTTGATTGCCGAATTGGTGGGTGGACAAATTGCAAAAGCCTTAAAATTACAGCTTCCGGAATTAGTTTTCGCCAATCTTGACGAAGCGTTTGGAAGAACCGAAGCTGATGAAGAAATTCAGGATTTACTGCAGGGAAGTCAGGGATTAAATCTGGCACTCCATTTTTTATCGGGAGCCATTACATTCGATCCTGTTGTGACCACCGTTGATGCTAAGCTGGCTTCACAAATTGTTTGGCTGGATGCTTATATTACCAATGTCGATCGTACTTTCAAAAATACAAATATGCTAATTTGGCATAAAGAATTATGGCTGATTGATCACGGAGCGTGCTTGTATTTTCATCATTCCTGGAACAATTGGGAACAGCATGCCAAAAGTCCGTTTGCATTAATTAAAGATCATGTTTTATTGCCGCAAGCTTCGCTTTTAAAGGAGGTAGATGCTGAATTTAAAGCACTTTTATCGCACGAAATATTAGAAGAGATTGTAAATACAATTCCACTGGAATGGCTGCAATGGGAAGATACCGAGGAAGAACCGGAAACCTTGCGAAATGTGTATTTGCAGTTTTTGCAGACCCGATTAAATCATTCAGAAATCTTTGTAAACCAGGCGCAAAATGCAAGATAATCACTTATATGAGTATGCCGTAATCCGCGTGGTGCCTAGAGTAGAGCGCGAAGAGTTTCTGAATATCGGAATCATTTTGTTTTGCAAAAAAAAGAAATTCATAAAAGTTCTTTTTCATCTGAATAAAGAAAGAATACAAGCTCTTTCTGCCGACTTTGACATCGAACAGTTAGAATGTAATTTAACGTCATTAGAAAAGATTGTTAATGGAGCAAAAGACGGCGGACCGATCGCTGAATTTGAGATTCCGGAACGTTTTAGATGGCTCACAGCCATTAGAAGTTCTGCAATACAAACGTCAAGACCTCATCCGGGCTTATGTCAGGACTTAGAAAAGACGATTCAGAGATTATTTGAAGAATTGGTGCTTTAGAGGAGGTTCAAAGTTGCAGAGGTTCAAAGGTTCAAAGTGGCAAAGTTTTTTTTAACCGCAAAGGACACAAAGAATTACGCAAAGTTCGCAAAGTTTTTAGGTAAAGCTTTGCGAACTTTTATATTTCATAAAATTCAAAACAGATTAAAATCATTGTAGTTTTTGCATCAAAACCTGAAACCTAAAACCTAAAACTTGAAACGTGAAACTTGAAACTTGAAACGTGAAACAAAATAACCTGAAACAAAAAAACCACGAACTACAAAACTGTAATCCATGGTTCCAAAATAAAACTAACTTGTATTTATTATTTGTAACTGATTAAAACGATCCGCAGATATTGCCGCCTAAAGTTGCTCCTGCATTGGCAGAGATATCAGCTTTAACAGCAGTTTTGTTCAGTTTTACGATCGAATAGGGTGGAGTAAAAGCAGTACCACTTCCGGCTTGATTTCCGGTTGTATTGGTGAAAACATTGTCTGTTGCTGTAACAGCAGTAAAACCGCTCATTAGATCGATAGGAGTTTTTACACCTTCAAAAACGTTGCTTTCTACATTTAGACTCGCTTCAAAACCTGCGGCAATACATTTATTACTTACCGTACTGTTAAAGAAGTTGTTTACCAGATGTACTTTTCCAAAACGCACTCTTGGCATTCTTTCTTTGCAGCCCGGAGCCCACCAGCAGCGAGCGAAAGTGATTCTTAATTTTCCACGATCGGCAGTTGCACCATCACTGGAACCAATTAAATTAGAATACCTGTGATCGTCAGAACCTCCGGGACCTCCGGCTTTAGGAGTTTTTAAATAACCGAATTTTGTATACGAAACCGTAACAAAATCTGATTTATTTTTGATGTCGAAGTTTCCGTCAACCCCATCTCTGAATTCACAATGGTCTACCCATACATTTTGACAATCATCTAAAATTGCATTGTCCCAGCCATCTGTGTCATAAGCACCCGGACCTTCAAAAATAAGATTTCTGATAATCAGATTCGTGCATCTTTTGATATTGATGATACCTGAACCGTCTTTCGTTTGGTTGGTCGAAACCAGTTTGGCACCGCTTGCACCGTAAATGGTTTTGCCACTTTGATCCTGTAGTGATAATCTTGTAGTAACCGTAATAGTACCGGTAACTTTAATCACTTTTACTGCACTGTTTTCAATAGCCGATTTCAGTTGTGTATAATTCGAAACTACTTCTTCTTGAGAGGAACCTCCACCGGTTGTTCCTCCATTTTGAGAAGCCCATCCCGGAACCTGGGCGCAGTTTCCAATTTTTGCCGTCAAATTGCCGGAAGTTGTTGTAGAGGTCTCGATAGTAGCATTTTCACTACTTTTCGGGGTAGCAATTTCTTCGGTATTACAGGCTGCAAAACCGAAAATCAATGTCAATAGAAACACTGAGATTGTTGATTTAAATTTCATAATAATTAAGTTTGGTTAAATAGTTAATAGTGCAAATCTGCTTATAATTAGCATGAAAAAAGTTGAACAAGTTCAATGTTTTGAAAATAATTTACTGTTAAATGTGTTTTCGGTAGCCGTTACATTACAAAAAAGTATATTTTTGTGTAATCGATTGCATTATTTTTCATTCATTCACCTGCTTACGCCCCTGAGTAAGAATAAAAAGTAAATACCATATGTACAAAGACCTACGATTAAGTATCGAGCGCAAGATTCCGTTAACAGATGAGGAATGGAATTTTGTAGTTGAAAAAGTAAAGTTTATTAAACTTAAGAAAAACGAATTTCTGCAGATTCAGGATTCAAAGAATTCTTATGAAGGCTTTATTTTGAAAGGTACTTTTAAAACCTATATTTTAAATGACAACGGAACCGAAAGTGTCATTTTTTTCTCTTTCGAAAATGAATGGATTTGTGATCTAGAAAGTTTCTATCATCAAAAGCCTACGACTTATAATATCAAAGCAATTGAAGAAAGTGAAATCCTGGTGATCAGTAAGAAAAACAAAGCACTTTTGTTCGAACAAGTCCCCAAGTTGATTCAATTTCATATTTTAATGGTTGAAAGGGCTAATATTGCCATTCAGCAAAGACTTATAGATCTCCTGAACAAAACTTCCAAGCAAAGGTATCTGGAGTTTATAAAGCGCTATTCGCATAAAGCAAATAAAATCAATAACCGGAATTTATCCTCTTATCTGGGAGTTTCTCACGAGTTTTTGTCAAAGATTAAAAGGAGCTGCTAAGGTTCTGAGGAGCTAAGGGGCTGAGTTTTTTTATTGGTATGCTTTGATAAATGGAAGAAAGATGCAAGAACAAAGAAGAGCTTAAACTCTGAGACTTTGTGCCTTTGCGAGCATATACTGTACCAGTTAAGAAAGCTTTGCGAATCTTTGCGTAACCCTTCGCGAACGTTGCGGTTAAATTCATTTCGGAATTAAAAATCCAATACTCCAAAAAGGCATTTATTAGAAAATCGAAGTGCTATATCTGTCTTTTCCGGATTTTCAATGATCAGTAAATCATAAGGTTTTAAATCGTACGGCTTCTCATTAATTTGAACAACGGTTGTATCTAAAGAAAAGAAAAGTACAATTTGAGCATTACAATTTTGATTAGCAGCTGTTATTTTCAGTTGGTGCTGGGATATTTTTTCAGAAACCATCCAATTAAAATCAATACCTTTTGTAAAAGAAGTCACGGCATCATTGGAGTTAAATTCCATGATTTCAAATTGCTCGTATACCTTTTTTTCTTGGTTTATCTCGATATCCAGGCCGTTATCAAGCATAACCAGATATCGGTGATAACCTTTAAATTGAGTAAATACCGATGGTTCCTGCTCTATGGTAGCACTGCTTATTCTGAATGCAAAATCTCTATCGGCGTAGTTTGCTGTTTTTGGATAGATCATATATTCATACGTCAATCCACCGCTCCAAACTGCGGCTTTACAATTTTCTTTGGGTAAAAGGTGTATGTGCATTTTTTATTATTGGAGGTTCAGAGGGGTAAAGGTTCAAAGGCTTTTCTGAGGTACTAAGGTCCTAAGGTGCTGAGTTGCTAAGTTTTTTTAGTTTTTACTCTCAAACCTGAAACTTGAAACTTGAAACTTGAAACTTGAAACAACTAAAACTAAATAACCTTCTCTAAGTAAATAAACTCAAGAGGTTTCTCAGAGATTGTAACATGAATCTCACTTACAGGAAAAGCTTCTCTCTCGCCAGTATCAACGTAGCCGTGACGTTTGTACCACGCAATAAGTTCTTCCCGAACGGAGATCACCGTCATAATAATACTGGATAATCCCAAAGCTTTTGCATGATTTTCAGCTTCTGCCAGCATCTTTTTCCCGATACCACTGTTTTGTAATTCTGGTGAAACGGTTAACATTCCTAAATACAGTTGGTGTCCTTTTTCGACCAATAAAACCGAACCTATAATGTGGTCCTTTTCAGTGTATTTTAGAATGGTATTTTTAGGATCCAGAAAAATTTCGGTCATTTCCTGCTCGTCAGTTCTTTTTCCTTCCAATAAATTGGCTTCGGTTGTCCAGCCTTTTTTGGAGGTTTCGCCTCTGTAGGCCGAATTGATTAAAACGGTTAACGCCGGAATGTCCTGTAAGGAAGCTTTTGTAATCATGAATTATTGTAGTTGTAATTTTTTCACGCAGATTTAACTGTTTTCTAAGACCATTATAAAATAATCTAAGTAGTCTGCTAAATCTGCGAGAGAAATTTTATTTCTATGTGTTAAATCAATTTTTATTCATTAAACCCAAGAGGTTCGATTTAGTATTTTGCAGGTTGTCCGGCTTTAGGTAAGGATTGCTTAATGAAAGTTCTGATGTCTTCGTTAGCAGCTTCCAGATCGGCTTTTCTTAGGTACATCATGTGACCGCTTCTGTAACCTTTCCATGACATTCTATCCGTTAGTTTTCCACTCGGATCCATTTGCCATAAATCGTATTTAGAATTAAAGTAATCACAGGCACCATCATAATATCCGGATTGTACCATGACATGCAAATAGGGGTTTTGAGCCATAGCTTGTCTCAGGTTTTCGCCTGTTTTATCGTTAGATCTGTCCCAAGGATGTACAGAACCAAACATATTGTATTTAAAATCTGTTTTATAGTTCAGATTGTTACGTAGGTACATATTGATGGCAGGCGTAAACGAGTGCAGCCAGGAAGTAAGTTCTGCATTAAAATCAGGACTTTCGCCTGAGTCTTTGCGGTCAATTCCTTTGTATCTCGAATCAAGTCTTCCTACCGTATAGCCCTTATCTCTTAACAATTCTTTCCAAAAATAATCATAAGGAAGGTCTAAATTGTTTTGCTGGATCACTTTCTCTGGGATACCGGAATAACGTGCTATTTTAGCACCAATTTCTTTTCTTTTTTGTTCATCCAGAGATCCTCCTTTGGTCAATGCAGGAAGAAGTTCGTTTACGGTAAAATCTTCCACTTCGGGTAACATGTCTGTTAAATCTTTGTTTTGAAGATCAGGCGGAAGCATTTTGTGGTACCAGGCAGTAGCTGCAAAATAAGGCAATTTAAGAGCAGCATCAGAAACTACACCACGTGTTATTCCTAATTCAGTTGGAGAAACCAAAATGACTCCGTTAAGATACATCCATTGGCTGTTTTGCAGTTGAAGTGCCAATCCCGAGACACGGGTAGTACCATAACTTTCACCAATTAGGTATTTAGGAGAAGCCCAACGATTGGTGCGGGTTACAAAACCATTGATCCAATCGGCCAGGTATTTAATATCGGCATTTACGCCAAAGAATTTTGTAGTAGGAATGTCTTTGCTTGTAGGTCTGGAATAAGCGGTATTGACAGGGTTTACAAAAACGATATCGGCAACATCCAGAATAGAATACGGATTTTCTTTTATTCCGTAAGGCTGTACAGGATATCCTTCATCATCAATGTTTAAGAGACTCGGTCCTGTGTAAGCAATCTGCATCCAAACCGAAGCAGAACCCGGACCACCGTTAAAGGAAATAACTAACGGACGTGAAGCCTGATCTTTTACATCAGAACGCTCATAATAGGTGTAGAACAATCCGGCAATTGCCTTTCCGTCTTCGTCCCAAACCGGCATCGTACCCGTTGTGGCTTTGTAAGGAACTTTTTGTCCTTTTATGGTAACGGAGTGATTGGTGATCACACTGGCATCCGGATTAAAAGTAAGATTAGAAGGCGAATTTTCTTCTTTTGCTGGGGCTTGGGGAGCTTTTGGTTTTGATTCCTGAGCAGATGAAATTAAGGATCCGGCTAAAAGGAATACAAGTAATGTTTTTTTCATAAAAATAGGGTGTTAATAGAAATTAATGCTCTAAACAGGTGGCTGTATTTAGAATTTTTAAAGATATAAAAATAATCATAAGTGAGGATTTTTAATCTTTAAGAGAGGGGAAGTAATTTTAGGAAGGTCTACATAGGGTAGGGATGCGCGTGATTTTTTGAACGGCCTCCCGCTCAATGTCATTTGGCTAAAGCCTATTTTCTATTTGAATACAAAACCCCCAGCTGAAGCTGAGGGCAATTGAATAGGCCTATTTTAAGGTTTGTTTTTTAGATTTTTTTGAATAGCCTCCAGCTTCAGCTGGAGGAAAAAGAAAATAGAATAGGAAATGGCTTTAGCCGAAATTTTTGTGATTTAAATTTTAGGTGTTCAGGAGCAGGATGAAATCAACAATTTTCTAACACCAACATCCAATACCTCAGGAATTTTTCTTAGAACTCCAAGATTTAAGTATAGTTGTAAATCCCCATATTTTTATAGGTTTTTATAAGTTATATATTGAATTTCAATACAAATGCATATCAAATTACAATATTTCACAATACCTTTTTATGTTATAATTTAACACCAATGAATTACTGCAACAATAATGCTCAATTTTGTGTGGTATTATGTTGCCACACTTTTCTTGTTTGGAATATTTAAATTGCTAAAGAAAATCATATAAAACTCTGAGAAGCTGTTATCATTAATTTGTAAATCTTTAATCATTATGAAAACGAAGAAAGGAAAGGAAGATTGGAGAATTGCATCAGAAATTGAACTGATTTACAAAACCAAAGTAAAAGCCTCAGAACGACCTCAGATCACTTCGTCTAAAGCAACTTACAAACTGGCTTTGCAATCGTGGAATCCGAACAAAATTGAGTTTTTAGAGCAGTTTAAAGTTCTTTTGCTCAACAAGGCCAATAGGGTATTGGGAATTTATGAAATGTCGACAGGAGGTATAACCGCAACTACGGTCGATCTTAGATTATTGTTTACGGCAGCACTCAAAGCAAAAGCAACCGCTATTATCATGTTGCACAATCATCCCTCAGGAAAAGCTCTTCCTTCTCCTGCCGATAAAGTGATGACTAAAAAGGTTAAAGATGCAGGTATTATTCTGGATATAGAAGTAGTAGATCATTTGATTATTACCCCAGAGAGTTATTATTCTTTTGCGGATAATGGTATTATGTAAACAATCAGAAAGTTCCGTGTTTAAGTATAATATTACCATTGCTATCGCTAGCGCGAGCGTCTCGCTCGTGCCCGCTTCAATTGGCTTTTGAATTTCTTTGAATTCACGAGCGGGATGCTCCCGTTAGCAGGGAGAGGTCTCTCTTTTATTCAATGTCTTAATGAGTGAGACACTTGTAACAAGTATTTAGATAACTAATAACGTTTTTATTCTAGGTTATTGTTTAATAATATGCCTAAAATTAAGCCTATTGCACCTTTTTTTCCCATACTATTTAAGAGTGTTTGCAGATCACTTGTCATCAAACCTAGCTTAGAGGCCATGCTAATATTTGCCTTACCATCTAAAAACTGCTGTAAGGAGCTTGTCATTACCCCTAATTTCATCGCTGTACCAAGATCTGCTTTACCATCCAATAGATTTCTTAAATTATGTGTTAACAAACCTGTTTTCATTGATATTGATATATCTCCCATTTTTATTTATTTAAATCTATTATTTTATTGATGACAAGATTTTCAGCATTGGTTAAATTTTCGTAATTATAGTCAAGAATTAGCTTGCCATATTTTTTTCTAAAAATTAAACTTTCACTT
The DNA here is from genome assembly GCF_001853485.1 of Flavobacterium tructae. Lineage (NCBI taxonomy): Bacteria > Pseudomonadati > Bacteroidota > Flavobacteriia > Flavobacteriales > Flavobacteriaceae > Flavobacterium > Flavobacterium tructae. The sequence continues at coordinate 114,815 of NZ_MIKE01000022.1, read as the reverse complement.
ACTTCATCTATAATTTTAAAAATTTTAAATTTTAATTCTCTGCTTTTTAAAGAATTAATTATTTCAAAATAAATTGCTTCTTCTGTAGAAAATTTTGATTTACAAAATCCGGTAACAAATTTATTTAGTTCTAATTTATAGTTTTCTATATCTAATTGAGAAATTGTACTGAAAAAATCTTTAGATGATTTAATTGCATCATTTTTAAAAGAATTTTCAAACAAATCATAAACATTATCAATAATATCATTTTTAAGTTCTTCATCTAAAAAAGACTGACCCACAAAATGCTGAAATAATAGCATCTGATAATCATCTCCATACTCAGGAGTATTTTTAACTTGCAAATAAGCCTCTTTTAGTTTTGGAAAATGATTAGGTTCTAGATCTCTAGAAGTAAGATTATAAAATAAATTTGTAATATCCTCAGGAACAAAAATTAATCTATCAATTAAATGATTTGATTCTTCATTTCGAATTATTTTATATAGGCCACGACTATCCCTTGTTATTTTGTTACTTAGAGATTCTATATCATTTTTAATTTCTATATTCCTTGCCATCAATGTTTCGCTATCCTTAACCATAGACTTAATGCTTTTTTCTATTTTGGTGACATATATTCCTAAACCAATACTAAAAATGGCTATTATTATACTGCAAACACTTATATAATTTGATGATGCTCCAAGTTCGGTAGAAACGCCATCAAATGCTGTATCAAGCATTCCTGCTTGACTGTTTATTTGTTCGTTTTGATATTCGATTTTTTCTTCTAGATAATCAATTTTTTCCGACAAAGCCTCTAGTTTATCTTTTTCATAAATTTTTGAATTAGCTGATACTTTTAATAATGGTATAAAATTGAAAAGTATAAAAAAAGTTAATATTTTTAGTTTTAGGTTCATTGGTTTGGTTTTTAGTAATTGTTAAAAAATGCGAATTGAAAAAGATACAAATAGAACTAAAAGGGTATAAAAATACTATCCTCTAAAAAACTTAATTCCGTATAACTATTAATTTTCAATTTTTAACGAGAGCGTTGCGCTAGAGCTAGCAAGGAAAGGTAAGCTATGCAAACAATTTGCTTGCGAAAGAATCTATGTTCCTATTCTAAACTGTGGTTCTATCCAAGTACTTTCCCAATTTAATTTCTCAGAAATAGTAAAAATTTGGTGATGTTCTTTTAAATAGCTATTGATCAATTCATTCTTTCCAGTACTATCAGTCAGACAAATAGCATTTTCCAAGGAATATGTAGCATTTTGCGTTAAATTAAAAGATCCAGTCCATAATGAAACTGGCCAATAACGAAAATCTGAATTATCTTGATTTTTAGTAGTTCTACAAAAAACCAGAAATTTATTATGCATCCGCGGAAATGCTGGAGATTTTTCAGAATTATGATTTCCAACACATCTCACCCCTTCAACTGTTGGGTCACAGGCAAAACTTAAATATTCCATTGGTTCAGAAAATTGAAAACGAGCCATTTCACACGTAATCTTATTATATTTATTGTGTAAAATATTTTTCCAGGAATTTCTGTCTTTAGTCTTTAGGTCTGGTCTTAAGAAATCCTCTTTTTGAACAATGATTTGGACGTTCTTACATTTAGCAAGAGCATCTAAAATTCGATATGAAGTTAACCATGCTACACAGCCTATTATTAAATCGTCTTTATAATCAATAATTTTTTCGATTAGAAGTTCTTCTATATTTCGAAAATGTGTTTCAATAGAGTCAAGTTTAGGTGAAGTGACAGTTGTAGAGTAATTTTCTGACGGAATAACTTGTGACTTAGTCAAATCTCGGACATGATAAGCATCTGTAGGTATATTGAAGTCATTTAAGTTTTGTAGCTTTGACTTTTCTCCATCAAGTGCCTTTTTGAATTCTTCAAAATTTAATGGTTTGTTTTCCATATTGTCTAGTAATAGTTATACTCGCTTTTGTGTGTACAGAATAAAATTCAGTTTTTAACCCGAAATCAATTTGAATTAATAAAAAAATAATTTCGATTTCCTATTTTCAAATATATGTATTTTTTCTTGCCAATTTTTATGGATTTCCGTACTTGATATTTTTTATTTGCTAACTCAAAATAATTTTAGTGTAATGCAATAAAAAAACGACTGAAATAAATCTCAATCGTTTAGTATATCAAAATATAAATAGATTATCCCAAAAAACTCTTCAACTCCTCATAACTCCCAATCTTCACACTCACTTTCTCCTCATTAATAACACTCTCAATCTGAGCAGGAATAGGAAGTGTAATCCCTAATGCCGGTTCAACAACATCTAAGAATTTAATAGGGTGTGCTGTTTCTAAGAAAATACCAATGGCATTCGAGTGTTTTTTCAGTTCTTTCTTCAAACCTAGATAACCAACAGCACCATGTGGCTCCGCGATGTAACCATTTGTGTTATAAATATTTTTTAGAGCAACAAGCGTTTCTTCGTCGGTATAGCTATAAGAGGAAAAGTCTTTTTCGAACGCTTTTAAGTTATTGTTGTACAATTCCTGAATGCGGATAAAGTTGCTTGGGTTTCCAACGTCCATAGCGTTAGAGATTGTGGCTTTAGAAGGTTTCGGGTCGTATTTTCCGTTTTCTAAGAATCTTGGTACGGTATCGTTTACGTTTGTAGAGGCTACAAAATGTTCAATAGGCAAGCCTAATCTTTTTGCCATAATTCCGGCGCAGATATTCCCGAAATTACCGCTTGGACAAGAGAAAACCAATGGTTTGTTTTGGCTTTTCAACGCTTTGTAAGCAAAGAAAAAATAGAACATCTGTGGCAGCCAGCGCGCAATATTAATCGAATTGGCCGAAGTCAGGTTTTTATGTGCTAAAGTTTCATCTAAAAACGCTTTTTTAACCATATCCTGGCAATCGTCAAAAACACCGTCAACTTCCAGTGCTTTGATGTTTTGTCCTAAAGTCGTTAATTGTTTCTCCTGAATGTCGCTCACCTTTCCTGACGGATATAAAATCACCACATCGACACCGTCAACGCCTAAAAATCCGCTCGCAACGGCTCCGCCTGTATCTCCGGAAGTAGCCACAAGAACAGTGTTTTTAGCGTCTTTATTGTCTCTGTTAAAATACCCCAGACAGCGTGACATAAAACGTGCTCCAACGTCTTTAAACGCCATGGTTGGACCGTGGAATAACTCTAAAGAGTAGATTCCGTCTTCGACTTTTACTACCGGAAAATCAAAGACTAAAGTATCCGCAATGATTTCTTTTAATTTGTCTGCCGGGATTTCATCGCCAACGAATTGTTTGATCGCTTCAAAAGCAATATGTTCGTGACTTAAATTTTCAATTTCATCAAAAAAGGAGGCATCTAAAGCGGTGATATTTTCAGGGAAATATAATCCTTTATCACTCGCGAGTCCTTGTATTACGGCTTCCTTAAACGAAACCTTTGGAGCATTATGGTTTAAACTGTAGTATTTCATTGGTTTTTTTGCTTTAGGCTTTAGGCAGTAGGCTTTAAGCTTTTTGCCTTGCGTAAAAAAACGAAGCCTGTAATTATTTAAAATATTTTTATTTAATGATTTATGATATCGACAATTTATTGTTTTTGTAAATTATTTTGGTTGCTTTTATCTCCAAAATTCCCACCAACTTTTTTGCTTTTTTATATCAATTTCTGATTCGTCTTCTAATAAGTTAATAGTCACACTTCCAATTTCATCAACTTCCCAAATCGTTGCTGTTGTAATAACTATTGAATTTAAATTTAAAAAAGCCTCCATCTTTCGATTTAAATATTCATCGGTACTATCTTCACCTTTTTTGGTTCTGCTTAATGTAATAATTGATTTATCAACATTCTCAATTCGTTTCATTCTATCTGCTAATACAATTAAAGTACTTTCAGGATAGCTTGAAACAGCATTTTTCGGGATATTATAATTCTTATCAAAATGAAAATAATCTGCAACAAGAATGGAGAAAAACTGATTGTCTCTTCTATCAAAATAAAAAATTTCAGAAAGTCTGTCTTGAGGCTGACTTAAACCAATTCTCAACCAATTTTCAATTTGCTCCTCTTTTGTTATTTCATCCATGATTTATACGATTACAAAACTCTAACACCATCAGGATTAATTTTAGAAACATGAATTTCATATGGTAAATTCATTTTTTCGTAAACGTCGCTCATGGCTTTGGCGATTTGATCGGCGGTTTCTTTTCCTCTGCTTAAAGCAAAAATCGACGGGCCAGAACCTGAGATTCCGGAACCTAAAGCACCGTTTTCAAGAGCCGTTTGTTTGATTTGGTCGAAACCTGGAATTAAAACACTTCTTAAAGGCTCAACGATTTCGTCATGAAGTGATCTTCCAATCAAATCGTAATCTTTGGTGTAAAGACCCGCTATAAGTCCGCCTACATTTCCCCATTGCATGATGGCGCTTTTAAGGGAAACGTTTTGTTTCAAAACCGAACGTGCGTCAGAAGTTTTCAATTCAATTTGCGGGTGAACTACCGTTGCGTACAATTCCTCCGGACTATCAATTCTGATAATATCAAGAGGAGCATAACTTCTTACCAAAGTAAATCCGCCTAAAAGGGCAGGAGCAACGTTATCGGCATGTGCATTTCCGCTGGCCAGTTTTTCACCCTGCATGGCAAATTGCACCAAATCTTTACGAGAATATGGACGTCCCAGAAGCTCATTGATTCCAAAAACCGCTCCGGCAGAACTGGCAGCACTGCTTCCGATTCCGCTTCCGGCTTTGATATGTTTATAAATTTCGATTTCGAATCCGCAATCCACGTCAAGTGTCTCCAACATTGCTAAAGCTGCAACCCCTGAAACGTTTTTCTCCGTTTCTAAAGGCAAATCTGCTCCCTCAATTTTGGTAATTCGAACTCCTTTTTGATCTGATTTCCGAACGATCATTTCATCGCCCGCATTATCCAGGCAAAGTCCCAATACGTCAAATCCGCAGGAGAGGTTGGCGATAGTTGCCGGGCAAAATAGTTTTATTTCTTTCATTATTTAGTTGTTTCAGGTTTCAAGTTTTAAGTTTCAAGTTGCTGGAACCTGAAACTTGAAACTTGAAACAAAAAATTATATGTTTCCAATTCTAATCACATCTGCAAAAATTCCTGATGCGGTAACGGCTGCACCCGCTCCGGCGCCTTTGATCAGTAGTGGCTGATCTACGTAACGATCGGTGTAGAAAAGTACAATATTGTCTTTTCCTTCCAGGTTGTAAAAAGGATGCTCTTTCGGGATGAATTGCAAACCAACGCTCGCTTTTCCGTTTTCGAATTGCGCTACATATTTCAATCTGGAATCTTTGCTTAACGCTTCGTCATAGATTTTTGAAAAATGAGGAGCATGTTGCGTTAAAGAAGCAAAGAAATCTTCGTTGTTAGTTGTGGCAAGACATTCGGCTGGCAGGAACGATTCGTTGGCAATTGCGTCAATATCCATTTCATAACCGCTTTCGCGGATCAGGATTAGGATTTTACGGGCTACGTCGATTCCGCTTAAGTCAATTTTCGGATCCGGCTCTGTGAAACCTTGCACTCCGGCTTCTTTTACCACATCGTGAAAAGAATTGTCTTTATCGAAATTGTTGAATATGAAGTTCAGACTTCCGGATAGAACCGCCTGAATTTTATGTACTTTATCACCTGAAGCGATTAAGTTTTTCACGGTATCAATAATTGGTAATCCCGCTCCAACATTGGTTTCAAATAAAAACGGAGCATTGTACTGACGGGATAAATTCTTTAATTTTTTATAATTGTCATAGGCAGATGAACAGGCAATTTTGTTGCAGGTCACCACCGCGATACTCTGTTTTAAGAAATTTTCGTAGGTTTCAGACACGCTTGCATTTGCGGTAATATCAACAAAGATGCTGTTACGCAAGTTTAATTCCTTCGCACGAGAGATGAAAGCTTCTTTATTGGCATTTTCACCTTTGTCCAAAGCCGATTGCCAGTCTTTTAACGAAATTCCGTCCTCGTCAAAAAGCATTTTTCGGGAATTGGATAAAGCGATCACACGAACATTGATTTTCAGGTTGTCTTTTAGAAACTTCCTTTGATTGTGAATTTGTTCGATGAATTTTTCACCCACGTTTCCAACACCCATCACAAATAAATTGAGCTGTTTGGTGTTTTCCTCAAAGAAGTTTTCGTGTAAAGTATTCAATGCTTTCTTAACGTCTCTTTCATTGATTACAGTCGAAATATTACGTTCAGAAGCTCCTTGCGCAATGGCGCGTATGTTGACATTGTTTTTTCCTAAAGTACTAAACATTCTACCACTTAAACCCTGATGGTTCTTCATGTTTTCGCCCACCAAAGCGATAATGCACAGGTCTTTTTCGACAATACAAGGATCGATTTTGTTTTGAGAAATCTCTACTTCAAAAGCTCTGTTGATGGCAGCCTCGGCATTATCCGCATCCGAATTCAGAATTCCGATACAGATCGAATGCTCAGAAGAAGCCTGAGTGATAAAAATAACGTTGATTTTTTCCTGAGACAATACTTCAAACAAACGTTTTGACGAACCTGAAACTCCAATCATTCCGGGACCTTCAAGAGTTACTAATGAAATATTGTCGATATGACTGATTCCTTTTACAACGGTATCTTTTGACAAAACCTGATCTGAAATTAAGGTTCCTTCAGCTTCCGGTTCAAATGTATTTTTGATTAAAATTGGAATGTTTTTTCTTAAGACAGGCTGAATCGTTGGCGGATACAGCACTTTGGCACCAAAATGCGATAGCTCCATCGCTTCCTGATATGAGATCGTTGCAATAGGGTGGGCCTGTTTAACAATTTTAGGATTGGCGGTAAACATTCCGTTAACGTCAGTCCAGATTTCTAATTGTTCTGCTTCAAGTGCTCCGGCAACTATGGCAGCGGTATAATCAGAACCTCCACGGCCTAAGGTAGTAGCGATTCCGTCAAGAGTTTGAGAAATAAACCCTGGAAGAATACTAATTTTAGACTGATTTTCGGCAAAATATTCTCTGATCAGCTGGTTGGAAACTTCGAAATTTACAACGGCTTTTCCAAAGTTATTGTTGGTTTTAATCAGTTCGCGACTGTCTTTGTAAACCGCATTTTTATCAATTTGCTGATACGCCTGAGCAATGATGTAAGACGAAAGCAGCTCTCCAAAACTTAAAATAGTATCGGCAGTTCTGGGAGATAATTCGCCCAGTAAGAAACAGCCGTCTAATAAAGTTTCTAAATGATTGATGATTCTTTTTACATGGCTCAGTAAGCTACTTTGTTCGCTAACCGGAATCAATTCTTTTAAAGTGTCAAGGTGTTTTTTCTCGATTTCAGCAACAATTTCTCTGAAGCTTTCGTCATTAGCTGCTGCTTTTGCTGCTGCCAGTTGCAGTAAATCAGTTACTTTACTTAAGGCTGATACTACCACAACCAATTGGTCCTGCTTCGATTTTTGATTTATGATTTCGAGAACTAGTTTTATATTTTGTGCATTGGCAACCGAAGTTCCGCCAAATTTTAATACTTTCATTTTTGATGTTTTTTAATAAGGTGCAAAGATTTTTAGTAACAAAGGTTCAAAGGTTATCAACTGTGAACTGAAACTGAAAACTGCAACTATTTTTTTCTTTGTAAATGTTTTTTATGTATCCAATAACTCTCTTCTTCTTAGAAAAAAGTACTAGGTAACCTGAGTGATATGTAAAATGTATACCCCTAAGGGGTAGTAGTTGTTGTAGTTGAAATTGTAATAGCAGCGATTGCAACTCTGGTTTGAGTTGTTAGTGTAGAATGATATTTTACGCTGTTACTTTTCATTTTGGTTTTTCAAAAGTACAGTTTTTTATAAAAGTTAAAAATCTTTCCGGTCTTTTTATGAATATTTTAAAAATTCAAAATTCAGCAAATCAATATTGAGCTTTTTGTCAGAATTGTGTGTGTTAAATTGATGGATTCATATAATTATTGGAACTTATCTTTAAAAGAGATGTGCTTAATAGTCTGATTTTTAATCTTGAAAAACATCTAAAAACGTCATTAGTCTATAAAATCGGTAGGATTTAATTGCTTTTGTCGTTTTCTTGTTAAAAAATAGAGGTACCTTATTAGGATAAAAAGATGTCCTTGGTTTTGTCGGATTGCTATTGTGAAAAGAGCAAAATCGGGGAATTCGCGAGAATCATTTTTTAATTATTAGGAATAAATGTTGCTTTTTAATATTGATTTGCTGAATTTTGAAGTCTTAAAATTTAAACAGCATGAAAGAAATCCATTATATCAGCACAGAAACCCTAAGTTTAGAAGCTTTACAGGAAATTATTGTCAACCAGAAAACGCTTGAATTATCAGAAGAAGCAAAAGTAAACGTTCAAAAATGTCGTGATTATCTCGATAAAAAAATGGCTTCACATTCTGAACCTATTTACGGAATCAACACTGGTTTTGGCTCGCTTTGTAATGTGAAAATTTCAAATGAAAATTTATCTCAGCTTCAGGAGAATCTTGTAAAATCGCATGCTTGCGGAACAGGAGAAGAGGTTCCGGCTGAAATTGTAAAATTGATGCTGTTGCTTAAGATTCAATCTTTGAGTTATGGACATTCAGGGGTTCAATTGCAAACTTTAGAGCGCTTGGTGGATTTTTACAATAATGATATTCTTCCGGTAATTTATACTCAGGGATCTTTAGGGGCTTCGGGAGATTTGGCACCTTTGGCACATTTATCGTTACCTTTATTAGGTGAGGGTGAGGTTCTTTTTGAAGGAAAAAAAACAGCCGCAGCCGAAGTTTTAAAACACTTTAACTGGGAGCCAATTGTTTTACAGTCTAAAGAAGGGTTGGCTTTGTTAAACGGAACTCAGTTCATGAGTGCGTACGGAGCACATATTTTATTAAAAGCTTATAAATATTCGTATTTGGCAGATTTGATCGGAGCTATTTCATTAGAAGGTTTTGATGGAAGAATTGAGCCTTTTAACGAATTGATTCATTTTATACGTCCTCACAAAGGACAGATTGTGACGGCACAGCGCCTTACTGAATTTTTAGACGGAAGTGAGATTATTGCTCAGGAGAAAAAACACGTACAGGATCCGTATTCTTTCCGTTGCATGCCTCAGGTTCACGGTGCTTCAAAAGATGCCATTGATTACGTTAGAAAAGTATTCAAAACCGAAATTAACTCTGTTACCGACAATCCTAATATCTTCATTGAAGCAGATCAGATTATCTCAGGAGGAAATTTCCACGGACAGCCTTTAGCTTTAGCACTGGATTTTATGGCAATTGCTTTGGCAGAGTTAGGTAGTATTTCTGAAAGAAGAACGTATCAGTTAATTTCAGGATTGCGTAATCTTCCGGCATTTTTGGTGGATAATCCGGGATTGAATTCAGGATTTATGATTCCGCAATATACAGCGGCAAGCATCGCAAGTCAGAACAAACAATTGGCTACACCTTCGAGTATAGATAGTATTGTTTCAAGTAACGGACAGGAAGATCACGTGAGTATGGGAGCAAACGGAGCTACAAAAGCATTGCGTGTTATGGGCAACCTGGAGCGTATTTTAGCCATCGAATTAATGAACGCTTCACAGGCGATTGCTTACAGAGAACCTTTAAAATCAAGTGATTTTATTGAAACATTCTTAAGCAGTTACAGAGAAGTGGTGCCTTTGGTTAAAGAAGACAGAATCCTGCATTATGATATTAAAAAAACAGTTGAATTCCTTGACAGTTTTCAAATTGAAAACGATTTGTTAACAATGGCTTAACATGGCAAAATAATATTGAAGTAATTTTGCACTATCAAAAATATAAAAATGTCAATAAACAGTATTTTCCAATTTTTAGTGCCGAAAGACAAGAAATTCTTTCCACTTTTTGAAGAGGCTTCAAGCAATTTAATTGAGTTAGCTTCTAATTTACACGAAGCTGTAAACCTTCCATTGAAAGAAAGAGAAGTTCTTTTTCAAAAAATAGATGAGTTAGAGCAAAAAGGAGAAGACATTACACGTCAAACCAATCTTGAATTGAGTAGAAATTTTATTACTCCATTTGACAGAGAGGATATTCATACATTGATTACTTCAATTGATAACGTTGCCGATTACCTTCACGGTGCGGCAAGCAGAATGAAATTATATCAGGTAGATAAGATTACAAAGTCAATCAGAAAGATGACTGAAATTAACCTTGAAGCTTGTCAGAATATTGACAGTGCTGTAAAAGAGTTAAGTAACTTAAAAAACATGAACATTATCAAAGAAGCTTGTGCCAGAATTAATAAACTGGAGAACAAGTCAGATAACGTTTATAACAAAGCAGTTTTTGAAATTTTTGAAAACGAAACAGACGCAAAAAACATCATTAAGTATAAAGAAGTGTTATCTGTTTTAGAATCAGCAACAGACAAATGTAAGAGTGTTGCGAACATACTGGAATCTATTTCTGTAAAACATTCTTAATTCAATTTATTTCATTCTGAAGTTATAATTTATGACGCTACTTATAATTATTATAGTATTAGCTTTAATTTTTGATTACATCAACGGTTTTCATGATGCGGCAAATGCTATAGCGACTGTTGTTGCGACCAAGGTTTTGACGCCTTTTCAGGCTGTTCTTTGGGCAGCATTTTTTAACTTTCTGGCCTATTGGGTTTTTGGATTTGGTGTTGCCGATACGGTTGCTAAAACAGCGCACACCATGGAAATTAACCTTGTTGTAATCCTCGCAGGAGTTATTGCAGCTATTTGTTGGAATTTATTGACTTGGTGGTTAGGAATTCCTTCGAGTTCTTCTCATACGCTGATTGGTGGTTTTGCCGGAGCAGCAATTGCTCATGCGATCGCTGTACATGGATTTTCAGGATATGTGGGCGAAGACGGAACAACGCATTACTGGTACGAAATCGTAAGCTGGTATAAGGCTGGTAAAGAAGGAGCAATGCCTTCAGGAGTACTTATTATTATCGCTTTTATTGTATTGGCACCATTATTAGGAGCATTAGCTTCTTACTTGATTTCGATCTGGTTGTTGAATGCTTCGCGTAAAAGTATTGGACCAAAAATATTTACTGTAGCACTGATGATTGCGACAATCTGGATGGTGAGTAGTTTAATGATTCCTTATTCAGAGATTGTTGAGCATGGAAAACCACGTTTTGAATCTCATTTTTGGAGTGTAGCTTTTGATCCGCATAATATTAAATGGTTTTTAGTTGCTTTTATCATCTTAACCGTAAGTTTGTTTTGTTTGATATTCAGTAGTTTAAATCTTCATCAGGCAGATGCTGCTTTGAAAAAAATGCAATTATTGTCTTCTGCGGCTTTTAGTTTAGGTCACGGAGGGAATGATTCTCAAAAAGTAATGGGTATTATTGCAGCCGCAGTAGCAGTTTATATCAACACTAACCCTGGTGTGCATATGGATTCCTGGTTAGATGTTGTTTTGCCAAACGATGATTTAGGTGTAAAAGGAGTAATGCCGGGATGGATTCCTTTGGCTTGTTATTCTGCAATTGCAGCAGGAACTTTGAGTGGTGGATGGAAGATTGTAAAAACAATGGGTTCTAAAATCACAAAAGTAAGTTCATTTGAAGGAGTTGCAGCTGAAACTGCAGGAGCTTTAACGCTTTATTTTACAGAACACTTAAAAATTCCGGTAAGTACAACACACACAATTACAGGTTCTATTATTGGAGTTGGATTAACAAAACGTGTTTCTGCTGTTCGTTGGGGAGTTACTGTTAGTTTAATCTGGGCGTGGATATTAACCATTCCAATTTCGGCAATATTAGCCGGTTTGGTTTACTTTGTATTAAGCGTGTTTATTAAGTAAAATGATTATTGTAAAATGTGAGGTGTAAACCGCATTTTTTTAAAATATTTTAAAGCCGATTTCAATTTGAAATCGGCTTTTTTGTTTGGTATGACGGGTTGTTTTGAAATTATAATGTATTTATATTTACTTAAAAAATAAAGAAAGTAATACAGATTGGAAACAGACCTATTGAATCAGATAGAAAGAATAAAAAGAAAGTTGATCCTGGCGAAAAATGCAGACAAAAGTTTAAAAGTTTTTGGCGCAGACAGTCATAAATATACGATTGGAAAAACGGTTAGTGCCGATCAGATTATCCGTTTTGAAACCGAGTATGATTTGGAGCTTCCGGAGGATTATAAAGCCTTTTTGCTTCATATTGGTAATGGTGGGATTTCTTATGAGAATTCTGCTGCAGGACCTAGTTATGGCATATTTCCGTTCGGTAAAAATCTGGAGGAATTTGTCTATAGTAATCCCGAAAATTGCTTAAAACAGGAGTGTAGAATTTATCCAAAAATGAGTGATGAATTCTGGGCAGAACTGACGCAAAATATTGAAGAGAATGACGATATTTCTCAAGAAGATTTTGATGAAGAGCTTGGTAAAATGTTTGCCGGAATACTGCCAATTGTGAGTCAGGGCTGTTCGTATTATTACGGACTTGTTTTAAATGGAGAATTTAAAGGACGGGTGGTTAATATTGATATCGACAGGCAGAAACCCTTTTTTACTTTTGAATCTAATTTTTTAAATTGGTACGAACGTTGGCTTGATGGAATTATTCCTGAAAATACAATGGTAAATGACCCTGATTTGTTTCGATATACATTAGGAGGATTGTCAGCTTACATTTTAGAAGTATATTTTTTCGCAGAGGATGGTGAAACTAAAGAAGAATGTCTTAACGGAATCTTAAAAAAAGAGGCATTAGATGCTGAGACTTTTAGTGTTTTAGAAGAACAGTATAAAATAAGTTCAGGCGAAATTCAAAAAACAATACTTCAAATTCTTACTAAGTTTGATTATGAAAGGGCAAAGCCTTATTTAGTCGATTTTTCTAAACAGAGTTTGCTGACCGTGTTTCAGTTTGTATTTTGGTACGCAAAAGGCAAAAGTGCAGACTGGTTAGGGTTTATAAAAGCAAATGCTGATACGATTGAAGATGACGAAACGTTTAGATTTTGTACGTATTTGTTAAAAGAAACAAAGTTGGATTATGGGGCTATTATCATTCCATTTACGTCTAATAAAAGTGAAGAAGTAAAAGTGAGTGCTTATTATTCACTGGGACAATTGAAGAACAAAAGCAAGTATCTGGATGTTTTTATTACAGGTTTGAATGACAGTTCAAACCGGGTTATTCATACCGTTTTACAGGCGTTAGATGGAGTAGAAGACCGAAAACTTTTGAAGTATTATAAAGCGATTGCTGAAAAATTCCCAAAAGAAAAAGACTATATTTTAGCAAATTTAAATCACAGATTAAAACCATATGGATTCAATAATAAAAGCATTATAAAGGCAGATATTGATTTTTAAAGTGGTGATATCAGAATAAGTTAATGGTCGTTTCAAGAATAAAAAAAGCTAGTTTCAATAAAGAAGCTAGCTTTTTTGTTTTTATCAGCAAGTAGAAAATTTTATTCTTTTGTAAACAAATAATCTTTCCCACCTTGTTTTAGGGTCATTTCTTTCTTCTCAGAATTAAACTCTAGAACAATCCCCGCCGTGTCAAATTTAAAGATGTTTATTGCAGCAGCTTCCATGGGAAAAGAGGGTTGACCTGTAGCCTGAGCAATTAGAACATTGTTCTTTTGGGAAATAGTAATTTTTAGCGGAATCTGTGGGCTGCCGTAAGTTCCGGCGTATAAATCCAGAGTTGTGGATGTGATCTCAACAGTGCTAAAAACCGGCATTGTAAAGGGTCTGTTGAAATACGAATTCAGTGCGCATAACATGATATTGTTGTTGTCGTAGCCCATTCCATTGGAAGTTAGGGTTAAAGCTAATTTTTCATTTGGGAAATAGCCTGCAACAGATCTGAAACCGTCAATTCCTCCAGTATGTCCGTAACTTTTTCTGTCGTAATACGGAAACTCAAAAAGACCCATTCCGAATTTGTCCTTAATAGTTTTCATTTGATTTAAATGCGCTATAGAAACTACTTTTCCGGCAAAAAGACTTTCAAAGAAAAGGTTCAAATCAGTCGGATTAGAAACCACAGCTCCGGCTCCAAGCGGAATTGAGGCATCCGTTTCGCTTTCTTTGTTCCATTTTCCTTCAAGGGTATAAGAATTACATTCGTTGTCGTTCAGGTTGATTTTACCTCCCAAATACGTGTTTTTTAGATGCAAAGGCTTTGTGATCTTCAAGCTTAAAATTTCGCCATAAGACTTCTTGTAAATGTCTTCCAGTATGTATGACAACAGTATGTAGTTGGAATTGCTGTACTGGCCTTTTGTATCAGGTTCAAAAACGATGGTCCCGGCAGAAATGCGTTCAATCATTTTGGCTCTGGACTGAAACTGAGTATTCCATTTTAAGTAATCGTCATCGTTGGTAAAATCATGTATACCGCTTCTGTGGTTTAATAAATGACTAATGGTAATGGTTTTGGCATTTTTTACCGTTGGGAAATACTTGTCAATTGTTTGGTTTAAATTGATTTTGTTTTCTTCTACCGCTTTAAGAATTAAGGATGCTGTGAATGTTTTAGAGATCGAGCCAATTCGGTATTTGGTCTGGATACTTGATTTTTTTGCGCTGGCAATGTCATCAAAACCAATAGATTTAGTGTAGATTGTTTTTCCGTTCTCAGATATGGCGATGCTTCCCATGTATTTGCTGTTCTTTTCTAAAAGAGTAAACAGGCTGTCGAGTCTTTTGGAATTGAAAGTTTGGGAAAAACCGCTCGTTGTGATAAGAGCGATGAAACAGATGCTGGTGATTTTTTTCATAAAGCTGTTTTTTGATTGATTGAATTTTTGAGTTTTAATAATAGGGTTATAATAAAATAAGACAATAGGGTTAACAATAACAGAAAAGGAATAAACCAGTGACCAAGAGCTTCATAAGCCTGGTTTTTAATTTGGTCTTCAGGACTCATTATGCCAAGTACAAAAACCGAGAAGGACTCTTTTTGCATATAAAGACCTACTTGAGTAGGATTTAGGATTTTTGCAAAAATCAGGAATACAAAACCAAACAAGAAGAGGTATAAAATCGAGAAAAAGATGTATGAAATACCATTGGTAATGTTTAATGCCAAAGCCTTGAAAACATGAACAGGGTTGAAGGTTTTAGTAGCCTGTTCCAGTTTTTTATCGGCAATAAGAGGCTTTAAAACCTCTTCAGGTGAACCTAATTTTTCGATGCTGTCTAAAAGAGCATCCAGCTCGTTTGTATCGTTTCGGTGTTGAATGGTTTCAAAAATATGGCTGTTAAATTCCATATAAATGTCGTCCTGATCTATTTTGGGTAATGAAGCGGTTGTTTTTTTGATGCGCTTCATGTAATTGTTGTAAATGCGTTGCGAAGCTTTTTGTTCGAATTTGATATCTTCTATTCTCATTGAATGATTTTTTTAATTGATTTTTCGAGATTTTCCCAGTAAATATTCATTTGGCTCAAAGTTGCGATGCCGGCTTCGGTTAAAGAATAGTATTTCCTTGGAATTCCGGTTTCCTGTTCGACCCATTTTGAATCTACGAGTTCTTCTGTTTTTAATCGGTTCATCAATGGGTATAGCGTTCCCTCTGCAATTTCTATTTCGGTATGTTTTCTTATTTGTTCGATAAGTTCATAACCATAGTACTCGTGATTTTTAAGCACATTAAGGATTATAAAGGTTAAAGTACCTTTCTTTACCTGAGACTTCCAGTTTGTTACAAATGTTTCGTTCATGTTGCTAATGTATAACAAAATACATAGTATAACAAAGTATATAGTTAAGTTTTTTGTTGTAAATGTTTAATCTTTTGATTTTTAGACGCTTATGATTGTATTTGTTTTGGTGCTGAATTGTTACATTGCAAAGTGAGAGGACGGTGATAAAAGAAATCTATAAAATCTCAGAGTCAATGTTTAGCATATAGATGCATAGTTTTACGCTTGGAAAAGAATGTGTATAGGAAACAGATTTCCTTTGCATGACTCAGGAATAGACTGAATAATTAAAAAAAATCTGCAAAATCTGCCAGATCTGCGTGCTAAAGTTTAACCTATAGGGGGGAATTTTTTACGAATAGAGATGAATGTGTAAAGAAAACAGATTTCCTTTGCATAGCTAAAGCGTAGCAGCGACAGTTGTTGGTATTGCCGGGGTTATTTTTGCAAATTCTTTCTATTGTGTTTTCGTTTGTAATGTGTTTGTTTAAGATTTTGTTTGTCTTTCGAAATAATGCTTATCGTGCCGTCAATTTCCAGCATGGCAAGTTTCACATCAGTTAAATGCTCAAGACCATGTTCACGAGCGGCTTCTTTTAGTTCTTCGTGTGAAATATCAAGTTTACTCAAAATTTTAAAATCTAATTCTCCATTATGAATCAGGATTTCAGGTTTGTCCAGTAGTAAATTGCTTAGCCCCTTGTATTTGTGCGTTAGTTTTTTAATAATGTAATTAATAATAAACAAAGCCAATGCAGCAACTAAGCCTCCCCAAAGACTGGTATCCGGACCAACCATGGCATTTTGAACGGAGTTACTAATTAATAAAATCAGAATAATATCGGCAGTGTTTAACTGAGAAAGTTCTTTTTTGCCGAAAATTCTCAAAGCAATAGTCATGAAAAAATAGACGGAGAGACTTCTTAAAATAATATCTAAATAAGAGGATAGTATCATTTCTTTTAGGATTTTTGGATTAAAAAAAAACTTTGTCAAAGTAAAACCTCAACAAAGTTGCTAAATTAATGTTTAGACATTAGGTCTAAATGAATATTTTTATTGAAAAAGAAGCGATTATAATTTAAAGTTCTTTTCGATGGCTTTAATCATTTCGCCGGCAACATCTTTGTTGGTGGCACCTTCAATTCCTTCAAGTCCCGGAGAAGAGTTTACTTCAAGTAATAATGGTCCTTTAGAAGAACGAATTATATCAACACCAGCTACTTTTAAATCCATAGCTTTTGCGGCTTTTATAGCGATTTTTTTCTCTTCGGCAGTTACTTTTATGACAGATGCGGTTCCTCCCAAATGGATATTGGCTCTGAATTCACCCGGCATTGCTTCACGCTGAATGGCAGCTACCACCTTACCGTCGATAACAAAACAGCGAATATCCTTTCCGTTTGCTTCTTTAATGAATTCCTGAACAAGTATGTTGGCGTTTAAGCTCTTAAAGGCATTGATAACACTTTCTGCTGCTTTTTTGGTTTCAGCTAAAACAACCCCTTTTCCCTGAGTTCCTTCCAGTAATTTTACGATTAAAGGAGAACCTCCAACCATCTTGATTAAATTGTCAGTATCGAGCGGAGAATTAGCAAATCCGGTCGTTGGAATATCAATTCCACTATTTAAAAGAAGCTGCAAAGAGTAAAGCTTATCACGTGATTGGGTAATAGCTGTAGCCGAGTTTAGAACAAAAACCTTCAATGCTTCAAACTGACGGGTTAAGGCACAGCCATAAAAAGTAATGCTTGGTCGGATTCTTGGAATAATGGCATCAAACTGATTTAATATTTTTCCGCCGCGATAATGAATTTCCGGAGTTTTGGCATCCAGTTTCATATAACATTCTTTGATGTTCAAAAAATGCATTTCATGTCCGCGCATTTCACCGGCTTCCATGATTCTTTTGTTACTGTACAATTCAGGATTACTGGCTAAAACTCCGATTCTTAGCCCTGAACTTGCTTTTTCAGAGTTTTGATAAAGTTCTTTTAAGGCTTCGGGGCTTGGTTGTCCTAAAAGATATTTTTCTTCGGGATCAACCAGTACACGTCCGCTCATGGCTTCACGGCCTAAAAGCATTCGGAAACCCATAGAATCTCTGTTAGTCAGTGTCATTTCAATTGGCCATTTGATATCTCCAATTTTTAAATGCGTCTGAATTACATAACGATGTTCTCTAAATCCGCTTGAACTTTTTACAATTCTTTTGTCAACCAACGGAGCTTCACAGTGAATGATGGTTTTAATATTATTCTGAATTGGGTTAATGTCGAATTTTACCCAATTGGCATCATTTTTTATAAAAGGAGCTATGTTTATAGCGTGCATTGCCGAAGTTTTGGCACCGGAATCCACACGAGCCTTGATTGTCGGGATTCCTAGTTCTGGAAATGAGCACCATTCTTCGCTACCTAAAATGACTTTGTTTTGAAGCATACGTTGTTTTTTATTATAGAATTTAATGGCCAAAAATAGCTATTTGCTTTTATTAAAGGTAGCAAATTATTTAAAAAAAATACCCGTTATGTTATGAAAACGTAACGGGTATGTTATTCTTGTTATAAATTTAAAGTAATCTATTGATTCGTTGGCTCTTCGGCTTTATGGATTTCTACAGAAAGTTCCTGAGAATCATCTTTAAGGTCCATTAAGATTTCATCACCTGAATGTATTTTTGAAGTGATGATCTCCTCGGCTAATACATCTTCAACATATTTTTGAATCGCTCTTTTTAGAGGTCTTGCGCCAAATTGTCTGTCGAAACCTTTTTCTGCAATAAAGGCTTTTGCTTTATCTGTAAGACTTAAGGTGTATCCTAATTCTGCAATACGAGTGTATAGTTTTTTAAGTTCAATTTCGATAATCAAATCAATGTCGGCTTTTTCTAAAGCGTTGAATACAATTACATCGTCAATTCTGTTTAAGAATTCAGGTGCAAAAGTTTTCTTCAATGCATTTTCGATAATGCTTTTTGAGTTTTCATCGGCCTGAGCCACTTTCGCAGCGGTTCCGAATCCTACACCTTGACCAAAATCTTTCAATTGACGCGCTCCAACGTTAGAAGTCATGATGATGATGGTGTTTTTAAAGTCGATTTTACGACCTAAACTATCCGTCAAATATCCGTCATCCAAAACCTGAAGCATCATATTGAATACATCCGGATGCGCTTTTTCGATTTCGTCTAAAAGAACTACACAGTATGGTTTTCTGCGAACTTTTTCAGTTAATTGACCACCTTCTTCGTATCCTACATATCCCGGAGGCGCTCCAACTAAACGGGAGATCGCAAATTTTTCCATGTATTCACTCATATCGATACGGATTAACGCATCTTCTGAATCAAATAATTCTTTTGCTAATACTTTTGCCAATTGTGTTTTACCAACTCCGGTCTGACCTAAGAAGATAAACGAACCAATTGGTTTGTTCGGATCTTTAAGTCCGGCTCTGTTACGCTGAATAGAACGTGCAATTTTTAAAACAGCTTCGTTTTGTCCGATTACTTTATTCTGAATCAATTCAGGTAATTGGGCTAATTTATTGCTTTCTGTTTGTGCAATACGGTTAACAGGAATTCCGGTCATCATTGAAACAACATCGGCTACATTGTCTTCTGTAACTTCAATTCGGTTGTTTTTAGAGTCTTCTTCCCATTGTTCCTGAGCAACAGCCAGGTCTTTCTCGATGCGTTTTTCATCGTCGCGAAGTTTGGCAGCTTCTTCGTATTTCTGTTTTTTAACCACCATGTTTTTCATTTCACGAACTTCTTCCAGTTGACGCTCCAAATCTAAGATTTGCTTCGGAACATCAATGTTGGTAATGTGTACGCGAGATCCTGCTTCGTCAAGAGCATCAATAGCTTTGTCTGGTAAGAAACGCTCAGACATATATCTGTTTGTTAATTTAACACAGGCTTCAATAGCTTCTTGGGTGTAAGTTACATTGTGGTGATCTTCGTATTTGTCTTTTACATTGTTTAAGATTGCAATTGTTTCTTCAACAGAAGTTGGTTCTACAATTACTTTTTGAAAACGTCTTTCAAGGGCGCCATCTTTTTCAATGTATTGTCTGTATTCGTCAAGAGTTGTAGCTCCAATACATTGGATTTCGCCTCTTGCTAAAGCAGGTTTGAACATGTTCGAAGCATCAAGTGAACCTGTTGCTCCACCAGCACCAACGATAGTGTGAATTTCGTCAATGAAAAGAATGATATCGTCGTTTTTCTCCAATTCGTTCATAACGGCTTTCATTCTTTCTTCAAACTGACCACGATATTTTGTTCCGGCCACTAAGCTGGCAAGGTCAAGTGTAACGACACGCTTGTGAAAAAGAATACGGGAAACTTTTTTCTGAATAATACGCAACGCCAGACCTTCTGCAATAGCAGATTTACCAACTCCAGGCTCTCCGATAAGAAGAGGGTTGTTCTTTTTTCTACGGCTTAGAATTTGAGAAACACGTTCGATTTCTTTCTCGCGTCCTACAACCGGATCTAGTTTTCCTTCCTCTGCCATTTCTGTTAAATCTCTCCCAAAATTGTCCAGTACCGGAGTTTTGGATTTTTTGTTTGACTTATTGGCGGGATTGTTAAAACTACTTTCTTTAAGACTGTCATCTTGTCCTGAATCGTCATTATACGATTCGTTTCTTGGCAAGTTTTCTAAGAATTCTTCTTCGTTTGGAGTCATATTTAAATATTGTTCTTTAGCTATGTCATAATCTATTTTTAGTTTATTCAATAGCTTGGTTGTTGGATCGTTTTCGTTTCGTAAGATGCATAGAAGCAGGTGCGCTGTGCTAATTGACGAGCTTTGAAATACTTTAGCTTCCAGAAAAGTGGTCTTCAGGGCTCTTTCCGCCTGACGCGTAAGATGAAGGTTTTTCTTTTCGGCATTTACTTCAACGCTTTGATTGGCCGGACTCAGTATTTCTACTTTCCTGCGTAAATGATCTAAATCGACTGCAAGGTTATTAAGTATATGAATAGCTTTTCCGTTTCCATCTCTTAAAATGCCCAGCATTAGATGCTCAGTACCAATAAAGTCGTGGCCCAAACGTAAGGCTTCCTCTTTACTGTAGGTAATAACATCTTTTACTCTTGGTGAAAAATTATCATCCATAATATATAATTGGTATTGTAAATTTAGTGAATTACTGTTTGAAAAACAAAAACCGTACCCTTCAGGATCTCCTGACAGCTAAGTGACAAAAAAAATAACAATAAAAGCGTTAAAATACGCTTAATTTATTAACTAAAACGTAAAATAAAGTTGTTAATAAATCATTGAAATAAGTGTAGGTAAATAGCTGAAAAAATTTCAAAAAAACGTATCTTGGCACGCTTTGAAACTAATATAATTATTTAATATAACAACTTATGTCTGAAGGAGAAAAGTTAATTCCTATTAACATAGAAGATGAAATGAAATCAGCTTACATCGATTATTCGATGTCAGTAATTGTATCGAGAGCGCTTCCAGATGTTAGAGATGGCTTGAAACCAGTGCATCGAAGAGTTCTTTACGGAATGTATGACTTAGGAGTAACATCAAGATCTGCCCACAAAAAATCTGCAAGAATCGTAGGAGAGGTTCTGGGTAAGTATCACCCGCACGGAGATACCTCTGTATATGATGCGATGGTACGTATGGCTCAGGAATGGAGTATGCGATATTTATTAGTGGATGGTCAGGGTAACTTTGGTTCTGTTGATGGTGACAGTCCGGCAGCAATGCGTTATACCGAGGCCAGAATGCGCAAAATCTCTGAAGATATTATGGCAGATATCGAAAAAGAAACAGTTGACTTTCAATTGAACTTTGACGATACTTTATATGAGCCTAAAGTAATGCCAACAAGAGTTCCTACTTTATTAGTAAACGGAGCTACAGGTATTGCAGTGGGTATGGCAACCAATATGCCACCGCACAATTTAACCGAAGTAATCAATGGTACATTAGCGTATCTTGATAATAATGATATTGAAGTTGACGAATTAATGACGCATATTAAAGCCCCGGATTTTCCAACCGGAGGTGTAATATATGGTTATGAAGGAGTTCGTGAGGCTTTTAAAACCGGTAGAGGGCGTATTGTAATGCGTGCTAAAGTTGGTTTTGAAGAAGTAGACGGAAGAGAATGTATTATCGTGACCGAGATTCCATATCAGGTAAACAAAGCTGAAATGATCAAGCGTACAGCTGATTTAGTTAACGATAAAAAAATCGAAGGTATTGCGAATATTCGTGACGAGTCGGATAGAAATGGTATGCGTATCGTTTATATCTTAAAACGTGATGCTACACCAAACGTAGTATTGAATACCTTATATAAGTATACATCACTACAATCTTCTTTCAGTGTAAATAATATTGCATTGGTAAAAGGGCGCCCACAGATGCTGAATCTAAAAGATATGATTCATTATTTTATTGAGCACCGTCATGATGTAGTAGTTCGCAGAACGCAGTTTGAATTGCGTAAAGCAGAAGAAAGAGCTCATATCTTAGAAGGATTAATTATTGCTTCAGATAATATTGACGAAGTAATTGCAATCATTAGAGGTTCTAAAAATACTGAAGAGGCCCGTGAAAAATTAATCGAAAGATTTAATTTATCAGATATTCAGGCACGCGCCATTGTAGAAATGCGTTTGCGTCAGTTAACAGGTCTGGAACAAGATAAGTTAAGAGCTGAATTTGAAGAATTAATGAAGTTAATCGAACATTTGAAAGCCTTATTGGCCGATGTAAATTTAAGAACTAATTTAATCAAAGAAGAGCTTGAAGAAATCCGTGAAAAATACGGAGATGATCGTCGTTCTACAATAGAATATGCAGGAGGGGATGTAAGTATCGAAGATTTAATTGCCGATGAAAATGTAGTAATTACAATTTCGCACGCAGGTTACATTAAACGTACTAATCTTACCGAATATAAAACTCAGAACAGAGGAGGAGTTGGGCAAAAAAGTGCCGGAACAAGAGATCAGGATTTCCTTGAGCACATGTTCGTGGCAACTAACCACCAGTATATGATGTTCTTTACGCAAAAAGGAAAATGTTTCTGGATGCGTGTGTACGAAATTCCGGAAGGAAGTAAAACGGCAAAAGGTAGAGCAATTCAGAACCTGGTAAACATTGAAAGCGATGATAAAGTAAAAGCTTTCATTTGTACGCAAGACCTAAAAGATAAAGATTATATCAACAGTCATAATCTTGTGATGGTAACTAAACAAGGTCAGGTGAAGAAAACTTCTTTAGAAAAATACTCTAAACCAAGGGTAAATGGTGTTGCTGCCATTACGATTAAAGAAGGTGATGAGTTACTTGAAGCAAAATTAACCAACGGAGACAGCCAAATTATCCTGGCAGTTAAATCCGGTAAACTGGTTCGTTTTGAGGAAACCAAAACACGTCCGATGGGAAGAACGGCTTCAGGAGTTCGTGGAATTACTTTAAAAGACGATACCGATGAAGTAATTGGTATGGTAACCATTGATAGAGAAAATGTTAACGATTCACAAATCTTGGTTGTAACGGAGAATGGATACGGAAAACGTACCAAATTAGTAGACGATGATGGTGAAGATGTGTACAGAATTACAAATCGTGGAGGTAAAGGGGTTAAAACTCTTAACATCACCGATAAAACTGGTAAGTTGATTTCTATCAATGCTGTAACGGATGCGGATGATTTAATGATTATCAACAAGTCAGGATTAACGATTAGAATGGCTATTGAAGATTTACGTGTAATGGGTCGTGCTACGCAAGGGGTTCGATTGATTAACTTAAAAGGTAAAGATTCTATTGCTGCTGTAACAAAAGTAATGAAAGATGATGTTGCTGAAGTTGTTGTAGACGAAGACGGTAATGTGATTGAATCGGCTATTGAAAGAGTAAAACCGGATTTAGAAGTTCTTGAAGACGAAGGTGTAGTTGAAGATGAGGATGATGAGGATGAAGTTGCAGACGATGAATCTGAAGACGAAGGCGATTCTGATGACGAAGAATCTGAAGAATAATAGAAAATAAACCACTTAAAATTAAATACACAAATTGAATATTATGAAAAGTAAATATGTAATACTTGCGTCAGCATTATTGATTTCAGTAGCTACTTTTGCTCAAAAGGATCAGATAAAGAGTGCTGAGAAAGCATTAAAAGGCGGAGATGCTCATGGAGCACTTGCGATATTAAAAGATGCTGAAAACTTGATTGTAAATGCTAAAGATGTTGAACAAGCGCAATACTATTTTGTAAAAGGTAACGCTTATTTAGATTTAGCAAATAAAAAAGTAGAAGAAGGAAAAAATCTTTCTTTGGCTGCTGAGACTTATCAAAAATTAATTGATACTGAAAAAACTTCAGGAAAGGTTAAATTCTCTACTCAGGCGGCAGCTTCTATTACTGAAATTAAAGGAAAGCTGATCAATGCAGCTATTGCTGATTCTCAGGCAAGCAAACATGTCGATGGAGCAAAAAAATTGTATGATGCTTACTTGTTAGACAAAAAAGATACAATTAATTTGTACTATGCAGCTTCTACAGCAGTAAATGCTCAGGATTTTGATCTTGCTTTACCAATGTACGAAGAGTTGAAAAAATTAAATTATTCAGGAAAAGGAACAAGTTTTACAGCTGTAAATAAAATTTCTGGTAATGAAGATGGTTTTAACAATGCTAAAGATAGAGATTTAGCTGTAAAATTAGGAACTCACGAAAAGCCTAAAACGGAAGCTATTCCTTCTAAAAGAGGTGAAGTTTACAAAAACTTAGCTTTAATTTTAGTTCAAAAAGGACGTAGTGAAGATGCTAAAAAAGCGATTGCAGATGCAAGAAAAGCAAATCCGGAAGATTCTTCTTTGATCTTAACAGAAGCGAACCTTTACCTTGAATCTAAAGACTATGAAACATACAAAAAATTAGTAGGTGAGGCTTTGCAGAAAGACCCAAACAATGCTGATTTAGTTTTCAACTTAGGAGTAATTAGTGCTAACGCAAAAAACACTGTTGATGCTGAGAAATATTACTTAAAGGCAATCGAAATCAATCCAAAATATGCAAATGCTTATCTTAACCTTGCAGCATTAAAATTAGAAGCTGAAAAACCAATCATTGATGAAATGAATAAATTGGGAACTACTGCTAAAGATATGAAGCGTTACGATGTATTGAAAGCACAAAGAGAGAATGTTTTCAGAGGGGTTATTCCTTACCTTAAAAAAGCAAATGAGTTAGATCCTAAAAATGAAGACGTTTCGAAAACTTTATTAGGGGTTTACAAAGCTTTAGAAATGACTGCTGAAGCAAAAGCATTGAAAGCTACAATGTAATTAACGAGAGTTAATACTCGATAATTTAAATTCCAAATCTTAAATTCCAAATTCCAATGATACTAAGTATTAATGGAATTTGGAATTTTTTTATTGCTATATGTGAAAAACTCAATACTTAAAAAAAAAGAAATTCCAAATTCCAAAACCCAACGATACCAATTATTATTGGAATTTGGAATTTGAGATTTGGAATTTATTTAAGTTTTAGTCTTAAGCGATTAGTGTAACAGACAATGTAATAGTAGTATTTAAAAGTTTAGAAATCGGGCAGATTTCTTTTGCTTTTGCTGCTGTTTTTTCAAAATCCTCTGATGAAATGGATGGTACTTTTCCTTTTAGATCTAAATGAATCAAGGTAATAGAACCGTCTTCAAAGGTTACTGTGGCTTCTGTGGTTAGATCATCGGCTGTGTAGCCACCTTCGTTTAGTAAAAAGCTTAATTGCATCGTAAAACAGCCGGAATGAGCTGCAGCAATAAGTTCTTCGGGATTTGTTCCAACGCCATCCGCAAATCTGGTTTTAAATGATAATTGTGCATTGTCTAATGTAGTACTTTGAGTGCTGATGGTTCCTTTTCCTTCCATGCCTGTTCCTTTCCAGTTGGCATGTGCTTTTCTTGTAAATTTCATCGTGTTGTGATTTGAATTAATAATTTATTTGGTATTTTGTTGATTGTCAGTAAATAATGTGTTTATCAAATATAATCAATATTTTACAGAATTGTTTTATGAAGTTTAATTGTAGTGTTAAGTTTAAGGCTTTATAGCCGAATGAATTTAACCGCAAAGGGCGCAAGGTTTTTTAATTTAGATTGTGTTGACAAACACAAAGTTCGCAAAGCCTTTTTTAGATAAAGCTTTGCGAACTTTGCGAAATATATGACGCAGCTTATAAAAAAACCTTGCGCCCTTTGCGGTTAAAAATAAAAAAAAAAACTGCAATGAAATGAATCACTACAGTTTTATGTTAAAGTGGTTTTGATTTCTCTCAACCTATTATTAGCGCAATTAATCTACTCTTGATTTAAGTTACGCAATTGCTTTAGTTTTTCTTTCCAAACTTCTAAGCTTTCCTTGTGAATTGCGATGTTTTTGCGAACCTCAAGAACAATTGAGTTCTCTTTTTTAGCATTTTTTGTATTGGCAAAGAACTGAATGTTGTTTTCCAATTGGAAAATTTCGTTCTGAACTTCTTCAATTTTACGCATTAAGAAAATCTTTTCGTTGTCTAATTTACGAGTGTCATTACTGTCAGACAGAGAATCGATTCGGTTCGAGAAACGCATCATTTCAGTTTCTTTTTTGCTCAGACTTAGTTTTTCGAAAAGAGCATCTAAGATTTTATTGAATTTCCCTTCGATATGACGTCTTGCGAAAGGTACTTTTCCGTAGCCTTTCCAGATTTCGATATGTGCTTTGATGGCATCCAGATCGGTTTTGTGATCACCGGTTAGCTGGTAAGCTCTCAAGATGTCTAAATATGCTTTTTTATTATCGAAAGCAGCTACTTCGTCAACATTTTCCTCCGATTTGTGCTCTTTTAATTTATCAAAATAGTGATTGCAGGCATCTTTAAATTCTTTCCAGATTTTATCAGAATATTTTTTAGGAACGTGACCAATTTGTTTCCACTCTTCCTGAATTTGTTTCATGATTGGAGTAGTGGCGGTAAAATCAGTGCTTTCCTGTAGTTCTTTGGCTTTTGCTACAAGAGCCATTTTTTTGTTTAAATTGTCGTTTTGATCCTTTTTAATGTCTTTGTAAAATGAATTTTTAAAAGCATTAAAGTTTCTAACGGCAGTTTTAAACGCAGCCCAGGTTTCTTCATTCACTTCTGAAGGCACTTTACCGGCAGCAAAAAACTCATTTCTTAGCGCTTCTACTTTCTGAATCTGTACCAGCCATTGGGAGTGAGAGTTTACTTTCTCGGTTCCTAAAACCTCAATTTTGGCAATGATCTCTTTTTTGATCTCGAGATTGTTTTGCTCGTTTGCTCTTTGGTTTTCAAACAAAACTTCTCTTTTGTCGTGAATTTTTTTAGTCAGTTCACTAAATCTGTTCCAGATCGTATCACGGTGTTCTTTAGAAACCGGCCCGATATCTTCTTTCCAGATTCGGTGTAAATCTTGTAATTCACGGAATGCCTTGCTGATGTCGGTTTCGTCAACCAATTCTTCAACACGGGCAACTATTTTTTGCTTTTGTTCCAGATTGTGTTTGAAATCCAAATCTCTTGCCTCACGATCCAGATGCAGGTAATCATAAAAATTCTCTACATGAAAATGGTAATTGTTCCAAACGTGATTGTATTTGTCTTTCGGAATTGCACCTGCATTCTTCCATCTTTCTCTTAAATCATTAAAATGTTTAAGCGTATCCTTGATGTTCTCCTGCGGATTGATGAGCTCTTTAAGCTCTTCAACGATGGCAAGTCTGTTGTCTAAATTTGATTTAAGATTAGTTTGTAAATGTTTAAAATGAGCATTTCTTTTTTCTCTAAAAACATTATAATACTCGTCGAATTTAGATTTTAAAGGAGAGTGGTATTCGAATTCTTCATTCGGATCTTGTTTTGAAGCATTGAATTCTTCTTTTTTCTCTTCTATAAAGTGATTGTATTGTAATAAAAACGACTTCTTGATTTCTTCGATATGATCTTTTACAGACATAACTTTGTCCGTATTAATCAGTTTTTTCAGTTCGTCAACAAGTGCATCCAAAGAAAAAGTATCATAATCCTGCATAGGAATTTCATGACGCTCTTTAAGCGTCTCATCTTCACTTTCTTCGGCATTCGAATTGGTTATGGCATCTAATGCAGTCTGATGATTGGCTTCGGTAGCTTCAACAGTACTTTCTGATTCAATCTCATCATTCGAAATTGTATTTTCGGGTACTGCATCGGTATCAGCCGTTTCGATTGCATTATTCTCAGTAGAATCGTTGATGTCGATTTCTAATTTTCCGTCTGCTTCTTGCAGGTTATCATTCTTTTCTTCTAACATTTTTAATGTATAAGGTTTTTATTTTAAAGAGAGCGAAAGATAGTAAAGGTGTTTCTAACTACAAAATAAATCGTTTGTTTATACGTTATTTTACAGTGAAATTCTTAATTATTGCTTTGATTTAAAGATATGATAAGGGCTTTTTTGGAGATTTCTTGAAGTTTATTTAAATTATGAATTGCTGAAATTTTTAGAAATTTAAAAGTAAAATGATACCGGAAGACATCTTTGTTCGTTTTATTTTGATTTGAAATAGAGAAATAGGGTAGGTATTGTATAAAAAAAGTTAACCCGACAGGTTTTTACACTTGTCGGGTTAATATATTTAAAGTAATGTCCTGTTGTGGTCTTTTTTACTTATTCCAGATTTTCCATGCCTTTTCAGCCTGAAAAATAAGCATGTCGTAACCATTTTTTATTACAGCACCTTTTTCTTTCGCTCTCTTTAAAAATTCCGTTTCTGCCGGATTGTAAATTAGGTCGTAGGCAATATGTTTGTCTGTAAAGAACTCATATGGAATATCAGGACAAGCATCAGTGTCAGGTATTGTTCCAACAGGTGTACAGTTAATGATAATCTGAAAATTATCAAAAGTAGTAGCGTTAATTAAGTTGTAATCGATGATGTTATCTTTAGCTTCTCTTGAAACAAAAGTATAGAGTATGCCTAATTCATCAAGAGCAAACGCAACTCCCTTAGAAGCGCCTCCTGTTCCCAGAATCAGTGCTTTTTTATGATGAAGTTCAAGCAGCGGTTCTAACGATTTTTTAAAGCCGTAGTAATCGGTGTTGTATCCTTTTAATTTTCCGCTTTTGGTAAATTTAATAGTGTTTACGGCACCGATTAAGGCTGCTTTTTTTGAAAGTTTATCTAAGAATGGAATGACTTGTTCTTTGTACGGGATCGTAACATTTAAACCTTTCAAATCGGGATTGTTTTTCACCAATTCGGTGAAATAGTTAATTTCAGAGATGTCAAAATTTTCGTAGCTGTTGCCGGCGAAAACTTCATCACTGAATTTTTCTGTAAAATATCCTTTTGAAAATGAGTAACTAATATTACGGCCCAACAAGCCAAAACGTCTTCTTAAAGTATCAATCATTATTGTTTTCTGTGTTTTTCAATGTAGTTTTTAACTGTTTTCTTTGACCAGACTACCGGGAATAAATCTTCGATTAGAATGTAATTGTCAAAGT
Source organism: Flavobacterium tructae (assembly GCF_001853485.1). Taxonomy (NCBI): domain Bacteria; kingdom Pseudomonadati; phylum Bacteroidota; class Flavobacteriia; order Flavobacteriales; family Flavobacteriaceae; genus Flavobacterium; species Flavobacterium tructae. The sequence continues at coordinate 85,544 of NZ_MIKE01000022.1, read as the reverse complement.
TTAGACGTAAACCATTGCTTAAGTGAAATTTAGCTTTAGTGGTGTCCTGAGTCATAAAATACAAGCCGGCCAATCGGTATTCGATTTCATTTTCTTCCGGAAAATATTCCGTAGCCTGTAATAAAGTTTGAATTGCACTGTCAAATTCTCCTAAGAACTGAAGAATATCAACCCAGAATAACCAAGTATCCAGCGCATAATCTCCAAATTCTACTGCTTTTCTGTATCCAAATTCAGCTTCTTCAAAAAAGTTCATTTGTTTGTTGATGGTGGCGTAACGCTTCCAGTACAAACGATTCTGATTGTCGATTGCTAATGCTTTATTGACAAAGAATAAGGCTTTTTGAAAGTTTTTCTGGCGCATATGAAAGTCAGTAATGGCAATCCATCCTTTGTCTAAAAGCGGATCTTCATGTACGGTCTGATTGTAATATTGCAAGGCTTTTACCAAATTCCCTAGTTTTTCATAGCATTTTCCAATGCGCAGTAAAGCATAAGAAGTTGCATCGTCTAACTCAATCGTGCGGTTGTAGCTTTCGATTGCTTCATGGTATTTTTTTAAACGCTCGTAGGCTTTTGCTTTTTCCATAAAGGCACCAAGGAACTCATCGTCGATAAGTGTGGCATAATCAAAAGCGCGAATCGCGTTTTCATATTCTTTTACCCCATAATGCAAACGCCCAAGCTGATGCCAGGCAATTTCGCTGTATGGATTTTTGTTGATATAATCGTTTAGATAAACAATGGCTTCCTGATTTTGATCTAAAAATTCAAAACAATACACCACGTTATAAAGGGCAGACTGATCTTCTAAATCTTCTTCAAGACATTTGATGAAACTGTCTTTTGCCATCTCGAGGTTATCCATAAAAAGATATTCCATTCCAATCAAGTTGTAAACGTCCGCGTAGTCATCTGTAAATTGCAGGGCAATTTTAAGTAATTCTACCGCTTTTTCGTGTTGATCTCTTTTAGAACAGATATTCGCTTTCTGAATGTAAATTTCCTCGTTGTTAGGTTCGATTGCATACAACTCATTTAAGAGTTTTTCGGCGATTTCCAGTTTATCGTCGTAAACCAACATTTCTACTTGTACTAATTTTAAGCCTGTAGATTTTGGGTGTTGGTCTAATGCAAGTTTCAGGGCCTTCTTTGCTAAATTAGCCTTACCTATGTCTAAATAATGAAGAATAATTTCTTCGAATTCTTCAGAATCAAAAAAGAGTACTTTGTTTGTTTTCAACATTGACTCAAATTTGGATAGGGATAGGTTATAATCTTCTTCTTCGTTGCTTAATTGCATACTGTCTTTATTTGAAATTAGCCTGTTATAAATTTAGGCAACCATATTATTGCTGTGGGGAAAGGAAATTAATTGTTTTGAACAATTTAATTAACAATATGGACAGAATTCCGATTCTGTTTTTAGTCCTAATCTTCCGATTTATTAGAAGATTAGGGAGTTATTATTTTATCTGTAGATAGGGATTTCCTATCTTTAATTAAACTTCTTGCTCCTTTTTCAGGATTTCATCCATAACGTTTAAGATTATGGCACAGCCTTCTTTGATTTCCTCTTCAGAAATTGTTAAAGGAGGTGTTATTCGTATCGCGCATCCTTCAAACAGCAACCAGAATAAAATGAGCCCTTTGTCCTGACAGTTCAAAATAACCTGATTGGTAATTTCGGCAGTTTCGGTCATGGCGGCAAGCATTAATCCTTTTCCTCTAACTTCCTTTATCAAAGGATGTACCAAAAGCGATCGGAAGAGTTTTTCTTTCTCTAAGGTCTCTTCCATTAGATTTGTTTCAGTTAATTCCTGCAAAGTAGCGAGACATGCTGACGCAATGACAGGATGACCTCCGAAAGTAGTGATATGCCCCAGTTTAGGATTTTCGGTCAACAGATCCATTTTTTCTGCCGATGCTGTAAAAGCGCCTACCGGCATTCCGCCACCCATACCTTTTCCCATGACTACTATATCGGGAATAACGTCATAGGTTTGAAAACCAAATAGTTTTCCGGTTCTCCCAAAACCTGGTTGGATTTCGTCAACGATCATCATAGCGCCAACTTCGTCACAGCGTTTTCTTACTTTTTGCAGAAAATTGTCATGCGGTTCAATAAATCCGGCACCTCCCTGAATGGTTTCTAAAAGTATAGCCGCAGTTCTGGTTGTTATTTTTTGTAAATCTTCCTCGTTGTTAAAGGTAATGAAATCAACATCGGGAAGAAGAGGTCTGAAGGCTTGTTTGCGTTCTTCAAAACCCATAACACTCATAGATCCCATAGTATTGCCGTGATAGGCATTATGACACGAAATAAGCTGACTACGTCCTGTTGCTCGTTTCGCTAACTTCAAAGCTCCTTCAATCGCTTCTGTTCCTGAGTTTACCAGATAAGTTTTGTTTAGTGATTCAGGCAGGAGTGAGGCCATGAGTTTACAATACTCCACAGCCGGACTTTGAGAGTATTCGCCATAAACCATTACATGCGAATACTTGTCCAATTGATCTTTAATCGCCTGATTGACTCTTGGATGCTGATGCCCAAGTGTGCAGGCAGAAACACCCGCTACAAAATCTAAGTATTTCTTATTACTAGTGTCGTAAATATATGAGCCAATAGCATGAGAAACCTCCATTCCTAAAGGGTATGGTGAAGTTTGTGCCTGGTATTTTATAAAGTCTGGATTCATTTTTTTTGAGATTCTAAGTTGCTTAGTTTCTAAGGTTCTGAGTTTAGTCTCAGTTTACAGTTGGGTAAAAAACTGCGACTGAAAACTATTTTTTAGTCTTACTCTTAGCGTTTGTAGTGGTCTTCACTGCGGGTTTCTTTTTGCCGTAATCCAAGGTTTCTTTTCTTACTTTTAGAGGTACGTTTTTATCTTTAGCCTCTTCGTCTTTTCCTTCCTGAATTAATTTATCGTTCATTTCATTGTCTTCAGCCGTAAAAATATCGTCTTTCGACTTTATTCGTTCGTCGCCACGCCAGCGCAAGCCTTTTAATTTACGGGCGTTTTCAGGTAAATCGGCTTCGGGATATACGTCACCGTCGACTTTGTTAAAAAAGGTGATGGTTTCAATATCGTTATTTTCGATAATCAGGTTGATTTTACTGCTTACATTTTTATTGATTCCAATTAGCTCATTGTCATCATTTCGCATGTAATAGATTACCTCGGTGTTTTTGATAACGTCGACATCATGTAATTTTCCTTCCCTGAATTTTCCAAACAAATTGAGTCCTTTGACCTGATTGTAACCGGTTCCGAGGGTATCCCGCGAGACAATAAAGGTGTTATTGAGAACTTTTAAGGAATCTAGTTTTTTAGTGTTTTTATCACCAATAAGATGCATGACATCTCCTGTGATTTGGCTTTCTCCGTTCCAAAGAATCGGGTTGCCAATTAGTTTTGTCAAAGCGGTCTTGGAATTGGAATGGATAGAATCACATTTCCCACTCATGTCTATTTTGTAAAAACGTACATTGTTGTAAGCCCTTAAAATACGTTCACCTTCTTTTCCGGTAACCATCAGTTTTTTTCCGTGAATATAAACCGAATCTTTTTCAACCAGATTAATGGCTACGGCTCTTTTGGTTACAAACATCGAATCTTTGAGTTTGTAAATTTCGGCATAATGGCCTTTTACAATACCGCGATTGATAGAGTCCGTGATTTTTACATTTCGGGTGGCAGAGGCAAATTCGATATTTCGATTGTAGTATAAACTGTCTCCTTCTATGAGGCGATCATCGTATTTGATGTAAGATTTTCGTAAAAAATGTGCAAGATTTTTCTTGGTGTCATAAAAACCCCTTTCCGTATAAATATAATTGGATTTACTGGTAATGGTTGAAGGACCAAGTAAATAAGAGTGTCCTGAGTTGCTGTAGTAATCTAAATGATTTGATTTGATCACATATTTTGGATTGGTAATCGTAACTGCAGTCAGGAACTGAAACTTTTTCTCGGTCACAAAATACCTTCCTGATTTACTAACCAATGTATTGTCTTTGTTGATGATAGTTCCTTTGGTGTTGTAAAATACCTGCTGAATATTTCGGTCAAAGTTTATCGTATCCGTACTTAAAGTGGCATCGGGCGAACTCATGACAGCGTCACCGGTCGCAAAAGCTTTTTTTACATTACCACTGTATTCTGCATATTTACTGTTTAGAAATAAGGTGTCACCTTGTACCAATTGCACATTTCCAAAAGCTTTAAGATAATTTTCTTTTTGAAAGAAATAAGCTTTATTACAGGTGAGTACAACCCCGTCATGATTCACTTTTACATTTCCGGTAAGCAGTAAAGCACCCGGTATTTCGTTTTCGTTGATTTCTTGAAAATCAGCATTTTCAACAATTATTGTTTTAGGTTTTTGAGCAAAAAGATCTTGTACGCTTAAAAAAAGCAAACAAAAGGATATGAAAAATAGTAATTTCTTCAATGGATTAAATTTTTGTCAAATTTATGAAAAAGGTTATAACCTTTATGGATATTAAGATTAATTTATTAATACGGATTTTTTGAATGGATGGATAGGTTTTAATGAAAAATTCTAAATCAATTTGATGAAAAAATGTTCATTTGGTTTTGAGTTTAATTTATCAACAAAACGGAGTACTCTTACGTTGTAGTTGATGATTTTGTACTTCTATCCAAACAAAAAAGATTTTTAGGTTTCCGTGAATTTAAAAATTAGTCTAAATTTAGGAAATGGTTTTCAGAATCAGGAATATTATTTCCGATTTGGAGATCAATCTGATTATAACGTAAATATGATAAATAAGAATTTTTTTGTTGCGGGACTCGCTGTGGTTCTGCTGTTTTCGGCATGTAAAACCAAAGATCTAAAAATGAATACAAGTAAAGAAAAGACTCCTAAAGAGAATAAGATTGTAGTCTATCAGGTTTTTACGCGTTTATTTGGAAATAAAAACACCACTAATAAGCCGTGGGGGACGATCGGGGAAAATGGTGTTGGAAAATTTAATGATTTTACAGACAAAGCGCTGCATGAAATTAAGGATTTAGGTGTTACCCATATTTGGTATACAGGTGTTCCGCATCATGCATTGGTGGGGGATTATAAGGCGTATGGAATTTCAGATGATGATCCGGAAGTGGTAAAAGGCCGTGCAGGATCTCCGTATGCTGTAAAAGATTATTACAATGTAAATCCCGATTTAGCGGTGAATCCGGCAAACAGATTACAGGAGTTTGAAGCGTTAATCGGACGTACGCACAAAGCAGGACTAAAGCTGATTATTGATATTGTACCCAATCATATTGCAAGAAAATATGAAGGTAAAAGTAATCCGGCGGGAGTAAGAGATTTTGGAGCCGATGATGATGTGAGTATGGAATATAAACGAGATAACAATTTTTATTATATCCCAAACAATCATTTTGAAATACCGAGCGGAGATATTCCATTAAATGGAGAGAAAAATGTACTTGTAGACGGGGTATTTAATGAAAATCCTGCAAAATGGACTGGAAATGGTTCCAGAAAAGCGAAGCCTGATCAAAACGACTGGTATGAAACGGTGAAAGTAAATTATGGAATTCGTCCTGACGGTTCAAAGGATTTTAAGGAACTTCCTGCAGGATTTGATCAAAAAACGTATCAGGAACATTTTGCTTTTTGGCAGGATAAAGACGTTCCGGATTCCTGGAAAAAGTTTAGGTCTATTGCTTTGTATTGGATTGACAAAGGGGTAGATGGTTTCCGTTATGATATGGCGGAGATGGTACCCTACGAATTTTGGAGTTATATGAATTCGGCAATTAAGATGAAAAATCCAAATGCCTTTTTATTGGCAGAAGTTTATAATCCAAAGGAATATCGTAATTATATTCGTTTGGGGAAAATGGACTATCTCTATGATAAAGTGGAAACTTATGATAAGTTGAAAGATATTATTCGCGGAAAATCACTGCCGGATGGATTATCGGATATTCAGAAAGGAATGGAAGATATTGAGCATAATATGCTGCATTTTTTAGACAACCATGACGAGCAGCGATTAGCTAGTCCTGAATTTGCAGGAACTCCCGAACGTGGAAAACCGTTAATGGTGGTTTCTGCGACAATTAGTACGGCTCCAACTATGGTTTACTTTGGACAGGAAGTAGGTGAGGCAGCAAATGAGAATGCCGGTTTTGGAACGCGTTCCAGAACATCGATATTTGATTATATTGGAGTGCCAAATCATCAGCGTTGGATGAATGAAGGTAAGTTTGATGGCGGGCAGCTTTCGGATTCAGAAAAGAAGCTGCGTGATTTTTATAAGAAATTGCTAAATTTCTCCCTTAAAAGCCCCGCTTTAATGGGGAGTTTTCAGGAAATTCAAAGCGTAAATCGCCAAAATAATAGAGGTTACGACGATTTAATTTATTCGTATGTGCGTTGGTCAGAGGATCAAAAACTGATCATAGTGACTAATTTTTCTTCAGAAAAAACAAGTGAGTTTGATTTGAAAGTTCCTTCAGATATTATTTCAAAATGGAACTTAAGAGATGGAGTTTATGATCTTAAGGATCAATTGTACGAGAAGAGTATTGTGCAGTTAAAAGTAAATAATGCAGAAGGAGTTGTGAGGGTGAAAATAATGCCTTCGGAGTCATTTATTTTTGAATTAAAGTAATTGTAGACATCTACTTAAAGGGCTGAAAGCATGGTGCAACGCACTATGAGAAAAATTAAAAGTGATTATTATCCTGAAAGGGTAAAAGCAAATAGATAAAAAAAGCTGATACTTAAAAATGTAGTATCAGCTTTTTTATGATTTATACTTTTTTGACTTTTTTCAAAGCTTCGATGTAATTTTCGTTTACTTTTTCCCAGTTAATATGCTGATAAAAAGCATCAATATAACTCCCTTTTCTGTTTTGGTAATCCAGATAGTAAGCATGTTCCCAAAGATCAATTCCTAAAATTGGAGTTCCGGGAATCAGGGCGTTTTTCATTAAAGGATTATCCTGATTGTCAGTAGTTGTTATTTGAAGTTTTCCGGCTCTGTCGACAATCAGCCAAACCCATCCGGATCCGAATTGTTTGGTTGCCTGACCTTTGAACTGGCTGGTTAGATTGCTTAGAGAACCAAACTCTTTATTGATCGAACCTGCTAAAGTGTCTTTTGGAGTTTGTTCTTTTGGTGTCAGAATATTAAAATAAAGCGTATGATTGTAGTATCCACCTGCATTTTGACGAAGCTTGGCATTGCTAAGATCCATTTTTTTAAGAATATCTTCAATAGGCAGATTTTCAAACTCCGTATTTACAATTTCTTTGTTGAAATTGTTGGTGTAAGTTAAATAATGTTTTGAATAGTGTGTTTCCAGAGTAAGAGTTCTTATTGCAGGAGCCAAAGCATCATAAGAAAATGGCAGTTTTGTCAATTCAAAAGAACCTGGGTCTGCTTTTACATCATTTGGAGATCCAATGGTGATTTTTTCTTCTTTTGTTGGCAAAGGAACCTCTACAACTTCGGTTAACTTATTGTCATTACATGAAAATAATAGAAAAAATGAAGTCAAAATGCTAAAACGAGTAATGTTTTTCTTCATAATGTTAGTTATTTTGATGTTAGTGAATTAATGATTGCGATATAGTTTTCTTTAGCCTCCTCAGCTGTAAGATGACTTATTTGCATCCAGGCATTTGTTTTGAAAGCATTTCGTAAATCAAAATTATCCGATTGATTGTACACAGCTGTTCCAAAAGTTGCTTGTTTGTAATAGGCATAAAGTCTCAACTGCACATCTTGCGGCAGTGTAGCCTGAGTCATTTTTAAAGCGGTCTCAACGGCCTCTGAAAAACGAGTATCTAAATCTTTTTCAGTCATTAAGCTTTTGTAGCGATGATGGTTTTCCCACCAACTGCTTTTTGGTTTAATACTACATTGATTGGAGTGCCTAAAGGTAAAAATAAATCTACTCTTGAACCAAATTTTATAAATCCGGCATCTGTCCCCTGAACAACCTGCATTCCTTCTTTAGCGTAATTTACAATTCTACGCGCCAAAGCTCCTGCAATTTGTCTGTACAATACCTGTCCAAAAGTTTCGTTTTCAATTACAACCGTTGTTCTTTCGTTTTCTTCGCTTGCTTTTGGATGCCAGGCAACTAAAAACTTTCCAGGGTGGTATTTGCTAAATTTGATAATACCGTCCATTGCGTAACGTGTTACGTGTACATTAATTGGTGACATGAAGATAGATACCTGAAGACGTTTGTCTTTAAAAAACTCTCCTTCGTACACTTCTTCGATAACCACAACTTTCCCGTCTACAGGGGCAAGAATGTGATCGCTGTTTCTGATTGCGATTCTTTTTGGATTTCTAAAAAATTGCAGAATGATAATTAATACTAATAAACCAGCTAGCTGAACTACTATTCTTAGCCAATTGATATCAATGAATTTTTCAGCAATTAAAAGTACAGCTACTGCGAAAACAGTACCTAACAAAATGGATGGGCCTCCTTCTTTATGAAACATAATATAAAATTTGATAAAATAAAAATATAATTGGTGCTACAAATATAACACTATCTAGTCGATCTAATACGCCTCCGTGACCCGGCATAATGGAACCGCTGTCTTTTACTCCGGCAACTCTTTTGAATTTGGATTCAATTAAATCCCCAATAGTTCCGAAGATACTAACGATTAAAGCAATAATCATCCAGATAAGAATGGATTTAGTACTGAAATCTGCTTTTGGCTGTATGTATAGTTTTGAGATTAAAAATCCGGCAAAGGCAGCAAAAACTACTCCGCCAAGGAAACCTTCAATTGTTTTTTTAGGTGAAATACGTTCAAACAATTTATGTTTTCCCATTGACTTTCCAACTAAATAGGCAAAGGTGTCATTGGTCCAGATTAAAACGAATAATCCGATGATGATTTTTGGATTGTAATCTTTGATACCAAATGAAATTTTAGTGATAAAAAGGAAAGGGAGTGTTACATATCCAAGTAAATAAATGTATTTGGATGTTTTACTGATGATTTGTGTGTCGTCAAATAAAAAAACAATACATTTTACAGATACAATTAAGGTAATGATGAGCAGTGCCGAAAAAAGCTTTTCGGTATCCACCGTAATTATAATATTCTCTTTAAATGTTTTGCTAATATAGTTTTCAGTTTCAGTTTTGTAAAAACTGATTAAAGCAACTGCGCTATAAAACAGGGAAACAAATAAAATGGAAAAAACTTTATTGATCCCAACTAAATTACAGAATTCATAAGTGGCTATAATCAGAAAGATGCCAAAAAGAATAATAAAGCTTTCGGTAGAAAACAGAATAGAAGTTAGTAATAAAGCGATATAAACAGCACCAGAAATGGTTCTCTTGAGTGTTTCGTTCATCTTAAAGATCTTCTAAGAGCAATAAATACAAGTTTTTGGCAACACTTCCGTATTGCGTAAAATCTTCTTCTTTTGCTTTTTCGAAATATTTTATTGTGGTAATATTAGTAGGGTAGTCTCTTTCGTACTTGCGTTTGATCGCGCTTAGACCATCGCTTTTGATGGAAAGTATCTGACTTGTTGTAGCAATAATAACAATGTTTGCAGGCAATTCGTTTGGTTTATCCTGTCTGATTTGTTTAGATGAGAATAAAATAGAACCTTCGTCAGCAATCAGATTCTCACAAGTGGCAAGTAAAAATTTTGGATTCCTTGGCGAAAGATAAAGTAGTTTATTTTCTTCAAGCAAACTAAAAAGAGCAGGTTCATAACACAAAACTTCGTTTTCGAACCAGTCGTTTTCTTCTAAAATGTTTTCAAATTGTTCTGCAACCTCCTGTTTGTTTTCGCAATACAAGAACTTACCTCCATTTTTTTTGAAATTAAAAATGAATCTTTCATCGATAGATAAATGACTGTCAGGAGCTTGGTTTGCCCCGTATTCACTTTCATGTTCTTCATCAGAAGCTGGCTCGCTGGAACCAAATATTTTTTTGAAAAAATTCATTTTATATGAAATACTTTACATGTTAATTGAAAACGTTCAAAGATAAAAAAATCTTAATTCAAAAGGGTGTTTTGAATTAAGATTTTAAAAAATATTACATATTTACTGAATTATCTATGAAACCACTTCTTCTAAATTTTTATCAAAAGTGCGTTTTCCGAAGATAGCTTCTAAGTCATCTTTGAAAATAACTTCTTTTTCAATTAATATGTCAGCTAGTTGATTTAGCTTGTCTTTATTTTCTTTAAGAATTTCAATGGCTCGTTGGTACTGACCTTCAATTAATTCTGAGATTTCTTTGTCAATGATTTTTGCAGTTTCGTCAGAATATGGTTTTGAAAAATTGTATTCGCTTTGACCGCTTGAATCGTAATACGTAACATTTCCAATTTTATCATTCAAACCATAGATTGTTACCATAGCACGAGCCTGACGTGTGACTTTTTCTAAATCGCTTAATGCTCCGGTCGAAATTCTGTCAAAAGTTACTTTTTCAGCAGCTCTTCCGCCCATAGTAGCACACATTTCGTCTAACATTTGATCGGTTCTGACGATTTGTCTTTCTTCCGGTAAATACCAAGCCGCTCCTAAACTTTGTCCACGAGGAACAATCGTTACTTTGATTAGCGGTGCAGCATGCTCTAACATCCAGCTTACGGTCGCGTGACCAGCTTCGTGAATAGCAATAGCTCTTTTTTCTTCCGGTGTAATGATTTTGTTTTTCTTTTCAAGTCCGCCAATGATTCTGTCCACAGCATCAAGGAAATCTTGTTTGTCTACTGCCGTTTTATTATTACGGGCAGCAATCAGTGCAGCTTCGTTACAAACATTAGCAATATCAGCACCAGAGAAACCAGGAGTTTGTTTGGCTAAGAAATCAAGGTCAAGGCCTTCTACTTTTTTGATAGGTGCTAAGTGAACTGCGAAAATTTCAGCTCTTTCACGAATGTCCGGTAAGTCAACAAAGATTTGTCTGTCGAAACGTCCTGCACGCATTAAAGCTTTGTCAAGTACATCGGCTCTGTTGGTTGCAGCTAGTACAATTACGTTAGAGTTTGTACCAAAACCGTCCATTTCTGTTAGTAATTGGTTCAATGTGTTTTCTCTTTCGTCATTTCCGCCTGACATATTGCTTTTTCCTCTTGCTCTACCAACAGCATCAATTTCGTCGATAAAGATAATTGCAGGAGATTTTTCTTTGGCTTGTTTGAATAAATCACGTACACGTGAAGCACCAACACCTACGAACATTTCAACGAAATCAGATCCTGATAAAGAGAAGAACGGAACCTGAGCTTCACCTGCAACTGCTTTTGCTAATAATGTTTTACCTGTTCCCGGAGGTCCTACTAATAAGGCTCCTTTTGGAATTTTACCTCCAAGATTAGTGTATTTTTCAGGGTTTTTTAAGAATTCTACAATTTCTTGTATTTCTTCTTTTGCACCTTCTAAACCAGCTACATCTTTGAATGTAGTTTTAATATCGGTTTTCTCATCAAACAACTTAGCTTTTGATTTTCCAATGTTGAAAATTTGTCCGCCACCGCCACCGGCACCACCTGACATTTTGCGCATAATGAAAATCCATACACCAATAATGATGATGATTGGTAGCAAACTGATTAAAATGTCGCTCCAGTTGTTTTTCTGTAAGAAATTAAAATCTTTCAGTTTGCCTTCTCCAACTGCTTTTTCAAGCTTTGTCTGGAAGATTTGATCGTTACCAATTTCTAAAGTATAATGAGGACCTTTATTTGGTCTGTCAAAAATATCTTTAGCTACTTTTTTATTAGCCGCGTCTTTAAGAGCCGCAGCGTTTAAATATACTTCAGCTTCAGCTTTGTTATAAACGATTACTTTTTCAATTTGTCCTTTTTCTAATAAAGTATTGAATTTAGAAGAAGTTAATTGAGCAGGTTCGCTTAAGTTTGATCCACCGGTTGCAAAACTTATAAATAAAAAAACCAGAAGTATTGCAGTATATATTAACCAGGGACTTATTTTAAATTTACTCGGATTTGGATTATTATCTTTAGCCATTAGAAGAAATTTTCTTTAGTATTTGTTTTCGATTGTAGTTATTTTGGCATCACCCCAAAGGCTTTCGATGTTGTAATATTCTCGAATGTGTTTTTGGAAAACATGCACTACAATGTGTACATAGTCCATAAGAACCCATTCCGCATTATCGGTTCCTTCTACATGCCAGGGTTTATCCTTTAAATCTTTTGATACAGTTTTTTGAATTGAATTTACAATGGCATTAACTTGGGTATTTGAACTTCCGTTGCAAATGACAAAATAGTCACAAACTGCAGTGTCTATTTCTCTTAAGTCAAGAATATCGATATCATTTCCTTTTACTTCTTCAATCCCTTTGATTATGTTCGCCAATAGAACATCATTATTAACAGTCTTTTTCGCCATGAATTATTTTATATGAATTTGTAAAGTTACCAAATTTTGTGATTATTTTTGAACCTTAACAAAATATTAAATTAAGTTATTTAAATTACTTAAATGAAACTAATCAAACTCGATGCCATAGATTCTACAAACGATTTCCTTAAATCATTGTCAAGTCAGGATGAACTGGAAAATTTTACTGTAGTGACGGCTGAAAATCAGACAAAAGGCAAGGGGCAGATGGGTGCTAAGTGGCAATCTGAGGTGGGTAAAAACTTAATTATGAGTGTTTTGGTGAGGGATTTTGTCTTTAATAATGAGCATGTTTTTAACCTTAGCCTTATAGTGTCTTTAAGTGTAATCGAGGTGCTAAAATCCTTAAATATTCCTGATTTAAGTATAAAATGGCCAAACGACATTATGTCATATAATAAGAAAATTGGTGGCATACTTATTGAAAATACCCTCAAAAGTGATGGCAGGATTGTGTCAGTTGTTGGGTTGGGCTTAAATGTCAATCAGACTAATTTTGATGAACTTCCAAATGCTTCTTCATTGGCAGTGATTTCGGGCAGTAGTTTTGAGAAAGAGCTTTTACCTTATTTGATTGTCGGGAAAATGAAAGAGATGATAGGAGCATGGGAAGTTAATTCTAAACATTTATGGTCTGTTTATTTTAATTCATTGTTCCGAAAAGGTGTTCCAATGCCATTCAAAAACCTCGAGAATCAAAACTTTATGGGAATCATTCAAGGAGTATCACCTGTAGGTAAGATTCAGATTCTTCTGGAAGACGATTCCGTTTCAGAGTTTGATATTAAGGAGATTCAGATGCTTTATTAGAAGGGTTTGAGGTTCTGAGTTGCTAAGATTCTAAGGTTTTTTTAGAGGTTCAGAGGTTTGGAGGTTTTTTGGGAAACAAAAAATAAAAAAGCCTGATCGTTAAATCAGGCTTTCATTTATAATTCACAATTAATAATTTACCATTATTAAAGTTTAGTCATATTGTTTGCTAAAGTTTCGATGAACTTGCTGATTGGGCCTTTGATCATCATAGCCATCATAGCATTGAATTCGCCTTCAAAAAACAATTGAACGGCACTTTCTGAACCAGAAACACTGTCAATATTTGAAGTTAAGGTAAATGGAAGTTTATCGCTCGCAGCTCCTAGAACAATTTTGTTTGGTGCGGTTTTATCTTTCATTTTAAGTTTTATTTCCGGCATGCCTTTCAATCCAAAAATAAAAGCGTCTTCGCCAATTACTTCAAATTTAGCAATATTATCCGGCATTAATTTTTCGAAATTCTTTACGTCAGTCAATAAGTCAAATAAATCCTGAGCTGATTTCTGAACGGTAACTTTTGGACTTTCTAAGTTCATATATTAATTTGTTTTTTTTAATTTTTATTTAACCGCAAAGGGCGCTATGGATTTTGATTTTCTTTGTGTTTACAAACGCAAAGTTCGCAAAGCTGGATTTTTTAATAAATTCCAATTTTTTTAATTCCAAATTCCAAAAAAGAGCGAAGCAATTTTTAAAAAATCTGCAATCTAAAATCTGCAATCTACAATTACTCTGCCTCCTGTCCCCAAGTCGATGGACTCACGTTCCATTCTTGCAGGGTAGACTGTTGTTCTTCGCTGATGTATTGTTTTTGAACCGCTAAATCCAGTAGGTTTTCGTAATTACTTAAGGTATACAAATCGATATTGGCATTTTTAAAGTTTTCTTCGGCAACATTAAAACCATAGGTAAAAATGGCGGCCATTCCTTTAATATTAGCTCCTTCGTTGCGTAAAGCTTCTACAGCCATCAAACTACTGTTACCGGTACTGATTAAATCTTCTACTACAACAACATTTTGACCTTTTTGTAAAAAACCTTCTACCTGATTTTGTCTTCCGTGTTTTTTAGCTTCAGGACGCACATATACGAAAGGTAATCCAAGGCTTTCGGCCACAAGAATTCCAACTCCAATTGCTCCGGTAGCAACTCCGGCAATGACATCCGGTTTTCCAAATTGTTTTTCTATATTTTTCGCAAATTCATCACGAACGTAGTTTCGGATGCTTGGAAATGAAAGAATTAACCTATTATCACAATAAATAGGAGATTTCCAACCTGAAGCCCATGTAAAAGGATTTTCGGGATTCAATTTAATTGCATTTATTTGCAAAAGCAATTCGGCTGTTTTTTCGGCAGTATCTTTATTAAAAATCATAGTACAAATGTATAAAGTTTTTGTGAACGACAAACCACTTTTTTTGACAAATGAAATCTCGAGAGAGACTAATTTTCAATTATTCTTGTTAGAGAGTATTGATATCGAGCAGCTTATAGTGAAAATCTTTCAAAATAAAATTCAAAAAGCTTATTTGTATCATCCTGACGAAAAGGAGATTATGAAGACCTTAAAGGCAAAAATTCCTGTAAGTAAAGCTGGGGGAGGTTTTGTGTACAATAAAAGGGGCGAGGTTTTATTTATCTTCAGAAATGGAAAGTGGGATTTGCCTAAGGGCGGAATCGAGAAGGGGGAAGAAATTGAGGCTACGGCTATTCGTGAGGTGGAAGAAGAAACAGGTGTGAGCCAGCTTCGTATTACCAATAAACTTCAAAAAACGTATCATGTTTTTAAGCGTAACGGAAAATACAAACTCAAAATCACGCATTGGTTTGAAATGCATACAGACTTTGAAGGGATTCCTCATGGTCAGGCTGAAGAAGGTATCGAAAAAGTGGCCTGGTTAAATCCGGAACAAATAAAAGAAGCTTTGAAAAACTCTTACGAAAACATTAAGCTGTTATTTGAAGAGGAAAGTGAAATTAAAGTAGAGTAAGGGAAAAAATACTACCTCATCATTTCCTGATAATTTTTTACCCCTTTTAATTAGGCGTGCCATCATCCTGATAAGAGAGGAGGGCACTACAGCCTATATGTTCTCTTATTGAGATGCTGTAGGATTATGCGAGCCACTTCACTGGTAGAGTTCTATTCGCTACTTATAGTTGTTTTTACAGTAAAAGCTAAGAATAATCTTGGTAATGTTTTGATTTTAATTGTATTTTCGTTTGTCGATGAATCAATTAAACGAACTTTTATGTCATTTCAAGCGTATTTAAAAACAATCAAAGAAAAAACGGGCAATGGTCCGGCCGAATTTAGGGCTTTGGCAGAACAAAAAGCATTTACTCACGAAGGAAAACTCAAGCCTGAAGTAAAAGCCGGAGATATTGTAAACTGGCTTAAAGCAGATTTTGAATTAGGGCAAGGTCATGCAATGGCAATTTATGCTTTACTAAAAGGTATTAAAGACGAAAATAGCCAGTAAAAGGTTTAGCTATTACAGAAGTAAAAGTTGAAATTTGAATTTTTGCTCGTGAAGCGGTTCTTTTTTAAGGTTTTAAACTTTGAAATAAACGTGTTCACGAGCAGAATTTTGGTAATTATCGATTATTCAAACTGATAGAAAGCGTCGTCGATTAGGTACTCAATTTTTAAGAATTTATGAGTGAGTTCTGTAATCTCTTCCTGAAAGTTCTCGGAATTTAATGTTACCCAGCCTTCCATTAGGGTTAACGGGCCATGATTTGTAGTTACATTTGGCCAGATTTCTTCGTACTTTTTAAACGATTTTCTAAAGACTTCGGCAAATTTTCGACTCTCAATAGTATAAACTTTAAATTTTCTAAGCTTTAAAGCGTGGATGTTATACATCATTCTTTGTTTTTCGATACCAGAGTCATTAACCCAAATTGAAAAGAAAATTCGTGATTCGGCTGTCAGTGCTTCCTGCGGATTGGTGGACCATGATCTTTTGTACAGTTTTAGGAATACGGAGTCTAAGTATAGACCAACTGCAACTTCGATTGATTTTTCGTCTAATGTTTTTTGATCGAGACGGTCGGCGGCTTTTTGAAAGCCCTCGAGATAAAAAGAGGTATTCATTATGGTTTTTGGTTTAAATTGGTTTAATGGTATGGTTATAGTTTTAACAAATATAAATGAACTGTTGGATAATCTGAATGTTTTTTGATTAATCAGGATCAACCATCAATGCTTAAAACCTCTTGTTTTAGAAGAATCTTAGCAATAATGTGGTGTAAAGGGGGATAAATGAAGTGTAGATAGTATTAAGCTCTATAGTAGTGAAAGCCCCGTCTCAGCGAGAAAATATTTCTGAAGTTTTGTGTGGTGTTTTCGTGTAAGGTGAGTTGCTCTCTCTGTGTATATACTTTGTGTTTGTTTGCTTTTGCCCTTTCAGGGCGGAATCTATTTTTTATTCCGTTTGCAGTGCGTTGCACTGCACTGTTGCTTTTTGGGCTTTCAGCCCGTTTTTGATAATCTTTGATGGAGAAGAGTTCTATATAATGGTTTGGTGTGAAGCGTATGATTTTTAGTTTTCAGGTTATTTTTGATTTTTTTGCTCTGAAAGAGCTTTAGCAATAGCTTAGTGCGAAGCACTAAGAATGAATAATGATTTTTTTGGTTAAGCCCTGAAAGGGCGATAGACTATGTGCAAAGGAAAAGTTTATCATATGTTATGGATTTTTACTAAGAAAGGCTACTTTTTTAGAATCTGTATAATTTTTCATTTTTAACTATTTCATGTCTTAAAAATCGTACTTTTGTTTGATATCCAAATCAATAGTAAAAAGCATCTAAATTGTATCATACATAGCAAAATATGTTTTTTACATTATTGATTGTAATGATTGTTAATATTATCTTTGAATTATGAGCACATTATCAAAACCAAACCACATAGGACGAAAAATTAGCCGAATCCGCGAACTGAGAGACATGAAGGAGGAAGCTTTGGCACAAGCCTTGGGGACTAGTCAGCAAACGGTGTCAACTTTAGAAAATAGTGAAGAAATTGATGATGAAAGACTGAGCCAGGTAGCAAAAGCTTTAGGAGTAACCGTTGAAGCCATTAAGAATTTTTCAGAAGAAGCTGCGATCAATTATTTTAATAGTTTTACAGATAACAGTGCAGGAACTTTTAATAATCATTGTACTTTCAATCCATTGGATAAATTAATGGAATCAGTAGAAGAAAATAAAAAACTTTACGAACGTTTGCTTCAGGCCGAAAAAGAGAAAGTTGAGTTTTTAGAAAAAATATTGAAGGGTAAATAAGTTTTATCTTTTTGTAATTTAAAAACCTAATAAATGTATGTTTATTAGGCTTTTTTATTTTTTAGCGATGTTGATTTATTGAGTTTAAGAATTCCCATTTAATTTTACCAGAAGATTCCCTTCGTTAAAAACGGCATTAATTATATTTTCATTTTTTTCTGCTTTAATTTCGTTTCCGTTTGATGTCAGTTTATAACCTTTTTGCGATAGATAACTTGTAAAAGCATTTTTGTGGTTTTGAATTTCAAATGTTGAAATTAACTCTGGAAAAACAGTTAAGATTCGGGCTAACTCTTCACTTTCAGCTTTATCTATTAGATCAGATTTAATGGTAACAACCATAGTGCCCTGGCCATAATTTCCAAGATAATAACCGCTTCCATTGAACATTTCAGTAGCAATCATTCCTATTAAATGAAGATCGTTAGAGACAGCGTCGAATTTTCCAATCGTTAATAAATCAATATTATTTTCTTCTCCATATTGTTTTAATAAAAGAGCTTGCTTCATAGCAGATTCATTATATCCGCCAGCTTTGTTATCCCAAATCCATAGCCAGGTTTCTGAAGAATGCGAAAATGAACCCAAAACCTGCATTGGAAAAGTAAGATGGTCTCCAAATGTTATTTCTTCCTTATCCATGTCAACATTCCAAGAAAGCCCGCCAGTTACAGTGTAGAGATTTCTTTGTTTTTCTAGAGCCAGGGCACCATATTTTTCAAAAAAATCATTCTCAGATGTAAAGTGTTTAGTGTCATTTTGCTGATTAGTAGTTGTTTCTGTGTTTTCTGTTTTCTTTTTAAAAAGATTGTTGAATAAGCCCATTTCGTTATGATTTTTAGAATTATAAAATTGATGTTTTCAAATGTCTAATATAATTATCAAGCAAACCTTGAATTTGCTGACTCGCGACAGGATTTGCAGAGTGAACCTTGAATTTTAAATTCTGTAAATTTATTCCGGATTCATAAACCAGCCATTTAGCACAAGCATAGCCATCTTCGGCGACCATATTGTTTTCATCGAGCCCAAGGTCGTTATCAAAACTTATTAATTCTGGAAGTCCTTTTTCTATTTATTGTATTTTTGAAGTCATTAAAGTTTCTAATTACGACGAAATCATTATTAGTTAGATTTTTATAAACCATATTTACATTTCTAATATCGTCTAGGAAGAGTTTGTATGTCATGATTTTTAATGTAAAAAGTTTTTTAGTTCAACTGTATCAAAGTTCTATATACAAAGCTTCGCGATCTCAGCGTTTTTCAACTCAAAAGAAACTTAGTGTTCTTTGCGGTTGAACATCACAGTACCCGATAAACAGGATATTGCAAATGCGCCTTTTCATAATAGGCCGAATGTTTATAAATCCAGTCTAACTGTGCTTCCGGATTTTTAGCAAATTCCGGATCAGTTTGTTTTTTGCTTTCCAGTTCGGCTTTTAAAGTTGAGTTTTCTTTTAGGAGTTTAGCAGCGGTATCTTCAAAAATATAACTTGAATAGTGCTCTTTTTGCTGTAAAATAGTATCAAAGAAATTCCAGTTGAAAAACGAATCAACTCCTTCTGGTTCAAAGGCTTCTAAGATGTATTTTACACCTTTTTGATTGGTTGGAATGATGTAATCTCCTTTGGCGAAAGCCATTTTAACAATTTTAGAAGTTACCGTTGTATTTCGGTGTAAATAGTGTCCTTCGTATGCAGACGGAACGGTTTTGAAATCGGCAATTTTGTAGCTTTCCACTTCAATGATGGTGTCGTTTTTAAGTTGGGTAAACGAGATATTATTGTTCTTCAAAAGGTCAATAATATTCCAGTAACCACGTGGAATGATATAAGCAGAAGGTATAACAACGTCTTTTACTGATTTGAATTCTTTGATATAAGGAACGTCTTTTTTATATGGTTTACTTCGATCGTAGTACAAGCGATTTCCGGTTGTAGCCTCGCTTTTTTTGTAAGCTGCTTCATAACCCAAGAACGAAAAGGTGGTGGCTTTTGTACTGTCCAGCTCCCATTTTAGAGTATAGTTTTTCTTAGCTTGATATTGTTGCAGGTTTTTTACTCGGAGTTCCTTGATTTTTTGGTAATTGGCGTCGGTGTAGTCTAAAGTCGATTTGGTGTATTCGTAAGTCATTTTTACACGTTCGGCATATTTTTTCAGCATGTGCGTTTCAACCACAAAACCAATGGTGTTGAATAATGAAGTATAACCCGTTGTATATCGTGGACTATCCACAAACTGACCAAAACCTTTGTCAGGAGTGTCTTTAAATGAATCTACGTATGGTGTTGTTTCAATTTTCTTTTGTTGTAGATCTTTGACCAGAGCCGGCATCATTTCGCTATTCATAAAATCACCCAACACGGTTCCCAGTTTGTTGTGCTGTGTCATGATATAGGTTAATTTGTATTGATAATCAGAACCGTTACTCACATGATTGTCAATAAAAACGTCGGGATTTATTTTCTGAAAAATCTCAACAAAACTTTTGGTGTTTCGCGTATCTGATTTCATTAAATCACGATTGAGGTCGTAGTTGCGGGCATTTCCTCTGAAACCATAAATTTCCGGACCATCCTGATTGGCTCTTGTGGTCGAATTTCGGTTCAAAGCACCTCCAATATTGTAAACCGGAATGGTAACCAAAACGGTATTTTTTGGGGCTTTTATCTTTCCTGTTGCCAGATCTCTGTAGAATTGCATGGTGGCATCGATTCCGTCAGGTTCTCCAGCATGAATGCCATTATTGATGAAAAGCACTGCTTTGTTCTTTTGAATTTTCTCAAAATCAAACTCTTTGTCAGGATTGTAAGTAATCATGTGTAATGGCTCTCCTGAATCGGTTAGCCCCATTTCTTTAATTTGAATCGTCGCAAAATCACGTGCTAAAAGTTTATAATACTGAATCGTTTCTTGATAAGAAGCGGATTGATTTCCGTTTCCTTTTTCGAAGAAAGTCTCGTATTTTTTATTGTTTTGAGCGAAAAGGGTTAGGGTGAAAAGTGAAAAGAGAAATGTAAAAAGTTTCATGGTTTTGGTTTTGTTAGCAAGAATCAAATATAGGTTTTTTGTTTCAGGTTTCAGGTTTTAGGTTTTAGGTTTTGAATGAGGGTAAAAAGATTAACCGCAAGGCACGCTAAGTTTTTTACTATCTGGGATTTTATGAAAACGCAAAGTTCGCAAAGCTTTGTGACAGACTTAACGAACTTTGCGTAAACCTTTGCATCTTTGCGGTAAAGTCTGCGCAAAGTTTAATCGCATTTCTACCTGAAACCTGAAACTTGGAACTTGAAACCTGAAACAAACAAACTCACAACAGCTTAGCAAGCTCAACGATTCCGTCTTCAATTTGTTTTTCGGTTAAGGAGGCATAACCAAGTCTGAATCCTTGCACAGGTTTATTAAAACTGAATTTCTCAGGTGTTATTATTTTGATCCCTTTTAACAGCAGTTTGTCCGCAATTTCAAAAATATTAACTGGCGAGTTGGGAATTATCCAAAATGCCAGGCCTCCTTCGGGTTTGGTAAAAGTGGTTTTGTCTTTGAGGTATTTGTTGCAAATCGTTTCAAAATAGTCGCGTTTTGCTTTGTAAATAAGGGTTGTTCGTTTAAGGTGCCTTTTAATCTCGCCTTCGTTTATGAGCTGTAAAACGGCTTCTTCCATAATGTTATCACCTTGTACATCAATTATTTTTCGGTGTTTGCCCACTTTTAAAATGGTTTCATGATCACTTACCAGATATCCGATTCGTAAGGCAGGTGCAACAATTTTGCTCAGCGTTCCAATGTAAACCGTGTTTTTGGCATTGCTGTAACTTGAAATAGGAAGAATAGGTCTTTGTCCGAAATGAAATTCATGATCGTAATCGTCTTCGATAATGGTAAAACCGTATTGATTGGACAATTCGATGAGTTTTAATCTTCGTTTGAGACTCAGGGTAACTGTAGTTGGAAATTGATGATGCGGTGTTACGTATATGGCTTTTATGTTGCTGAACTTTTTCAGATAAGCTTCGACCTCATCAATCAGCAAGCCGTCTTTGTCGACATTTATTGGCAGTAATTTAGCTCCACTGCTTTGAAATGTTTCCCAAGCGGCCTGATACCCCGGGTTTTCAACCATTACGTAATCGTCTTTTGATAATAAACAGTTGGAGGTTAGGTACATTGCCATCTGGCTTCCACGTGTGATGCAAATTTGGTCCGGAGTGACATTCATTCCTCTTTTAAAATTGAGCATCTGTACAATGGCTTTACGAAATTCCAGATTTCCGTACTCTGTACTGTATCCCATGATTTGCCAACGCGATTTTCGGTTAAAAATCTGTCGGTAAGCTCTGGCGAGTTCGTTCATTGGTGCAATTCGACTATCGGGGATCCCATCATCAAAAACGATAAGAGGCTGTTTTTCTTCCTCAGTATAATTTGGTTTTTGCTTTTGATCGATGTTTTTGGAAGCCAGCGGCAGAATATCGGCTACGAAAGTTCCTTTCCTTTCCAATGTAATGAGCCAGCCTTCGGCAATTAAAACGTCTAAAGCTTCAATAACAGTATTTCGGTTCACTTTTAGCAAGCCTGCGAGCTGCCGGCTGCCGGGCAGTGCATTACCGCTGTTGAGCATTCCGGTTTGAATGGCTTCGATGATTGCATCAGCGATTTGTAGATAAATGGCTTTTGCATCATTTGCGTTGAGTTGAATTTCTAATTGCCAAGGTCGTAACATCTGGACTATTTGTTTATGTTAAAACTGTATCAGTTGAGTAGTCCAAAGTTAAGATAATTTTGTGGAGCAATAATGCAAAACACAATAATTATTAAAGTTATGGAAACTAAAAAACAATTTTCTTCAAAAGATTTTCACGAAACTTTTGCCAGACCCACTTTTGTGATGCCTGAAAAATTAATTCATAAAAACGTAGAGCAAGCCGGAGTTCACAATCAATTTTCTACCGAGCGAAAACATCCGGTTTTCTTTGTAGATCTTCCAAGTAAAAACGTGAGTATGACAATTGGTGGTTTATTACCGGATCAATTGACAAACAGACATCGTCATACGTATGAAACCGTTATTTATGTAATTGAAGGGCATGGGTTTACCGAGATTGAGGATATAAAAGTAGAGTGGAAAGCAGGCGATGCTGTTTACATTCCGAGTTGGGCTTGGCACAGGCATCAAAATTTGAGCAGCGAAGCATCGGCGAAATACATTGCCTGTGAAAATGCACCGCAGCTTCAGAATTTAGGCGTGGCATTAAGAGAAGAAGAAGGCAGGGATCTTTAATTTAAAACAATTGAAAAACATGAAAAACAATCTATTCAAGGGCATTATTGCTTATCCGATTACTCCATTTGATCAAAATGAAAAAGTAGATATCACTTTGTATAAAAAATTACTGGAACGTTTAATTGTTTCCGGTTGTCACGCTGTCGCCCCGCTTGGAAGTACCGGAGTTATGCCTTATTTGTCAGATGAGGAAAAAGAAGCTATTACTATAGCAACAATCGAACAGGTCAGGGGCAGAGTTCCGGTTTTGGTTGGCGTATCAAACCTGACTACTGAGAAAACCATTTATCATGCTAAATTTGCCGAAAAAGCAGGTGCCGCTGCCGTAATGATTATCCCAATGAGTTACTGGAAGCTTACAGATGACGAGATTGTTCAGCATTTTGATGCAGTAGCAAAGCAAATTTCGATTCCGATAATGGCTTACAATAATCCTGCAACGGGTGGAGTAGATATGTCACCGGTTTTATTAAAAAGGCTTCTTGAGATTGCTAATGTAACCATGATAAAAGAAAGCACGGGAGACGTTCAGAGAATGCATTATTTAAAGCGGGAATTGCGCGATGATGTTGCTTTTTTTAACGGTTCAAATCCGTTGGCACTGGCTGCATTTTCTGCAGGAGCTACTGGCTGGTGTACGGCTGCGCCCAATTTAATTCCGAAATTGAATCTGGATTTGTATCATGCGATTGAGAACAATGATTTAGAGGCTGCGCAAAAAGTATTTTACAAACAATTGAATCTTTTAAAGTTTATCGTTAACAAAGGTTTGCCACGAGCAATCAAGGCAGGTTTGGAAATTCAGGGAATAGAGAGTGGTTTTTTAAGAAGTCCGCTAAAACCATTAACCGCAAATGAAATTGAAGAGTTTAAGTTGATTTTGAAAGAACTGGAATAGTTTTCCGGATGGAATTCAGAACTTAGGTTTCAAGTTTCAGGTTTCAAGTTTCAGGTTTTAGGTTTTTAAATTTGGAATTTGGAATTTGAAACCTCTAAATTTATTTTGACTACTTTTGCAAAATGAATAAAAAACACCATTCCAACAATATACTTTCGAATTTAGGAATTGAGAGTCTAAATGAAATGCAAGAGGTAGCGCAGGATGCTATTTTGAACGATAATAATGTTTTACTGCTTTCTCCAACAGGATCAGGAAAAACACTAGCTTTTTTACTGCCTATTTTAGAGTTGTTACAACCTGAAATTCTTTCGGTTCAATGTTTAATTTTAGTACCTTCTCGTGAATTAGGTTTGCAGATTGAGCAGGTTTGGAAGAAAATGGGGACTCCCTATAAAGTAAATATTTGCTACGGAGGTCACTCTATTGATACGGAGATTAAAAATTTAAGCAATCCTCCGGCAGTTTTGATTGGAACTCCGGGTAGAATTGCTGATCATATTGATCGGGATACTTTCCGTACCGATAAAATTCAGACTTTGGTTCTGGACGAATTTGATAAGTCTTTGCAGCTTGGTTTTCATGAGCAAATGTCATATATTATTGGAAAGTTAACGAAATTGAACAAACGTGTTTTGGTTTCAGCGACTTCAGATATTGAGATTCCAAGATATACAAGAGTAGTCAATCCAACTGTTTTGGATTTTATTCCGGAAGAAGAAGAAAAGACAAATCTTTCGATGAAAATGGTGGTTTCACCTGCTAAGGATAAACTGGACAGTTTGTTCAATTTGATCTGTTCATTGAAATCACAGTCCGCTATTATTTTCTGTAATCATCGTGATGCAGCAGAACGCATTAGTGATACTTTAAACGAAAAAGGAATTTATGCTACCTATTATCATGGCGGAATGGATCAGGAGGAGCGTGAGCGTGCATTGATTCAGTTTAGAAACGGAAGTATGAGTTATCTGATTACTACCGATTTGGCCGCACGTGGATTGGATATTCCGGAAATGAAACACGTTATTCATTATCATTTACCTTTAAAAGAAGATGAATTCACGCACCGAAATGGTCGTACGGCACGTATGCAGGCTTCAGGAACAGCCTATATTATTGTTCACGAAAGTGAAAAACAACTGGATTATATTGATTACGGAATGGAGGTTTTAGAGGTTGCCAGCACTACAGTTTTGCCAAAACCACCTCAATTTCAAACCATTTATATTAGTGGCGGAAAGAAAACCAAATTGAATAAAATAGATATTGTTGGTTTCTTCTCTCAAAAAGGGAAACTTGAAAAAGGAGATTTAGGTCTTATTGAAGTAAAGGATTTTGTATCGTTTGCTGCTGTTAAATACAATAAGGTAAAAGATCTGCTTAAAAATATTAAAGACGAAAAAATGAAGGGCAAGAAATTCAAAATTGAAGTTGCCCGCAAAGTGGTCAAGAAAGAGGAGGAGAGGTAATCTTTCCGGCTCTATCTTTTTTGGCAGATGTTTTTTATGGGAATCTTTATAAGAGTTCAGAATTTAAATGAAGTTTTGAGTCTGAAATTACCGTAAATCAATAAGGATTTTGAATGTTTTTAATCCTGTTTTTTGAGGTGTTTTTGTTTTTAATTAGTTGTTTTTCAATTATTTGATTTGTGGTTTTATTGTTCTTTAAAGATGTCTTGTTAAGGGAGATTACAGGGGAATAAAAAATAAGGACGAAGGCTTTAATTTATCATATTTTCTGCGTTTCTTGTGCCCGTAAATAATAAACCCCAAATTAATTATGAAAAGAATTATTACGATTGCTATTTTGTTGTTTAGTGTTGTGTCTTTTGCACAAATTAAAGTTATTGAAACTGTACCGGTTGAAAAATTAGGAAAAGTAAATAACAATTACATTCAGAAAATTGGAGATGAGTATACGGTGTATTACACCAGTATTCAAAACGATGATGAATCATCAAGTCTAAGAAAATTTACATTTAAGAATGTTAACAATGATTACGCGAGTCTTTACAACATTATCATGAATGGTTTCACGGCAAGCCCTTTGTATGATATTAAATTAGAATTACCGAATAACTATATCTGGTTGCACTACACAGGAAGTGTTGTTCCGGAAAAAGCTACGGTTCAGTTCATGGTTTCTTCAAAAGAGGCTGCTTCTGCAACAAGCAGTGTTTCTGAGCCATTTGTAAAAGATCAGATCAATAAATTATTCCAAAAATAGGTTTAATTGTAAATCACTAAAAAAGGCTATTCAGATTTTGAATAGCCTTTTTTTTGTTTCAGGTTTCAGGTTTCAAGTTTCAGGTTATGGCTTTTAGAGTAAAAGCTAAAAAAACTTAGTACCTCAGCACCTTAGCAACTTAGAACCTCAAAAAAACTTTGTCCCTTTGCAACTCTGAACCTTTGTTCCTAAAATAAAAATCATATTTGTTTCAGGTTTCAAGTTTAAAGTAAAGGTTAAAACCTTAGTAACTTAGCAGCTCAGCAGCTTAGAACCTCAAAAAAAAACTATATTTTCTTCACGTATTGGGTAATAATCACGATTTGCTGACCGTCAACTTTTCCTTCTATGTATTCGGCGTTTTCATGGTCTAAACGGATGTTGCGTACAGCAGTTCCTTGTTTGGCCACCATGCTCGATCCTTTTACCTTAAGATCTTTAATTAAAACTACAGAATCTCCGTGTTCTAAAATTACACCGTTACTGTCACGGTGAACGATTTTATTTTCGTCGTCTTCGCCTTCGCCAGTTGCTTGCGCCCATGCCAGTGTATCTTCGTCCAGATACATCATATCAAGCAATTCCTGTGGCCAGCCTGCTGCTCGCATTCGGCTTAACATTCTCCAGGCTACAACTTGTACGGCAACGTTTTCATTCCACATACTGTCATTAAGACATCTCCAGTGGTTTAAATCAACATTATCCGGATTTTCAATTTGGTCTATACAGGTATTGCAGGCAAATATAGCTTCATCAATTCCGCCTTTTTGAGTTGGTAATACCTGATATACTTTTAGGTTTTCCTCCGCTCCACAAAGCTCGCATTTAGATCCGCTGCGTTTGTTTAATTCTCTTTCGATGCTCATTATTTATTGTTTGTTTTAAAAAGGCGAAATTACTTATAATTAAGATAAGTAACAAGTTTGTGTTTTGTACGATAAAAGTTGATTCAAATGAAAAGGTCAGTAATATGCTTTTTTAAAAATCGATGATAATTGATTTGGAATATTAAGGGCGTTTTCCAAATCTATCAATCCTTTTAAAAAACCATTTCCTAACTTATTGTTTGTATTTTTGAGATCTTCATTTATTCTTTTATTCTTGTCTTTGTAGCAGTTTACTTTTTTGCAATAGTGAAAATCTGGATGATGTAACTGCCCATAATCGATTAATTTAATGATATAATTGTCATCATTTTTATTAGATATCATTACATTATCTAAGTGTGGATCGCCATGCGCAAATTCTGATGAATGCCAATTTTTTAGTTCCAGACCGAATTGTTCAATGGCACTGTTTACTTTCTTAAAATCTTTGAAATGATTTATTTTAACAAATTCAGATAAAGTACTTCCTTCAATATATTCTAAAATTATTAGCCATTTATTTTTATGTTTTATTCGCTCAATATGTTTTAGTAAAAATGGATATTGGGTGTTTTTTTTCTGAATTTCATTAAAAACTCTATGGCTTCCATCTCTTCTGCGTCCATAATGGTTGTGTTTGCTATATCCTATAAATGATACGGGTGTTTTGCTGTAAAAGTGTTTTAAAATGTATTTGACATTTTTTTCATCTTCACAAATATAAATATTGGCATTTGGTCTGTCCCCCTGGTTTTCTAATAACCTTTTTGTTACCGCATATATTTTTGAGCTTCCACGAATATTTTCACCAATCATTTGAAATGTTTTAGACTGAATACATTGTTGTTTTTTATCTTTTTTATTTCTTCACCCTAACCGCATCCGGAACCAGCATTTCATATTCTCCGCCATGACGTAATACATCACGAACAATGCTTGAACTAATAAATGAAGTACTTGCTGCTGTTAATAGAAATACGGTTTCTATTTTAGATAGTTTTCTGTTGGTGTGTGCAATGGCCTTTTCGAATTCAAAATCGGCAGGATTTCGTAAGCCTCTCAGGATGAAATTAGCTTTAAGTTTTTTGGCCAGATCAATGGTTAATCCTTCATAAGTGATCACTGAAACTTTTGGTTCATCTTTAAAAGTTTCTTCTATAAAACGTTTTCTTTCTTCGAGTGAAAACATGTATTTTTTTTCGGCGTTGACACCAATGGCAATAACTATTTCATCAAATAAAGGAATTCCTCTTTTGATGATGTCTTCGTGTCCCAGTGTAATGGGGTCAAATGATCCGGGGAATAGGGCTTTTCGCATTTTTTTTGAGGTTCTAAGGTTCTGAGTCACTAAGGTACTAAGTTTTTTCTTTTTAGAAGGAAAGGTTCAAAGTAATAAAGTCTAAGAAATTTTATTTTGTTATTGGAATTTTAAATTGTGGTTCCTGGTTATCTAGGGGATATTCAGAGCGTCTGATTTTAATGATTTTCTCATTTTTGTAAAGTTCTAATAATTCATTTTTAGAATAATTCACTTTACGGTTAGTATAATTTTCTGCTCTATCTAAATCGTCGATTTCATAAGGCAGATATGTGTTGAAATTATTATGAGTAGTAAAAACACTGTCTTTTGTTACTTTGTCAATTTTCATATTAGAATAATAACCATCAGAAAATTTTAGGTTGTAAACATCTCCAATGACCGGAGTTTTTATCAATTTTGCTGTTTTATCGCTATCCTTGAAATAAGCGTATGACGAATAAATGCCAATTAAAATTAATAAAATGGAACCAGTAAATAATTCTACGGAACTTTTTGTTTTTTCGTTAGCTAATTTTAATTGACTGTTTTGATTTAAATCTTCGTAATCAAATTGTTCACTGCAGTTATTACATTTTATAAAAACTGATTTTCCAACCGGAAATAGTGGAATTATCGTAAGGTGTACATACTTTCTGTAAATGCTAAAATATAAAGTATCCTGAGCTTCGCAATTTGAACATTTTTCATTAAAAATAACTCCATTTTTTATATTCGAATCACGTGTTCCTACTAAGATTATCATTTTTGGAGGTTCTAAGGTTCTGAGATTCTAAGGTACTAAGTTTTTTTGAGGACTTCGACTTCGCTCAGTCTGACCGTAGCTAGAGTAATAAAAAGGTTCTGAGATCTTAGTACCTTATAATCTCAGAACCTCAGTCTCTTTAAGATAGTGCTAACTCAATCGCATTAGTAAATAAATCTTCCAGTGAAATTCCTGCTGCGTGGGCTTGCTGTGGAATCAAACTTTCGGTGGTTAAACCCGGAATGGTATTCATTTCGAGCATATAAGGTTCGTTGTCTACAATAATGAATTCGCTTCTGGAGAAACCTTTCATTTTTAAGACTTCGTAAGCACGTTTTGCTGTTTCGCTTACTTTTTGAGTTAATTCGTCAGAAATTCGGGCAGGAGTAATTTCTTGTGATTTTCCTTCGTATTTGGCTTCGTAATCGAAGAAGTCATTATCAGATACAATTTCGGTAATAGGTAAAACTTTAATTTCTCCCTGATAATTGATTACTCCTACTGAAACTTCGGTTCCGTCAAGGAAACTTTCGATAATGATTTCGTTGTCTTCTTTGTATGCTACTTCGATTGCAATTGGAAGTTCGGCTTCTGTTTTTACTTTTGAAATTCCGAAGCTGGAACCTGCTTTATTTGGTTTAACAAAACATGGTAAACCTACTTTCTTAACGATTTCGGCAGTATGGATTACATCGCCTTTATTTAGGTAATATGAAATTGCCGTTTTGATTCCGTATGGTTTTAAAACCGATAATAAATCACGTTTGTTGAAGGTTAATGCTGCCTGATAGTAATCGCAGGAAGATTGTGGAATCCCTAATAACTCAAAATAAGCCTGCATTAAACCGTCTTCGCCCGGAGTTCCGTGAATGGCATTGAAAACACAGTCGAAAGTAATTTTTTGATCGTTTACGGTTACTGAAAAATCGTTTTTATCAATGGTAAATTCGGCGTTGTTTTCGTCTACATAAACCCATTTTTCTTTGAAAATATGAATACGGAATCCGTTGTATTTTGTTTTGTCAAGATATTGATGTACCACGTTTCCGCTGATTAACGAAATTTTATATTCGCTTGAATACCCGCCCATGATAATGGCTATGTTTTTCATTTTGTGATGTTTATGTGTTTAACCGTTTATTTGTGTATTTGTTTAATCGTTTGTTTGTCGGGCTGAACTTCGACTTCGCTCAGTCTGACAGTTTGTTTGTTTGTTTGTTTGTTTGTTTGTTTGTCGGGCTGAGCGGAGTCGAAGCTTCGACTTTGCTCAGTTTGAGAACAGTGGCAGAACCTAAATCCCTAGCCCTGATGGGAGCGGCATCCTTTTGTGTACGCGATAGCGGACGCAAAAGATACAGCGGACAGCAGGAGAAAGCTTCTAAAAATTAAAATTGTAAAGCGCTTTATTTTCCATAAGGATAGCAATCAAACGACTTTCTTGTCTAAAACAAAATTATCATTTTTTTTGAAACGAAATAGCTTTATCTTTGCGACTAATAAAAATAAATTTATGAGTTTACGTAAGTATTTAACGAGCCGGGTATTTTTTGTGCAAGTATTAAGTGCGGCTGCTATAATTGCCGTTTTAGGCTATTTGTTTATGCATTGGTTGACTTTTACAACTGATCATGGTAATGAGGTTACTGTTCCGAATTTAGCTAAACTGACTGAGGAGCAAGTAGAGTCAAAACTGGATGAACTGGACCTGGATTATGTACTTTTGGACAGCGTTGATTACCGAAGTGAATTCCCAAAATACAGTGTTGTTGAGCAGGATCCTCTGCCGGGAACAAAAGTAAAAGTAGGAAGAAAAATATATATTAAAATTAATGCATCAGGATTCTCATCGGTTAAAATACCTGATTTAATTGAGAAAACTTATCGTGAGGCGGTTCCAACTCTAAAGGCTTTAGGGCTTGAAGCTGGAACTATTACTTATATTCCAAACTTAGGAAAAGATATGGTTTTGGAGATGCGTTATAAAGGAAGAAACTTAAAAGTAGGAGATCGTGTGTTGAAAGCTTCTAAAATTGACTTGGTTTTAGGAGATGGAAAAGCAACTTATGAAGATGAAGGGCAGGCTGTAGACAGTGTAGCTGCACCAACTACTGAAAAAACTAATGATGAGCAATAATACTGAAAATTTAGATCTGGAAGACGAATTGTTCGAACACTTCAGATTTGAAGTCCCTAAAGGTCAGGCGCTTTTGCGTATTGACAAATATTTAATGAATTTGATTCAGAATGCGACACGAAATAAAATTCAGAACGCCGCTACTGAAGGAAATATTTTTGTGAATGATATTCCGGTTAAATCAAATTATAAAGTAAAACCGTTTGATGTGGTTACCGTGATGTTATCGCATCCTCCTTTTGAAAACCATGTTTTGCCGGAAGATATTCCGTTGAATATTGTTTATGAAGATGATGCTTTGCTGTTAATCAACAAAGAGCCGGGAATGGTGGTGCATCCGGGGCACGGGAATTATACCGGAACACTGGTGAATGCGCTGGCACATCATTTTGATAATTTGCCGATGAACAGTAGTGAACGCCCGGGCTTGGTACACCGAATTGATAAGGATACGTCCGGACTTTTGGTAGTGGCAAAAACCGAAGCAGCAATGACACATTTGGCCAAACAATTTGAAGCCAAAACCTCAGAACGCGAGTATATTGCTCTTGTTTGGGGGAATGTAGCGGAAGAATCCGGAACGATAGAAGGAAATCTTGCCAGACATTTAAAAGACCGCATGCAAATGGCTGTTTTTGCAGATCCTGAAATAGGAAAGCCTGCCATTACGCATTATAAAGTACTGGAACGTTTTGGTTATGTGACTTTGATTTCCTGTAAACTGGAAACCGGAAGAACACACCAGATTCGTGCTCACATGAAGCATATCGGGCATCCGTTGTTTAATGATGAACGTTATGGTGGTCATTTAATTTTAAAAGGGACTACATTTACCAAATACAAACAGTTTATCGAAAACTGTTTTAAAGCATTACCACGTCAGGCGCTACATGCTAAAACACTTGGTTTTGTACATCCAAATACAGGTGAAATGATGCGTTTTGATACGGAACTGCCTCAGGACTTTCAGGATTGTATCGAGAAATGGCGTAATTACGTGAAATCGCACAATGTAGATGAAGAAGAAAATTAATTGGATAATTATTTGCCGATTAGATAATTTATTATAAAAAGAAAGCTCCTGATGGAGCTTTTTTTATGGAATTGTTTTAATCGTTAAATCGGTTATTTTGGCTTGTCCGTTGGTTATGAAACCTAGTTGGCCTTGCTGATTTAGATTGCTTTTTTCGACGGAACATTCTAAGAACGTTTGATTGTTGACAGCAAAGTACAACTGATTGTTTTCAACTCTGATTTTTACTGTATACCATTTGTTGTTTTCCAGTTGTATTGGTTTCTTAAATAGGGATGGACCGCCGCGTTTGCCATATGCATCACTGTCTTTATGGTAAACACCTTTTCCAATAATGATACTTTTTTCAATTGTGTAGAGATAAGTCCGAATGTATTTTTCCTGTTCGAGATTTAGCATTATTTCAAACAAAGATTCTTTGACGATGTTTACTTTAAAGTCGATTTCGTAGTTTTTTGGAAGTTTCTTTTTGGATTCGATCACGCCCCAATGCATTGGTCCTCCGTTTCCGGTTAAGGTATCGTTTTGGAGTCTCCACTCATTGGGATTAAAATTCCAATCGGATTTTAACGCGGCAGTTTTTGTGATTTGATATTCTTTTTTCGCAGTCGAAATAGTACCTGAACAGGAAATCAGTAGCATTGTGGATGCTAGAAAAGTAAGATATTTAATTTTCATTTTTGTTTTTAATTTAACTCTGAATGGTATTTGATTTTACCGATAGATCCGGTTGGAGTTGGTAAAAGTTCAAATACTGAGGTAGGAGCGAGGCCATTTTCTATACGATGTGAAACGTACAGTATGCTAACATTTGTTTCCTGTTTGATGGTGTTGATCAATTGAATGACCAAGTCAACATTTTCGTCGTCAAGACCTTCGACAGGTTCATCGAGAATCAATAACGGAGGATGTTTTAGAACGGCTCTGACAATTAAAGCGACTCTTTGCTGTCCTATAGAAAGGTCAATGAAGCGTTTTTTTCGTAAGTGGCTCATTTCAATTACCTCGAGCCATTGTGTTACTGTTTGTTTTTGTAAAGTAGTGGGTTCAATATACAATCCGATGGAATCGAAAAAACCGGAAAGAATCATTTCTTCCAGAGTATGTCCTTTTTGAAACAGGTCAGTCATAGAAGTTGCGAAAATTCCAATTTGCTTTTTAATGTCCCAAACACTTTCGCCACTTCCTTTTTTTCTTCCAAATAGATACAAATCCTGACCGAATCCCTTTGGATTATCACCCGTGATTAGAGATAAGAGGGTGCTCTTTCCTGAACCGTTGGGACCAACCAGTTGCCAGAATTCCCCTTGTTTAATCGTCCATGAGATGTTATCGACAATTTTTCTTTCCTCGTAACTTACGGAGACTTTATCCATTTTGATTAAAACACTTTCGTGAAAAGAGTGCGGTTCAATCGCTTTGGGAATTGCTGCTGAGTTTAAAGTTTTAAAATGTTTTTCGTTTTTTGAAATCGGATGCAACTCAAAGGAATTGTCTTTAATCGATGCTTTATTCGGAACAAAATCAAGTACATCTGCTACGCGATTGACCAATTGAATGATTGCAATGTTATCGGTTAATCTTTCCAGAGATTTTGCTAAAGCAGCACGTGAGGCCAGATCTAAATGATCGAAGGGATTATCAAAAATGATAAAATCAGGATTTTGATTGATGCAATATTTCAGAAACTCTTTCTTACGTTCTCCCGAAGAAAAAGTTCTTAGTTGTCTGTGTGATTCAGGAGCTGCTTCAACAGTATCGTATTGGTATTCTTTTTCGATGAATTTCTCGATAGCGATGTCTGAAAACAAAATGCCTTTTTGAGTGTTAAAAAGGGCTAATTCTCCTTTAGCTTCCCCTAAAAGTAAAGTGTCTATAAAAGCTTTTTTATTGACCTGATTTGATAAAAGTATGTCCCAATGCTGCATTTCTGTATCTTAAAGTAATTATTCAATTGGTTTAGTAGCCATTTCACGATCGTTACGCGACCATTCGCTCCAGGAACCTACATATAGTTTAGGGATGGGTATTCCGGCATAATCTATAGCCAGTAAAGTATGACAGGCAGTAACTCCTGAGCCACAATGTACAATTATATTTTCTGGCTTTTTGTCGCCAATGATTCGGGAATATTTCTCTTGTAAAAATGGAGGAGATTGAAAAGAACCGTGAACGTCTAAATTTTCACTAAACGGAACATTAATCGCACCCGGAATATGTCCTGCAATCAAATCTAGAGGTTCTGTCAGACCATCAAATCGATTTTTGTCTCTTACATCAATTACAATGTTTTCGTTGTTATTTCGGGCTTTTTCGACTTCTTCAATGTCAGCAGTTTTTAACGCCCATTTTGAAATAGGATATCTTTCAGTCGTTTTATAAGTTTCGATTTCAGCATTTGCCGGATAACCTGCTTTTACAGCTTCCTGCAAACCGCCATTTAAAACCTGAACTTTTTCATGTCCTATCGCCCGAAGCATCCACCAAAAGCGAGCTGCTGCGTTTGATCCGTTTTTATCATCATAAATTACGACATGACTTTCGGGTGAAATTCCTGCTTTAGAAAGTACCTGAGAAAATTTCTCTATGGAAGGTAAGGGATGTCTTCCGCCGCTTGAAGGATCGGTCGCCACGGTTGCCAGGTCCTTGTTCAAATCGATATAACGCGCTCCTTTAAGATGTTGACTGCGATAATTTTCTTCTGCGTTTACTCCGGCTCTGGCGTCAATGAGAATGATTTCAGGTGAATTAGAGCGTTGTACTAATTCTTTAGGGCTTAGGATCGGTGAAAGTTTAGTTGCCATCTTAAAAAAGTTTATTTTTTTGAATTCTTATACAAAATCGGGGTATTTAGTCCGCAAAGGCCTGTGTATAAAAAATTAAAAAAGTATGGTTTGTTTTATCATATCGCAAGCAATCCCAATTACTATAAACGGAGCTTGTAGCAAGACAAAGGATATTTGACAGATTGGTTTTCGAAACGTTTTTTGCAAAGGATCCGTGGTCTAATACAAAATCGTCGTCTTTTGACAGGTCAGTAATTTTAGCCGCAACATAGGTTTCTAAATAATTATCGGGATGTTCTTTAAGGGCGTCTTCATTGTAAAATAAAAATTCATCTGCAAATTGATAGTCAAGTGTTCTGAAAAAACCAGCATCAGAATTGGGGTCAGCAAAGCCATTTTGGACCTTTATGTCTTTGTATAATTCAGCATATTCAGAAGTTAGGCCGTTATAGAGTAAAATCGAAATTTTTACCTTCTTTTTGTCGTAAACGATAAAAGCAAAATCATTACTGTCTTCCTGAAATAGATTTCCTTTGGCCATAGAAAGTAATTCGTAATTAGGATTTTCGCTAAAAAAAGCCTGTTGTTCTTTGTTTAGTTTTTGAATCCATTTATCATGAATAACTAAAAAAAGTTTTTTTTCTGAAAATTGCTTTAAGTTCCTTTTGTGCTCTGTTATTCGGGATGTAAATTCAGGATTGTCGTATGTTGAGATCTCATAGTTTGGAGAACCAACAGATTTATTTTCTGAAGTTTTTGTATGTGTACTTTCTTTTTTAGTAATGCCGGACGTGTTTATTTTATCTTCTGATTGTTTTGAATTGCAGGCAAATAGTAATAGTGTGAGACCCACTACGGCGATTGTATTTTTCATTAAATAGGATTCTTTGGATCGTTTTATTTTTAGAGTTAAAAGGTTAACCTGGAATTTTCTCGATTAGGATTTCATTTTCGTCTTTGTCAAAATAAGTACAGGTCATTTCTATAATATCGACTCTCCATTTGGCTATTCCACATTGCGCAGCGTGGCGACAAAAAGTAAGGTAATCGGTCTGACCATCCTGATGCATCACTAAAAATTCGATAAAACGTTCTTTGTTCGGAACTGATTCTACTTTTATCTCGTCGTATTTTTCGTCAGCCGTTACATGATAATTGTTTACTCCGTAGTATTCCACATGTCCGTCATGCACGAAAGTATCATAGCCTTTTACGCCTAAAATGATTAAGTCCTGAATATAATTAGGGAAGTCAGCACCGGTTTGTACTTTAGCATGTGCTTCTTTGATTTGTTCTATTGTAAACATATATTTTAATTTTAAATGATGTGAATTAGAAAGAATAATTATGATGTTTTTTATTTGTTTTCTCTGAGTTGTGCAGTAAGGTACTTCTGTTTTCTCTTCCGAAAACTTGTAAAAAGGGAGTTAGCATAACTGACGTGGTTAATTTTTGTTATTGATTCAAAAATACAATTTATGATTTTAAAATGGAATTGAAAATGCAATAAATAATAAATAGGAAGGGATATAATTCTCCTATTTTTCTTAATATATTGTATTTTAACGAGTATTTTATCACTTTGTAGAGTTTCTTTTTCAGCATATCATTTTGTCAGTAATTTAGTAAAAGAATATTGCACCTAAAATTTGACATTATGAAAGCAGTACTACTTTTGTTCCTAATTGCTTCCCCCATATTTGCGCAGGAAATGAATACATTTGATTTTGCTGTGATAAATTCGACTGTGATTTCGCCAAATATTGATCTGGACAAGGGGAGAAGTGTTGTTGCGGGAAATAAAAATCAGTATTCTGCTTATTTTCAGTACGCGCTTACCATGTGTCAGGATGATATTATTTTTGGGGCGGGTATTAATAAATCTGAATTAGACCGAACCTACGTTGGTTATATTGGGAAGATGTGTGATAAGTTTCGTGCAACAATCTCTGTGGGTTATGTAGAATCCCGAAGCGGATATGACGGAACCTTTACAGGTTTTAGTGTATCCTGGCATTTTGCTGAGAATACTTTCATTGGAGGAAGTCTGTCAAATCTGCATTCCTCCAGTATTCATAATGGTAGTGATGCGGGGTTTGACTATTATAAAAAACTGGCTCCAAAAGTCTTTGCGAGTTATGAAATTGTTCCCAATCTCATTGTTTTCGGGCAATTAAACAGCAGGGTTAATGACATTGCACTGAAGTATCAGAATGCTCGTTTCTCGGCAGGAGGATTTTATTCCGGCCATGGAGAAGAGGGGATTTTCGGAACGATTAACGTGGGACGTTTTGCGGTTTCCTGCAGTACTACTTTTGATAAAGTTAATTTTGGGCTGAAGTTTCAATAAAAAAGTTCTGAACTGCAGCATGAAATAATCTGGAGAGTAAATTACTTTTTAAGTGTTATTACCTGCTGTGGATAAGGAATATCAATATTATTTTCATCAAAACGTTTTTTAATGCTTTGGAGCAAATCACAATAGAGGATAAAGCCATCTGTAGAGTTTTTTGCCCATGCCCATGCTTTTAAGGTAACACTTGAGTCTGCCAGTGCTACTACACGAGCTACAACCAAAGGTGTGTTTTGTTTTTTATTTTCAGCAGTTCGGGTATCGATAAAAAACGGATGTTTGGCAATTTCGTCTTGCATGATTTCTAAGGCCTTTTCAATATCAGACTGGTAACCAATGCCGATTTCGATGATTTTACAACATTTGCTATCATGCATGTTGGTGTTGACAATAATCTGGGCGCTGATTACTGAATTTGGAATGATAATCCGGTTGTTTTCGGCATCTTTCAGAACCACTTGTCTTAGATTGATATCTTCTACAGTACCCACAAAATTGTTGATGGTAATTTTATCGTTGATGCGAAAGGGTTTAAAAACAACAAGAAATATTCCGCTTACAATATTGCTTAAGGCTTGTTGGGAAGCCAGACCGGCAACAATTGAGATTACTCCGGCTCCTGCCAGAACGGAGTGACCTATTATTTTAAATTCGGGAATCTGAATTAACGCAAAGGCAAACCCTAAAATATAAATTACAGTAATGATCAGGTGCTTCAGGAACTTAAAGCCGGTAGCATCATATTCTTTATTGGCCTGTTTGCGATACAAAAAATAACGAAGTACCTTATCCGTAACCGCACCAAGAATTATTGTGACAATGGCAATAATAGCAATGAAAATCCCTATTCTAAAGTCTTTTAAGTAGTCGATCATAGGTTTTAAGGTTGAAAAAAAAATCCAAAAAACGACTTTTGTTAGAATGTGCTTTTTGGATTTTTATAATTTATATTAGATTGAATTTTGCTTTTAAAGTCCAACAAAATCATCACTTTTTGGGAAGATGCTTAATGCTTCGATAGCGATTTCCGGTGTTGGAGAAGCTAATTTACGAAGTTTAGTATCCATCCAGGCCCCGTCAACTGTAATAACAGCACAAAGTGTGTCGTCTTCTCTTCTAAATTCATGAATGATCGACCAGCGTGAAGCATCCGCTTTCATTTTTGAGGTTTTGGTATGAATAAATATCTTGTCGGAAAGTTTTAGTTCTTTTCTGAAAATACATTCTTCTCTAAACAAAACAGGTCCAAAACCCTGCGTTTGCATTACTCTTAAAGTTAAACCCAGTTCTTCAAGGATTTCAATACGATGCTGTGCGCCAAAATCGTAATAAGCACTGTGACGAACGTGAAAGTTTGGGTCAAGATCTGACCAGCGAAAAGAGATTTCTTTAATAAATGAAGCCATTTTGTAATTGTAATTTTAATGAAAAACCGAAATTACGAATATTTATATCTCTTTTGGAAAACTGAAGAATATTTTACTTTATTTTTAACTGCTTTTTTTATGTTTTTCAAACTCCTCTTGTAATTTTTTCAGTTTTGGAACAATATTAGTCTGGCAGAACGGAGCTTCCTTTCGGGTTTCGTAATAGTGTAGAAATTGTTCTTCGTTGCTTTTAAAGGCAGTAAAAGGTAAGATTCTGGTAATGTGTTTTCGGTCTAATTTACGATCCAGTTTTTGGAGTATTTCTGAAATTGGACAGCCTCATTCCTGTCAAAAAAGTAAATAGCAGATCGGTATTTTTCTCTCATACTGTGATTTGAAGTGCTGGAATGTGTAATCAAGTGTGCTTCAATGAGAACTTCTAACGGGATAATACGGGAATC
Organism: Flavobacterium tructae; assembly: GCF_001853485.1. Lineage (NCBI taxonomy): Bacteria > Pseudomonadati > Bacteroidota > Flavobacteriia > Flavobacteriales > Flavobacteriaceae > Flavobacterium > Flavobacterium tructae. Next base: position 46,523 of record NZ_MIKE01000022.1, on the reverse strand, counting down.
AAAATCAACAAGAACAGCTTCCGAAAAAGTATCGTCAGGTGCTTCAGATTTTATCCAGCCCTGCTGCACATTGGTTACTCCTTTAAAAAAATCAAAAACTGCTTCGGTGCACCAATGACAGCCTCCTCCAAAACCTATTGTATTCATTTGATTACTGTCTTATTAATTCCTGTCTATTTGATCCAATACTATCTCCAATAAAGTTTTGAAATTTTTATGATCTTCTTTATTGGAGATAAAAGATGGTTTATGCTTAGAGTAAGAAACTCTCTTCAAATCTTTCAAAGTGACAGGTATAGCCATTTGGGTGTTTTTGCAGATAGTCCTGATGCTCTGGTTCGGCGGCCCAAAAAGTACTATAAGGTTCTAAAGTGGTGACTACAGTTTCTCCCCATTTTTTTGAAGTATCCACAAGATTAATGACTTCTTTGGCAATGGCCTTTTCCTCTTCGTTTTGATAAAAAATGGCAGAACGATAACTGGACCCCATATCATTACCCTGACGATCTATCGTAGTAGGATTGTGAATGCGGTAAAAATAGTCCAGAATCTCTCTAAAGTTTGTAACTTCAGGATCATAGGTCAGTTCTATTCCCTCAGCATGGCCGGGATGATTCCTGTAAGTTGGGTTTTCATTTTGTCCACCAATATAACCTACTTCAGTATTTAAAATTCCCGGACGGGTTCTGAACAGTTCTTCCATTCCCCAGAAGCAGCCTCCTGCGATATATGCTTTTTTAGTTTCCATATTTTACAATTGTTATTGATGTGCTGAAATTTTAGTACTGCAATTTACTAAATATTGGGAATAGTATTAATGCTAATTGTGTATGTTTCAGTTTGTCAATTGTTTGTGCTTTTTTTGATGCTTTGTCGGTTCTGTTATGGTTTTCTGAAACTGCAAAACAAAAAATTCTCTTCGCCCATCTTTAATTTTTGTTTAATTGATCCATCCGTTTTCTTTCAGATGTGTGAAGATAATTTTATCAACTTCTGAAATGATGTCCAGATCTTTATAATTTAACCATTTAATTTCGGCTATTTCATTGCTTTCCTTTGGAGTTCCGGTGTAATCTGCCTTGTAGCAGGTCATTTTTACGGTAATTCCATCTGCATGTCCGTCAGATTGTGCTTTGAAAGTTCCAACATATTCGATAGATTCCGGTAGGATTTCAACACTTAATTCTTCCTGAATTTCCCTGATTAAAGTTTGTTCGTCGGTTTCGTTATCTTCTCTTTTTCCGCCCGGAATATAATATTTGTTTTTTCCTCTTGATTTAGTGCTTAGAATTTGGCCATTTTCGACTTTTATTAATGCGATTTTATCAATTTCGATCATCAGTTTGTTTTTTTATAATTTGTTAATGTTGCTTATTATTAATTTCTTCTTTTAAGATGCTATCTTTAAAGCTTAAAAATCAATAAAAAAGAGAGAGTTGAATTTTGTTTGGTCAAAACGGGACTCTATTATTTTTCAAAAGTAGCATGTTTTGCTGTAAATAAGAGACTTGACGGGGCTTTTTATACTGTTGTTTTGTGACTTAATGAATGATCAATTCCGTTAATAATGACATGTAAAGTACTGATATGCCACGTATGTCAGGTGTTAAAAATGTCATGTTGTCAGATGATTATTGTCGTGCCAATAGTAAAACTGACAATTTACTTTGGTTTTTTATATTGGCACAAAGATTGACTTATGCCACCTGAGTTATAAAATGTATATCAAAAATTAAATATATAAAAAATGGGTAAAATAATCGGAATTGACTTAGGTACGACGAACTCTTGTGTTTCTGTAATGGAAGGTAACGAAGCAGTTGTTATCCCTAACGCAGAAGGAAAAAGAACTACACCATCTATCATCGCTTTTGTTGAAGGTGGAGAAATTAAAGTAGGTGATCCTGCAAAAAGACAAGCAGTAACGAATCCTACAAAAACGATTGCTTCTATTAAACGTTTTATGGGACACACTTTTGCTGAAACTCAAGAAGAGGCAAAAAGAGTTCCTTACAGTGTTGTAAAAGGTGACAACAATACTCCACGTGTGGATATTGACGGTCGTTTATACACTGCTCAGGAGTTGTCTGCAATGACACTTCAAAAAATGAAAAAAACTGCTGAAGACTATTTAGGTCAAACTGTAACTGAAGCGGTTATTACTGTTCCTGCTTACTTTAACGATGCACAACGTCAAGCTACTAAAGAAGCTGGTGAAATCGCTGGTCTTAAAGTTATGCGTATCATCAACGAGCCAACTGCTGCTGCACTTGCTTACGGATTAGATAAAAAAGGAACTGATCAAAAAATTGCTGTTTACGATTTAGGTGGAGGTACTTTTGATATCTCTGTTCTTGAATTAGGAGACGGTGTATTTGAAGTATTATCTACAAATGGTGATACTCACTTAGGTGGAGATGATTTTGACCAAGTTATTATTGACTGGTTAGCTGACGAATTCAAATCTGAAGAAGGAATTGATTTACGTTTAGACCCAATGTCATTACAACGTTTGAAAGAAGCTGCTGAGAAAGCTAAGATTGAATTATCATCTTCTGCTGAAACTGAAATCAACTTGCCATACGTAACGGCTACTGCTTCGGGACCAAAACACTTAGTGAAAAAATTATCAAGAGCTAAATTTGAGCAATTATCTGATACTTTAGTAAAACGTTCTATGGAGCCAGTTGCTAAAGCATTAAAAGATGCAGGTTTATCTACATCTGATATCGACGAAGTAATCCTTGTTGGAGGTTCTACTCGTATGCCAAGAATTGCTGATGAAGTAGAGAAATTCTTCGGTAAAAAAGCTTCTAAAGGTGTTAACCCTGATGAGGTTGTTGCTATTGGAGCAGCTATTCAAGGTGGAGTTTTATCTGGAGATGTAAAAGATGTATTATTACTTGACGTAACTCCTCTTTCTTTAGGTATCGAAACTATGGGTGGTGTATTGACTAAATTAATCGAGTCTAACACAACTATTCCAACTAAAAAATCTCAAGTATTCTCTACTGCTGCTGATTCTCAACCATCTGTTGAAATCCACGTATTACAAGGAGAAAGAGCTATGGCAGCTGATAACAAAACTATCGGTCGTTTCCACTTAGATGGTATTCCACCAGCACCAAGAGGAGTTCCTCAAATCGAAGTAACTTTCGATATCGATGCGAATGGTATCATCAAAGTTTCTGCAACTGATAAAGGAACTGGAAAATCTCACGATATCCGTATCGAAGCTTCTTCTGGTTTAACAGCTGAAGAAATCGAAAAAATGAAAAAAGACGCTGAAGCTAACGCTGATGCTGACAAAATTGCAAAAGAAAGAGCTGAGAAATTGAACGAAGCTGACAGTACTATCTTCCAAACTGAATCTCAATTGAAAGAGTTAGGAGATAAATTGACAGACGATCAAAAAACAGCTATTGAATATGCTTTAACTGAATTGAGAATGGCTCACCAATCTCAAGATCTTGATGCAATCCAAAAAGGATTAGACAATGTTAATGCAGCTTGGAAAACAGCTACAGAAGCAATGTACGCTCAAGGTGGTGAAGGGCAACAAGCAGCTCCACAACAAGAGCAATCTCAAGGAGATAACGTTGAAGACGTTGAATTCGAAGAAGTCAAATAAGTACTGATTAACATCAGTTAATAATAAGTGTTAAACCGCTGTAAACGTAAAGTTTACAGCGGTTTTTCTTTTTTGTTCTTTTTCGTTTATACTGTTTTTTAGTCGTTTTTTATCATAGATTTGTATCATATTTGTACCGGCACTTAAAAGGCGATAATGTGGCACTTATGTATACTTATGGCACTTAAATTGGAGATAAAGGCGATGAAAAGAATAAACAAACAATGTCTTGTATGCGGGGAAGTGTTTCTGCCCAAGACCGTAACTTCTGTCTACTGCTCGTCAAAATGCAGTAAAAAAGCATACAAGCAGAAGATGAAGCAGCTTAAAAATGAAGCAGACATCAAAGCGATGATAGAGAAAATACCGCAGGATAGGGCATTTCTTTCCGTCTCTGAGGCTGGCATGCTTTTTGGAATTGCCAAAAGAACCCTCTACAGGCTTGTGGAGCAGGGAAAAATTCCGTCAGTTAATCTTGGAACCCGCCTTGTAAGGATCGACCGCAGAGTCATGGAAGGGATGTTCAGCCCTGCCCGAAGCCTGCCGCAGGCTGAGAGCGCACCTAAGAAAAAATTATACAGCCTTGAAAGAGAAGACTGCTATTCGATTGGTGAAATTGCTCAGAGATTTCAGATATCTGAGGGTTCTGTCTACAGCCATATCAGGAAATATTCAATACCTACCAGGCAGATCGGAAAGCATGTATATGCTCCAAAAAGCGAAATTGATAACTTGTATAACGGAAATGATTTTATATGAAACAATTAGCAAAAACCAAGGTAACTGTGCGTCTTCGAAAAGCAGAAGACCGAGAGGAATGGTATGTCTACATAGAAAGCTATCCTGTTGAGGTTTCCGGAAAGAAAACGCCACAGAGAATCCGTGAATACTTAAACAGAACCGTAAAAACCGTGGAGTGGGACAAACAGAGAACCGCCCGTACAGATGCGCAGGGCATAAAATCCTATAAGCCCAGACGCAGCGATAACGGAATAATAATAACCAGAAGCGAAACCGACCGTGAAATAATGCTCTATGCTGACGGGGTGCGTAAAATCCGTCAGAAAGAATACGATAATATAGATCTGTACAGTGATGCTGAGAACCTATTGGCTGAACAGAAAGAAAGAGGAAAAGAGGATTTTATCAGATACATTGCTTCTGTAGCAGCTAAAAGACACGCCCGAAGTTCAAAATCCATTCAGATCAATTGGGAGCGGACCAAAGAATTTTTAAAAAGCTACTCTGCAGGCAGTCTGATGTTTTCTCAGATTAACATCAGAATGGCGGAAGATTTTAAACTCTTTCTGCTGGCTGCGCCGCTCGGAGGAGGCAAAAAAGGAATACTTTCCCTCAACACTGCGGCAAGATATTTTTCGATTTTTAAAGCAGCTTTGAAACAGGCCTTTATCGACGGATATCTAACTGTTGATCTGTCTTCAAAAATAAAGGGCATCCCGGAGCAGGAATCAAGACGCGAATATCTTACCATTAAAGAATTGAACGTATTGGCTGAAACGCCCTGTGAGAAAGATGTCCTTAAAAGAGCCGCGCTTTTCTCAGCGCTTACCGGCTTGCGGCATTCCGACATTCAGAAACTCCGATGGAAAGAGATAAGCCTGGAAGACGGCATGGCCAAACTGCATTTCACCCAGAAAAAAACAAGGGGTGTCGAATATATGCCTATTTCTGAGCAGGCTTTGCAGCTCTGCGGAGAACCAAGGCTTCCCGGACAGCTTGTTTTTGAGGATCTGCCGGATCCGTCGTGGATTTCACGCCCTCTGAAAAAATGGGTTGAATCTGCAGGAATTAAAAAAAACATTACCTTCCACTGCTTCCGCCATACATTTGCAACACTGCAGCTGTCCAGCGGGACAGATATCTATACGGTCAGCAAAATGCTTGGGCATACTAACGTAAAAACTACTCAAATCTATGCCAAGGTAATAGATGAAAAGAAAAACAGAGCTTCGCAGGCAATACAATTGGAATCTTTAAAGAAAAGAGCGCAATGAAAATAAAGTACTTCGAATATATTACAGTTTACCTGTCTGTTTTTTTAGTCTGTGTCTTTGTCGGTGTAATCGGAAGACTGGTGCTGCTGGAAAAAGGTGCTGATGAATATACGGCCGGTGTTTTTTTTTGGATCAGCACTGGATTTGGAGTTTTAATGTTTGCAATTCTAAGCCTGTTTCTAAACGAATTGGCTGCAGGAATACTGAATCGTTTTTTGAAGGCTGAAAAAAAGCAATCGCCTGAAAGCCTAATTACAAGTGAGGACCTTGTAAAAATAGAAGAAGGGCTTCAGAATGGTTTAATTAAGCCCGAAATGCCTGAAAAGAAAAATTCAGCCCTTGATATTGAGAAGATAAGGGAGGAGCGTCAAAATGCAGTCAGAAATCAAAAACAGGAAAGGATTGATACAGCCATCCGTTATGCACAGCAAGAGTTCGCGATGTATGCATCGGATGATGATTTGAAACAGTTGAGTAAGAATATAATTATATATGCTGAAGAAATAAATTTCGAAAAGATTAAACCAGTAAAAGTAAAAGATCTGTCCAATCTCGATCTGTATCATTTTGGCTGGAATATTTGGAATTGTTTTAAAGTCAGTAAACAGGACAGAGCTGCACATTTTTTAAAATTAACTTTTGCTGACGCTTTAAAAGATGTTGAAGAGAACAGTATTAAAACGCATCTGAAAGATGATGAACAGAAAGGGCTTATAAAGATAATAGAAGATTTTACAGATTTTTAAATACCAATAGGTATAAAGCACTGTATTTTTCAAGTGTTTTTGCTGTGAAGAAGGACACAGCAAAAACACTTTTTTCATTTGCACCATAACTGTTAAAAACGATGGCTATGGACATAAACGAAATCTCTTTTGAGAACCTGCCCAAAGCAGTAGCACACATAGTGAAAGAAATTGCCGAGATTAAACTTATGATTCAGAATATACAGGTATATGAATCTAAAGAAAAAAATATTCCTATCGGCATTGAAGAAGCAAGCCGGCTGATAGGAAAAGCAAAGCCTACAATTTACGCTCTTGTGAGACAGAGAAAAATTCCGTGCTATAAATATGGTAAAAAGCTGTACTTTTTTGAAGAAGAGCTTTTAGAATGGATCTCTAAAGGGAAAAAGAAAACAATACAGGAAATCGAATCAGAAGTATTGAAATATAATCATAATTGAAATAAATAGATGGATTATAGCCCGCAAGAATATTTATTTCAATCCATTACAGTATCAAAAAGATTTAGTACAAAGCGATAAGTTATCTAAAGAAAAATACAACATCTGTTTCAAGGAGAGCAGGATTCGAACTTTCAGATTGGAAACCGCTGTATATCTCACTTTTATCTATGTCTTGAACCTCTGTGCACCGATTCTGCACCAAATTCAATTTTTTACTTTTTCAATATTTTATTATCACAAAGCTTTGTATACTAGCGAATTAAATTAATAGACAAGTAGTATTATTCTTTTTTGTATCACAAATATATTAAAAATACTGAATATTTCCGATTAAGAAATTAAAGCTCTGTGACAGTCGCAGAAAAGGTATCAACTCCAGATGTGCGTAGGCAAATGTCAGAGACTGCTTTATGGCATCTTTAAGGCAGTTCATTTTTGTTTTTACTGTCCAGTACCAATTGGGCAGTTTTTCTTTATTATGGAAAAAATTCAATGTGGCAAATTCTGGCATTTTAAGCCAGTAAATACCTCTCATATATTCGCGCCAGCCGATAATCTGCCTCACAAAACCTTCTAACTGATTGTAGGCAATAATTTCAGGTTCTTTCTGCCATGCTGCAATTGCTGCCTGGATGACTTCAGCGGGAGAAATCATTTTTGTATTTAATGAAAAAGACAATCTGGAATGGTACAGTGACCACTCGTTTGGAGCCATAGCATCCTGATAAGTGCCGAATAAAGGCAGACATTCGGGAACAAAAAAATCAAGCACTTCAAGAGATTGTTTCCGGTTTATAGGCCAGATAAAGTTATTGCTCTCAATGGTTCCCATAGTTTTAATATCGGTTTTTAAAATCTCCTGCACTATTTCAGAAACATTATTATTAAAAACGAAAGGCGTGGTGGGCTTATGATTTTTAGGCATTTTTTTTCTGTTTTCATCGTCATAATTCCACTGGCCTGCGATCGGATTATCTCCAGAGATCAGCAATTGATGTTTTTTTCACATGGCACGATAAAAGCTTTCCATCAAAAAAGTTTTTTTTCCTTCAAAGAATTTTCCGAGTTCATCACGGTTACTGAAAAAATGCTCGGTATCATAAACTTTAAAAGCAACAGAAAGTTGTGAAGTAATATTTTTCAATATCAAATCTACCCGATATTCATCTGGAAGCTGATATTCGAATCTTGTGTAATGATCTCTTTGTATAATAAAAAACAGATTTTCTTCAAGAGACTGTAAATTGTCCTGATCGTTTATTTTCAAATAAATACATTGATGTTTTTTGGATTCCAGGAAACTGGAAAACTGGCGCATTGCGGCAAAAAAGCCCGCTATTTTTTGAATGTGGTGTGTGACATAATCCGTTTCTGTCCGGATTTCCATCATTATATAGGTAACAGAATCGTCTGTTTTTTCAAACCATGAATGATTGCAGTTCAATTGGTCGCCCAGAATCAGCCTTAAAGTTTTACTGCCCATATTATTTGTGTATTCTGCATTTATCACTGCAATATTTAACTTCATCCCAGACCTTTTCCCATTTCCTTCTCCATGAAAAAGGACGATTGCAGACCGGACAGATTTTACTTGGCAGGTTTTCTTTTTTTACTTTTCGCATAAAAATGGCTAGAGAATATTTTCTTGTTTTTTTCGGATACTACAGATAGCATCACTGGCATATTTTCTGGTTTCTTCAATATCCACAATCGGAAACGGATAATCCTTTCCAATTTCACATTCGTAGAGCTGCTGATCAATCGAACCTAACTTCCAGGGCTCATGAATTAAGAGGGGAGGGATATTAGCGAGTTCGGGAATCCATTTTTTAATAAAAATCCCTTCACTGTCATGCTGATCAGAGTTTTTAATGGGATTATAGATTCTAATAGTTCCCGTTTCGGTCACGCCCGCCTGCATCTGCAGCTGCGGATAATGGATTCCCGGTTCATAATCCAGAAATTGCAGCGCTAAAAAATGAAGCTGGCGCCAGTCCTGCCAGAGATTAAAAACAAAAAAGGACACTACCAAGGCTCGCATTCTAAAATTGATAAATCCCGTTGCAGTTAAGCACCTCATACAGGCATCGACAATGGGAATGCCTGTTTGCCCTTTCTGCCAGGCTTTAATGTAATTTTCAATTTTAGGTTTTATCAGTACATCAAAGCTCGGGTCTATGTTTTCAAATTCAATACGGCAGTCGCTTTCAAATTTCTGCATAAAATGACAGTGCCAATGCAGTCTGGAAACAAAGTTAAGCATGGCTTTCTGGTTGGGTGAACCTTGATAAAACTGATTGGTATAGTGATAGTCCATCCGCATGCTGATATTTCCGTAGGCCAGATAAGGCGAGAGCCTGCGGCAGCTTTTTCGGCTCAGACCGGGTTTGGAAATATGCCTGCTGTAATTAACGTGTCTTTCCTCGGCAAAACTTTTTAAATAACGCCACGCCCAGTATTCACCGCCCTGCTGGAAGTTTTTATTATGAGTTGTAATAGCTTCGGAAAGTGTTTTTCCCTTTAGGTTTTGATAAAAACCTGCATCTAAATCTTCAAATTTAAAAGTATTCAGGTCGATCATTTTTGGGTCAGCCCGCATTACCTTTTCCCAGCGCTCATCCCAGCCCTGTCTTGATTTGAGTTTTCTAATTACGCCATGCAGCTGGGATTGTTTCCACAAAATGCTTTGGATGTCAAAAAAGGACTGCATGGCTATATCGCGGTCAAATGTGATTTTAGTGCCAATTTCCTGATGCGAAAAGACTGTTTGAACTTCGTAAATACGGCAAAACTGCTCAAAAACGGGCTGCACTTCATTATGAAAATAATAGATATGCGCCCCAATTGATTTTAGTTTAGACTGCATTTCTTTTAAGCATTCATACGCAAACCTCCAGTGGCGCACATTTGAATCGTTACGTGTCATTATTGAAGGCTCAAAGAAATAAAGCAAAAGCAGCGGGATATTCTCCTGCTGCGCCATAAAAAGGGGCTCATGATCTGTAGAACGAAGATCACGCTTGAACCACATAATATTAACTTTTTTTTTATTCAATTTTAAAGCAATGATGTAATTTCCTTATCGGGTTTTGCATAAGATAGCCGGGCGAGCTGTATGGTTTTATGATAACTGTCCAGACCCGAACAGGTAATGGTATTGGCTTTTTCAAGATCAACAAATCCATCTGGAGATACGCAGTCTTCAGGAATATAGATTTGAACAATTTCGCCGATAATCATAGTGGTATTGTTAATCGAAATATCAATTTTCTCTTTAAGTTCAATTCGCATCTGAATCAGGCTTTCCTGTACAAAAGGAGCCTGAAAGCCGTTTTTAAATTCAGGGGTGAGGCTCACTGCATCAAATTCAGATACAGCGGCATCATAGCGCGCGGAAGTCTGGTGCGCTTTTTTATAAATCGATTCATTGATATGGTTTAGGGTATAAAAACCGGATTCTAGAATATTGCTTAAAGTATCGCGCTGCGGCGGACTAGGCCTGAAAATTACATCGATCAATGCAGGATTGGCTCCGATATGAAATACAGAACTAAAAATAGATACGTTCGTATTTCTTGAATGGCTTTTGGTTCCAATAAGCGAAACACTTTTAAAGCCGCCAATACTATTGATCAGATGAGCTATTTTGCGGCTTTCCAGCATGTCGATATCTTGTGAATGCAGAAACTTTTTTTCATCTTCGTTTTGAAATTTTATTGTTGGAAATCACGCGCTGTCTGCTGCATTTAAAACGGTCGATTTCAGAAGGACGCTTCGCTGCATGCTTGGTTCTGCAGTTCTCCACGCGTTTGCGCCATAATTTATAACTGCTGAATTTCAGTTCTTTTTTCATCAAAGCCTTTACATCGGCCTCAGATAAATGAAACTGAAACTTTATGGCATCAAAGGTGGTTCTGTCTTCCCATGCCATTTCTATAATGCGGTCCAGTTCAAGGGCAGAAAAGCTGCTTTGTTTTGTATTCATATCGATACGCTGTTACGAACTTTTTTTCATTTGTAATAGTGCTAAGGTACTTAATTAGATTTATTTTGTTTAATGTTATTTGGTAAAAGTTAAACAATTACTATCTTTATAATGAAAATCAATTATTTAGTAAGATGATATCTGAAGGAAGTACAATACTTTAAATTTTAGAATAATGGAAAAAATAGTAGTTATTGGGGGCAGCAGGGGAATTGGCAGCGCCGTAGTGCTGCAGCAATTAGAAAACAGGCAGGTTTATAATATCAGCAGGACTGCTCCTGAGATTTTCCATCCCAATTTAATCCATTATGGGGCTGATGTTCTGCATGATGATCTTCCGGAAATTGAAAGTATTGATGCCCTTATCTATTGTCCGGGATCGATAAACCTCAAACCTATTTTAAGTCTGGGTGCTGATGATTTCAGAAATGATTTTGAAATTAATGTTATTGGCGCTGTAAAAGCCATTCAGCATTATCTGCCGGCTTTAAAAAAAGGAACTAATCCGTCGATTGTGCTTTTCAGCACCGTAGCGGTAAAACTCGGAATGCCTTTTCATGCCAGTATTGCAGCTGCAAAAGGCGGGGTAGAGGGGCTTGTAAAATCGTTAGGGGCAGAACTGGCTCCCAAAGTCCGCATCAATGCCATTGCGCCTACGATCACCGAAACTTCGTTGTCAGCTTCGATCCTCAGAAATGAGCGCATGAAAGAAAATATGATAGAGCGCCATCCGCTTAAAAATTATTTAAAACCCCGCGAAGTGGCGCAGATGGCAGATTATCTTATCTCTAAAGCGGCAGGATCAATTTCGGGCCAGATTTTTCAAATGGATTATGGTCTGGTCAGTTTTAAAATGTAATTTATACAAAGATGAAAATTCTACTCACAGGCGCAACAGGATATATTGGTAAGAGGCTGTTGCCTTTACTGCTGGATCAGGGACATGAAGTAATCTGCTGTGTGAGGGATAAGAGCAGGTTTTATTATCCCAAAAGAGATACAAAAAACATCCATCTTCTTGAAGTTGATTTTTTAGATGCAAAAAGCGTGGAAAAAATCCCTGATGATATCGATGCGGCCTATTATCTGATTCATTCCATGTCAGGGGCGGTTAACTATGATGAGCTGGAAAGTATTTCGGCTCGTTATTTCAAGGAGAAAATAGACAGAACAGCCGCAAAACAGATTATTTATTTAAGCGGAATTGTAAACGATAAATCATTATCCAAACATTTATCATCCAGAAAAGCAGTAGAGGAAATTTTAAAGAATGGAAAAACCCCGACCACTACACTAAGGGCTGGGATTATTGTGGGATCCGGGAGTGCTTCTTTTGAAATTATACGTGATCTGGTTAATAAACTCCCCGTGATGATTACTCCAAAATGGCTCAATACCAAATGCCAGCCTATTGCTATTGGGGATGTTTTAGAGTTTTTAATCCGCTCACTGCTAAACCCTAAAACCTATAATGAAAGTTTTGATATCGGCGGTCCCGATATTCTGACCTATAAAGAAATGCTCCTGGGGTTTGCCCGGGCAAAAAAACTAAAAAGATATATTTATACACTGCCGGTCATGACGCCAAAATTGTCATCGTACTGGCTTTATTTTATTACTTCAACTTCTTTTAAACTGGCTTCGGCATTAGTAAGCAGTATGAAAGTAGAAGTCGTTTGCAGTGACAGCAGGATTAATGATTTATTAAGTGTTAAGCCAATGAATTACGAGATGGCGCTGCAGAGGGCACTCACAAAGATTAACGAAGATGCAGTGGCTTCGAGCTGGAAAGATTCACAGATCAGCGGACAGTTTAAAGGAAGTGTGGCTTATTATCTAAAGGTTCCTAAAAAAGACTGCTTTATTGACAGAAGAAAAAGAAAAATCATTGACAGGGATGCTGTGATATCTAAAATATGGTCTATCGGCGGGGAAACCGGATGGTATTACGCAGACTGGCTCTGGAGCCTGCGCGGCTTTATGGATAAGATTGCCGGAGGTGTGGGAGCAAGAAGGGGAAGAACCAGTAGACATGAAATTCATGCAGGAGATGCACTCGATTTCTGGCGTGTGGTATATGCTGACAAGAAAGAAGGAAAATTAATTTTATATGCCGAGATGAAACTGCCCGGAGAAGCGTGGCTTGAATTTAAAATTATTAATAATAAATTGTACCAGGCCGCGACTTTTAGACCTAAGGGAATATTGGGCAGGCTGTACTGGTATTCAGTGCTGCCTTTTCATGGTTTTATTTTCAATGGAATGATTAATGAATTAACACGTTAGATATATTTAATCATGGCATTATATGAAGAGTTTTTTTTATTCATATAGCCTGTGTTTAAATAAAAAAAGCATCTGCTTTAGGCAGATGCTTGATAAACTAATTTTATAGTAAATTATGCTATTACTACGTTCACTGCGTTTGGACCTTTGCGTCCTTCCTGCACGTCATAACGCACCTGATCATTTTCACGGATATTTTCCGACAGCCCTGAAACGTGAACAAAAACTTCGTTTCCGCCATCTGTGGGTGTTATAAAACCAAAACCTTTTTCTTCATTGAAGAATTTTACTGTACCTTCCTACATGTTAAATATTTAATTTACACAAATGTAGCGTATTAAATAACAGGAAACTGAAAAAAGATTTTTAATTGTGTTTTTCTTAACGTAAGTCAATCCGCGGTAATGGGCATAGGCTTAATAAATGCGATTTTCAAGGGGAAAACTTCACTGCTGGAGGCTGTTTTCTAATACCTGTGAAGGGGCAGGGAGCCCTAATTCTTTGGTCGCTGATCGTATGTTCCTGAAAAAGCCAACGCTGTAAGAACATTTTGCATAGCAGATCACATCAAAATTCTGTTCTGTGAGCTCTTCTATTTTTAAATCGGTTATCGCAAGGGATTCTGATGTTTTTTTGTTAATGGCTTTTCCCAGAATCCTGTCCTGATAATATTGTGAAGGCTGCTCTGCTTCTTTTAGGGTATACATATGCCGTTGGTTTTTATCAAAAATACAAAAATAACTGCAGATTTTACGCTGTCTGTCTTTAATGCGGCAAAACGGTGCACTTTAAGCTGCAGGGCTTTGTTTTTTAACATCCCCGATCTTGATACGTACCATTTTAATAATTATATTTGATCTGGAAAGACCATCATTTATAAACATCAGATTTTTTTACAATGCAAAAAGAAGTACGATTCAAGGTGAGAAAAGATCTGGACCCGCAGGAGCAACAGAGGGTCATTAAATTAAAAGGAAGCCTTATTTCCAAAGGCTACACCGAAATTATACATATCAGGGACCAGGGCGAGGAGTTTCATCTCAATACTTTTAGACCCCGGCGGGTAAACGAAATGAAGCGCAGCAGTATATTGTGGCCTTTATCAGCGAGGAGAACCTCTGTCAGACCATATCAAAAGCTTAACTAACTTAATTCAGTTTTTTTTATTCATGCCCGCCTGCTGTACACAGGCGGGCTTTTTTTGCTTTGACACTGCGCGCCGGATGCTCTATTTTTAATTCAGTTGATCAGCAAAAGGGCCGGCCGGGGGCGCTGATATGGATTTTAAGTTCATTGCTGTATTTTGGACCTTCAGTCTACCGGTAAGGTCAATGGGCAGAAAGTCCAGTGTTTTAAGAAAATTCCGGATACCATTTCCCGAAGCTTTATGACTAGATATGAAAAACAGCTCCTGCCTGTTTGTATGGGCTGTGGTTTTAACTGCTGGTTTTAGGCTCACCGGGGTAAAGAGTTTTACGATATGCGCCTCAGGAATTAAACAGACGGTAATCCTGTAGGTCATACCATGGGTGATGCCCGATAAAAGCGAGCCGGGATCAAAGATCAGGCTGCTGGTATGTACGATTATTTTCCCTGACATATCAGGCAGGTTTGGCAGTACAGACTCCAGATCATCCTTTGGAAGGAACAAAAGTATAATGTCTGCCGCCGCGGCCTGCTCAAGGGTGCCAAGGGCCGCAGTTGCGCCCATTGTTTTAACCGATTCCCTTATAAGGCTGTTACCCTGGGGATTGTGCAGGGTTATTTTATATCCTGCCCTGGCAGAGCGGATGGCCAGCTTAAGGGTAAGGCTGCCGATTCCTATGATTCCAATTTTCATAATTGTTTGGGTTTAATTACAGATCTCAGAGTACTGAATCCGGCATCTTGTCTTTATTAAGAATGCCGGCTTGTAATAGAAAATTTTTAAAATCAGACTAAAATTAGTACAAATTCCTGATTTTGCATGTACGTATTTTTACCTGTTTTTGATTTTTGCAGCAGGGTTCTGTCGCATCTGGTAATAACTTTTATCTTTAGAACTTTAAACCGATTAAAAGATGAATACTAAAGGTCATTGTTATCCAAAATACATAATTCTTCAGGCAGTATATTTCAAGCTAAGATTTACACTTAGTTACCGGGATGTTGAAGAACTAATGAAGATTAGAGGAGTCATTGTGGATCATGCCACGATCCAGCGCTGGGTTTATAAGTTTACACCTTTGATTGAGTCAGAGATGAAGAAGATAAAAGGCAGAGTGGGAGCGAGTTGGAGATTGGATGAGACATATATCAAAGTAAAAGGTATATGGTGTTATTTATATCGAGCAGTAGATAAATTAGGTAATACGGTTGACTTTCTTTTGACTAGAAAAAGACAAAGAATGAGTGCTCAGTCATTTCTAATTAAAGCAATTGATAATAATTACCGGCTAAGAGTCATAAAAATTGATAAAAGTAGTTCTAATATCGCAGCGATCAAAGTATATAACAAACGTTCATTCTCAAAGATTAAAATCCGGCAGTGTAAATATCTCAACAATATTGTAGAACAGGATCATCGTTTTATAAAGTGGCGTATACAAAATGGATTAGGTTTCAAAAGTTTTGAATCGGCCAAAAGAACATTGAGCGGAATTGAAGTTGTGAATATGCTTAGAAAAAATCAGATGGTCAAACCAGGGAAATCTATGTTTAAATCATTCTGCAAACTGGCGGGCTAAATTTTAAATTGCTTAAAATTTTATATTTGATTCTTCGAGATGCGACAGAATCGGCAGTTTTCTCTTTAAAATTGCGGCCATAACTTTTCGATTCTCTTTCATGCTCTAAAGTTAAGATTTGGTTCTTAACAGCAACTCCATGCTAAGCAAGCACATCCAATGCTTTATCAATTGCATTAGGTGCAGACAGCGAAATGACATTTTCTTTTCGCTGTATCACCGAAATAATATGGTTTAATGGAGATGCCATTTCAGTTGCAATATTACTAATTGACCGTTCTCAATGCCTTTTTGACAATGTACCTTGTTTGTTTTGTACCGCTTTCTTTTTCCCAACGTTTACAAAGCTCCTTTACAAAATCGGGCTGTGTTTTACTTGCATCATTTAACCAATTTCCAACACTGTCTTGTACATATTTTGCTGAATCGGATTTTAGAGGTTCTAAAATTGGCAAAGCCAATTTGGGATTTTGTTTTAGTTCTTCGATATGTTCGCACCAAACGCCGCGAGGCCGTGTTGTCTCTGTGGTAAAGCGTCTGATATTTTCATCTTGGTTTGTCGTCCATTTGGAAAGTATTTCAATGCTTTTGGTAAGATTTTGAGCGACTTTCGCTCTTACAGCCAGCCAGCAGATTTCCCTTACTCCAAAATGTTTATCGGTTGAAAAAGGCTTAATTTGATTAAGCGTTTCGTTTATGTTTAGATTTTCATTTTTGCCAATGGTATAAGCTGCCCAGCAACGAACTAAATCGGCTTTGTGAAGAGATAATGTCGTTAAGAAATCGCTATCATTATTCTTTATTGCCTGCTCAAGAATCCCTGTTCCGATAGCTTCGTTTATGGTGTTTACAGTCTGCTTTTTCAGTTGGTCGATTTTAGACAGAACGGGTTTTAAATAATTCATTCTTTGATTTTCTGCAAGTAAATTTTCCAATAAAAGCCGCTGGTCAACTGCTAACCATTCCATAAGGTTGGAAGTTTCAATTTCACCACTATTTAGCTGTGCTAAAATATCTGTCGGAATATCCTTTGCACTTCTTGCTCCTTTTCTTTTTATCTCGTTCATAATTGTTTAATCAATTCCTGAATATCTATCCTGTTCATATAATTGGCATCAGCAAATTTGTACCTAACGCTGCCATTTGTATCTACTACAAAAACGGCAGGTATAGGCAATTCGCTGTTGCCGTTTTCGTTGTATTCCGACAGGTCAATGCCTAAACCTCTGTAAGTGGGAACGATATAGTCCTGAAGCCCGAATGAAATGCCAAGCTGTTTAGCCAAAGCATTGTTTTTATCGGTCAATAATTCAAAATCCAAATTGTAATTGCTCTTTAATTCTTGGCTATAATCGAGCTTTTGCGGTGAGATTGCCACAAGGGTTGCTTTTCTGTCGGTAATCTGTTTTAGGCTGTCTTGCAGTGCTTTTAATTCAAGGCTGCAATAAGGGCACCAGCTGCCACGAAAAAAAGCTGCAATCACTTTTCCCTTTTTTAGAATTTCTTTTAACTGCACCGTTTCATCATTTGTATTTGGCAGTTTGAAATCGGGAAACATATCGCCTGTTTGGATGCTGTTTCCTTCCATGTTCCTGGCTCTCAAATCCTGAATGGATTTGCCGAATGCATCTAAGGCTTCTCTGGGAAGCTGATGCCCTAAATTTTCATTCAGTTCTTCAATCTGCTGTGCTAAATTTTTCATATATTGTTTTATATTTTTGCAAAGTTTTGAAAGTAAAACCAGAAATGCAATACCGCATATAATTATCCCTAGGAGACAAAAAAGTCAATTTTATGAAAACAAAGCAACGAGCGATAGTAGAAAAAATTTGCCCATTGGAATTTGCTGTTAATGCTATTAGCGGAAAATGGAAAATCCCGATTGTGTGGCGTATAAACGAAGGCGAAAAACGTCCGAGCGAAATGCTTCGCGGCATTGCAAAAGTGGATAGGCGTGTGTTGAACCAGCATCTGAAAGAATTGGAACAGGACGGAATTTTAAGCAAAAAAATCTTCAATGAATTACCGCCCCGCGTTGAGTATTCGCTTACACCGCTGGGCGAGAAATTGGCAGATGTACTTTGGAAATTGAACGATTGGGGCGAAATCCTTTTGTCTGAAAAGCCTGTATTAGCTAATTCATATAGTGGTGTGTAACAAATATTTTTTGTTTCTGTTTTTTCAAACAAAGCATTGTCGGACTTTTTTTTAGAATAGCCGTTTGCTCGGGAAATTACTCTCTCCTTTCCAACCTGAAAAAGAGGCCTTTGAATCGGGAAGGATAATGCTTAATGGAATCAATGAATTATTAGCCAATAATGAGGTTTTTGCCTTCGAAACCGCTTTAGCCACAAAAGCACTTCTTTTTTACAAAACCGCCTTAGCTTTTTGTGGCAAAAATGAAGGTAACTCTAATTCTGCTATAAAACTTAGACTTGCGAAATATATTTAAAAACTGCCTTAGCATTTTATGGCTAAATGGGAGGCATCTCTATGTTACGTCTAGCTTTTTTGTACAAATTAAGATGAAAATATTTGACCTGGTATTTGTAGAAGATAATTTTAAGATAGGTAAAAAAAATTAAATTGCTGCTTAGAAAGCCAATATCTTTGGAGATAACTAGATTTTCTTAAATCGAAGTTCTGAAGGATTTATTTCTTTATACTTTTGAAATGTTTTGTTCATATGGCTTGCGTCTGTAAAGCCGGTTTTCTCTGCAATTTCAGAAATACTCAGTGTACTTTGTTTTAAAAGCACTGTGGCGCGCTCCAGTCTTGTTTCCATTATAATCTTTTTGAAGCCATTCCCTGTATGGTTTTTAAGATATTCGCCTACATAGTTTGCAGATATATTAAACTCTGCTGCTATTGTTGCAAGTGTTAATTTTTTTTCTGTGTTTATATTCAATCTTATGTAAGCCAAAACGTCATTTACTTTATCTCTTTCCTTTTCGGCAAAAGTTTTTTTTGTAGAGTGCTCGGTGAGATGCCGCAAGACAATAACTATGATAGCACCAAAAAACTCTAATGTTAATTCTCTAGAATGCAGCTTAGGAGATTTATATTCTTCTAAAAGCATTTTTGAGAGAAAAAATATTTTTTTAGTATCCTGTCTGTTTTTTATTAGGCTTCCTGCGGTCATATTTGAACGAAAGAGGAAACGGCTGTTGGTTTCAAACCAGCCTGATTTAATCCAGCTTTGCTTGTCATTGAATATCTGCTCAGTAAATTTAATGTATAGTAAAATTGTAGGATCTTTTATCTCTAGTTGATGAGAATCTTCGGGAGTTAACAGGAAGATGTCCCCTCTATTGTAAGTAAATATTGTATCGTTAATTTTATGCAGTCCATGCCCTTTTCTAACTAATATCAATTCACAAAAGTTGTGGGTGTGCTGACCATACGGCCAATCTGTTAATTCTAATTCAAATACATTTATGGAGTGTTTGCTGAATATTCTTTTCATGAACCATTTTTGTTACAAATGTATCCTTTTTTTTTACAATAATTTTAGAGCTAAAAGATTGAATTTTGTGTAGTTATAATTTTTATAGAAATGAAATATCCTAATTTATTCAGTGGTTACAATTTAAAAGGACTTAACTTAAAAAATAGGTTCTTAATGGCTCCTATGACAAGGAGCCGAAGTGATGAGCAAGGAGATGTGCCAAATGATTTAATGGCTGAGTATTACAGCCAGAGGACTTCAGCTGGGCTTATAATCTCTGAGGCCACACAAATTAGTCTTCAAGGGAAAGGCTATGCTCGTACGCCAGGTATTTATGCTAAAGAGCAAATAGAAGGATGGAAAAAAATTACATCTGCGGTACATGCAAAAGAGAGTAAGATATTTCTTCAGCTGTGGCATGTCGGCCGAGTTTCTTCCGCTAAAGTAAATGGACTACAGCCCGCAGGTCCATCAGATCTTACAGCAAAGGATACATCAGTGTATATCTTTGATGGTGCTCCAAATGGGGATGCAACTTTCGTTCCTGTCGAAGAACCTAGAAAAATGACACATTCTGATATTAAGCAAACAATTGAAGATTTTGCTCAAGGTGCTAAAAATGCAATTGAAGCAGGATTTGATGGTGTAGAAATTCACGGAGCAAATGGATATCTTATAGACCAGTTTTTAAGAAACAATTCAAACGTCCGTACCGATCAATATGGGGGTACTATTGAAAACCGGATACGATTCCTATTAGAAATAACTGAAGCAGTTGTCTCTGAAGTAGGCAAAGACAAAGTTGGTGTAAGAGTATCGCCATTTATCAAATTTAAAGATATGGATGATCCACAGATATTAGATACTATTATGACTGCAGCAGATAGACTCAACGATCTTGGAATAGCCTATCTACATCTTTCAGAAGCTGATTGGGGCGATGCGCCTGAAATTCCAAGGGATTTTAGAATAAAGTTAAGAAAGACTTTTAGTAATACTATTATCGCAACAGGAAACAAAACACCAGAAACAGCGGAACAGCTGCTGGAATCAAATCTTGTAGATATTGTCGGATTCGGACGAAGCTTCCTTGCCAATCCAGATTATCCAAACCGCGTACTAATTGGAGCGTCATTGAATCAAATAACTGATAATCATACACTTTTTGGAGGTGGAGATAAACGTGGTTATACGGATTACCCATTTATGTAAGAGCGGGAGTTTTACACAAAGAAACTAATTAAATAGTAAAGCAATGGACAAAATAGTTTATATATTATTACGACTTGGTGTCGGGATAAGCATGTTTGGGCATGGTTTAGTCAGGCTCCTTAAATTAAATTCTTTCAGTAACTGGCTGGTAATAGAATTTAAGAAATCTGTCCTGCCTGAATTTATAGTAATTCCTTTTAGTTATGCTCTTCCTTTTGCAGAGTTTTTAGTTGGGCTATTGCTTTTGATGGGTCTTTTCACAAGGACAGCTTTGCTCACAGGTGCAATAATTATTTTATTATTACTGTTTGGAACATCGATGATAGAAAATTGGGAAGCTATTCCGTCACAATTAATTCATTTGGCTTTTTTCTGTATACTGTTACAATATTTTGAAGTAAATACACTTACACTGAATAAACTTTTTCAAAAAAGTAAAAAATATGATCAATAGAAGAGATTTTATTAAGAAAAGCAGCATAGTGGGACTTGCAGGACTTGTGGTTCCTTCAGCCGCTTTTGCTTCTCCATTTGTGGAGGATGCTAGAATACCTGCTAAAGAGACAAACAGCAAATGGGCAGATGGGTCGCGTCTGGTTGTTTCGGTTTCCATGCAGTTTGAAGCTGGTGGACAGCCGGGTAATGCTGAAAGTCCTTTTCCGCAGAATATGGAGAAAGGATATCAAGATTTACCGGCGTCAACTTGGTATCAATATGGATACAAAGAAGGTATACCGCGTATGTTGGACAACTGGGACAAATTGGGGATTAAAGTTACCTCACATATGGTTGGAACTGCAGTACTTAAAAATTCGGCATTGGCAAAAGAAATTGTGGATCGAGGCCACGAAGCTGCTGCGCATGGTATGAGCTGGAGCTCTCAGTACAACCTGTCATATGATGATGAAATGAAGTTTATTAAAGATGGGGTTGATGCCATTAAAAAGGCAACTGGATTTAATCCTGTCGGATATAATGCAAACTGGCTGCGCAGAGGAGAAAACACATTAAAAATTTTGCAAGAACTGGGATTTACTTATCATATTGATGACCTTAGCCGAGACGAGCCTTTTATTATAAAGGTGAACAGTAAGGATTTTGTAATAGTACCTTATACTATACGCTGTAATGATATTTTGCTTATTGAAGGCAAAAATTTTTCAACGGATCAGTTTTTCTCCCAAGTGAAAGCAGAGTTTGACCAGCTGTATGCAGAAAGTGAGTTTAAAAAAAGACAGCTGTCTATAAGCTTTCATGATCGTATCGGAGGAACTCCTCAGATGGTGCAGACTACACGAGATCTAATTAAATATGTTCAGGGACACAAAGGAGTTTCATTTAAAAGAAAAGATGAAATTGCACAGATGGCTCTTAACGACAAAACTACCATCAGAGAATAATCAGTTGGATGATTTAATATTTCAATAATAAAGGCACGTGCGCATGGAGCATGTGTCTTTTTTGGCTTTTAAGCTGAGTTTTTAAGTTACCACGACATGTTGTGGTTAATTTCAATACCGATAAATTAATGTGTCACGATTCTTACACATAGAACATTGCTAACTAGATTATTCATAATCATAGAGTAATCTATATTATGGTGACCCGTTTATTTGTTTTGGCCGTTTCTTTACCCCATTGAGCGATACTTTGGAGCAGCGGAATTAAAGTTTTGCCAAATTCTGTCAGCTCATAATCTACTATTAGGGGAGGTTTGGCGGTGTGTACGGTGCGAGAAATTAAGCCGTCTTCTTCCAATGCTTTCAGCTGCAGACTTATAGTTCGTTCTGTTACCATAGACAATTCTTTCCTTAATTCATTATAGCGCTTCTTTTCTATTAAATGAATCAAAATAACTGACTTCCATTTTCCGCCTATATATTTCATTGTAAGGCTGGTGCTGCAGGGATACTCTTTGTCGTTTATACAATACATTTTTTATATTTTTTTGATACTATCTATTTTGACCGTTATTGCAAAGGTAATATACTGTACCTTTAATATTTAGAAGTGAATCGTGTTGTCCCGCAAAACTTGCATTGGCTAGATCTTCTGCGGTAGCACTGCTTCTAACGGCAACAGCGAGTTCTTTGTTTTCACATAAGAAGGAGTACGCATTTGAAATTTCAGTTTGAAGATCCAGGGGGAATTTTGCATCAAGTAACAGCTTTCTTGCTTTTGAGCCAATTTCAGTTAAGTTGGTAAAGTCTTTCTTATCCAAAAGTTGCATTAATTCATTTAGCGCAAAACTTAAATGATTGTATTCTATAAAATCTTTGTAGGCCGTTGTTGTTATGGCAAAACCATTGGGAACTCTAATACCATGAGGACCAAAATTATTGTACATTTCTCCAAGAGAAGCATTTTTGCCTCCTGCTTTATTAATATCGTTAATTCCGATCTCACTAAACTTTAAAATATATTTTTCCATTTTCATTTCTTTTAAATCTCTCTTTTGATGGCTTTTAATTTTATTTTAAAGATAGTTTGACATGTAAAAATTAAAAATGATTGTGATCATCTTTTAATATTTATAGCTTTCTTATAAGGTGATACAAATCATTTTTCTGCTTAAATTATTAAATGATATTTGCTGTATTCGATTATAGCTAAAATGTATTGAAGATAATTTTAATTTAAAATAAGTTTAGAAAATAATCTCAGATTTTAAATAAAAAGCACAATGAAAGCAAATAAATCACAAAGCAAAAGCATATCGATATTTGAGAAACTCAAAAAAACAGATAAGGCTGGTAATGAGTATTGGAGTGCCAAGGATCTTGCAAAATTGCTAGGGTATTCCAGATATAGTTCATTTATTGAAGTGCTAGATAAGGCAAAGGCTTCCTGTATTAATGCAGGTCAGGAGACAGCATCACATTTTAAAGATTTTAGTGCAATAAAATCAGTTGGTAATGATTTGCAAAGGAATTGGGTAAACGTAAAATTATCACGCTATGGCTGTTATCTTATAATTCAAAATGCAGATCCTACTTTAAAACCGGTAGCGCTTGGACAAGCCTATTTTGCAATACAAGCTCGTCTGCAGGAATTAAGTCAGCAGCGGAAAAGTAATAATTTTAAAATGGTAAAAAACCGAAGATATTTTCTTCGCAGAGAATTGGCTAAGAGAAATCTTCAGTTGGCTGGAGCCGCACGAAAAGCTGGTATTGTTACCCCTGCAGATTATGCCTTTTTTCAAAACCATGGATATAGAGGACTTTATGGAGGTTTGGATGTAAAAGCGATACGCAAGATTAGAGGTCTTGATTCTGATGAAAACATTCTCGATCATATGGATAGTACAGAATTAGCAATCAATTTATTTCGTGTCACTCAAACCGCTGAAAAGCTAAATGATGAAAATGTTCAGGATAGTGCCGAGGCTGATACTATTCATTTTGCGGTTGGATTAAAAGCTCGTAAGGCAATTGAAGACATCGGAAATACATTGCCAGAGAATATGCCCGTAATGGAAAGTATTACATTGCAACGAAAGCTTGATAAAAAATTGCCCTCAGAAAATAATCGTAAAAAGAAAACATCAGCTAGTTGAAGATATTGAGTTAAAATAAAATCTTTATAAATAATGCTTTAAAGTAAAGATTCTTAAGAAATTAAATAAGTAATATTATGAAAAGAAAGTTCTATATACCAATTGCCATCATTATGCTTTTATATTGCTGCCAGAAAAAGGATTGGATAGATCCAAATGAAAATGAAATAGAAATAGACTCAGCTGAAATGCCCGGCATCAATGATAATCTACTTAGAAAGTGGTTCGCATTGAATAAAGAATCAGACAGTATAATTAAATCGGCACAGCTAATTATTGATAAGCAGAGAGAGGAAGTCGAATCTCATCCGCAGGACGAGCGCGAATATATGACTGTTTGTATTGACGATGCTCAGCGGGAGCTTGACTTATTGAAGAAAAAAGTAAAATTTACTAAAGTGTTTGCAGGAGATATTAAGCATTATGACCTATCGCTACAGCATACAATTGACTCATTAGAAGAAGACTATGTTCGGGAAAAATATAAACTGGAAGATGTATTAAAAGAGTTGAAATAGTGTAAATAATCAACAATATTTTAAAGTAGAACTTAATAGAGGGTAAATTACTAGTTTTAACAAATCTATTTTCAATAACAAAATGCTACTAATTTAATTTTTGAAAGTATAATTAGTAACATATTAAAATCAAGGCTTGTAGGTTTGCTTTTTAGAAATTAGATATTTACTTTGAAATTCTTCCATTGTTAAATTTCCAAGAGCAAAATGTCTTCGCACGGTATTAAAGAAATTTTCAATATAGTCATGAATTGATTTTCCGGCTTGTTTTCTGTTTTTGTATTTATAGCGGCATGTCAGAGTAAGTACTGATGAGCAGGCAGAGAAGGGGTTTTCAAAGCGTAATTAGGAGAAATGCTAAGAAAATATTGCAGCATAAACCAAATACAGATACGTAACGTAATTTATGAAGATCATTCAGTAAAAAAATTTAAGAAGCTTCAATGGAAAAAAAATCTTGTCAATCAAAAAAAATACAAAAATAAAATTAATCTGGTTCTTTTGTGAAGTGGGACAAGTTCAGTCATACTGTGGATGATGCTTACCAATGATAAAAACATATTTTCACTAACCAGTTTGAACGCCAAAAATATAGCCCACTAGTGCCGACATTACCATTGCAAAAGTACCCCAGATACAGATACGTAATACCGCTTTTAAAGTATGTGATCCGCCAGCTTTTGCTGCCAGTATTCCTGATAGTGCCAAAAAGAGTATCGAAAAACCATACTGATAAAATACCATTTCTTTGATAGGTGCAAAAATAGCCACCAAAAGCGGCAATAAACCACCAATAATAAAGGATATGGCCGATGCAAAAGCTGCTGTAAGCGGGTTGGGTTGTGTGATTTCATTAATTCCGAGTTCATCTCGCGCATGGGCTTCAAGCGCATCATGAGCCGTTAATTCCACAGCAACCTGCCTGGCCAGTTCTTTATTTAATCCTCTTTGAATATACATATCCGTTAATTCTTCCAGTTCTTCTTCCGGCAGGGTTTCAAGAGCAATTTTTTCTCTTTTCAAATCTGCAGTTTCTACATCAGCTTGGGAACTTACCGAAACATATTCACCTGCAGCCATGGAAAGTGCACCTGCTGTTAGACCCGCTATGGCAGCCAGTAAGATAGGCTCTCTTGTGACACTTGCTGCTGCCACACCAATGGCTAAACTGGTAGTAGATAAAATTCCGTCGTTTGCCCCCAGGACAGCTGCCCTGAGTCACCCGCTTCTATTGATATAATGGTTTTCAACGTGCATAATTTTAATTTATAGTAGTTTAATCCAATCCGGATCTTAAGAGGTTGTTGGAACGCCTCCAAAATTAGTTTTTAGAAACTGTCTTATTTGTAATGTTGTTTTGTTTTGTGTAGCGTTTTTCCAGTCATTGATATCATAAATATGAATCTGCTTTGCATTTGCGTTTGTAACAAATGAAATTCGGGATATTGAATCCTTATATTTTTTAATCTCATTTAACATTTCGCGATTTGGCACTACAACAAGAATGTTTTCCCAATCAAGAAAATTCTTAGGGATATCCTCACGGTATTTCAATCCTAAAAATTCAATAAAGGCTTTTATTTTTTGATCATTAAGCTTATGGATATCTAAGTCAACCTTTTTTAGAATAATGTGGAGATTTCTATCATCTCTAATTATACCCATATTTAAAATATTTTTTTCATATTATAAAATTATATCAACCTGTTGTAAAAGAATGATTTAAAATCTGTAGAATGATTCTAAATTTTAGAATACAATTTTAGTTAGTGTTTCAATGAAACTTTTTAAAGCTTTTTTAGATAATAATATACCCAGTGTACCAACTCTAAATTTTCAATACAGCTAGGAAGTTGTTTAATAAAAGATAATGACATACCAAGTGCATCATTATCGCCGGAAATTACTCTTTCACACCGTTTGATCAGATGACCGGTTTGAGAAGGCAATTCACAGATAATCTAGGTGCTTCAAAAGGAGTTTTGGGGATGTAGTTTTGGTCTAAAAAGTCTGCAAGCCCATTAAATAAAGGGCTTGTAAAATTTAACAAAGAAATAAAAAAATATTAACAAGAAAAATACCCGAGCGACTAAAAGTGCTTGATATATAGATTTCATTTTAAAATTTTTATATATCATGAATCAAAAATTTTTGCGCAAATTCAAATCATTTCTACTTTTAATAGTGGAAAAATTTCTGGAAAAATTAGCAGAAAATTTACTGCTAGAATTGTTTAAATTTCTTTTAATGCTCTATTTTCTTGCAAATTAAAAAGAGCTTATAAGCCGTCTGTCCCACCAGACGGTTTTTCTTTTTCTACAGATTCATCTTCATTAACAACTTCTTCTGTGTTGTCCATTTTATTTTCTACAATTGTTTCCTGATTTTCTTTTACAGTAGTAAAACTTTCTGGGATGTGATTCGAAAGTGTTTTCATGATTATATTGTTTTAAAATTATATTTATATATGTATATAATTAAACAATCATCCTAGATGCTTCTAAATGATTTCAGAGATGATATAAGTATATAATTATAAAGAATACAATCTATCAAATTCTTCAATTGTCATATAACCTATAGCTGAATGTCTTCTTTTCTTATTGTACCAATTTTCAATGTATTCGTATAGGATAAAGTTGGATTTTGGAAATACAATAATAAACGGTAATATTTGAGATTAACCACTAGAATGCTCTTGTAGATCTATAAGGTAGATCTGAAGCATCTATTAATGTAATACAGTTTCGAATCTAAAATTTGTTAGATCTGGATTTTACTGTTTTTCTATGAAGATTTTGGAGCGCAGTTGTAAAACTTCAATAGTGTTTTTTTTGATGCAGATATTCTTTTGAGTTTTGCGTTGAGAGGAGATGGTAATTGTTTTTGAAAATCTATTTACGAAATGATGAGGGAAAGTATCAATTTCATTATCCTAAATTTTGTATTTACTTCTGTCGCAGTTTTCTTTTTATAGAATTGGTTTTCTCATTGATGTTTTGCCGTGAGAAGGTTTACCTGTTTTGTGACAAAAATTTTCCGGATAGTTTTCATTTCCAAAAGATGCCCAGCTTCTATATGCTTGATACGAAAATGGCTTTTTCATATTAAACGTTATTTGTTCTCCTGTTCTAATACAAAATCCATTTGTTGGATTTTCAATTTCTTCTCTTTTTGGTCTTGATTTTGATTCTGCCCCTAATTCCAATTCAAAAGGAAAATCATTTAATGTTGTAATATCACGTAATTTATTTCTATTGGGTGAAGAGTAAAATTTATCAGTTGTATCGTGCAGTACATCTGATTTTATATAGTTTTTACCAAGTAGTGAACTTAATAATTTCTTTTCATATACTGGTCGTTTTATGTAGATAGCTTCGCTTTTTTCTGCAAGGTCATAACAGGCTTGATAAGCTTCATCGTCTGCATTTTTTGTGAATTTACTTAAAATGCTAGTTTCAGAATAGACTCCAAATTCGACATTATTTTTGAAAGAGTAGTCATATAAGTTCATAGAAGTTAAGACTCCTTTTTTTTCATTTCCATAATATTTTGCGTGTAGATTTGGAACATAAACTATGCTGATGTTCAAGAATTTTCTAAAATAATCAAAATCATTTTTGCTTAAACTTCTGTTGATTTCTCGTTCGTTTTTTCCAAAAACAATTAATATGTGGAGGTTTGGATTATTAAGATGATTATCAAAGAGTCTTATAAAATAGTCATCTAGTTTTATAAATGGGGAAACAATTAAAAGGTTTTGTTCTGCTTCCCAAATTATTTCATAAATTGCATTTTCAAGATTTTTTCCCGTAATAAATTTTCCCATTTAATTAAATTGTTTTTTGCAGGTTGACATTGAAATTACCCTCTGTTCAGATAGCCTAAAGTGAGCTAGTATGAATGATAAAAATCAGTTTTTACTGATTGTAAAAATAGGATTTTTATTTCATAAATAATTAACGATATTTTTTATTTGATCGATACCTTTTGTGCAGGCAATGGTATGGATTTGTGCAGTCATGTTTTGCTATAAGCCATCTCTTTGGGGTTGTTTTACTAGGTATTTTCGGGCAGTAATTTCGATGCTGGGGGGCAGGGAGTTTATTTAAATGAAATAGACTATTAAATAGTTATTTATTTAGTTAGTTGCTTTTCTTTTTCTAATTTGTGTTTTTTCTTTTCCTGAAATAAACCAATTTCTGGCATCAATTGAAAAACAAATAATATTTGAGACGTAGAATGTTATAATAGTAATACAGTTTCGAACCTAATCTTCTTAGGGCTTTAATTAACTGATTTTTTTAATTGTTCAAAATAGATTGTGCCATGATTTTGCCATAAAACCCAGAGTACGATTATTTACTATCTTTCATTTTAATAATGTTTAGAATATATTTTTTGTAACATTATCAGTAGGGAGTTTTTAATTTTAAAAATAGATTTTGCTAATTTAGATTTTTTTAGTTTGATTTTGACCGGTGAATGAGGAGTTGGTAGGAGTGGTTGTTTTATTTGAATGGGCGTTTTTTTTGTCGTCATTTGATTTCAAATGATTGAATGAAATTTACATGATGACAGGGTCTGAGTTCTGTATTTTCTATCAAAGCAAAAGCTTCAAAGAGATCTCTGAAACTTTTTTCGTTTTCTAGCTTTTCGCGTACGACCTACATCTTTTTGGTATGAATTGATACTTTTTATATTACAATAAGGCTATGGTTATAAGTTTTTTGTCTATGATGCCGTAATGTTTTGTTAATACAAATGAAGGGCTATTTAATAGTTTTGAGCAGATGATTTTCTAAGCCCAGCATTAATTGATGTACCAGTATATTATGGCTGGCTAAATAATTGTCATGATATATGATATTGTTTTTAACAGCATCAAAAATTACGACATAATCCTGTACATCAACTCTTACATCATTGACCCTGTAACGCATTTTGTAATATAATACATATCCTTTTATACTTTTATCCAAAGCTATTCTTTTGAGCTCAGGTTTTATACGGAGATCTACGTAATAGGTAGTGCCTTTATATGTCCCTTCAGACTGCCTTAGACTGCGTTGAGCAATTTCAGACCTTGTTATAGAATCAACCTCTTTCATTGAAATAATTTCCATATCATTGGGATAAGGTGACTCTGTTTTCATAAGTTTCAATACTGAATCAAGAACCTTTAATCGCATAGAAGCTCTGTTTTCTTTGTTGTCTTGAATTTTATTGGATTGAGTCGGCCTAAAATAGGTTGACAAGTTTTACAATATTAATTAAAACTAGTAAAGTTCTCTTTGCTGATTTTCTGTTGTCCCAATAATAGTAACTGATCTTGCTTACTTCAAGTATTTGGCAGGTGTTTGCAATTGGGTAGTGGTCTCTATGCTGTTTTATGAATTTAAATTTAGTAATTGTATCACCGGATAGAATGTGGGCGGCTTTCCTTAGGATATCTCTTTCCATTTGGACTTTTGTAAGCTCTTTTCTCAGAATTTTTAATTGAAGAAGCCTGTTTGGTGCTGCTTGTTTTTTCTTCTTGCCAAGTATTCCATCTTGAAGTTGGACTTTCCATCGTCTGATATTCTCTGGACTTGTATTTACTTCTTTAGCTGCCCGTATGATGCTGTAATACCTGTTGCTGAGTTCTACTACCTTTAGCTTAAATTCTAATGTATACTTTTGCTTTGGTTTTTCCATTTCTTTTGTTTTATAACCAATGGTCTTGAGTTTCTGTGCCCATTTTATGGTATGAACTCCAATATATAGCTATTTTGAATTTACAAACAAATAGCAGAGAAAAAGTTAAGCTAGATTTTTGTAATTAGTTTATTTATTAAACTCTTCAATAGTTTTAAAAATTAAAAATTCCTTTTGATAAATTCGAAAAATTGAGAACGTTGTTTTTTTACGACAAAATAGAGGTAATTCCACATTTATTATTTGTTTGTCCAACTGCTATAAAATCAATTTCATGCTTAGTTTTTTATACTCTATGGCAGAAAAAAAGTTGCCTGTAACATTTTATTACAGATCTACGGGAGTGTGATTTAAATTTGATACATAAACTATTAAAAAATAATATAAAAAAATGTTATTCATGTTAAAAAGCTGATTATTCTAAAATTTAAAAAACAAAACTAAAACTATGTCCTATTTAAACGTCCCGCGTCTTACATTTTCTGGTCAGTTTCAGGCCGATCCTTCGACTGTAAATAATGATCCCACACATTTTAACAATGAAACATTTGAGCCAAAATATCAAAATTACGGTCCGGGCCAGGAAAATGGTTGGTGGAATCCGGATGGTACCGGAAACTGGCGATTTCTAGGCTGTAAAATTACGAGTGTTACCTATCAGGACGGAACGAGTACGGATAATCCACTTTTAGATCCTATTATTGGTATGTCTGTCATGGATACCGATGCACGTACCGCAGGAAAAATTGTAGATTTAGATAGTCAGCAACAAATGGTTTCTCAACTTTGGGGGTTTGTGGTACGAATTGTAAATAATGAGGGTAATACACTGGTGAAAGGTGATTATGAGATGGCACCATTTAGCAATATTTGGTTTTCAAGATCGGTTGATTTACGAGGTAGTTCAGGAGCAGGGGCAACCTATCAGTCTGTTATAAAGAATATTGATTGGAATTTTAAAATATCTAACTCAAGATATCTTAACGAATTAAAAGCGGTAAGTGCTAAGCAATTATCTATACATTTTTCGGTGGATAGATTTAATGGAGATCACACCTCAGACCAATTTACTTTAGGCAGAATAGCTGGCTCAATAGGACCTTCAAATAATAGAGAACCTAAACATTTTGTATTGGGAAGACAATTATTTCCAAATCCACTTCCTCAATATTTACCGCAGGGACAAAGACAAAAATATAATTATGCTACCGCATTAGTCGATGAGAAATTAAAACAAGTTGTACTTGATTTTGGTAATGCGCTACAATTTAATGCAGAAGGGGTCAATACAAGTGAAAATTTACACCTTGTTATCAATACCAATACAGGGATATCAGTCATTGGACAAATAAATTATTCAGGTTTGGATTGGTATATGAATACATCAGGAATTTTTACTTTTCCACTTTCAGACGAACAGCTGGATCTTTGTAACCAATACCCATTGGCAATTGTTACAAATATGACAGACAGTATCAATGATGTTTTTAGTTTAAAAAAATCTAAGACGGGGATATTAATTTATACAGAGTCTATTGATTATGTAGGTGCTGATCAATTTGTATTTCGATTAGATCCTGAAGATAAGTGTAAAATTAATTTTTACGCAACTCATCTTGGAAAAGCACTTCCAAATGCAATCATTCAGGCACAAGATAATACACAAAATTTACTGGGTTCGCCACCACCGCCAGTGGTACCTGCAGTTGGTACTCCTCCAATACCTTATTTCTCAGGAAATAAACCCGCTGAAGTTACAACAGATGCAAATGGTAAAGCTGTACTTAGGTTTACAGCTCCCGATCCCGGAAATCCGAGAGTATACATTGATGGACAAATTTATGCTATCAGCTATAATCTGAGCACACAAAGTTTTGACGATTGTAATCAGTCTAATTTTATTAGTCTTTTGATTTTTTCAGGTGCTCCAACCCCAAAAATAATTCCTGACTGGGACAACTTTATTCAGCCCATCATGCAGCAATATGCCAATTTGTATCCGTTGATGTCAAAAGGAATTTTTAATCTGGCAGATAAAACGGTGGTTGATAAAAATGCGCAAATATTGCATTTAGTTTTTAGTAAAGATCTTGATGATCCTAATTATATGCCTGCAACAAGAGATCTTTCTAAATATAAAAAGACGGTTATTTTGAACTATTTACAAGATGTCATCGATAAAACTGCAACAGCAAATAAAGCATAGTATTCATAAAATAAAAATCTGATTATGATATTCTTAAAAACGATAAAAATTGAGACTCTCTCCGATCTAAAAAATGCGCTGCAAACTGCCATTGAGTTAGAACATTCCACAATTCCGCCCTACTTAACAGCAAATTTTACGCTATTTGAGACCGGTAATGATCAAATATCAAACCTGATAGGTTCTGTAGTTCGTGAAGAAATGCTACATTTATCTATAGCCTGCAATATATTGAATGCTGTAGGAGGAAGTCCGGTTATTAATAAACCTGGTTTTATACCACTATACCCGGGGCCTTTACCAGGCTCTGTAGTTGATGGATTACAGGTGCCGCTCAAAAAGTTTTCTTTAGATCTTGTGAAAGATGTTTTTATGTCAATTGAAGAGCCAGAAGATCCAATTGATATCCATAATCGTTTGATGGTCTCTAATGTAATTACCATAGGAGTGTTTTATACCAGAATAAAAGAAATAATAGTAGAACTTGAAGCTGCTGCAAAAGCGGAAGGAAAAACAATATTTGTTGGAAATCCAAACTATCAAATGACCTTTGAAAAATTTTATGATGCATCTTTATTATTCCCTATTGTCGATGAGGCAACTGCTTTAAGAGGTATAGATATCATTATTGATCAGGGTGAAGGAACAACAACAGATCCATTTGTAAGTTCTGCAGACGATGGAAATGTTCCTGAACTGGCGCACTACTACCGTTTTGAAGAAATTTATAAGGGTAAAACAATACAGGCAGACCCTGAGGGAGGGTATATGTTTGGGGATCCATTAATTCCGTTTAATCCTGAATTAGTACCAAATATGTGGCCAAATCCTAAAATGAATGATTATCCAAAGGATTCTCAGGCTTATATTAATAGTAAGTTCTTTAATTACAACTACACTTCTTTGCTTAATAGTTTGCATGAAACTTTTAATGGAGAACCAGAGAAGATTAGTACCGCAATGGGGGTAATGTATTCTTTGCGATTATATGCTCTTAAGTTGCTGGCGATTCCCGATCCTAATCACCCTGGTTTTGTAGCGGGGCCTAGTTTTGAATATGTTGTTGGGGAATAATGTGTTGATTTAAAAGTAAAAAAGAAATGAAATTTAAGTCAAAAACAGTAGTGATAAAAGTATCAGTCAGTGATATTCTTAAATCTAAAAAATTCTATGAGGAAATCCTTGATTTTAAAACAGATGGTAGATATACGCTCAACTCTGATGGGAATTTTGGCACAGAATCCTTTATACAACTGTATTTAGAGCATAAGAACAAAGATGGTTTTATGCTGGGATTATACAAAGATATTGACACTCCTTTTTACCCACTACCGGAAACAGGAACAGTTCCGAGCTTTATTGTAAAGGATATTCAGGCAACGCTTGATTATTTTAGAGTCAATGGAGTGGTGATCGATGAAATAGACGGTGTTGTAATCAATTCTAATACTTCAGATGACGGGTATGAAGATCGTTTTTTCTTTTTTAGAGATCCGGATAATAATTCACTGGTTGTCAGGGAAAACATTTTAAAGTAACTGAGCCTAAAAAGATTTATAAAATGAAAACGGATAGGACAGCAACAGCAATAAGAATTAATTCAGCAGAAATAATACGAACTCTAATTCGACAGAAACTTTCAGAAGCTGAATCAGATTGGATGGAAAGCCATATCTGGTTTGAGAACAACACACAGTTTTTTCAGACTTTTGGTTTAGTTACCAGGAAAATTTCGCCAATAATTCCAAAATGGACCTTGCAGGAAACTATTTTGCTGGAAGAATTGTATCCCGGCTTTACAACAGCTAATTGGGATCTGCAGCAGCTTTGCCGTAGTTTGTTAATGATGCACCTTCCAGAGCATCAAAATATTGAAACAATAAAGAACCTGGCAGAAATGGCAGACATAAAAGAGTTAGTCAGTTTGTATAAGGGACTTTTTTTCTTAAAAAATGCAAAGGAATTTATTTTGACAATTCAGGAAGGAATCAGAACCAATATGGTTGCAGTGTTTGATGCTATAGCCTTAGGGAATCCTTTTGCAGCAAAATACCTGCCGGTTGATGCATGGAATCAGTTGGTGCTGAAAGCCCTTTTTATGGGGCGTCCATTGTATCAAATTATTGACTTAGAACTACGTAAAAATGAAAAGCTGGCCTTAATTATACACGATTATATTCACGAACGCTGGTCGGCAGGACGATTAGTATCACCGGAAATTTGGAGATTGACAGCCGGTTTTGTAAACCGGGAAATAGCAGACGATCTGACAAAAGCAATAGGAACCGGAGAGTTATTGACCCAAGTGGCTGCGGTAAAAGTGCTGAAAGAGAGTACTTTTTTTAAAGAAAATGAAATTTCTGAAGAGGTATTATCTCAAAGCACGGCAACATGGGATGAAATAGGAACCCAATATTATTCACTATTAAAAATTTAGTACATGTATTACATTGACCCACATATTCACATGGTATCCAGAACAACAGATGATTACCAGGCAATGCGTGCTGCAGGTATTGTAGCTGTTATTGAACCGGCATTTTGGCTTGGCCAGGCACGAACAGAAGCTTCTTCTTTTAAGGATTATTTCAGCACCTTGGTGGGGTGGGAAAGATTCAGAGCTTCACAATTCGGAATTAAGCATTATTGTACTATAGGGCTAAACTCTAAAGAAGCCAACAATGAAGCTCTGGCAGAAAAAGTGATGGATTTATTACCGTTGTTTGCAGCAAAAGAAGGAGTAGTGGCAATTGGAGAAATTGGTTATGACGATCAGACTCCGGCCGAAGATAAATATTTCAGACTACAGATCGATTTGGCTTTGAAATTTAATTTGCCGATAATGGTTCATACCCCGCATCGGGATAAAAAAAATGGAACCATCAGAAGTATGGATGTGCTGGAAGAACATGGAGTGGCTCCTCATATGGTGGTAATCGACCACAATAACGAAGAAACAGCCAAACAGGTTTTAGATCGCGGATATTGGGCTGCTTTTACCATTTATCCCAATACCAAAATGGGGAATGAACGGATGGTAGAGGTTGTAAAGCAGTACGGATCTGAACGTATTATTGTAGACAGTTCTGCCGATTGGGGAGTAAGTGATCCTTTATCTGTTCCTAAAACGGCAGCTTTAATGCTTGAAAGAGGAATTGCTAAAGAGGATGTTCATCTAACCTGCTATAAAAATGCCTTAACGGCTTATTCTCAAAGCGGGCAAATGAATGAAGAAGACTGGAAAAATGAAATCACCATCACTCAGGATTCTTTATTTGAAGGAAGCAGTGTGCTCAGAGGACAGGAATCTAAAGAAATTGTATATCCAAAAATCATTATAGAAAACTAGATGTCAGGTAAGTTATTCTATTTAGTAACCTTAGTGCGTCCCGCAAATATTGTTACGGCAGTGACTGATATTCTTGCGGGGATTGCTGTTTCCGGGCTTTTAGTTTTGAATGGCAACAATGAGAATGGGATACAGAATGTGTTGCTGCTCGTGCTTTCTACAATTGGCTTGTATGGAGGGGGTATTGTATTTAATGATATTTTCGATTTGGAAGCAGATACCATAAATCGGCCGGAAAGAGTACTCCCACGTGGGCTGGTGAGCAAAGATGAAGCTATTTTACTGGGCAGTTTTATGTTACTGGCAGGAATCGGATTTGCTTTTACGGTATCAGTTCTCAGTGGTATGCTGGCAGCGGTAATTGGTGTATTGGCTCTTACTTATGATAAAATAAGTAAACATTATTCCATTGCAGGTCCATTAAACATGGGACTTTGTCGGGGAGGAAATTTGCTTTTAGGGATGAGCATCAATAATGACGCCGTTTTTACTTATTGGTACATTGGCATTATTCCTATTTTATTTATTGCAGCCATCACACTTACGGCTAAAAAAGAAGCTTCGGGAAATAATAAGTCCGCTATACTGACTGCTCTGCTACTCGATGCAATAGTAGTTGTTCTGTTTATTTTTATAGGATACAAGCTTGAATTTAGATTTTGGCAGCTCCTGCCTTTTCTTCTTTTTTGGTACGGAATTAATTTTTTTGCAAAATACAAAGCTTTCCTTTACAATCAGCCGGTTGCGATACAAAAGGCGGTAAAAACAGGGGTATTATCCCTAATTCCTCTTAATGCAAGTTATGTAGCAGGTTCGGCAGGACTGGTATACGCATTGTTTGTACTGGCCTTGTTGCCAATATCGATTTTATTATCTAAAAAGTTTGCCGTAACCTGATTTATACTTTATCAAAATGAAACAACAACAGATACTTCAGCAGAAT
Organism: Flavobacterium tructae; assembly: GCF_001853485.1. Classification (NCBI taxonomy): domain Bacteria; kingdom Pseudomonadati; phylum Bacteroidota; class Flavobacteriia; order Flavobacteriales; family Flavobacteriaceae; genus Flavobacterium; species Flavobacterium tructae. The sequence goes on along the minus strand of NZ_MIKE01000022.1, from coordinate 9,762 downwards.
TTTCAGGTCACATTTAATTATGACATTATTTTTAGCCGTTCTTTATTTGATACCGGCAATACCTCACTTATTGATGTGATCAAAAAAGAACCCGCTTTCCAACAGCCCAAAATTGCTATAGTAATAGATAGAGGAGTTGTTGAAACAACAAGTCAGTTCATCGCAAATGTGATTCACTATTTTAATCATTATCAGTTTGGAATTTCAGAACATAGTATCAATGTCGTTCAGGGAGGAGAAGCCGTTAAGAATAGTTTGGATGTTATTGAATCGGTTCTGCAATTAATCAATGACAATAAAATAGACAGGCATTCTTTTCTTATTGCAATAGGAGGGGGCGCTGTACTCGATGCCGTAGGTTATGCTGCGGCAATTGCACATCGCGGTGTACGCCTGATCCGGATACCAACGACCGTTTTATCTCAAAACGATTCGGGAGTTGGGGTAAAGAACAGTATGAATTATTTTGGTAAAAAGAACTTTCTGGGCACATTTGCCCCACCGTATGCAGTACTAAATGATTCTGATTTTTTAACAACGCTAAAGGAACGGGACTGGCGATCCGGTATTTCCGAAGCTATAAAAGTGGCGCTCATAAAAGATGCTTCTTTTTTTGACTGGATAGAGAATAATGCGCAGGCTCTCAATAACAGAGAAGTTTCGGTTATGGAAACGCTTATTATTCGTTGTGCTGCTTTGCATACCGATCATATTTCTAAAAATGGGGATCCCTTTGAGAAAGGTTCATCTCGTCCATTAGACTTTGGACATTGGGCAGCCCACAAAATGGAACAGCTTACTAATTATGAAATTACCCACGGAGAAGCCGTAGCAATTGGTATAGCCCTCGATGTTACTTACTCTTTTTTGATACATAGAATTGATACACTGAGTCTGGAACGAATTTTAAAATGTTTCCTAACATTGGGTTTTGCAATAACACACCCGGTTCTTGATGCTCATTTAGAGGAGGTAATTAGAGGATTAGAAGAGTTCAGAGAGCATCTTGGCGGCCGGCTTACGATCATGTTGATAAATGAAATAGGTATTGGTGAAGAGGTACATGCACTGGATAAAGAGATAATTATACAATCGGTTCAGTATCTCAATTCATTTTGTCAGCTAAATACAGAAGTATGTTAATTGGTTCCAATAGTCATTTAAGTTACTGTACCAATATTCATGCGGGCGAATCCTGGGAAGTTGTTTTTGAAAGTGTAAAAACGTATTGTATTCCACTTAAAAAGAAAGTCTCTCCACATAAGCCTTTTGGTATAGGTTTACGGCTTTCTTATCAGGCTGCTTCTGAATTGATAGCAGAAAATCATCTTTTGATTTTTAAAGACTGGTTACAGAAAAACGAAATGTATGTATTTACGATGAATGGATTTCCGTATGGAAATTTTCATAACGAGGTCATTAAGGATAAAGTTCATTTACCAGATTGGACAAACCCTGACAGATTAAATTACACAGAGTTGCTTTTTAACATTTTATCGCAACTTTTGCCACCTGATATCGAAGGAGGAATTTCGACTTCACCGCTTTCTTATAAACATTGGTATGCTACTGAAAACAGTTTAACAGAAGCAAAACGAACTGCCACAAGCCAGTTGATCACAGTAGTGGCTCAGTTGGTTAAAATACAGGAATCCAAAGGTAAAATGATGCATTTGGATATAGAACCGGAACCCGATGGCATAATTGAAAGCAGCGACGAATATATCGCTTTTTTCGAGGATTATTTACTTAAGGAAGGAGCTTCATTATTAGTCAAAAATCTTTTATGCAGTTTAACTCAGGCACAAGAATATATTCGTAATCACATACAGCTTTGTTATGATATCTGCCATTTTTCCATTGGATTTGAAGAAAGTGATGAGGTCATCAGAAAAATGCAAAAGCACGGTTTGAATATTGGCAAATTACAAATTAGTGCCGCGCTCAAATGTACAGTTTCAGAAAATACAACAGTTGAACAACTCCAAAAATGCCTGAAAACTTTTGATGAACCAACCTATCTGCACCAGGCAGTTATTAAAACAAAAGAAGGAGCATTACTCAAATTTAAGGATTTGAAAAATGGAATAGAAGCGATAAGCCGTGATGATTTTCGGGAGCTTCGTACTCATTTTCATGTACCCATATTTGTTGAAGATTATCAGCTCTTGCAATCTACTCAAAATGATATTACAACAATTTTGCGAAGTTGGCACAAAAATGAGTTTACCAGACATCTGGAAATCGAAACCTATACCTGGCAGGTATTGCCGATTCATTTACAAACCGATTTAGATCAATCCATCGAGAGAGAGCTGAAATGGGTACTTGATAAATTTTGAAATGATGATTGTAAAATGTGCAATGTGAAAATCATTTTAATCTATATAATTTCTGGTAAAAAAATGCCGGCTATATAAAACTATACTACCAAAATCATGCAGCAAACAGTCGTTATAAATGTAGTAGGACTTACGAGTTCCCTACTTCAAAATCCAGATCTTTTTTTGCATCAATGGCAAAAGAAAAAGGGGAATTTAAGTATTATTGAACCAGTACTTCCGGCGCTCACCTGTTCAGCTCAGGCAACTTACTTAACCGGAAAATGGCCTTCGGAACATGGGATTGTGGGAAATGGATGGTACGACAGGAATGATATGGAGGTAAAAATGTGGAAACAGTCAAATAAACTGGTACAATCACCAAAAATATGGGATTTAGCAAGGGAAATAGATCCGTCATTTACTTGTGCTAATTTGTTTTGGTGGTACAATATGTATTCTGATGCTGATTTTACAGTGACACCGCGTCCGCAATATTGGGCAGATGGACAGAAGAAGCCTGATTGTTATTCAAAACCCTCTGACTTACGGGATCGTCTCCAGGCTCAACTGGGAACATTTCCTCTTTTTGATTTTTGGGGACCAAAAACAACAATCCGTTCCAGCCAATGGATCGCCAATGCTGCAAAACTTGTTTACCAATGGCATAATCCGACACTAACTTTAATCTACTTACCACATTTAGATTACTGCTGTCAAAAGTTTCAACCCGGGTCACCCGAAATCAATGAAGATGTAAAAGCGATTGACAAAGTATGCAAAGACTTAATCGAATATTTTGAAAGTAAGGGGACGGAAGTTGTTGTTTTGTCTGAGTATGGTATTACTGAAGTTAACAATCCCATACATATTAATCGATTTTTACGCACACACGGATATTTGCAAATACGAGAAGAACGAGGATTAGAATTACTGGATACCGGGGAATGTAAGGCTTTTGCATTGGCAGACCATCAAATTGCGCATTTATATGTGAAAGAGAATGAAGATATTGTTGAGCTCAAAGAATTAATTCAGAAGATACCCGGAATTGCAAAAGTATTGGACAGCAAAGGAAAAAAAGAGCACCATCTGGATCACGAACGTTCAGGAGATCTTGTTCTGGTTGCAGATCATAACAGTTGGTTCACCTATTATTACTGGATGGAGGATAACAAGGCCCCCGATTTTGCCCGTACTGTGGAAATTCATAAAAAAATAGGTTATGATCCGGTGGAGTTGTTTTTAGATCCTAAGCAGAGATTTATTTTGCCCCACATCCTTTTTAAATTGATTAAAAAGAAACTGGGGTTTCGCACCCTTATGAATGTTATTCCATTGGACGCCAGTTTGGTTAAAGGATCTCATGGCTGTATTCCGGACAAAAAAGAAGACAAACCGATATTAATCGCAAAAAATAAATTGCCAAATAAAGTTGAGAGTAACTTTATTTGCCAGTATATATTAAATATTGTATTTAAATCTAAGCAGGATATGCTGACAAAAACTACAGACTTAGAAATGGAAGAATTATCTTAGTTTTTAGTTAGACACTACCAAAAAAACTTAAAACTGCTGCTAAAACAGTAATTAGGACAAAGTATTTAATTTCTTATTAGTAATATTATTTGTGGGTTCTGTTTCACCTATTAATAACTATTATTCTCAATGCTTGAAAATATATTAAATGAATGCCAAAGGTCACTGTTATCCCAAAGTTATTATTCTTCAGGCTGTTTATTTCAAATTGAGATTTAAATCGAGATTTAAATTGAGTTGCAGGGATGTTGAAGAAATAATGAAAATGCGCGGAATACAGGTTGATCATGCTACGATTCAGCGTTGGGTATTTAAATTTGCTCCAATCATGGAATTTCAAATGAAAAAGAGAGAGATTAGAGCGGGAATGAGCTAGAGAATGGATGAGACCGATATAAAAGTTAAAGGTATTTGGTATTATTTGTATAGGGCTGTAGATAAATCGGGTAACACAGTAGATTTTCTTCTGATTAAAAGAAGACAGAGAATGAGTGCCCAATCATTTCTAATTATGGCAATAAATAATAAGTACAACCCAATTTTGAGATACTATTGTATTGAATGAATAGTATTTTGTTAAATTTTTCTAAGTGATACATCAGGCGTTTCACACTGAGGAACTATAAAAATTATATTGTTATTTATGTTGTCTCCCGCATCTAAACTTACTTTTTTTTCATTTTTAAAATTATAGCGTCAAAAAAATGAATCGGTTTAAAACTGCTTTGTCCATTTTAGCAGTAAAATCAAAGAAACGTTATTTTTAATTAATTGAAAAACTACACAATTTTGATAAGTTGCTTATGTATGAAAACTACTTTAGTTAAAAATTCCGTTTTTTTCTGTTAGTATTATCGGTTTTCCGTCCGTTACAACAATTGTGTGCTCGTGTTGTGCCATAAAACCACCATTGTTCCCAACCATTGTCCAGCCGTCATTTAATTCTATAGCATATGTTGAATTAGTTGAAATAAAAGTCTCAATTGCTACTACGGCATTCTTCTTAAATCGTCTTTGATCAAAACGATTTCTATAATTCAAAATTTCATCAGGTTGTTCGTGTAAACTTCTTCCAATTCCGTGCCCGCTTAGATTTTTAATGATTTTAAAGCCTCTTCTTTTTGCTTCCGTTTCCATTATGTATCCAATATCCGAAATTTTAACACCGTCCTTTATATTATTAATTGCTTTTTCTAAGATTTCTCTTGAAGCATTAACAATTTTTTGATGTTGGTGAATGTCTTTTCCTAAAACGAATGAAGCTCCATTATCTGCCCAAAATCCGTCAAGTTCTGCTGAAACGTCAATGTTTATTAGATCGCCTTCTTTTAGAATTCTTTTCACAGAAGGAATTCCGTGACAAAATTCATTACCAACACTTATACAGTTCCAACCTGGAAAGCCATAAGTCAAATGTGGTGCAGACTTTGCTCCAAAATCAGATAAAATTTTTGCTCCGTATTGGTCGAGCTCTTTTGTACTCATTCCAGGCTGAGCATAATCTATCATTTCTTTGAGAGTATAGGCAACAGCATCACTTGCTTTTTGCATTCCTAATAACTCCGATTCTTTTGTTATTGACATAGTTCTCTATTTTTGATGCATTATCATTTAGTAATTTCTGTTAATTCACAAATATACAAATTGCATATTTTCGGTTAATTCTTATTACAATGCTTGTTTCCATAAAAAAATATAAGAATAAAAATAAATATCTGATTAGCTGATTTTAAAGGAGTGAAGCTTGAAGATACGGAAGTACTCTCTCTCTTTTAGGATAAGAAACGCGTATTTTTACCTATAAACAATTAAAAGTAAATATTTATTTTTGATTGAGAAATATTGTGTAGTGTTTTAGAAATGAATTAAAATGAGAGCTCTAGGTATCATAATTGTTTTCTATATTAGATAATCATATTAAAGAAAATGCTGATTTATTGGAAATTATAACTTGCTTTTTCATTCTTTTTTCTTACATTTACACAAGCCGGAATCTATCATTAAAAAAATCTGTACCTATGAAAAGAATTATTTACTCTGAATTTTGTTTCACACAACCAAAGTGTGATTTTTTTAGAATTAAAATAGTTGATTCTAATGTTACCTGCTTACTGTATGTAAAAAAATTAAGCGGAGTATAATCGTTTAATTCATTTCTGCAAATTGATTTTTTAAACACGACAATTTATTTGTTGTTTTTATGGCATGATAAATTATTATTTGTCAGCTAAGTTATTGTGTCAAAATTACTTATTGCCACAACCTATTTTTTCCCTTTCTTATTTCCTGAACTGATTCATAAAAAGGTCAGTTTTTTTTCTACATGCTATTTGTTGAGTGAATTTATTTAATGCTAAGTTAATTGATCTATTGCGAACAGTACGGTTTGAATTGCAGTAATATTTCTACAAAATTGTTTTGATATTTTTTTATAAGGCCTATGTTAAAAAAGTTATTCTGTACAATAAAAGCTTTTTATTATGAGAAAAATTTTACTTATTGCATTGTTTGTTTTATTGAGTTTTAGTAAAGTTACTGCCCAAACTCCGGGAATGATTTATAATCCTGCTACAGGAGCGGGAACTACAGTACTTGATCCCAATGGAGATGGTTTTACGTCGGCTACTGCAAACGGTTTTACAACAGATGATCAGCTTCAAAGTGAGATTCCATATAAATCATTGGTTTTTCCTATGATAGAGCCAAACAGTGATCTTAGTGCAGGACCAAATTGTAGTTTTACTGATTTTGTAGATCAGGGAGATCAGGATCCTGTTCAATCTTATTTAGATGGTAATGGTAATTGGCTTTTTAGGATGAGGATGGGAAGTAGTTCTCCTAATTCAAAAAGTTATAGTATTCTGATTGACACCGATGGTAAATTTGGCGGAGTTGGACCTAATGCCGATCCGCAATATTCAAATTCAAATCCGGGTTTTGAGATAGAAATAGTGTTAGCCACAAATTTTGGCGTTTTTGTATATGATGTAAATAATAATAATTGTACACCTGTTATTTCGTATGCTGGAACTACAAATTATCAAAAGTCGATTGCCCTGACCACAAGTTGCAGTAATCCGGATTATTTTTATGATTTTTTCGTAAAGATGAGTGACCTGACAACTACGTTTGCGCCATTATCCACGATCATCAATTCAAGTACAGCCATCCGTATGGCAATGGTTGATAATATGGGAGCTCAAAAATCGACTCTGTGTAATCCTGCATCTGCTTCTGATATTGCTGGTATTGATTCCAGTTGTGGCAGTCTTGAAAATTGCTTTGTACATATTATTGATAATTATACTCCCTGCGCTCCTGGTGTGGTATGTCCGGATCGTTCACTTTGTCCGGGTATTTCAGGTGTTAGTACGGGAGATTCATCGGTATCGGGCACCTCTACTGAAGCTGATGGTACAGTGATAACGGTATATAAGAATGGAGCTTCTATTGGTACAACTTCTGTTAGTTTAGGAGTATGGACTCTTACGGGAATTTCTCCGGTTTTAACCACAGGACAGATTATTACTGCCACATCAACCGCCCCCGGCAAAGGACAGTCTATAGCAAACTGTAATCCTGTAACTGTTGTAAGTTGCGCCTTGTCAACAACAGTACCTGCAGCAGGAGATATTACTAAGATATCAGGAAGTAAGGGGTATTCGCTTACTGTAAATCGACCAGTTGGTACCATTGTTAGATGCTATAATGCCAATGGTACTCTTATAAATCCAGTTGCGTTAATTTTAGAAGCCCCCTATAATTTAAATACGGTAACCACAACTTCGAATCCTCAAACCGTACTTTTCAAGTGTCAGACAGGTAACTGTTTTGGTACAGCTGTTTATCTTTTTACTTATCAAGAACCAGGAAAATGCGAGTCGGGTTATACTTATGATTGTCAATATTCCAGCGCTACTGCCACTGCAAATCCTACTATAGCAACAAGTCCGGTTCTATCCTCGACAACTTCTATTTCCGGATCAGTAAATTCGCCTGATAATGTATCGGGAATTACTGTAAATCTTCTGGCAAACGGAACACAGATAGGAACAGCAACAACTACGGCTGGAGGAGCATGGACTATTAGTGGTTTATCATTGTCAAACCGAGAATGTCAAACGTTGTCTGTGACTGCTATTGCTTCCGGAAAATGTATTTCTACCGGGTCTGTAATGGCAATAGTACAAAGAAAAGCAAACACACCAATTGTTAATGGTCCTATTTGTTCAACAGCTGCTGTTACTAGTGTTTCCGGTTCATTAGCAGAGGCGGCAGGTACAATCGTACAAGTATATGAAAATGGAGTTTTAGAAGGAACTACAACAGTTGCTGCTAACGGAACATGGACTGCTTCAACTGGAATCAGTATTGCTCTTGGCAGTACTATTACGGCCAGGGCACTAGGAACCTGTCTTTCGTTAAGTAATGTATCAAATTCGATTGTTGTCGGTACAAAATCATCAAATGCTTTAGTAATCACTACTTCATCTGTTTACGAATGTGGAAATTCAGTAAGTGGTACGGGAACAAATGGAGATATTATTAGCCTTTTTGTAGATGGATTTCAAGTTGGTGGAACTACCACTGTTTCGGGTGGTACGTGGACTATTGGCAGTTTGTCTTCAGATTGTTCTTTATATATGGGAGGTGTAATTACAGCAAAAGCGACTACAGGTTCAAATTGTGAAGGAAGTGCATCAGCAGGAGTTACAATTGTATGTATGAATCCTTCAAATAGTCTGAACGTCACTTTGGCTTCGACATCTATTTGTTCCGGTTCAACTGCTGCTGTAACCGTTCAGGGTTCAGAAAGTGGAATTATTTATCAGTTATTTAATGGAGCTTCAATGAGTGGTTCTTCAAAATCAGGTACGGGTACTAATCTAACTCTAACCTCTGCAGCATTGAATAGTTCGACTTCTCTTACTGTAAAAGCTATTAAATTAGGGACTTCCTGTTCAATAAATTTAGTGAATACCGCTTCTGTTACAATTGCATCTACACCTGCTCCAACAGGAAGCAGCTCTCAAAGTTTCTGTTCTGCTTCAACGGTTGGCAATTTAAGTGCCACTGGAAGTACGATCAACTGGTATGCGGCATCAAGTGGAGGAAGTCCTTTGGCTACGAGTACCCCTTTGACAGACGGTACGCATTATTTTGCTTCGCAGACAGTATCAGGTTGTGAGTCGGTCACCAGACTCGATGTAACTGCTCATATCAATATCACTGCGGCTCCAATAGGAAGCAGTTCTCAGAGTTTCTGCTCGGCTTCAACGGTTAGCAATTTAAGCGCCACAGGAAGTACGATCAACTGGTATTCGGCATCAAGCGGAGGTAGTCCTTTGGCTACGAGTACCCCTTTGACAGATGGTACGCATTATTTTGCTTCTCAGACAGTATCAGGCTGTGAGTCGGCCACCAGACTCGATGTAACTGCTCATGTTAATATCACTCCGGCTCCAACAGGCAATGCAACCCAGAGTTTCTGCTCAGCTTCAACGGTTAGCAATTTAAGCGCCACTGGAAGTACGATCAACTGGTATTCGGCATCAAGTGGGGGAAGTCCTTTGGCTACGAGTACCCCTTTGACGGACGGTACGCATTATTTTGCTTCTCAGACAGTATCAGGCTGTGAGTCGGTTAGCAGACTTGATGTAACTGCTCATATCAATATCACTCCGGCTCCAACAGGCAATGCAATCCAAAATTTCTGTGCAGCTTCAACGGTTGGCGATCTAAGTGCCACTGGAAGTACGATCAACTGGTATTTGACATCAAGCGGAGGAAGTCCTTTGGCCACGAGTACCCCTTTGACAGACGGTACGCATTATTTTGCTTCTCAGACAGTATCAGGCTGTGAGTCGGCCACCAGACTCGATGTAACTGCTCATATCAATAT
>NZ_MIKE01000021.1:0-1701 GCF_001853485.1 Flavobacterium tructae | reverse complement strand
TCTGCCGGAGTGTGATCACACAAGAATAATGGATTTTCGGATACATACTCAAACCCTTTTTTTTCGTAATCAATAATATAAATACTACTGTAAGTTGTTCTGGCAAATGCTTTGACCAGTTCTAAATAATTTCCCAGTCTTCCTTTCTCATCTTCAGAGATCTTTTGAACGGTGTTGTTTGAGGAAAAAAAGTCGTTTTCAATTACCATATTTTAATAGTTTTTTAACAGGTTGTGAATATAGGAAAAATTGGAGATATGATGTTAAATTAATTTTATTTCTATACGAATTTAACTTCATTTCAATAAAAATGATATTTGGGTTTTTGGCCGTTTTTTTTCTTCTAAAGTTCATTTTTAAAAACTACACTTAAGGGTAGTTTTTAATTAAAATACTGTAAACTAGTATTTTGTGTAATATGAAGCGTAAATTGTGGTGATAGTTTTGGAGAAAACAAATACTATGAAACTCGCCAAAAACCACCACACAGCAATTAGTCAAAATGACATCTTTCGTATGTCCAAATTTGTAGTCACAGAAAACTTCAATCACCATTCTAATGAAGTTTTTCCGGGCCACTATCAAAAAGATATTGATGCCGTTTACAAAGAAGAAATGAACTTCCTTGAAAACTCCAAAATATTCGCATTCAAAAACGAATTGGGAGACTTTACCGGTACCATCAGAGTTTTAAAATGGGACTTCATTACTCCGCTTCCCATTCAAAAAATGTTTGGGATCAATCCTTTCTTATGTGCAGAAGGAGATGCCATCAATGAAATCTGGCACATTGGACGTTTTGCCATTAAAAAAGGCGTTCGTGATGTTAACCTGCTAAAAAAATTATTGGTTTGTGCCATTGCACCGGTTTGCAAACACAAAGACAATATGGCCTTTGCCGAAATCGACGCTAAACTGCTTCGCGTATTAACCCTAATGGGCATCAAAGCAAAAATTGTGGGTAAATCAATCGAATACCTGGGATCAGAAACAATACCTGTATCGATGTCCTATAATGGTCTTATTACTTTTTACAACGAGAACAAACATTTGGTTACACCGGAAGATTTTGAGCTTTCTTCTGTAAACTATAAACTACCCAATAAGGTAGTATTTAACGCTAACCAATTGAACTACACTTTGGTGTAGTAGAATTTGAAAACCTATATTGTAAATTTACTTCAGTAAAAATAAGTAGTTGAATTCGCAACTTTCAGATTTTTACACACACTCAAAAGGCATCAAAATTTACCTTGCGAGTTCCAACAAAAACATTATTACCAAAATTACTTTAGAGTAAAAAAGGTAAAGCTATTAAACCAAAAAACGTATCTAAAAAAAATAACCATGTGACTGGTAATAGCGCAGCTATGTCCGGTGACGAAAAAAACCAAATAATATGGATCGAAAACAAGGTTGGCATGTTCTTTACGTCAAGTACAGACATGAGAGTAAAGTCTACAAAGAACTAATGGAAAAAAAATTAGAAGCTTTTTTACCTATGGCCACCAGCATTAGACAATGGAGTGACCGAACTAAGAAAATTGAAATTCCCTTATTTCCCAGTTATGTTTTTGTAAACATTAGAAACAACAAAGACTTTCATGATGCTTTAAATGTAGAGAGCGGTTGTTCCTACTTGTCTTTCGGCAAAGAATACGGCAAAGTTTCCGAAGAAGAAATCGCTTATATCAAACTCTT
>NZ_MIKE01000020.1:0-1848 GCF_001853485.1 Flavobacterium tructae | reverse complement strand
CATTTATTTTATTTTTAAAGAATGGCTTAGCCTATTGACTAAGCCATTTTATTAGTACAGAATATTATTTGGTCAGGTATAAATACCCCGCCTCCTGATGTGGATTGGATTGGTTGTCTTTGTATTTAATGATATAATAATAAGTTCCTTCCGGTAATCCATCTGAATCTTTGATTGTAACACGTCCTTCAGAAATACCTCTAAAAACAATATCATTATTATTGTAATGATCACGATCAAAAACCAAAACTCCCCAACGGTTAAAAATCTGAACCGTATTATCAGGATAACATTCTAATCCCTGAATATAAAATCTCTCGTTCTTGCTGTCTCCATTTATAGAAACCGCGTTGAATACTTTAATTACACAACCTTGTAGCGATAATACTGTTGGTTTATCTCCCTCTACACTACTATCATCTGATTTGTCTTTTACGACAATATGATCAGGACTTGTTCCAAAAACTTCGGCTTGATTCGATATACTTCCTGCATTAATATCGGCTTGTAGGATCGAATAAGTTCCTGTAAAAGAAGTGTTATCCTCTTCTCCTACCCCTAAATTTATTGGGCCTCCGGTCATGGTAATTCCAGTTAACGGATCTACTATATAAACATTAGTCAACGCTACATTTCCTGTATTGGTTACGGTGAAATTATACGTAATAGTCTCCCCTACTTTTGCATTACTGTCACCATTTTCATCATTGAAATGTGCCGTTTTCACTAAAGCAATACTTGGTTTAGATACTGGTATCATAACACTAACCACAACAGTACTAGATACTGTACTACAGTTAGATGGATTCGTTATTTCACATATTTTATATTCCACTGTATAGTTTCCTGCCGCAGTATTTGGAGCTACAGTTACAGTACCATCTGCATTCAAAGTTAATCCTGCAGGAACAGTTACTGACGTCAAACTTACTTGACCCGGATTTGTACCTATAACTACTGGATTACCATTTAAAGTATCATTTGATGTCAAAGAAGTACTATTACCTCCCGTATTTCCATTAATTGATGCTGTAGTCTCTGTCAATGCAACAATTGCTGCTGCACTTACCACAACAGTACTAGATACTGTACTACAGTTAGATGGATTCGTTATTTCACATATTTTATATTCCACTGTATAGTTTCCTGCCGCAGTATTTGGAGCTACAGTTACAGTACCATCTGCATTCAAAGTTAATCCTGCAGGAACAGTTACTGACGTCAAACTTACTTGACCCGGATTTGTACCTATAACTACTGGATTACCATTTAAAGTATCATTTGATGTCAAAGAAGTACTATTACCTCCCGTATTTCCATTAATTGATGCTGTAGTCTCTGTCAATGCACATAAATAATTATTAATAATTACTTCTATTGATCCAGACGAACACCCATTAACAGTTACTGTATAATTAAAAGTTGACCCTGCCAGTAATCCTGAAATAGTTGTAGAAGATGTACTTCCATTAATATTACCTGGGTTTATTGTCCAATTTCCTACAGGTAAATCATTCAAAACTACACTACCTGTTACGACTACACAAGTAGGTTGCATAATCGTACCTAATGTTGGTGTTGTTGGAATGACATTAACAGTAAATGTAGCGTCTGATGTTGTCGCTGCACAAGAGCCATTGGCTGCAACAGTATAACGAACTGTTACCGAGGTATCAGAAGAAACATCTGCCGGTGTATAAGTAGTTCCTGAAATCGTTCCCCCTCCTGAAACAACTGACCAGGTACCACCTGCTGGTGTAGCTGATAAGGATTTGGTACTGTTCTCACAAATAGCTGTAGTGCTTGTTGTATTAGTTGCTGTTCCTGAAAATACATTAACAGTAAATG
>NZ_MIKE01000019.1:0-1860 GCF_001853485.1 Flavobacterium tructae | reverse complement strand
GTGGAGAATAACGGAGTCGAACCGTTGACCTCCTGCGTGCAAGGCAGGCGCTCTAGCCAGCTGAGCTAATCCCCCATTTTTTAGTTGTCAGTTAACAGTTTTCAGTTAACAGTACTTAAAACGGTTACTCAACCTCTAAAATTTCCTTGTAAATTAAGCTTTCAGTCTTTTTTAATTATTAATTGTTAATTATTAATTATCAATTCTTTTTAAAAAGTAGTCCCGGGCAGACTCGAACTGCCGACCCCTACATTATCAGTGTAGTACTCTAACCAGCTGAGCTACGAGACTCTGTTTTTACTTAATTCTTTCATTTTTTTAAATTAACAGCAAGAGTAATACAATCTCCAATTCAGAAACCTATAAATAGTCATCTTTTTTCCTTAACGTGCACTAGGCTAACATTAAGGCTCTAGAAAGGAGGTGTTCCAGCCGCACCTTCCGGTACGGCTACCTTGTTACGACTTAGCCCTAGTTACCAGTTTTACCCTAGGCAGCTCCTTGCGGTCACCGACTTCAGGCACCCCCAGCTTCCATGGCTTGACGGGCGGTGTGTACAAGGCCCGGGAACGTATTCACCGGATCATGGCTGATATCCGATTACTAGCGATTCCAGCTTCACGGAGTCGAGTTGCAGACTCCGATCCGAACTGTGACCGGTTTTATAGATTCGCTCCTGGTCGCCCAGTGGCTGCTCTCTGTACCGGCCATTGTAGCACGTGTGTAGCCCAAGGCGTAAGGGCCGTGATGATTTGACGTCATCCCCACCTTCCTCACAGTTTGCACTGGCAGTCTTGTTAGAGTTCCCGACTTGACTCGCTGGCAACTAACAACAGGGGTTGCGCTCGTTATAGGACTTAACCTGACACCTCACGGCACGAGCTGACGACAACCATGCAGCACCTTGTAATTTGTCTTGCGAAAGATCTGTTTCCAAATCGGTCAAACTACATTTAAGCCTTGGTAAGGTTCCTCGCGTATCATCGAATTAAACCACATGCTCCACCGCTTGTGCGGGCCCCCGTCAATTCCTTTGAGTTTCATTCTTGCGAACGTACTCCCCAGGTGGGATACTTATCACTTTCGCTTAGCCACTGAGATTGCTCCCAACAGCTAGTATCCATCGTTTACGGCGTGGACTACCAGGGTATCTAATCCTGTTCGCTACCCACGCTTTCGTCCATCAGCGTCAATCCATTAGTAGTAACCTGCCTTCGCAATTGGTATTCCATGTAATCTCTAAGCATTTCACCGCTACACTACATATTCTAGTTACTTCCTAATAATTCAAGTTTAGCAGTATCAATGGCCGTTCCACCGTTGAGCGATGGGCTTTCACCACTGACTTACTAAACCGCCTACGGACCCTTTAAACCCAATGATTCCGGATAACGCTTGGATCCTCCGTATTACCGCGGCTGCTGGCACGGAGTTAGCCGATCCTTATTCTTACGATACCGTCAAGCTCCAACACGTTGGAGTGTTTCTTCTCGTACAAAAGCAGTTTACAATCCATAGGACCGTCATCCTGCACGCGGCATGGCTGGATCAGGCTTGCGCCCATTGTCCAATATTCCTCACTGCTGCCTCCCGTAGGAGTCTGGTCCGTGTCTCAGTACCAGTGTGGGGGATCTCCCTCTCAGGACCCCTACCCATCGTAGCCTTGGTAAGCCGTTACCTTACCAACTAGCTAATGGGACGCATGCTCATCTTTTACCGTTGTGACTTTAATAGTATCTCGATGCCGAGTCACTATACTATGAGGTATTAATCCAAATTTCTCTGGGCTATCCCTCTGTAAAAGGTAGATTGCATACGCGTTACGCACCCGTGCGCCGGTCTCTATATCCGAAGACATAT
>NZ_MIKE01000018.1:0-2280 GCF_001853485.1 Flavobacterium tructae | reverse complement strand
GGTATCGGATGAATTAGTATTAAAAAATCATATCGCCCACTATGCCCATAAACCTTTTGATTTATCTAAAGACTATAAACTGCGCGCGTGTTTATACACCTTAGAGAATCAGAAATATGTTTTGGCCTGTGTTTTTCATCATATCGCCAGTGATGCCTGGTCGGGGGAAATCTTGGTTCATGAATTTATGGAACTATACTGTTCCTTTGAATCCAACAGCACCCCTAATCTACCAACACTTCATTTACAATATGCCGATTATGCCATTTGGCAGCGCAAACATTTAGAAGGAGCAGTTCTGGAGGATCAGTTATCCTATTGGGAATCCAAACTAAAAGGAGTAAGCACTTTATCCTTACCAACAGATTATGCCCGTGCTTTGGTTCCAAGCAATGCAGGAGCAGCTGTTTCTTTAGAGATAGACCAAAAGCTGAGCGCATCATTAAACACGATCTGTAAAGAAGAAGGCGTAACGATGTTTATGCTATTATTATCGGCTTTTAAAGTCTTATTATCGCGTTACAGCGGTCAGGAAGACATTTGCGTAGGAACGTCAATCGCCAATAGAACCCAATCGGATTTAGAGGGCATGATTGGATTTTTTGTCAACACCCTGGCCCTTCGCAGTGATTTAAGCGGCAATCCGAGTTTTAAGGACCTATTGTCAAGAGTAAAACAGACCACTTTAGAGAGCTACGACCATCAGTTAGCTCCATTTGAGAAAGTAGTAGATCGGGTAATTACAACCCGTGATAGAAACATGAGTCCATTGTTTCAGGTATTGTTTTCTTTACAGAATAATCAGGAAAGCAACCCTGTTGCTCTAAAAGGTCTCAGCTTATCCTCTTATGATACCCAAGTGGTAAATTCTCAGTTTGACTTATTGTTCAATATATCAGAAAACCAGGGAGGTATCTCATTGAATATGGTATACAGCACCGCTTTATTTGAAAAAACAACAATAGATCGAATGCTATTGCATTATCAGGAACTGTTACAAAATATTGCAAAGAATATTACAGAGCCTGTAAAAAACCTGTCTCTGCTTACCCCGGCAGAAGAGCATCAACTACTCAATGTATTCAATCACACAACTGCAGCATATCCATTAGATAAAACAATAGTTGATTTATTTACAGAGCAGGTAAAGAAAACCCCGGCTGCTATTGCAGTTGTTTGTGGAGACGAAACATTAAGCTATCAGGAATTAGATGCAAAATCCAATGACCTGGCGCTATACTTACAAAATCACTACCATGTCACCTCCAATGATATTGTAGGTCTGATGTTAGATCGCAGTATCTGGTCTATTATTTCAATAATTGGAACACTAAAAGCGGGTGCTTGTTACCTTCCGATCGATAAAGAATATCCGGAGAATCGCAAATCTTTTCTAGTCAAAGATGCTAATGTAAAATTACTGATTATAGAATCGGAAAGCTTATTTGATGTAATAGAATATGCAGTTCCTATTTTTTCTATCGACGTAGAATTTGATAGCGTATTAAGCCAGGCTTCATCATTCCCGGCTTTAAAAACCAACACCATCCAATTATCAGATTTGGTTTATGTCATTTATACCTCAGGAAGTACAGGAAATCCAAAAGGAGTAATGATCGAGCATAACAGTTTGGTGAACTACTTATCGTACAGTATCTCACATTATGGAGACGGGGATAACGCTCAGAGTTTCCCCCTGTTTAGCTCCTTATCCTTTGATTTAACCCAGACCAGTATCTATTTGACACTTTTAACAGGAGGACAACTGCACATCTATAAAGATAATGATGTTAGCTCCGTATTGAAGGCCATTGTTTCAAATGATGCTATTACCTCTATAAAATTAACCCCGTCACATTTGTCCTTTTTCAGAGACTTAGGTCATTCTCCATTAAAAAGATTCATCATCGGTGGCGAACAATTAACCCATTCCGATCTGTCTCATTTAGGAGAATTAGATCCATCGGTTAAACTGTTTAACGAATATGGACCTACTGAATCCACTATTGGCTGTAGTGTATTAGAGGTTACCCACTATGAATCCTTAGATCGCATCCATATAGGCCGTCCAGTGGGAAATACCCATATCTATATAGTAAACGAGGCTTTAGGATTATTACCAATAGGAGTAACAGGAGAATTGTGTGTAGGAGGTATTCAGGTAGCGCGAGGATATTTAAATCGAGAAGAACTAACAAATGAGAAATTTATCGACAGCCCCTTTTTAGAAGGCGAACGAATGTATAAGACAGGGGATTTAGCACGCTGGCTTCCGGATGG
>NZ_MIKE01000017.1:0-2481 GCF_001853485.1 Flavobacterium tructae | reverse complement strand
GGAAGGAAGGAAAAAGGAAAGAAAAAAAGAGGAAAAAGGGGGGGGGGGGGGAAGGGGAAGGGGAGGAGAAAAAGGGGGAAAGGGGGGGAGAAAAAGGGAGAAAGGAGGGGGGGAAGAAGGAGGGGGGGGAAGGGAAAAAAGAGGAAAGGAGGAGAAAAGGGAAAGAAGGAAAAGGAAAAAAAGGGAGGGGGGAGGGAAGGGGGAAGGAAGGAGAAAAAGGGGGAGAAGGAAAGAAGGAGAAGGGAGAGGGAGGAAGAAAAAGAAGGAAAAAAGAGAAAGGAAAGAAAGAGAGAGAGGGGAGGGAGGAGGAGAGGAGAGAGGGGGAAGGAAAAAGGAGGAAAGAGGGGGAAAGAAAAAGAGAGGAGAAAAAAAAGGAAGGGGAAAAGAAAAAGGGAGAAAAGAAAAAAGAGGGAGGGAAGAGGGGAGGAAAAGAGAAGAGAAAAAGGGGGGGGGGAGAAAAAGGAGAAAGGAGAGGGGGAGAAGGGGGAAAGAGAAGGGGGGAAAAAGGAGAAAAGAGGGGAAAAAAGGGAGGAAAAGGAAGGAGGGAGGGGAAAAGAAGAAGAAGAGGAGAAAAAAAAGGAAGAGGAAGGGAAGGAAGAAAGGAGGGAAGGAAGGGAAAAAAGGGGGGAGAAGGAAAGAGGGAGAAAGAAGGAAAAGAGAAGAGGAGAGAGGAAGGGAAGGAAAAAAAAGGGAAAAGGGGAGAAAAGGGAAAGAGAAGGAAAAAGGGGAAAAGGAGGGGGGAAAGAGGGAAAAAAGAAGGAGAAAAGGGGGTGAAGAGAGGTAGTGTAAGTAAAATTAATGGTAATGATAAGAAAGGGGGGAGGGAAAGAGAAGGGGAAAGGGAGAAAGAGAGAGGGAAGAAAAGGAAAAAAAAAAAGAGAGAGGGAGGGGAGAAGGAGAGGGGAAAAAGAGAAAGGAGAAAGGGAAAAGGAGGAGAGGAAGAGGAGAGAAAAAGGGAGGAGAGGGGAAGGGAAAAAAGGAAAAAGGGAGAGAAGAGAAGGAAGAGGGAAGAGAGGAGAGGGAAAAGGGGGGGAAAAAAAAAAGGGAGGAAAAAAAAAGAGAAGAAAAGAGAGGGAAAAGAGGGAAGGGGGAGGAGGGAGAAAAAAGGGGGGAAAAGGAAGGGAAGGAAGGGGGAGAAAGGGGAAGAAGAAGGAAGAGGGGGAAGAAAGGAAGAAAGGAGGGGGGAAAGAAGAGAGGAAAAGAGAAAGGAGAAAAAAAAGGGGAAGGAGAAAGAAGAAGAAAGGAGGAAAAAAGAAGGAGGAGAAGAAAGGAAAGGAGAAAGAGGGGGGAGAGGGGGAGGGGGAAAAGAGGGGGGGGGGGGGGAGGGGGGGAGGGGGAAAGGGAGGAAAAAAGGAAGAGGAGGGGGGGGAGGGGGGGGAAAAAAGAGGGGGGAGGGGGAGGGGAGGGGAGGGAGAAGAGAAGAGAAAAAAAAGAAGAGGAGGGAGGGGAGAGAGAAGGAAAGAAAAAGGGAGGGGGAAGAGGGAAAGAGGAGGAGGAGAGGAGGGAGGGGGGGGGAAGAGGAGGAAAGAGGAAGAAAAAGGGAGGAAGAGGGGGGGGGAAAAGAGGAAAAGGAAGAGGAAAAAGGGGGGGGAGAGGAGAGAAAAAAAAAGGAAAAAGGAAGGAAAAAGAAAGAAAAAGAGAAGGGGGGGGGGAGGGGAGGGAGAAAGAGGGGAGGGGAGAAAAAAAGGAAGGGGGAGAAAAAGAGGAGAAAAAGGAAAAGAAGAGGGAGAAGAAGGGAGGGGAAGAGAGGAGGAAGGAAAAAGAAAGAAGAAAAAAAGAAAGGGAGGGGGGGAAAAGAAGAGGGAGGAGAAGGAGAAAGGGAAAGGGGAAAAAAGAGAGGAAGGAGAAGAAAAAAAAAGAAAAGGAGAGGGGGAAAAAGAGGGAAAGGAAGAAAAAAGGAAAGGGAGGGGGGGGGGGAGAGGGAAGAGGGAAGGGGGAGGGGAAGGGAAGGGAAGGGGAGGGAAGAAAGGAAAAGAAAGAAAAGGGAAAGAGGGAGGAGGAAGAAGAAAAGGAGAGGAGAAAAAGAAAAAAGGGGAAGAAAGGAAAGGGGAAGGAAGAGAAAGGAAGAAAAAAAATAAAAAAGACAGGAAAATAAAATAACCACAAAAGACACAAAAGTTTTTAAACACTTTAGTTTACTGTATCGTGGATTATTGCTGTTCACTTAAGAGCACCTAAGTTAGAAAATCTTTGATTTTCTGCATGCGCCTGGAAATGTTTAACATGTACTATTTTCATGCCGTAGGCTGCTAAAACATGAAAAATATAAAATGGTACGAGCAGAGCGATATTAGCTAAGATTTATAATTCAACATTTTTAATAAAATGTTTGAAAATTCTGCCTATTTTTCAGTGCTAAATAAATATGATGAAATACAATACAAAATACTTTCTTTTCCTTTTCATGCTGATCTCTTGTTTTCAGGTTTACGCAAACATGGCTAAACCTTTTGCTGACGGGACGAAAAGCTCTGCATTATT
>NZ_MIKE01000016.1:0-2893 GCF_001853485.1 Flavobacterium tructae | reverse complement strand
TAACAAGATTGGTACAATAAGCAAAATAAGGGCGTATGGGGGATGCCTAGGCTCTCAGAGGCGAAGAAGGACGTGATAAGCTGCGAAAAGCTACGGGGACGAGCACACATCGATTGATCCGTAGATATCCGAATGGGGCAACCCACTATGTTGAAGACATAGTACACCGATAGGTGGGCAAACCCGCTGAACTGAAACATCTAAGTAGGCGGAGGAGAAGAAAACAAAAGTGATTCCGTAAGTAGTGGCGAGCGAACGCGGATTAGCCCAAACCAATGATGTTACGGCATTGTTGGGGTTGTAGGACCACGACATTTTATGTACAAGGAACCGGAATCGACTGGAAAGTCGAGCCAAAGAGAGTGATAGCCTCGTATGGGTAACAAGTATAATAGATAGTGGTATCCTGAGTAGGGCGGGGCACGTGAAACCCTGTCTGAATTTGGCGGGACCATCCGCTAAGGCTAAATACTCCTGAGAGACCGATAGTGAACCAGTACCGTGAGGGAAAGGTGAAAAGAACCGTGAATAACGGAGTGAAATAGATCCTGAAACCATACGCTTACAAGCGGTCGGAGCCCTTTTGTGGGGTGACGGCGTGCCTTTTGCATAATGAGCCTACGAGTTAACGTTGCTGGCAAGGTTAAGTGATTAAGTCACGGATCCGTAGCGAAAGCGAGTCTGAATAGGGCGCTTTAGTCAGTAGTGTTAGACGCGAAACCGTGTGATCTACCCATGGGCAGGATGAAGCGCTGGTAACACAGTGTGGAGGTCCGAACCGGTTGACGTTGAAAAGTCTTCGGATGACCTGTGGGTAGGGGTGAAAGGCCAATCAAACTCGGAAATAGCTCGTACTCCCCGAAATGCATTTAGGTGCAGCGTTATTTTAGTTATATAGAGGTAGAGCTACTGATTGGATGCGGGGGCTTCACCGCCTACCAATTCCTGACAAACTCCGAATGCTATATAATGATTGATAACAGTGAGGGCTTGGGTGCTAAGGTCCAAGTCCGAGAGGGAAAGAACCCAGACCATCAGCTAAGGTCCCCAAATATATGCTAAGTTGAAAGAACGAGGTTTGTCTGCCCAGACAGCTAGGATGTTGGCTTGGAAGCAGCCATTCATTTAAAGAGTGCGTAACAGCTCACTAGTCGAGCGGACGAGCATGGATAATAATCGGGCATAAGCATATTACCGAAGCTATGGATTTTGTAGCAATACAAAGTGGTAGGGGAGCATTCCAGCAGGGTTGAAGGTGTATCGTAAGGTATGCTGGACTGGCTGGAAAAGAAAATGTAGGCATAAGTAACGATAATGCGGGCGAGAAACCCGCACACCGAAAAACTAAGGTTTCCACAGCTATGCTAATCAGCTGTGGGTTAGTCTGGTCCTAAGGCGAACCCGAAAGGGACAGTCGATGGCCAACGGGTTAATATTCCCGTACTACTAATTACTGTGATGGGGTGACGGAGTGATGAAAGCGCCGCGAACTGACGGAATAGTTCGTTGAAGTACCTAGCTATATTCTCTATAGGCAAATCCGTAGAGAATGGTGAAATACGATAGTACTCGGAGTCTTCGGACAAAGAGATAGTGCGCCTAAGGGCTTCCAAGAAAAACCTCTAAACTTCAGGTAATTAGTACCAGTACCGTAAACCGACACAGGTAGTTGAGGAGAGAATCCTAAGGTGCTCGAGAGATTCATGGCTAAGGAATTAGGCAAAATAGACCTGTAACTTCGGGAGAAAGGTCGCCAGCGCAAGCTGGCCGCAGTGAAGAGGTCCAGGCGACTGTTTATCAAAAACACAGGGCTCTGCAAAATCGTAAGATGAAGTATAGGGCCTGACACCTGCCCGGTGCTGGAAGGTTAAGAGGAGATGTTATCTTCGGAGAAGCATTGAATTGAAGCCCCAGTAAACGGCGGCCGTAACTATAACGGTCCTAAGGTAGCGAAATTCCTTGTCGGGTAAGTTCCGACCTGCACGAATGGTGTAACGATCTGGACACTGTCTCAGCCATGAGCTCGGTGAAATTGTAGTAACGGTGAAGATGCCGTTTACCCGCAGTGGGACGAAAAGACCCTGTGCACCTTTACTATAGCTTAGTATTGACCTTGGATAAATGATGTGTAGGATAGGTTGGAGACTATGAAGTGGCGTCGCCAGGCGTTGTGGAGTCATTGTTGAAATACAACCCTTTGTTTATCTGAGGCCTAACTCTTCGATGAAGAGGACAGTGCTTGGTGGGTAGTTTGACTGGGGTGGTCGCCTCCAAAAGAGTAACGGAGGCTTCTAAAGGTTCCCTCAGTACGCTTGGTAACCGTGCGTAGAGTGCAATGGCATAAGGGAGCTTGACTGAGAGACATACAGGTCGATCAGGTACGAAAGTAGAGCATAGTGATCCGGTGGTTCCGCATGGAAGGGCCATCGCTCAAAGGATAAAAGGTACGCCGGGGATAACAGGCTGATCTCCCCCAAGAGCTCATATCGACGGGGGGGTTTGGCACCTCGATGTCGGCTCGTCACATCCTGGGGCTGGAGAAGGTCCCAAGGGTTGGGCTGTTCGCCCATTAAAGTGGCACGCGAGCTGGGTTCAGAACGTCGTGAGACAGTTCGGTCTCTATCTACTGTGGGCGTTAGAAATTTGAGTGGATCTGATTCTAGTACGAGAGGACCGAATTGGACAAACCTCTAGTGTATCTGTTGTCCCGCCAGGGGCACCGCAGAGTAGCTACGTTTGGAAGGGATAAGCGCTGAAAGCATATAAGCGCGAAACCCACCACAAGATGAGATTTCTTTTAAGGATCGTGGAAGATGACCACGTTGATAGGCTATAGATGTAAAGGCAGTAATGTCATAGTCGAGTAGTACTAATAATCCGTAAGCTTATGTAC
>NZ_MIKE01000015.1:0-3977 GCF_001853485.1 Flavobacterium tructae | reverse complement strand
GGCCAAAACATATTTCTGATTCTCTAAGGTGTATAAACACGCGCGCAGTTTATAGTCTTTAGATAAATCAAAAGGTTTATGGGCATAGTGGGCGATATGATTTTTTAATACTAATTCATCCGATACCGTATCCGTATCCAGTGACCAGCCTTCTGCACTGATGATTTGCTGATAACCGATACCTTCTTCTGATAAAAGCATGCTGCGTAAGACTTCATGGCGCGAAACAATACCATGAAGAGTTTGTTCCAGCAGCGATATATCTAAGGCCCCTTCTAAACTCAAAACTATAGGGATATGGTATTCGGTACTGCCTTGCAGCTGATCCAAAAACCATAATCGTTCCTGACTAAACGATAAAGGAATACGAGCCGGACGTTCTTCTGCAACAATACCTGGTAATAAAACCACTTCAGACTGTGCCGCTATATGGGTTCCTAAGTCTGAGATTGTGGCATGTTCAAATACTTCGCGGATGGATACTTCTATTATTAACTCCTTACGGATCATTGAAACTAAACGTGTAGCCAGCAAACTGTGACCTCCGAGCTCGAAAAAGTTATCATAAATTCCTATTTGTTCTAGACCTAACAGGTTTTGCCAGATTGCTGCCAACTGCTCTTCTGTCTCATTACGCGGAGCGACGTATTCGGTACTCGATAAGTCTGAACCATCCAGATCCGGCAATGCTTTTTTATCCAGCTTTCCGTTACTGGTGAGCGGCATTTTTTCTAAAGTCACCCACAATTGAGGAACCATGTATTCCGGTAAGCTCAACTTTAATTGGTTTTGTAATTGCTCTTTGTCTAATGCTCCTTCTAAAACTACATAACCAACCAAACGTTTATTGCCTGCTGTATCTTCTTTGGCCAGAACACAATATTGGTTTACGCCCGCTAAAGAAGATAAGGCGTTTTCAATCTCGCCTAATTCTATTCTATAGCCGCGAATCTTAACCTGATCGTCTTTTCTGCCGATGTATTCTATGTTACCATCCGGAAGCCAACGCGCTAAATCGCCTGTCTTATAAATTCGCTCTCCCTCTTTGAATGGATTTGCTATAAATTTTTCCTTTGTTAATTCTTCCTTGTTCAAATATCCTCGGGCTACCTGAGCTCCTCCGATACACAATTCGCCAATTACGCCTATTGGTACTAAAATATTTGAAGCATCAAGAATATAGATCTTCGTATTATCCAGAGGCTTCCCAATATTAGTATTCAAATCTCCTTCCTTAAAGTTGTGCATTGTAGCACATACAGTACACTCTGTAGGTCCGTATCCATTAACCAGTGTTCCTATCTCACTCCATTCATTTAGCGTATTGTAAGAAGAAACACCACCTCCAATATGAACGCTTTTCAAAGCTGGTAATTCTTCCCATGCTAATTGTCCAAATAAATCTGAAGGTATAGTCAGATGGTTTATTTCATTTATTTTAATATAATCGACAAGTGTGCCCTCTTTTTTAATTTCATCATCAATTATATGCAACACGCTCCCTGAAATTAGCGATGGGTAGATTTCAGAAACTGACGCATCAAATGATAAAGAAATTAGTTGGGAAAATACCGTAAACTTATTAGTTTGAAAAGTATTAATTATATTAAAGCATAAGTTTATAACCGAGCGATGCTCTACCATTACTCCTTTAGGCTTTCCTGTTGTCCCTGATGTGTAAATAACATAAGCTAAATCATCTGCTTTTATAACAATTTCAGGTAAATGATCCGGATAATTAGACCTTTCTTTTTTAAACAAATCCAGGAATAACTCATCTATGATAATACAACAGTTACTATCTTTTTCAATATATTCTTTTCTTTCTGCCGGATAATTAGCATCTATTGGTACATAAGCCGATCCCGTTTTTAATATTGCTAAAAACGATATAATTGACCAGTCACTACGCTCTAAAGTTACTCCAATAAAATTATCCTCATTGCTTTTAATATGTGCTAATAAGTAATGTGCTAATTGATTTGAAATTTCACTTAACTCCTTATAGTTTATTTTTTTATCTTTATAAACTATAGCTATGGCATCTGGAGTCTGCTCAACTTGTTTTTCGAACAAATTTACTAGCGATTTGTCTAAAGGATATGCTACTTGTGCAGTATTAAAAATATCTAATACTTGATATTTTTCTTCTTTGCTTAATATACTTAGAGTTTCAACAGCTACTTTTTCATTTGTAGCTGCTTCCATAAGCTGATTCAATGCTTCTTCCATATAAGCAAGTATGCGATCAGCACTTATACTTTCATCGACTAATACTTTTAATCCAAAATCAACACCAAAATCATCTACACTTAAATTAAATGGATAATTTGTTTTTTCATGGCTTCCAATAACCGTAATACCTAAATCTATGTTTCCAGTATTATTTTCTTCTGATAAAGATGATGAAGAATGACGGTAATTTAACAGTGCACTAAATAAAGCTGTCTCATTTGAGATACTACTCCAATGATGGATTTCGGATAAAGGAGTTTGCTCATAGGATAACAATTCTTCCAATTTTATCTTTACTTCCTCTAAATATTCTTTAACAGTCCCTTTTATTTTCAAAATAACCGGAAGGGTGTTGATAAACAAACCTAAAGAATCCGCGGCCCCCAAAGAGCCTTGCAAACGCCCCGAAAATAAAGAACCAAAGACAGCATATTCTCTATTACTGCATTTAGCTGTAACTAAACCAAAAGCGGCATGAAATAATATTGCAGGACTAATACCAAGTTTAAAACAGGTATTACGCAATGATATACTGACATCACGAGAAAGGAAACTAATGGACTGCTTCAGACTACCATCGCCTAAAACATTGGATAAATTAAATGGATACGTTGGTTCTTCTATTCCTTCAAATAAAGATTTAAAATAGGATTCACCATCATTGATTGCTTGTGCATATAATGTGTGGCCAATAAAATCACGGTATAAAACCGGAGTTGGAAGATTTGTTCCTTCTCCTGACAGATACAACATTATCTCCTGAGTAATAACCTCTAAACCAACATGATCCATTATCAAATGATGTTGATACACTATTAAATAGTAACATTCATTAATTGGATCATCAGCCGATTTCAATTCTAATAATGGAGCTTTTGAGATGTCCATCCAGTGACTACCAGAAGTGATAAGTAGTTCCAATTGTGGTAAAATAGCTTTGGACTTATCTAAATCTAAATCATCTACTACTAATTTTGCTTCTCGTAATACTACCTGAACAGCATTTGGCAGGTCATCACTCAAAAAGCAAGTACGTAAAACATCATGACGGTTCACTACAAATTGCAATGCCTTGATAAAAGCCGCTCTCTTTGCCGAATCAGAAAAGGAAAGCAAACTTGGAACAATGTAGAGGTCTCCCTGATTAGGATCGCTCATCAAATTATGAAAATGAATTCCTGCCTGTAAGGGAGATAATGGATAGATGTCTTCAATATTTGAAACACCACCTGGAACCATTGTTACTAATTGATCTAAATCATCCTGACTAAAATCACTTAATAAGGGTACCATTGATGGAATAATACGATCACTTGTAATTTTAATTCCATTAGGAGGAACACTATAAACTAAAGATATAGAAGATAACTTATCGCTAATAGACGCTATCGTAGGACCAGCAAAAATATCTTTTACTTTTATATGAAAATCCAACGCTTGCAAGCGGGATATTAATTGAACAGCTAATAAACTATGCCCTCCAAGCTCAAAGAAATTATCATGAATCCCTATGTTTTCTATACCCAATAATCCCTGCCAAATCGTTACTAATTGATTCTCTGTTTCGTTTCGAGGAGCAATATATTTACTGGTTGACAATTCTGAGTTTTCCGGGTCTGGCAATGCTTTTTTATCCAGCTTACCATTAGTGGTTAATGGCATTACTTCTAAGGTCACCCACAATTGTGGAACCATATACTCAGGTAAACTTAGCTTTAATTGGTTTTGTACTATTTCTTTAT
>NZ_MIKE01000014.1:0-4655 GCF_001853485.1 Flavobacterium tructae | reverse complement strand
TGCTGTTGGATTGCAGGGCGCTGTAAAGCTTCATAAATTCACCGATCAAAATTCCATCTGACCAGCCATCACTGGCGATATGATGGAAAACACAAGCCAGCACATATTTCTGATTCCCTAAAGTGTATAAACACGCTCGCAGTTTATAGTCTTTTGATAAATCAAAAGGTTGATTAACATAGTCGGCGATCTGATTTTTTAATAATTCATCCGAAACAATCTCCGTATCCAGTGACCAGCCTTCTGCACTGATGATTTGCTGATAAGCGATACCTTCTTCTGATAAAAGCATACTGCGTAAGACCTCATGACGCGAAACAATACCATGCAAGGTTTGTTCCAGCAGCGATATCTCTAAAGCGCCTTCTAAACTCAGAACTATAGGAATGTGGTATTCGGTACTGCCCTGAAGCTGATCCAAAAACCATAGTCGTTCCTGACTAAAAGATAAAGGGATACGCTCCGGACGCTCTCCCCCTGTAATAACCGGAAGTAAAACACCTTCTGACTGAGATGATAAATGAGTTCCTAATTCCGAAATCGTGGTATGTTCAAATACTTCACGGATAGAAACTTCTATCATTAACTCCTTACGGATCATCGAAACTAAACGCGTAGCGAGCAAACTGTGACCTCCGAGTTCAAAGAAGTTGTCATGAATTCCTACTTGTTCTACGCCTAACAGGTTCTGCCAGATCTCGGCTAGCTGTATTTCTGTTTCGTTGCGTGGCGCCACATATTCTTTACTCGATACTTCTGAATCATCCGGGTCAGGCAATGCATTTTTATCTACCTTACCATTACTGGTAAAAGGTATTGCTTCGAGTTGAATAAATTGATTCGGAATCATAAACTTAGGAAGCACTTTAGACAATTGTGTTCTTAAATTCCCGGTATTTATTTCTTCTGTAAGTTCTAAAAAAGCGACTAAACGTTTATTTGAGTTTTGATCTGCTTTTACAAGTACTACTGCTTTTCTAACTTCCTCTAGTTTTAGTAGTGCATATTCTATTTCGCCCAATTCTATACGATGACCACGAATTTTAACCTGATCATCTTTTCTTCCCATAAACTCTACTGTTCCATCAGGTAACCATCTTCCTATATCTCCGGTTTTATATAACTTTTCGCCAGATTTAAAAGGATGTTCGATAAACTTCTCTATCGTTTGTAATGGTTTATTTAAATAACCTCGAGCAATACCATCTCCGGAGACACAAATTTCTCCTAACAAACCTATGGCAACCAAAGAGTCTGCTTCATCCAAAATATAAACCTCAGAATTGCCTACAGGCCCACCAATAGGTATGGTAGTATATTCTACATCATTCGCAAATCGATAAATAGTTGAATCAATCGTATTCTCAGTTGGTCCATATGAATTGTACAGTGCTATTAAATATCTGCTGCCAAGTCTGCTGTTAAAAGTATTGACCACTTTGGTATTTATTTTATCACCGCCTGATACCACATGACGCAAACTTTGCAATTTCTTGAGGTCAGTATCCGATATGTAATCCAATATATTTTGTAACAATAAAGGCGGCATATTCACCTTTGTTATCTCATATTTTTGGATAGTGTCTATAATGTTCTGAAATAAATCATCTTTGAAATTTACTGACGCCATAACACAGCAGCCTCCAATTGTAAAAGGCATCAGATACTCTTCAATAGCACCATCAAAGCTAAATGAACGATAAAATAAAACCTTATCCTCAGCCGTCATGGCATAATATAGTTTATAAAACTGTAATCGGGATGCCAGTGATCTATTACTAATTTCTACGCCTTTGGGCTGTCCGGTACTTCCGGATGTATAAATTATATAAGCCAAATTCTCCCCAGCTGAGATTCTGTGGATTGATTCCGTTGATTCACGAGCTATTACATCCCAGTCGCGGTCTAATAAAATAATATCTAAATTCGCTTTATCTGGAAATGTTACTAAGCTCTTACTATCACTAAGTAAAAATTTCACACGTGAATCCTCTAACATATAAGCTATACGGTCTGCCGGGTACTCCGGATCGATTGGAACATAAGCACCTCCTGATTTCAATATCCCTAAAATACCAATAAGCATCTCGAAAGAACGATTAATACAAATACCTATCAGATCTTCTTTTCCGACTCCTTTATTTATCAAAAACCTTGCGAACTGATTGGATTTCTCATCCAAATCCTCATAAGTCAGCTCCTGATTATTAAAAATAATCGCTGTCGCTTTTGGTCTTTCAGACACCTGTTCTGAAAACAAATCTATAATTGTCTTGTCCTTAGGATAATCAATAGAAGTAGCATTAAAAACATTCAGTAATTGATGTTCTTCTTCCTGAGGTAATATTGATAATTTACCTATAGGTTTATTGATATCTCTAATAATATTCTTCAATAACTCCTGGTAATGCAAAAGCATTCGATCGATCGTAATCTTGTCAAATAAAGCCGTACAGTAATTTACTGTTAGTAAAATACCATTGCTGTTTTCTGCTACACCAAGGGTTAAATCAAACTTGGAAGTAACCGTATCAAACTCGTATTCCGAAATAATAATATCATGTAATCCCCTGTCTTTTTCTCCCTGACTATCAACTTCATTTTGCAATACAAACATAACCTGAAACAATGGACTCATGCTCATATCACGGCTTGTAACCACACGATCAACAACCTTCTCAAATGGAGTTAACTGATGATCATACCCCTCCAGAGTGGTCTGTTTTACTCTCGACAACAAATCCTTAAAACTCGGATCTCCGCTTAAATCACTGCGAAGTGCCAAAGTATTGACAAAAAAACCGATCATTCCTTCTAAATCAGACTGGGTTCTATTGGCTATTGGTGTTCCTACGCAAATATCATCCTGTCCGCTGTAGCGCGATAACAAAATCTTAAAAGCTGATAGTAATAACATAAACAGCGTTACACCTTCTTCTTGGCATATAGAACTTAGTGAAGTGCTTATTTTTTTATCCAATTCTAAGGAAATACTTCCTCCTGCACTGCTCTGTACAGAAGGTCGTGCATGATCTGTCGGTAAGGACAAAGTGCTTACATTGCTTAGTTTTGCTTCCCAGTACGATAACTGATTATCTAAAACCTCACCTTCTAAATAATTGCGCTGCCAAATCGCATAATCGGCATATTGTAAATGAAGCTCAGGTAAATCAGGAGTGCTGTTGGATTTCAGAGCGCTGTACAGCTCCACAAATTCATTAACCAAAATTCCCCCCGACCAGCCATCACTTGCAATATGGTGGAAAACACAAGCTAAAACATATTTCTCATCTCCTAATGTATATAAACATGCTCTTAATTTATAATCATTTGACAGATTAAATGGAGTATTTAGATATTTATGTAAGTGCTTCTCCAGCATTTCTTCATCCGATACTGCTTCTTGTTCCAAAAACCAATCCCCTGCCTCAACAACCTCCTGATACCCAATCCCATCTTCTGATAAAAGATTCGTGCGTAATACTTCATGACGCGAAACAATAGTCTGTAATGATTCTTCTAAAATTGAAATATTTAATGCTCCATCTAAACGTAACACCAGAGGCATATTATATTCTCCGTTACCGCCCAACTGATCCAGAAACCATAAACGCTCCTGACTATAAGATAAAGGAATTTGTTTGAGAAGACTTCTATCAAATGGCTTTACAGTATGCTTTCCTAATCCCTTATTGTTATTTCTATTTACTTCAAATTTTTCAAGATGTTTAATAATAAGATCTTTATTATTTTTTACATCTGATAACAATGTATCATTAATATTCTCGTTTTCTGATTTCAAAACCAAGTTACCGCCTTCTAACTCTAACCTCACCCCCTCATCTTGAGCTCTTTTTAAAAGATTTAATATTTTGTCCATTATATTGTTATTATTTTTTTATAAGTGATGTCTTGGCTTTCTTTTTCTTTAATTTCTTTATGCCTCAAATAGGTCCCTAATTCTTCTATTCTTGTGAATTCAAATATATCTTTGATTGTAATTTCAATCTCAAATTCCTTACGGATCATCGAAACTAAACGTGTAGCCAGTAAACTGTGACCTCCGAGCTCGAAAAAGTTATCATAAATTCCTATTTGTTCTACACCTAACAGGTTCTGCCAGATTGCTGCTAATTGGATTTCTGTTTCATTGCGCGGAGCGACGTATTCGCTACTCGATAAGTCTGAACCATCCGGATCCGGCAATGCTTTTTTATCCAGCTTTCCATTACTGGTGAGCGGCATTTTTTCTAAAGTCACCCACAATTGAGGAACCATGTATTCCGGTAAGCATAATTTTAATTGGTTTTGTAATGTCTCTTTGTTCAATTCTCCTTCTAAAACTACATAACCTACCAGACGTTTATTGCCTGCTGTATCTTCCTTGGCCAGAACACAACATTGGTTTATGCCCGCTAAAGAAGATAAGGCGTTTTCGATCTCCCCTAATTCTATTCGATAGCCGCGAATCTTAACCTGATCGTCTTTTCTGCCAATGTATTCTATGTTACCATCCGGAAGCCAGCGTGCTAAATCTCCCGATCGGTATAATCTGGAAGTTTTATCCACACTAAACGGATTCGCTATAAACTTCTCATTGGTTAAGTCTTCTCTATTTAAATAACCTCGTGCTACTCCTGCTCCCGAGATACACA
>NZ_MIKE01000013.1:0-4811 GCF_001853485.1 Flavobacterium tructae | reverse complement strand
AGAAAGACTGTATATGCTATTTTTTTTATTTTCATAATTAGAAGAATCTAGGTGAAGTTATTCGGCTGTAATTTTTTAAGAATTCAAAACGCAGAAATATCTCATGCGACCCTGAGTTGTAGTTTACTAATCGGGTTGTTTCGCGATCATAGGAGTACCCTAAATACATACTATCGGTTATCTGAAATCCTGCCAAAGCACTAAAAGAGGCGCTCCATCTGTAAGCTACTCCGATCACAAATTTATCGTTGAACATAAAATTTGCCGATGCGTCTACTTGTAATGGTGAACCTTCTACCATTTTAGTCATTAAAGCCGGTTTGAATTTTATCGTTTCATAACGATTTAGATTAAATACATAACCAGCTATGAAATAATAGTTGATACGGTCTTTATAAATTGAATAATCGTTATCGTCATAGCGGGTAGTTTGAATAAAATTAGGAACAGATAATCCCACATAAGCTTTATCCGTATGCCAGTAAACTCCGGCTCCGATATTTGGAGCGAATTTATTCTGAAAATCCTGAAACTGGGTATCTCCCTGATGTTCCGGGTTTAACTTTGTAGGATCCAGCTTAAATATATTGGCAGAACCTTTAATACCAAAAGAAAGTTTAGCGGTTGCTGATGTTTGTATGGAGTAAGAGAAATCAGCTGATATATTGTTTTCATTTGTTGGTCCGATTTTATCATTGACTAACGATACTCCTAATCCTACATTATTGTTTATTGGTGTGTTTAACGAAAAACTGCTGGTTTCGGGTGCTCCATCCAATCCAACCCACTGGGTGCGATACAATCCGAAAATACTCATAGCTCCGCGAGAACCGGCATAAGCGGGATTTATATTGATGGTATTATACATGTATTGTGTAAACTGCGCATCTTGCTGGGCAAAACCTGCGGTAGAACAAAACAATAAAACTAAAACTAATTTTTTCATTTATTTTATTTTTAAAGAATGGCTTAGCCTATTGACTAAGCCATTTTATTAGTACAGAATATTATTTGGTCAGGTATAAATACCCCGCCTCCTGATGTGGATTGGATTGGTTGTCTTTGTATTTTATGATATAATAATAAGTTCCTTCCGGTAATCCATCTGAATCTTTAATTGTAACACGTCCTTCAGAAATACCTCTAAAGACAATATCATTATTATTGTAATGATCACGATCAAAAACCAAAACTCCCCAACGGTTAAAAATCTGAACCGTATTGTCAGGATAACATTCTAATCCCTGGATATAAAATCTCTCGTTCTTACTGTCTCCATTTATAGAAACCGCGTTGTATACTTTAATTACACAACCTTGTAGCGATAAAACAGTTGGTTTATCCCCCAATACACTACTATCATCTGATTTGTCTTTTACCTCAATATGATCAGGACTTGTTCCAAAAACTTCGGCTTGATTCGATATACTTCCCGAATTAATATCAGCTTGTACGATCGAATAAGTTCCTGTAAAAGAAGTATTATCCTCTTCTCCCACAGCTAAATTTATTGGGCCACCGGTCATAGTAATTCCAGTTAACGGGTCTACTATATAAACATTAGTCAACGCTACATTTCCTGTATTGGTTACGGTGAAATTATACGTAATAGTCTCCCCTACTTTTGCATTACTGTCACCATCTTCATCATTGAAATGTGCCGTTTTCACTACAGCAATACTTGGTCTTGATACAAATAGGGTTACCGTTGCAGCATCACAATTTGAAAGATTTGATTTTTCACAAATACTGTACGTTAATGTATAGGTACCTCCCGGTGTATTAGCCGGAACACTTATTGTTCCTGTGGCAGTGTCAATTACCGGAACTGCTGCTCCAGGTGTTTTTGGAACTGCCGGTGTTGTCACTTTTAAATCAACCAGACTAATCACAACTGGTACGCCATTTAAAGTATCCGAATTTGGATTACCAGCTAGTACATTCCCTGCATTTGGTGTTCCTGTTATTCCATTTACGTTTGGAATATTATCATCATTTGCAATTATTGATGTCCCTGCAATTGCCGTTACTTTGATTTCATCTGAAACCGTCGCACAAGTTGTCGGACTTATTTTGTCACATAACTCATACACTACATTATAAGTTCCCGGTGTGGTTCCTGCCGCAACACTTACTTTTCCGGTTAACGGATCTAAAGTAATTCCTGTTGGCCATGCTCCTGATACCGCAACTGTAGCATTTCCTGTAGTTCCTAGTACTGCCGGAACTCCATTTACTTTATCGTTGCTTGCAATATTTGTGAAAACAGTTCCTCCTGTTGATGCAATAGTTCCATTTTCAAATATTGGCTCTACCACTGGAGTTACTTTGATTTCATCTGAAACCGTCGCACAAGTTACCGGACTTAGTTTGTCGCATAACTCATACACTACATTATAAGTTCTCGGTGTGGTTCCTGCCGCAACACTTACTTTTCCGGTTAACGGATCTAAAGTAATTCCTGTTGGCCATGTTCCTGAAACTGCAACTGTAGCATTTCCTGTAGTTCCTAATACTGCCGGAACTCCATTTACTTTATCGTTGTTTGCAATGTTTGTGAAAACAGTTCCTCCTGTTGATGCAATAGTTCCATTTTCGAATATTGGCTCAACTGTTGCTGTTACTGTAATTTTTGCTTCAGCCTGATCACACATTGGTGTACCGGCTGCTGCCATTGCTTTTGAACATATACTATAAATTACAGTATATACCCCTGGCGCAGTACCAGTATTAACTTTAATAGTGCCATCGGTATTTAATGTCATTCCTGTCGGTAAATAAACCGCACTTAAATTCACGTCTGAAGCGACTATAGATGTACCATGTAATTTGTCATTCAACAATACAGAAACCGTGGTACCTCCGTTCAATCCATTAACTACTAATGGAATCTCATCTATCGCATCAATAAAACTTACTACTGTACAGGTTGAACAAGTAGGATCTATCGGCCTGCAAGTCGAACAAATTGGACTTGGATCGGTTGACTTAGCTGTTACCGGTGATCCTGTTGGAGGAGTTCCTGTAACTGTAGCCACGTTGTCTACCTGACCGTTATTCATATCAGCCAGTGTAATGGTGTGAACCGCTGTAAAACTAGACGAGTCTGTTGCTCCTGGAGCCAAACTCGCTAAACTTCCGCTTACCACTGCATTAGCATCACTAATGGTTACCGGAGCCAGGGTTACGTTACCTGTATTTCTAACTGTAAAAGTATAGTCAATTCTATCTCCTGCGTTTACAATACCATCTGCATTAGCATCTACATAAACTCCTTTTTTGCTTACCGTTACTTTTGGTGAAGACGTTAAAGGAACTACGGTACAGCTTGGACATGCAGCTGGATCTTTTGGTGGACAAGTCGAACAAATTGGACTTGGATCGGTTGACTTAGCTGTTACCGGTGATCCTGTTGGAGGAGTTCCTGTAACTGTAGCCACGTTGTCTACCTGACCGTTATTCATATCAGCCAGTGTAATGGTGTGAACCGCTGTAAAACTAGACGAGTCTGTTGCTCCTGGAGCCAAACTCGCTAAACTTCCGCTTACCACTGCATTAGCATCACTAATGGTTACCGGAGCCAGGGTTACGTTACCTGTATTTCTAACTGTAAAAGTATAGTCAATTCTATCTCCTGCGTTTACAATACCATCTGCATTAGCATCTACATAAACTCCTTTTTTGCTTACCGTTACTTTTGGTGAAGACGTTAAAGGAACTACGGTACAGCTTGGACATGCAGCTGGATCTTTTGGTGGACAAGTCGAACAAATTGGACTTGGATCGGTTGACTTAGCTGTTACCGGTGATCCTGTTGGAGGAGTTCCTGTAACTGTAGCCACGTTGTCTACCTGACCGTTATTCATATCAGCCAAAGTGATGGTGTGAACTGCTGTAAAACTAGACGAATCTGTTGCTCCTGGAGCTAAACTCGCTAAACTTCCACTTACCACTGCATTAGCATCACTAATGGTTACCGGAGCCAGGGTTACGTTTCCTGTGTTGGTAACTGTAAAAGTATAGTCAATTCTATCGCCTGCGTTTACGATTCCATCTGCATTAGCATCTACGTAAACTCCTTTTTTGCTTACCGTTACTTTTGGTGAAGACGTTAAAGGAACTACGGTACAACTTGGACAGGCAGCCGGATCTTTTGGTGGACAAGTCGAACAAATTGGACTTGGATCGGTTGACTTAGCTGTTACCGGAGATCCTGTTGGAGGAGTTCCTGTAACTGTAGCCACGTTGTCTACCTGACCGTTATTCATATCAGCTAGTGTAATGGTGTGAACCGCTGTAAAACTAGACGAATCTGTAGCTCCTGGAGCTAAACTCGCTAAACTTCCGCTTACCACTGCATTAGCATCGGTAATGGTTACCGGAACCAAGGTTACGTTTCCTGTATTGGTAACTGTAAAAGTATAGTCGATTCTATCGCCTGCGTTTACGATTCCATCTGCATTAGCATCTACGTAAACTCCTTTTTTGCTTACTGAAATACCAGCACATTCACTAGCGATCACAACATTATCTGAAACTACTGAACTACAAGTTCCCAGTGTAGCTGTCACAGTATAAGTTCCTGCCGGAGCGGTTACTGTAGCACCTGAAACAGTAACTCCTGTTGATGGATTTACAGAATACGTATAAGCAGCATTATAATTTGAAATCGCAAAACTTCCTGTAGCCACTGAACAAGTAGGTTGTGTTACTGTTCCTGCTGTTGGTTTTACTGGAGTTGTCGGTTGTGCATTGATCACAACATTATCTGAAACTACTGAACTACAAGTTCCCAATGTAGCAGTCACGGT
>NZ_MIKE01000012.1:0-7335 GCF_001853485.1 Flavobacterium tructae | reverse complement strand
ATAAAGAAATAGTACAAAACCAATTAAAGCTAAGTTTACCTGAGTATATGGTTCCACAATTGTGGGTGACCTTAGAAGTAATGCCATTAACCACTAATGGTAAGCTGGATAAAAAAGCATTGCCAGATCCGGATAGTTCAGAATTATCAAGTAAAGCATATGTAGCACCGCGAAACGAAACGGAAGAGGAGTTAGCTATCATCTGGAAAGAATTATTAGAGATTGATAAGGTAGGAATTCATGATAATTTTTTTGAATTGGGGGGTCATAGTTTATTGGCTACTCGTTTGGTTTCCATGATTCGAAAAAAGTTATGTATAGAAGTTACTATCAAGGAAATATTTGAACATACCACAATCACCGAATTAGCAGCTCATGTATCCGTCCAGTCAGAAGGAGTTTTATTGCCAAATATTATTGTAGAGGATCGTCCTGTTCGCATTCCTTTATCCTTTAGTCAGGAACGATTATGGTTTTTGGATCAGTTGCAAGGCAGTACAGAATATCACATCCCTATTGTTCTTCGTTTAGAAGGCGTATTAGAAGTATCGATACTGAAGCAAACCTTACAGGAGATTGTTTCCCGTCATGAGGTTTTACGCAGTATGCTTCTTTCAGAAGAAGGGATTGGTTATCAGGAAATTATCAGCGCTAAAAACTGGTCATTGGATCAATTGGAAATAAAAGACAGATCAATGTCCGAAAGCAGTCTACGGGATTATCTGATGCGTCCTTTTGATTTATCGAAAGATTACAAGCTACGAGCATGTTTGTATGATCTTGGAGACAATCAATATGTCTTAGCAATTGTATTTCATCATATTGCCAGTGATGGCTGGTCAGGAGGAATCCTGACCAATGAGTTTATGGAATTGTACAACGCTCTGCAGTTTGGTCACACGGCCGCTTTACCAGAGCTTAGTTTACAGTACACAGATTATGCGATCTGGCAGCGCAAGTATTTAGAAGGAATTATTTTAGAGAACCAGTTGTTGTATTGGGAGGAGAAATTGAGAGGTGTTGGTACTTTATCGTTACCAACAGATCATATACGTCCTTCTGTGCAGAGTAGTGTGGGAGCGAGTGTTTCTTTTATACTGGATAAGGAACTAAGCGCTTCATTGGAGTCAGTATGCAAAGAAGAGGGAGTAACCTTGTTCATGTTGTTTTTGTCCATTTTTAAGGTTTTGTTGTTCCGATATACAGGACAGGAAGATGTTTGTGTAGGAACCCCTATAGCTAACCGTACACAATCGGAGTTAGAGGGTATGATAGGCTTTTTTGTCAATACGCTTGCACTTCGAAGTGATTTGAGTGGTGATCCTAGCTTTAGAGAGCTATTGGCAATGGTCAAGCAGACTACTTTGGAGGGATACGACCATCAGTTAGTTCCTTTTGAGAAAGTAGTCGATCGTGTAGTTACTACGCGGGATATGAGCATGACCCCTTTGTTCCAAGTGATGTTTATAGTACAGAATGCATCAGCAACGAATAAAAAATTAGATTTAGAGGGGGTTGTGGTATCAGATTACGAGTTTGATATGGTTACTACGCAGTTTGATTTGACATTGAATGTCTCAGAAGAAGAGGAAGGAATTTCACTGAACATAAATTACAGTACTGCCTTGTTCGAAAAGACAACAATCGATCGAATGCTGTTGCATTATCAAGAGTTGTTAAAAAGCGTCGTAGCCGATACTTCCAGGTCTTTGGGTAATCTGTCGATGCTTACCAAAGAAGAAGAACATCAATTATTGGATGTTTTTAATAACACTGATGTCGCATATCCAAAAGATAGGACTGTAATTGATTTATTTACTGAACAGGTTAAACGAACACCAGCTGCTATTGCAGTTGTTTATAATGGTGAGGAACTAAGTTATAAAGAATTAGACCAACGTTCGAATAAGTTGGGACATTATTTACAAGAGAAAGGAGTTAAACCAGATGCTCTTGTTGGTATTTGTTTGGAACGTAGTTTAGAGATGTTAATTGGTATTCTAGGAATCTTAAAATCAGGAGGCGCTTATGTTCCCATCGATCCGGATTTTCCAAGAGATCGTTTAAATTACATGCTTACAGATGCTGGTATTGATTTGGTGTTAAGCAGTGAGTTAAGCCGTGCAGTTATAGATAAACGTGAAGGTTTGTCAGTTTTATCTTTAGACAGTGATTGGGATCTTATCTCAAACTGCTCAAAAAGAGAATTGAGTCCTCTGTTATCGCCTTCTAATTTGGCATATGTTATTTACACCTCGGGAAGTACAGGTGTTCCTAAAGGAGTTCCTGTTGTTCATACCAGTTTAGTTAATTTCTTGTTGAGTATGATTAATGGTTTAGGAATGAGTGATTTAAAATCATTTCTGTCAGTGACAACATACACTTTTGATATTTTTTATTTAGAATTTTTCACTCCTTTATTATTAGGAGCTAAAGTTATCATGTTAGATAGCATATCCATAAAAGATGCAGATAAACTTCAATCTTTTATAGCGGATTACCGCCCTGATTTTATGCAGGCGACACCATCAACCTGGCAAATGCTTATTGATAATGACTGGGACAATAAAGAAGGAGTTACAATTTTAACCGGAGGAGAAGCTATTAAGGAATCTTTAAAGGATAGCCTTACTACTATAAGCAATTTTGTTTGGAATCTATATGGTCCAACAGAGGCTACTATTTGGGTTACAGCTCAAAGATTAAATCGTTTTCAAAAAGTAAACATAGGTAGAGCGATAGATAATGTTAAGATATACATAGTTGATAATTATGATAAGATAGTGCCATTAGGAGTAATTGGAGAATTGTGTATAGGAGGCGTTCAGGTAGCAAGAGGGTATTTAAACCGAGAAGAATTAACAAATGAGAAGTTTATATCGAATTTGTATAAAGAGGGAGAACGAGTTTATAGAACAGGCGATTTGGCACGTTGGTTACCTGATGGTAGTATTGAACTTGTAGGAAGAAAAGACGACCAGGTTAAGATTAGAGGTTATCGTATAGAATTGGGCGAGATTGAAAACGTCTTGTCTTCTTTACCGGGAGTAGCACAATGTTGTGTATTGGCTAAGGAAGATTCAGGCGGTAGCAAGCGTCTGGTTGGTTATGTTGTACCTGAAGGAAATTTCGATAAAGAAGTATTACAAGAACAATTAAAGATAAGTTTACCGGAATATATGGTTCCCCAATTGTGGGTGACTTTAGAGGCAATGCCATTAACCAGTAATGGAAAGCTGGATAAAAAGTCATTACCAAATCTGGATGGGTCAGAATTATCAAATAAAGAATATGTAGCACCACGCAACGAAACGGAAGCGCAGTTAGCAGAAATCTGGCAAGAATTATTAGGGATTGATAAGGTAGGAATTCATGATAACTTTTTTGAATTGGGAGGGCATAGTTTATTGGCAACCCGCTTAGTGTCTATGATTCGTAGAGAACTATTAATAGAAGTATCTATTCGAAACATTTTCAGATTTAATACTGTAGAAGAGTTAGCATCATATATCATTTATAAACTAGTCAACTCTACTGATACTAAAAATGATTATAGTATAAACATTGAATTATAATTTAATAATGCACATGGAATTTTCAAGTTTTTTTGAAAGATTAAATAAAGAAGGAATAAAATTAGTATTAAACGGTGATTTATTAAGTGTTAAATCAAATACCAACATAGATCCGGCCATACTTTTGGAGATAAAAAATAGTAAGGAATTAATTATTCAATATCTAAAAAAGTATCAGGATGAAAATACAACAGAAGAATTATTAAAAAAGATTACTCCTTACAACAGGAATACTTTTACTAAAATTCCACTATCGTTTAGTCAGGAGCGTTTATGGTTTTTGGATCAGTTTGGCGGTAGTGCAGAATATAATATGCCCATTGTACTGCATTTAGATGGAACAGTAAGTATTTCAATTTTAGAAGAAGCATTACAGACCATTGTTTCGCGTCATGAGGTCTTACGCAGCATGCTTTTATCAGAAGAAGGCATCGGTTATCAGCAAATCATCAATGCAGAAGGCTGGTCACTGGATACAGAGATCATATCGGATGAATTATTAAAAAATCAGATCGCCGACTATCTCAACCAACCTTTTGATTTATCGAAAGACTATAAACTGCGAGCGTGTTTATACACTTTAGGGAATCAGAAATATGTGCTGGCTTGTGTTT
The DNA here is from genome assembly GCF_001853485.1 of Flavobacterium tructae. Lineage (NCBI taxonomy): Bacteria > Pseudomonadati > Bacteroidota > Flavobacteriia > Flavobacteriales > Flavobacteriaceae > Flavobacterium > Flavobacterium tructae. Next base: position 3,146 of record NZ_MIKE01000012.1, on the reverse strand, counting down.
TCCATCATATCGCCAGTGATGGCTGGTCGGAGGGAATTTTGGTGAATGAGTTTATGGAACTGTACAGTTCTCTTGAATCTGGCCGTGAAGTAGTTCTGCCTAAGCTTAGTTTACAATATGCCGATTATGCGATTTGGCAGCGCAACTATTTAGAAGGAGCAGTTTTAGAGGATCAGTTGTCATACTGGGAATCCAAACTAAGTGGCGTAAGCACTTTGTCCTTACCAACAGATTATCCCCGTCCTTCGGTTCCTAGCAATGCGGGAGCAGCTGTCTCTTTAGCCTTAGACCAGAAGCTTAAAACTTCATTAAATGCTATCTGTAAAGAGGAGGGAGTAACCTTGTTTATGCTTTTACTATCAGCCTTTAAGATCTTGTTGTCGCGTTACAGCGGTCAGGAAGACATTTGTGTTGGAACACCAATTGCAAATCGAACGCAAGCAGAATTAGAAGGAATGATTGGCTTTTTTGTCAATACTCTGGCGCTTCGCAGTGATTTGAGCGGCGATCCGAGTTTTAAGGATGTGTTGTCAAGAATAAAACAAACAACTCTTGAAGGTTACGACCGTCAATTAACCCCATTTGAGAAGGTGGTAGATCGTGTGGTTACAAGCCGTGATAGGAGCATGAGTCCGTTGTTTCAGGTGATGTTTGTATTACAAAATGAAGGAGATAATCAAGTCCAAAAAGAGAGCGAATTACATGATATCATTATTTCTGAATATGAGTTTGATACGGTTAGTTCTAAGTTTGATTTGACATTTAGTGCATCAGAAAATAACAATGGTATTTCATTAGTCTTAAACTATTGTACAGCTTTATTTGATAAGGCTACAATCGAGAGTATGCTGCTGCATTATCAGGAATTATTACAAAGTATTACAGAGAACATCACTGAGCCAATCAGCAATCTGTCGATGCTTACCCAGGCAGAAGAGCATCAATTATTGAATGTTTTCAATAACACAGCTGCAGCCTATCCATCAGATAAAACAATTGTTGATTTATTCAAAGAGCAGGTTAAACAAACACCTAATGCTGTTGCAGTTGTTTATGAAGATGAAGAACTAACCTACAAAGAATTAGACCAACGTTCCAATCAGTTGGCACACTATTTACGCGAGCAGGGTGTAAAACCCGATGCTCTTGTAGGGATCTGTCTGGAGCGCAGTTTAGAAATGCTAATTGGTATCCTTGGGATCTTAAAATCAGGAGGCGCTTATGTTCCTATTGATCCGGAATACCCGGCAGATCGTATCGCTTATATGCTTAAAGATGCGGGTATTGATTTGGTTGTAAGCAGTCAAACCAGTTGTAATGTTATCAATAAAGAACTATCCGTTTTGTGTCTGGATAAAGATTGGGAACTTATCTCAGGGTATCCAACAACAGCGCTTAGTACTGTACTGACGGCCTCTAATTTAGCATATGTGATATATACCTCAGGAAGTACCGGTACACCTAAGGGAGTGATGAATGAACATAGTGGTATTGTGAATCGTCTATTATGGACACAATCCCATTATCAGCTTAAGAGTGATGATGCAATTCTACAGAAAACCTCTTTTAGTTTTGATGTATCGGTATGGGAATTTTTATGGGCTATTAGCTGTGGAGCACGATTGGTTTTTGCCAAACCCGAAGGGCACAAAGATGTTGAATATTTAAAGCATATTATAGAAAAGGAAAACATCACGACAATCCATTTTGTTCCTTCGATGCTGAGGGTTTTCTTAGAAGATATTAACTTAGGAGACTGTAAATCGTTAAAACAGGTTCTGTGCAGTGGAGAGGCTTTACAAGTAGATCAGGTCCTCTTATTTAAGGAAAAATTCAGGAATGTTCGATTAGATAACTTATACGGTCCTACAGAAGCTGCAATTGATGTGAGTTCATGGGAAGTACCTCTGGAAGATGTCTTATCTCAGGTTTTAATTGGAAAACCGGTAGCCAATACCAGCTTATATGTTTTAGATCATCAAAATCAATTAGTACCAATAGGCGTAATTGGCGAATTGTGTATTGGAGGAGCTCAGGTCGCCCGAGGATATTTGAACAAGGAAGAATTAACAAAGGAAAAATTTATAGCAAATCCATTTAAAGAGGGAGAGCGAATTTATAAGACAGGCGATTTAGCGCGTTGGCTTCCGGATGGCAACATAGAATACATTGGCAGAAAAGACGATCAGGTTAAGATTCGCGGCTATCGAATAGAATTAGGGGAGATCGAAAACGTCTTGTCTTCTTTAGCGGGCGTAAACCAATGTTGTGTTCTGGCCAAAGAAGATACAGCAGGCAATAAACGTCTGGTAGGTTATGTAGTTTTAGAAGCAGCATTAGACAAAGACAGACTACAAAACCAATTAAAATTAAGTCTGCCGGAATACATGGTTCCTCAATTGTGGGTGACTTTAGAAAAAATGCCGCTCACCAGTAACGGAAAGCTGGATAAAAAAGCATTGCCGGATCCGGATGGTTCAGACTTATCGAGTACCGAATACGTCGCTCCGCGCAATGAAACAGAAGAGCAGTTGGCAGCAATCTGGCAAAACCTGTTAGGTGTAGAACAAATAGGGATTCATGATAACTTTTTCGAACTCGGAGGTCACAGTTTGCTCGCTACGCGTTTAGTTTCAATGATCCGTAAGGAGTTAATAATAGAAGTATCCATCCGCGAAGTATTTGAACATGCCACAATCTCAGACTTAGCAGCCCATATAGCGGCACAGTCTGGAGTGGTTTTATTACCAGGTATTGTTGCAGAAGAACGTCCGGCTCGTATTCCTTTATCGTTTAGTCAGGAACGATTATGGTTTTTGGATCAACTTCAAGGCAGTACCGAATACCATATCCCTATAGTTTTGAGTTTGGAAGGGGCCTTAGATATATCGCTGTTGGAACAAACTCTTCATGGTATTGTTTCGCGCCATGAAGTCTTACGCAGCATGCTTTTATCAGAAGAAGGTATCGGTTATCAGCAAATCATCAGTGCAGAAGGCTGGTCACTGGATACGGAGATGGTATCGGATGAATTAGTATTAAAAAATCATATCGCCCACTATGCCCATAAACCTTTTGATTTATCTAAAGACTATAAACTGCGCGCGTGTTTATACACCTTAGAGAATCAGAAATATGTTTTGGCC